>NZ_AP025497.1:1269658-1904487 GCF_024347535.1 Vibrio kanaloae | reverse complement strand
CGGGTTTCGATCCTGGTGTGGTTTCTGTATTTGCAGCGCACGCGGTTAAGCACTTGTTTGATGAGATCGATACGATCGATGTAATGGACGTAAACGCAGGCGACCACGGTAAGAAGTTTGCGACAAACTTTGACCCAGAAACCAACATGCTTGAGATCCAAGGCGATTCTTTCTACTGGGAAAATGAAGAGTGGAAACAAGTACCTTGCCACTCTCGTATGCTTGAATTTGAATTCCCTAACTGTGGCTCTCACAAGGTGTACTCAATGGCACACGATGAAGTACGTTCAATGAAAGAGTTCATCCCAGCTAAGCGTATCGAATTCTGGATGGGCTTCGGCGATGCTTACCTGAACTACTTCAACTGCATGCGTGATATCGGCCTTCTTAGCCCTGATCCGCTAACACTGCACGATGGCACTGTGGTTCAGCCTCTACATGTTCTTAAAGCACTACTGCCAGACCCAACATCTCTAGCTCCGGGTTACACAGGTTTAACGTGTATCGGTACTTGGGTTCAAGGTAAGAAAGACGGTAAAGAGCGCAGCGTGTTCATCTACAATAACGCGGACCACGAAGTGGCTTACGAAGACGTAGAGCACCAAGCTATCTCTTACACAACAGGTGTTCCAGCGATTACCGCTGCACTTCAGTTCTTCCGCGGCGAATGGGCTGATAAAGGCGTGTTCAACATGGAACAGCTAAACCCAGACCCGTTCCTAGCAACGATGCCTGAAATCGGTCTAGACTGGCACGTTCAAGAGCTAGAGCCTACAGCTGGTCTACCTCTAATCCATACTTTGAAGTAATTTGTTGCTCTTTGCCCTCATCGCGTTGTCCTAGCGACAAGGTCAAAGCTCTGCGAATTCCATTCAAAGTCATATGATTGACGAGAACGTATAATTACAAGCCGATGCTGTTGCGTCGGCTTTGTTCGATTATCATGTGCCTTCGTGAACTCGAGGGCCGCAAGGTATTAACATGCAAAACAACGAACTAAAAACGCCTTATTTCATGATCAATGAAGACAAGTTGATTGCGAACTTAGAGAAAGCCAAGCAGCTGAAAGAGATTTCAGGTGTGAAGTTGGTATTGGCACTGAAGTGTTTCTCGACATGGGGTGTGTTTGACATCATCAAACCTTATCTCGATGGCACGACAAGCTCTGGCCCATACGAAGTGAAGCTTGGCCACGAAACCTTTGGTGGTGAGACGCACGCTTACAGTGTCGGTTACAGCGAAGATGACGTGAGAGAAGTAGCTGACATCTGCGACAAGATGATTTTCAACTCTCAAAGCCAGCTTGCTGCTTACCGCCATATTGTTGAAGGTAAAGCTTCACTGGGTTTACGTTTAAATCCGGGTGTGAGCTACGCAGGACAAGATTTGGCAAACCCAGCGCGCCAATTCTCGCGTTTGGGCGTACAAGCTGACCATATCAAGCCAGAGACCTTCGATGAGATTGATGGTGTGATGTTCCACATGAACTGTGAGAACAAAGATGCTGATGCATTTATCGGCCTACTTGATTCAATCTCCGAACAGTTTGGTGAGCACTTAGATAAGTTGGACTGGGTGAGCATGGGCGGAGGTGTGTTCTTCACATGGCCGGGCTATGACATCGAAAAACTGGGTCTTGCGCTGAAAGCCTTCTCTGAAAAACACGGTGTGCAGATGTACCTTGAGCCGGGTGAAGCGATCATCACTAAAACAACCGACCTAGTTGTGACAGTGGTTGATATCGTTGAGAACGTGAAGAAAACAGCGATTGTGGACTCAGCGACTGAGGCACACCGCCTTGATACGCTTATTTACAATGAACCAGCATCGGTGCTAGAAGCCTCAGAAACAGGTAGTCACGACTATGTGATTGGTTCATGTTCATGTCTGGCGGGCGATCAGTTCTGCGAAACGAGCTTTGATGAGCCACTTAAGATTGGCCAAAAGCTTCACCTGTTGGACAGTGCGGGCTACACCATGGTGAAACTGAACTGGTTCAATGGCCTGAAGATGCCATCGATCTATTGCGAGCGTAGCAACGGAGAAGTTCAAAAGCTGAATGAGTTTGGCTATGAAGACTTCAAACGTTCATTGTCACAATGGTCGGTTAAATAACGATCCTTAGACTCAGAACAACAAATAGAGCAGCCAATGAGCAGCTCTATTTTGTTTTTAGGTGTCCGTTAATCAGAAAACAGAATATAAAATTGAGAGCGACTACCAGTTAACCTTCAATTATCACTCGAGTATCTTCGCTAAGCGTTTCTAGCTCATTCACTACGTCTTCGATCTGAACTTCGATTGGCAGCTTAACCGCTATCTTGGAAGTAAACAGGCTTGAGCTCACACCGCCGCCACCAGCGATAAAGACTCGGTGGCAGTCCATATCTAGAATGCTGATTCCTTGTCTATCCAAGACATGGGTTACTTCGTTGACGATACCTGCTCTGTCGTTCGAGTCGAGTCTAAGGTGGTGTATCGTGTCTTGGACATTGTGTGCATGGTCTGAATCGACAAATTGCACGATGAGATCCGGATTAGCGCTGAAGGCTTCTTTAACAATCGATTCGTTGATGGCTGGAAGTTCAACCTTGAGTACACCCGCGACTTGGTCTTCAATAAAATTCACTTTACTGATGAGCCATTTTCCGTCGTTTTCGTGAGTAACCGCAGCAAGTTGCTTGATTGTTGCTGGTGATGCTTTTCCGATAAAGTTTACGATAAATGTACTGTTCATATCAGCCCCTAAAGTTTCAATTATTCTTTGCCAATTAAATGTTTGATATCACGCGATAAAGTTCTTTAATTTCAGTGTAGAAGGTTACATCGAACAATGTTTGACCTGTGTCAATTTTTGAAACTAAGCTGCGATACAAAAAAGAGAATGAAGGCTAGGGCACAAAAAAGCGGCTAAAGAGCCGCTTTGTAAAAGAGTTGTCGCTGTTATTTGTGATTCAGAATCTTAGCAAGCAACTGAGTAAACGGCTTAGCAAGTAACACGGATACTGGTTCAAAACGTTACCTTGAAGTTCATACCAACAAACTGTGAGTCGTATGGTGCGCCAGCATCGTAAGCGAATTTAGCGGCATCTTGGTTGTCCCACCAAGGGTTAGTATTCAGGTTAACTTCTGCGTCGCCGCCCCAAGCGTCACTTACCCAGTAATGGATATGGCCAACAGGGTTTAGGAAAAATAGAGACACATCACCCATGGTTTGAGAACCCATCACTTCACCACCTGAAGCAACGATGTTTTGTTCTGCTTCTAACATCATTTCACCAACAACCGCACCAAAGAATGGTGTGATGAAGAGATCTTGCCATGAAGGTACTTCAGCAAACGCTTCTACACCGTATTCCCAGAAGAATGTCGACATAGTCCAAGAGTATAGGAAAGACTCAAACTCATCGTACCCCGCGTGTCGAGCTGCAGTGTAGTAAACACCACCAAAATAAGGGTGCATTACATAGTTTAAGAAGTGTTCATCACGGTCCCATACTGGACCAGCAGAAACATTATCCTTCCACTTCTGACCTAGTGCACTAATATCGCGTTGGTCATCGTCCCACTTAGTAATACTTTCAGGTAATAGGGTCATTAGGCCAACGGTTGCGACACTCAAACCAAGAATAGTGTAGGTTTGACCCATAAGGTAATCCCAATCTTTACCATCGCTGACAGTCAGATAAAGTGGTTGCTTGTCGATCGTTAAATCGTACTGATCGCTTGACTCGTTTAATGCATAATTCTTACTTGGCTTGTAGGTGTACAAGCTTTCACTAACACAGTAATCTTGAGCACATTCATCCGAGTAAGAAAGGTTGATTGGCTGTTCGAAGTCATATTGGCTTGCAGCCGAGTTAACTGACATTAACATTGATAATACAGCTGTAACCTTTGCTAGTGACGGCGATTTGGACACAAGGGTCTCCACGAGAAGTTAAAAATTGATCAGAGTCACAATTATCTATTAAATGCCTGATTTAGGGAACTAATACTTTATTACTTTTCTCATAAGAATCTTAGTTCAGACATGGTCAATACTTATGAAAGGTGAAATGTATCAAATTCAACCATAGACTAGTTTGTAAATAATACAGTGTCTTTTTATGACAACAAGGGAAGTAATATGACGAAAATCGCAATGTTAAGTACAGGTGAAGAAGTTCTTCATGGAGACATTGTCGACACAAACGCGGCCTGGATGTCTGCTGAGTTTTATCAGCACGGTTTTGCTCTTGCGAAACGTTCCACTGTGGGTGACCAAATGAATGCTCTGGTTGAAGAACTGCTGATGCTGAGCTTTAACTATGATGTGGTTATCGTCAATGGTGGTTTAGGGCCGACAACCGACGACATGAGCGCCGCCGCCGCTGCAACTGCTTCCGAGCAGGACTTAATTATGTTCCCTGAGTGGTTGACTCGTATGGAAAAAATGTTCTCTGGACGCGGTATGCCGATGCCTGACAGCAACCTTAAACAAGCCTTGTTGCCAGCAAGCGCTGAGATTGTCGATAACCCAGTTGGCACTGCGTGTGGCTTTAAGCTGAAGATTAACGATGCGACGTTCTATTTCACGCCGGGTGTGCCGAGTGAATTCAAGCGCATGGTGACGTTTGAGATTCTTCCTGACTTGTCGCGTACCTACCCTCAAGTGGTTGCCTCTGAATGCAGTCGACTGTTTACGTTTGGTTTGTCTGAGTCTGGTATCTCTGATGTTTTGGACCAATTAAAGCTGCCAGAAGGTTATGAGTTGGGTTATCGCTCTTATCTGCCATTCATTGAGGTTAAACTGTTTGGCCCTAAGGCAGACTTAGAAACTCGCGTTAAGCTTCTGCAAATGGTTTACAAGCTGCTAGAGAGTAATGTCGTGAGTGTCGATGAGCCGATGATTGACCATATTGGACACATCATGGCGGAAAAAAAGAAGACGTTATCTGTGTCTGAAGTGTCGACCAAAGGTTCACTGTCAGCGTGGCTGCAATTGAATGAGCAGGTCGAAGATTGCTTCGGACATTCGTGGGTGATGGCTGAGCCCAAAGAGAGCGAACTTGAAAAGAGCGATCCATTGGCCGCAACCTTTGCTCTGGCCGGAGCAACAAGAGATAAATGCGGAACTGAATTGGCTTTGGTGACGGGTAAGTTGGAAGGCAACACATTCAGCGTTGCATTGTCGACTGAAGTAGGCGAGTGGGGGCAGGTACTTGAGTTTTATCGTCAGTACTCGCGAGAAGACCAACGCAACGTGATTAAGACAGTCGCCGCCGATATGCTGAGAAGGCATTTAGACAATAAACCGATGTTTGGTACTTATTCTTCGGTTAAGCGATTGAAAGACATGTTTATTCCAGCGGCTATCATTAAGTAGCTATGTAAGCGAACTCGCTAAGTCTGTACTGAAAACGCTAGAAAAAACGCAATAAAAAGGCCCAACATCTAAATAGGTGTTGGGCCTTTTGTTTATCTAGCCTTCTAGATAACCAAACAAGCAGCGATGTTTACACGCAACTCATGTCTGTAAGAACTCGATTACAAACCGCTTGTCATATGTAGGCTGTAGAACAAACCACGGCCGATTAACTCTGAAGCCAAGAACAATACTAGTGCTAAGCCAAGGTTAACTGGATTCACTTTTGCTTTGTTCAGCATAGGTAGAATCCAAACCAGTAAGCTTGCCATCAGTAATGCAACTTGAAGAATCGCATAGCTGCCTAAACCGTCAACCAACTCAGATGCTTTTGCTGCTGAAGTTTGGATGTCACCGATTAGGTTCAGTTTGCCTACTGTCACAAGCAAGCTGATAGCAACAGCGATAACAGCCAGCATGGTGATGTTACAGTCAACCGTAAAGCGGCTGTCGTTTGCGAATACAATAACGAACTGAGATAGCAGCAATCCACCCACAACCATCGTCATGATGAAGCTCAGTGGTGTGTAGATGTTGTCCCACGTAGGTACTGTGTTGATCATGTATACATTGATCATCGCGTACATGAAGATAACACCCAGTACCATCGCGCCAACCATCAGTGCTTTCTGGATAGCTACGCCACCTTTCTTAAGCACAGACAATAGCCATTGCAGGCCACCGACAGCGAAGAATGCTGCACCGAAGAACACTTCGTTAGACAACCAAGCAGAGCCTAGTTGGTTAAAGGCATTAAACGCGCGCAGTGGAGAACCAAGGTGCGTTGTCGAGAACATGAAGCCAAGCCCCATTAGTGCCCATAGAATGAACATTGGAACCTTGTAGCTGTTCAGCTTCTCTTCGTCATGACCAAGTACCAGTGCACGTGCGCCAATCAGTAAGTAACCACCAACCGCAGTTTGCGCCAGCACAGTAAAGAAGATTAAAGACCACTCATGAAAAATCATCTTACACCTCCTTCGGGTTTGCTAGGTGACCACTGGTATCGCCAGTCGGCTTCGCGTTTTTGTTCAGCTTAATCACGATGTTCGGTAGCGTTTCTGTTGAAGATGGCAATGGCGCCACATCCGCACCGGAGCCGTACTTTTCGCGAAGTGTATTGATTTCACCAAACTCCAATGCACGAAGTGGGCAAGACTCAACACAGATAGGCTGTTTGCCTTCAGAAACACGTTGGTAACAACCATCGCATTTGGTCATGTGACCTTTCTTAGCATTGTATTGTGGTGCGCCGTAAGGGCACGCATTGCTACAGTGCTGACAACCAATACATACGCTCTCATCAACCACAACCAAACCGTCTTCATCACGTTTGTGCATCGCGCCCGAAGGACACACTTTCACACACGCTGGGTTAGTACAGTGGTTACAAGCGATAGAAAGGTAGTAAGAAAAGACATCTTTCTGAACCCAGGTATCACCATCTTGAGTGAAGCCACCACCTGCGTATTCGTATACGCGACGGTAGTTCGTTTTGATGTCTAGATCGTTATAATCTTTACAAGCAAGCTGACAGGTTTTACAACCCGTGCATTTACTTGAATCAATGTAAAAGCCGTATTGTTTCATTCCAACCTACCTTATGCTTTGTTTAGCGTTTTGATTTGAACTAGGTTTGTATGCTGAGGGTTACCCTTAGCAAGTGGGCTCGGGCGCTGAGTCGTCAGCACGTTAATAGAGCCTGCATGGTCGATCTTCTGACCATCTGGTGCGTACCATGCACCTTCGCCTAGTGCGACAACTCGAGGAAGAATCCTTGGTGTCACTTTCGCTGGAATATGTACTTCGCCACGGTCGTTGAAAATACTCACCATGTCGCCGCTTTCAATACCACGTTCTTTTGCATCGATTGGGTTGATCCACAACTCTTGCGGTGCGGCTGCTTTGATTTCTGCAACGTTGCCGTAAGTTGAGTGAGTACGAGCCTTGTAGTGGAAACCGGTTAGCTGAAGTGGGTACTTCTCTGCTAGTGGATCGTTATGACCTTCAAAAGAGTCCGCGTAAACCGGAAGTGGGTGAATCACTTCGTCTTCTTTCAGCTTCCAAGTCTTCGCGATATCAGCCAGTTGCTCTGAGTAGATCTCAATCTTGCCACTTGGTGTAGTCAGTGGGTTCGCTTCAGGATCTTTGCGGAAGTCTTCGTAAGCGATGTAGTGGTGGTCGTAGCTACGTTTGTAGATACCTAGATCTTTCATCTCTTCGAAGGTTGGCAGTGTTGGATCGTTCTTACGAGTTTCAGCGTAAAGATGCTCAATCCATTGATCTTGAGTTCGGCCTTCTGTGAACTCTTTTTCGACGCCCATACGCTTAGCCAACTGAGAGCACATTTCATAGATAGATTTCGCTTCGAATTGAGGTTCGATCGCTTTCTGCGCGTAGATGAAGTAAGGCATATTCGCTGCTTTACCATCCATACACCAGTCGTCTTGCTCAGACGTTGTTAAGTCTGGCAGGATGATATCGGCGTATTTCGCTGAAGAAGTCATATGGTTATCAACCACGACAATCATTTCACACGCACTTTCATCTTGAAGAATCGCGTGAGTCTTGTTGATGTCTGAGTGTTGGTTAATGATGCAGTTACCTGCGTAGTTCCAGATCATCTTGATTGGGTTTTTAAGGCGCTCTGCACCGCGAACACCATCAGTGATGTCGGTCATTTCATGGTGACGGTAAATCGCGTCTGTCCACATGAACATTGAAATAGACGTTTCAACTGGGTTTGGCACAGTAGGGAAGCGCACAAACGGAATGTTGATGTCACTCTCACGAGCACCTGTAGAACCGCCTGATACACCCACAGAACCGGTGAGCAGTGACAGCATTGCGATTGCACGACAAGCTAGCTCACCGTTCGCAGTACGTTGCAGGCCCCAGCCTTGGTGGATTGCGCACGGTTTTGCTGTGCCCATTTCGCGGCCAAGCTTGACGATAGTATCAACCGGAATACCGGTGATCTTAGAAGCCCATTCTGGTGTCTTCTCTACGCCATCTTCACCTAAACCTAGGATGTAAGATTTGTAGTCGCTGTTTTTAGGCGCTGATGCAGGCAGAGTTTTTTCGTCATAACCGACGCAGTATTTGTCTAGGAACGGTTGGTCGACAAGGTCTTCCGTGATCATCACGTGTGCAAGACCCGCTACCAATGCCGCATCCGTAGAAGGACGAATTGGAATCCATTGATCTTCACGACCACCGGCAGTATCGGTGTAGCGAGGGTCGATGATGATCGTTCTTGCGTTCGATTTGTTTTTGCTTTCTACGTAGTGGTGGATCAGACCACCGCCAGACATACGTGTCTCGGCAGGGTTGTTACCAAATTGGATATTAAGCTTGGTGTTCTCTAGGTCAGAGAAAGAGTTGTTGTTCGCCCAACCACCGTAGGTGTAGCTCAAGCCTTTCGTGATTTGCGCTGTTGAGTAGTCACCGTAATGGTTTAGGTAACCACCACTCAGGTTCATTAGACGAGCAATCAGCGTTTGAGCTGGTGGCCAAGATTTAGTAACCGTACCGCCAAGCGTACCTGTACCGTAGTTTAGGTAGATAGTGTCGTTACCGTAGTCTTTGATAAGGCGTTGCATGGTGCCGGCGACTTCATCATAAGCCTCTTCCCAGCTAATACGCTTAAACTTACCTTCACCACGTTCACCTACACGTTTCATTGGGTATTTTAGGCGATCTGGGTTGTAAACACGGCGGCGCATAGAGCGACCACGTAGACACGCACGAACTTGGTGATGACCGTATTCGTCAGTACCTGTGTTGTCTGTTTCTACGTATTTGATCTCACCGTTTTGTACATGCATACGTAACGGGCAGCGAGAGCCACAGTTTACTGTGCATGCACTCCATACGATTTTCTCACCCACATTCTCAGCAACCGCAGCCGCTACTGGTTTGGATTTGAAAGGTAAAGCGATACCGCCCGCAAGTGCGGCTGCACTACCTACTGCAGAAGAAGCTTTCATGAAGCCTCTTCGAGTAAGATTCATTACCCCAGATTCTTTTTTATTCGTCATTCTAAGATGCCTTTTGCTATTGATGACTAGCACTTTATAGGTAGTTTGTTATTTGTGTTTTTATTTCGGATTGTTGATTGACTGGCATCAAATAAGAGCGAAATTTAAATCTTATTAATCGAATGTATAAAATAGATCAAAGAATTAAATCGCCTTATTTATATAATTATCTTTAAACCTACAACGGTATAAATAATAATGATTATCGATACGCATAAATTATTGGGTTCGCTATTTTATCAAGCGACAAGTAAAGAGCAGTTGGTCACCATTGTTGAAGCTTTGGTTGAGAGCGAAGTGCTCTCTGAAGAATGCTTACAGGCATTGAGAGGCGAAGACGAAGATGCGCTCGCAGCAGAGTTCAGCCGCCTGTTTGAAGGCGTTGGAGACATGCCAGCTCCGCCTTGGGGTTCTGTGTACCTAGATAAAGACCGCGTTGTGTTCGGCGCTTCTACGGTTGAGTATCGCCAGTTTTTAGAATTGAATCAGATTGAATTAGACACGGGGTTAAGAGAGCCAGAAGATCAATTTGGTTTAATGTTATTCGCCCATACGTATTTGTTAGAAAACAATAATATCGATTCAGCCCGTGAATTGCTGGAGTGTCACTTATTACCTTGGTCTTCTACTTATTTAGATAAATTAAATACATCATCAGATTTATCATTTTATAAGAAGCTATCAAGTGATGTAATAAATTGGCTTAATAAATTAACATCTGAATATAATTTAAATGTTGCTACTAAAAAGTTATATATCGACTAATGTCTGAACAAATAAACTCAAATAGGCGCGGTTTCTTAACTCGACTTTCTAAACCGGTTAAAGCAGCCGCGAATTATGAAGAGGTATCACAGCGCTTGCACGCAAGGCCGCCAAGAGCGGTCGATGAGGTGCTGTTTGAGCGTCTTTGCGACGGTTGCGAGCTGTGTGAGCAAGCGTGTCCGAATAGCGTTATTGGGATGCTAGAGGGCAGTGCGCTGCTGAATTTGGATTACAACAGTTGTTCTATGTGTAACAAATGCACTGAAGTGTGTCCGACTGGCGCACTTCATCCAACAGTCACGCCTTATATCGACCTCAAGCCTAGCTTTGCTGATAGCTGTAATAACTACATGCAAATGGACTGTTCAGCATGCCAAGCTGCTTGTTCAGCAAGTGCGATTCAAATCGAAGCAGGGGAGTTGCCTACAGTGGACAAAGATAAGTGTAACGGCTGTGGAGAGTGCCGAAGCGCTTGTTATATTGGCTCTGTGACTCTTAACCTGACTCAGCAATAAACGTTTGGCTTTGTATGACGCAAGCCAACAGGAAGACTTTGGCTGAGTGATGTATGAGTTGTTTCAGATATCTAAATACATAAATAGAAAAGGGTCCGCATTCCTAAAGGAAGCGGACCCTTTTTAATTCTTATTGAAGATATTCGAACAAAGCGACCTAAAGCCAGTTGGCTTATGCGCGTTTTTGCTTGTTTCTATGAATAACGTTACTCAGCGATAGCTCAGTCTTTGCTTTACAGATACAAGGCAATATTTCATTACCTTGCGTGTAAGCCATAGCAAAACCAACGTACTCGACCTCTCCAGAATCCAACGTGCAACGGCAAGCGCCACAGTGGCCATCTCGGCAGTTGTATTCTGGCTCTAACCCCGCTTGTTCCATTGTTTCCAATAGAGTGTTTGAAGGGTTAGATTCAATAGAAGTCAGCTTGTTGATTTTGATTGTTGGCATTACAGCTCAAACCCTTCAAAGTCGTCAGCTTTTACTTCGTTGTCGATTTGGCCAACTAGGTAAGAACTGATTTCTGCTTCTTGTGGAGCAACTTGAACGTTATCTGAAGACAACCAAGCATTGATCCATGGAATTGGGTTCGACGTTGCTGCTGGGTAAGCGGTACCTAGACCAACAGCCTGCATGCGGATATTGGTAATGTACTCAACGTATTGGCAAAGAATGTCTTTGTTCAGACCTATCATAGAGCCATCTTTGAATAGGTATTCTGCCCACTCTTTCTCTTGCTCGGCTGCTTCTTTGAATAGGTCAAAACACTCTTGCTTGCACTCTTCAGCGATTTGCATGAATGCGAAGTCGTCTTGACCGTTACGTAGCAAGTTGATCATGTGCTGAGTACCAGTTAGGTGAAGCGCTTCATCACGAGCGATTAGCTTGATGATTTTAGCGTTACCTTCCATTAGCTCACGCTCAGCGAATGCAAATGAACATGCAAAGCTCACGTAGAAACGGATTGCTTCTAGTGCGTTTACAGACATTAGGCATAGGTAAAGTTTCTTCTTCAGGTCATGAAGTGAAATCTTAACGTCTTCGCCGTTGATGCTGTGGTTGCCTTCGCCGTAGCGATGGTAGTCTGCCGTTAGCTTGATCAAATCGTCGTAGTAAAACGCGATGTCTTTCGCACGCTTCAGAATCTCTTCGTTTTCAACGATGTCGTCGAATACTACGCCTGGATCATTCACGATGTTACGGATGATGTGCGTGTAAGAACGAGAGTGAATCGTTTCAGAGAAAGACCAAGTTTCAATCCAAGTTTCCACTTCTGGTAGAGATACCAATGGAAGCAGGGCAACGTTAGGGCTGCGGCCTTGGATAGAATCTAGAAGCGTTTGGTACTTCAAGTTAGAGATGAAGATGTGCTTTTCATGATCAGGTAGCTTGTTGTAGTCGATACGGTCGCTAGACACGTCTACTTCTTCTGGACGCCAGAAGAAAGAAAGCTGCTTCTCGATAAGCTTTTCGAAGATCTCGAATTTTTGTTGGTCATAACGTGCAACGTTTACCGACTGACCTAAGAACATTGGTTCTTTTAGTTGATCATTTTTTTTCTGAGAAAAAGTACTGTAAGCCATAAATGCCTCAAATCCTTTAAAGATCCGTAATAAAACGGACCCTGTTAATGCTTTAAACCCAGAGAAGATAACTTCTCTGGGGTCTTAATGTTTATTGCAGTTTATATCTTACAACCGCCGCCTTCACAATCTTCTTCCGGCACTTGAACTGCATCGCCTTGGTCGTCTTTAGCACCATCACGAGTGTTATGGTAGTAAAGCGTCTTAACACCGTACTTGTACGCTGTTAGTAGGTCTTGAAGCAGTTGCTTCATTGGTACTTTACCGCTGCCGTAAATACTTGGATCATAGTTAGTGTTTGCAGAGATAGCTTGGTCAACGAATTTTTGCATGATACCTACTAAGTGCAGGTAACCATCGTTAGAACCAATGTTCCAAAGCAGCTCGTAGTTCTCTTTAAGATTTAGGAAATCAGGAACTACTTGCTTCAGGATGCCATCTTTCGATGCTTTCACTGAGACATAGCCACGTGGTGGCTCGATACCGTTAGTTGCGTTCGAGATTTGAGACGATGTCTCAGAAGGCATAAGTGCTGTTAGCGTAGAGTTACGCAGACCGTGCTCCATGATCTCTTCACGTAGAGAATCCCAATCGTAGTGCAATGGCTCTTCACATACTAAGTCGATATCCTTTTTGTAAGTATCGATTGGCAGTAGGCCTTTCGCGTAGTTGGTCTCGTGGAAAGATGGGCAACGACCTTGCTCTTTCGCTAAGTCAACAGATGCTTTTAGCAAGTGGTATTGAATTGCTTCAAATGTGCGGTGAGTCAGGCCATTTGCACTGCCGTCAGAGTACTTAACACCATTTTTAGCTAGGTAGTATGCGTAGTTGATTACACCCACACCTAAAGTACGGCGGTTCATTGTTGACTTGTATGCAGCTGGAAGCGGGTAGTCTTGGTAATCAAGGAGCGCATCTAGGGCACGAACAACCAATTCAGAAAGCTCTGCTAGGTCATCAAGCTCGTTGATTGCACCAAGGTTGAATGCTGAAAGCGTACATAATGCAATTTCGCCTTCGTTATCTTCTACGTTAGAAAGCGGCTTAGTTGGTAGCGCGATTTCTAAACATAGGTTCGATTGACGAACTGGTGCTACCTCAGAATCAAACGGGCTGTGTGTATTACAGTGGTCAACGTTCTGAATGTAGATACGACCAGTAGAAGCACGCTCTTGCATTAGCAGAGAGAATAGCTCAACGGCTTTGACTGTTTCGCGTTTTACTGAAGGATCGTTTTCATACTTAACGTATAGCTCTTCAAAACGGTCTTGATTTTCGAAGAACGCATCGTAAAGGCCTGGTACGTCTGACGGAGAGAATAGGCTGATGTTGCCACCTTGCACAAGTCGAGAGTACATAAGCTTGTTCAGCTGCACACCGTAGTCCATATGACGAACACGATTCTCTTCAACACCGCGGTTGTTTTTCAGTACTAATAGAGACTGAACTTCACCGTGCCATAGTGGGTAGAACACAGTTGCTGCACCACCACGAACACCACCTTGAGAACAACATTTCACTGCTGTTTGGAAGTATTTGTAGAAAGGGATACAGCCAGTGTGGAACGCTTCACCATTGCGGATCTCAGAACCAATCGCACGAATACGACCTGCGTTAATACCAATACCAGCACGTTGCGACACGTAACGAACAATTGAGCTTGCTGTTGCGTTGATTGAATCTAGGCTGTCACCACATTCGATCAGTACACAAGAACTGAATTGACGAGTAGGTGTGCGTACACCAGACATGATCGGTGTAGGTAGAGAAATCTTAAACGTAGACGATGCGTCGTAGAAACGTTTGATGTAGTCAAGACGAGTCGATTTCGGGTATTTAGCGAATAGACACGCAGCAACTAGGATGTAAAGGAACTGAGCACTCTCGTAGATTTCTTTTGTTACGCGGTTTTGCACGAAGTATTTACCTTCAAGCTGCTTAACCGCTGCATAAGAAAAGTCTAAGTCACGTTTGTGGTCGATATACTCGTCAAGCTCGTCGAACTCAGCTTTCGTGTAGTCTTCCATTAGGTGTTTATCGTACTTACCCATATCAACCAGTTTTGCCACGTGGTCATAAAGCGCAGGCGGCTCGTATTCACCGTATGCTTTTTTACGTAGGTGGAATACTGACAGGCGTGCTGCTAGATATTGATAATCAGGAGTCTCTTCAGAGATTAAATCCGCTGCTGACTTGATGATTGTTTCATGAATGTCAGTTGTGGTGATGCCATTGTAAAACTGAATGTGAGCTTTCAATTCTACTTGTGATACAGAAACATTGTGCAAGCCTTCAGCTGCCCATGTGATCACGCGATGGATCTTCTCTAGATCGATAGTTTCTTTGCGCCCGTTACGCTTGGTAACAGTAAGTTGTTGGTTCATTCTGCTTAATTTCCCTAACAAAACTGAACAAGGCCGTGTTTTTGTGTGTTTCTGTGTAATTTTTGTAAATTACGTTCCGGCCTTGTGATCTTGGTCTACCCATACATTGTAGTTCAAACACAACATATAGGGGTCATTTGTTTGTTGGGTTACAAGATAGTGCTACATCCGATATTTTTCAAGGTAAAGAAATGGGAGTGCTTGTGGATAAGTGGTGGATTGAAAAAAAACTGTAAGTAACCACTAACTGATGAAGTTAGATGCGACTTGATTGTATAAAATTCGGTTTTTCATGATGCTTTATTTTTGCTCGCCCATAAAAAAAAATCCCTTGATCTTTGAGCAAAATAGGCGACGGATTTTAGACGATTAAATTTAAATCGAGGTGGTCAAAATGGAAGCTAGCGCACGAAATTTAGACTGAAAAAAGTCGCAAACTTATGTTAATTGCAACCTTTTTCGTGAGCCTATTTGCTAAATAATTTTACGGTTGGGGTGTCGATATTTTTTAGGCGAAATTCTGGGTGTGAACGATGTAGTTAACGTCTACATTTATCCCTAAACGGTAAGTGTCCGTCAATGGGTTGTAGTGCAGCCCTGTAATCCCTAATTCTTGCAGCGGTGTGTTATCAATCATCTTGATAAGTTCAGCAGGGCGAATGAACTTCTCGTGTTCGTGAGTGCCCTTTGGAACGATCTTTAATAGCTTCTCCGCACCAACAATTGCAAACAAGTAAGATTTGAAATTCCGGTTCAAGGTAGAAAAGAATACGTGGCCGCCAGGTTTCACTAACTTTGAACATGCGTTAATCACCGATTGTGGGTCAGGAACGTGCTCTAACATTTCCATACAAGTCACCACATCGTAAGTTTGTGGGTTTTCTTCTGCGTGGTCTTCGATTGTGCTCTGAATGTAATCTAGCTTGGTACCGGTTTCTAATGCATGCAAGCGAGCTACTTCAAGCGGCTCTTTACCCATGTCTAGACCTGTCACTACTGCGCCTTCAACGGCCATGCTTTCAGCCAAAATGCCACCGCCGCAGCCAACATCGAGTACTTTCTTGCCAAACAGGCCTTCGGTTTTCTCTAGTACATAATTTAGGCGAAGTGGGTTGATCTGATGTAATGGCTTAAACTCGCCTTCTAGATCCCACCAGCGTGATGCCATGTCTTCGAATTTCTTGATTTCTGCTGGGTCTACATTCTGTGATTTAGTCATAATCGGGCATTTCCAAGTTAAATAATGCATCCATGAAATTGCAGGCATTATAGCTTGCCTTTTCGCCTTGACCAGAAGATCTACAATTTTGCTAATTTATTGGGTGTAAAGTGACCATGTTTCAGCGAGATATGACGCGGAGGTGCAATTTCTCATCAATTGATTGGCTACAAGGGTCACAAGATGGTAAAAGGAGAGGGAAAGTGATGCCTCCGTAGGTAAATTTGTGTTATATTTTTCGGTCTTATACGTATTCAAAAATACGATCTGACTATAGAGGGAAAATGGCTCTATGAGCGATCTAGCGAAAGAGATCACGCCCGTAAATATTGAAGATGAGCTTAGAGGTTCATACCTAGACTACGCGATGTCCGTCATCGTTGGTCGTGCCCTTCCAGATGTGCGTGATGGCCTAAAGCCTGTACACCGCCGCGTTTTGTTCGCGATGAATGTACTAGGTAATGATTGGAACAAACCATATAAAAAGTCTGCTCGTGTAGTAGGTGATGTAATCGGTAAATACCACCCGCATGGTGATAGTGCGGTATACGATACGATTGTTCGTATGGCTCAACCGTTCTCACTGCGTTATATGCTAGTTGATGGCCAAGGTAACTTTGGTTCTATCGATGGCGACTCCGCGGCTGCAATGCGTTATACCGAAGTTCGTATGGCGAAAATTGCTCACGAGCTCCTGGCTGACCTTGATAAGGAAACTGTGGATTACGTACCGAACTACGATGGTACAGAGCAAATTCCAGCAGTACTTCCTACAAAAATTCCTAATCTATTGGTAAACGGTGCTTCTGGTATCGCAGTAGGTATGGCTACTAACATCCCACCACACAACCTTGGTGAAGTTGTTGATGGCTGTTTAGCATTTATCAATAATGAAGATATTACTATTGATGAGCTAATGGACTATATCCCTGGTCCTGATTTCCCGACAGCAGCACTTATCAGTGGTCGTAAAGGCATCGTTGATGCTTATAAGACTGGCCGCGGTAAAGTTTACATGCGTTCAAAAGCGAATATTGAAGTAGAAAATAATGGTAAAGAAACCATTATCGTTACTGAAATTCCTTACCAAGTAAACAAAGCTCGTTTGATCGAGAAGATAGCTGAACTGGTTAAAGATAAGAAAGTTGAAGGCATCAGCGCTCTACGTGACGAATCTGATAAAGATGGTATGCGTATTGTTATTGAATGTAAGCGTGATGCTGTAGGTGAAGTTGTTCTGAACAACCTTTACTCACAGACTCAACTGCAAACGACTTTCGGCATCAACATGGTTGCGTTGAACAACGGTCAACCACAGTTGTTCAACATCAAAGATATGCTTAAGTGCTTCGTAGACCACCGTCGCGAAGTAGTGACTCGTCGTACTATCTTTGAGCTGAAGAAAGCGCGTGACCGTGCACACATCCTTGAAGCACTGTCTCTAGCACTGGCTAACATCGATGAAATCATCGAGCTTATCCGTAACGCTCCAACACCAGCTGAAGCAAAAGCTGGCTTAGTGGCGCGCGGATGGGATCTTGGTAACGTTGCTTCCATGCTTGAACGTGCTGGTACTGATGCGGCTCGTCCTGATTGGTTGGAAGACCAATACGGCATCCGCGATGGCCAATACTTCCTAACGGAAACACAAGCACAAGCTATTCTAGAACTTCGTCTTCACCGCCTAACTGGCCTTGAGCACGAGAAGATTCTAGATGAGTACAAAGCACTTCTAGAAGAAATCGCTGAGCTAATGCATATCCTTGCAAGCACTGAGCGTTTGATGGAAGTTATCCGTGAAGAACTTGAAGCGGTACGTGAAATCTATGGCGACGAACGTCGAACAGAAATCACAACGGCAGTTCATGATATCGATATGGAAGAGCTGATTGCTCAAGAAGACGTTGTAGTAACGCTTTCTAACGCAGGTTACGTTAAGTACCAAATCCTAAGCGATTACGAATCCCAGCATCGTGGTGGTAAAGGTAAGAGTGCAACTAAGATGAAAGATGAGGATTACATTGAGCGTCTGCTTGTCGCTAATACTCATGATAACATCTTATGTTTCTCTACACGTGGTAAGACATACCGTCTGAAAGTTTACCAACTACCGTTAGCAAGCCGCACAGCTCGTGGTAAGCCTATCATTAACATTCTTCCTCTAGAAGAAGGTGAGCGTATTACGGCTATTCTGCGTGTTTCTGAGTTCTCTAGCGAGAAATTCATCTTCATGGCAACAGGCGACGGTACTGTTAAAAAGACACCTCTGGATCAATTCGCAAACGTACGTGCTAATGGCCTAATTGCTGTTAATTTACGCGACGACGATTCATTGATTGGCGTTGATATTACTAATGGTGATAGCGACATTATGCTGTTCTCTCAATCGGGCAAGGTTGTCCGCTTTAATGAGGACAAAGTACGAGCAATGGGTCGTACTGCCTCTGGTGTTCGTGGTATGAAGCTTCCAGAAAACGATCAAGTGGTTTCATTGATTGTTCCTTCAAATGAAGGCGATATCTTAACTGTGACGCAAAACGGTTACGGTAAGCGTACTGAACTAGCTGAATACCCAACGAAAGGTCGTGCAACTCAAGGTGTAGTATCTATCAAAGTCTCTGAACGTAATGGCCCGGTTGTTGGTGCGGTTCAAGTTGAAGAAGGCGATGAGATGATGATGATCACTGACGCAGGTACATTGGTACGTACTTACGTCGCGGAAGTAAGCCAAGTCGGTCGTAACACTCAAGGTGTAACACTGATTCGTACTGCTGGAGACGAGAATGTTGTAGGTCTACAACGTATCGACGAAGTAGAAGAAGCTGAGATTGTCGAAGGCGAAGCTGAAGAAGCAAATGCTGAAACTATCAACGCTGAAGTTGCAGAATCAAGTGAAGAGCAAGCATCAGATGCTTCTGACTCTGAAAGTGATAGCGAACAAGACTCTGAGTAATCTCGATTACGTTAAGTAATTAAGTTTACCATTGAAAAAACCGAGCCTAAGTGCTCGGTTTTTTATTACCTGTTATTTGTGGATAATCGTTAAATACCAATAGCTATACCTTGATCAAGTTTGCTTTGTGGTGAAAGAGGTAGAGTGAATGGGCGGATAAAAAGGGAGAGTAAAATGGATATCTGGTTACTGGCTGCTTTGTTATTGATGAGCCTGTTTTTGGTGGTGATCGTTGTTGCCGCGAACAACAATGGCAGTAATCTAAAAGGCAATGTGATGATTTCATTTACAGCAGTGGCTTTGAGTGTGCTTGTCTGGTCTCAACTGAAACAAGAGTTACCTCAACTTCCTTTGGATGATAGCAATAGTTACACAGCAACAGATTTCAAAGATGAGCTTCAGCAAAGCCTTAAGCAAGACCCAAATCAATCCGGTTTGTGGTTTAAGCTTGGTGGTGTGTATATGCAGAAAGGAGAGTTTGATGCAGCGTTCACCTGTTACGACTACGCGATTCGATTAGATCCTCAAGCACCTTCTGGGCTCTATGCGGCCAAAGCAACGGCACTTTACTATCTTAGTTCTCAAGCGATGAGCGATGACGTGAATGCGTTATTGGATCACTCAATGCAGCTTGATCCAAACGATCGGACTGCATTAATGCTGATTGCGACCGATCACTTCATTAGCATGCGCTATCAACAAGCGATTGATGCGTGGACTCAAATTCTCGATTCCAATCAAAAGGGGATTGATCGCGTTTCTATAATCCATTCGATCAACCAAGCCAAACAGATGATCCGTTAAGCTTGGCTAATTGCTAAAGTAGCGATCTTACTTAAGAGCTCATTTCGAAGACTATTGGTTTTCCTGCATTTCTATTAACCCACCTGCGTTATGGATTTGAGTAAACCCTTGAGCACGCAGGAACTGATAAGCTTGCCCTGAGCGATTACCACTGCGGCAATACAACACTATGGGTTGCTCTTTATCTATCTTAGCAAAGTGAGTAGCCACTTCAGAAAGAGGGTAGTTGATGGCGTTGTCTAGATGCCCTTGTTCGAACTCTGCAGGTGTTCTGACATCAACGACTAATGCGCCTTTCTCTATTAGTTCCCACCCCGTCTCAGCACGCTCTGATGCATGAACGCCTGAACTGAGTAGTGCAATACATAATGCCGAAAGCGAAAGTAAGATTTTCATTGTTTATTCCTTGAATTGGCGAGTGGATCGGGGGTTCGATAGTGATGTGTATTCCCCCAAAACCTAAAAAACCAGCCACACAACAATAGTGTGACTGGTTTTTACCTAGCGGTCTATTTGAAGAAACTAGTATTCGTAGTTGGCTTCACGCTTTTCAGCTTGCTCTTCCCATTTAGGAACAACCGAGTCTAAGAAGTGTTGTTTCTCGGCGTTCATTTTATCCATGTCCATTCCAAGCGCTTTTTGAGCCGCTTCTTTTGTCGAGATATCTGGAATTTCGATTGGATCGGTGATGCCTTTCTTCGCCAGTAGACGAACAATCTTAGTTCGAGCATCCGCTGCACGGTCAACGGCAGTACCTAGCACTTCTAGAGCGATCTCAGGTGCATGCATATGAATGCCGTGAGACGCAATAGCGTAGTCCCAACGCCATTGAGCGTGACGGATATCCAGTAGGATCGGCTCCATCTCTTGCTCTGTCGCACCCGCTTCCCATGCCGCGCCTGCTTCAAAGTGAGCGGCTACGATTTGCTTCTCAGCAGTCAGCTTCATGTTCAGAACTTGCGCTTTACGGCTTGATACGATGTTACGCATGGTTTCTTTCGATTGAGTGTGACAGTTTGCACACGTATCTTCGAAGCGGTCGAATGGGTTACCCACTTTATGGTCGGTATAAACGGTGCCATCTTCTTTGGTTACTTTCGGCATATGACAGTCTGCACAAACGACTTTGTTTTTACCGTGGATACCTTCACGCCATGTTTCGAAACCAGGGTGCTGCGCTTTTAGCATTGGCGCTTTCGATACTTTATGCGTCCAATCTTTAAAGTTGATCGCGTCATAGTAACGTTCCATATCGCCGACGGTTGTACCTTGGTCCCAAGGGAATTTCACGCCTTTGGTTGGCCCAGTGAAGTAGTATTCGACATGACATTGGGCGCAAACAGAAGCCTGTTGGTCTAAACGGCTTTGATCATCAAACTTTTTACCAATTGTTTCAAATGCACGTTCAACATAAGGACGAGTCACCTTCAGTGCTGGTTCACCATTTTTAAAGCCTTCGCTTTGGGTATCGTGACAGTCTGAACAGCCAATAGGGTTAATGATCTCGTTACCAAGACGCGCCCACTTACCTTCGAAATAACCATCTTCGCCACGCTCTTCGATAACACGTGCTACGTCAGGGCTCTTACAGCTCCAACATGCCATTGGCATCGGGCCTGAGCTTTCGTCCGTTGGGCCGCCAGTACGAAGCGTTTGTCGTACATCGTCAATCGCATAAAAGTGACCACGTGCCTTGTTGTAATCTTTTGCGAAGCCGTAGCCAGCCCACATGATGACCATGTTGGGATCTTCTTTTAGTGCATCTTCTATGGTTTCGCTTTCTGAAGTCTGTCTCCATGAATGATATTGATCTGGGTGGTTTTGCTCGAACTGGTCGTTACGAGGATCGCCAATTTCTTTTTGTTCAGACGCAGCAAAACTGGTCGCGCTTGCTAGTGATGCGCTAACCATTAATAGTGCTGTGACCGAATTACGTATCCAATGCTTTTTCACAGTGATATCTCCAATATACTGATTCTTATACCAAGCGTTGTGAGTTTGCTATTCAAATTAAGAACTGGAGAATTCCTGTTTATATTAATTCATAAACAAACACATTTTGTTACGTGTTGGATATAGATTGTCCCAGATCAATTAATGGCAGTGACCTTAATCACGTTGAAGTTTATATAACCCTAAAGTGGTATTGGTGGTTAGGTTAATTAGAATTTAACTGAGAATTATTATCATATATAACAATCAATTACCTAAATTGACCATGATATGAATAGGGTGATTGCGTTCACAGATTAACTCATCCAAATTTCGTATTACCCAATTAGAGGTATATTCTAACTATAGAAAGCGTTGTGGCTTATCCAAAATAAGAATTGATATCATTTAAACGGTAATAATATCGTTTAAGGGTACTTTTGTTTAACCGGAATATTATTTAGTTGAGAGTTAAATAATGCCGGTATAAGGAAAGGATAAAATGGGCAATATTAAATTGGCCATAGTCATAATGCTTAAATCCCTTCTAGCATTCTGCCTCTATGGTTATTCCATTCATGCTGTTGCTGAGCCTGCTGTTACGCCAGTAGGAGAATCAACAAGACATGAAGTCGAATTAATCCGTGACAAAGACTACAAGTGTGTTCAGTGCCATAAAGATTCAAAAGAAACGGTATTGGGTTCACATGGTGAAAGTGCACACGCTTTGCTTGGCCGTGAAGTAAATTGTACCGACTGTCATAGTTCTATTAGCCCCGATCACCGCGAAGGCGCGCCTAAAGTGGTGAAGTATCGTGAGGCTCAATCACAACCAGGGACCGACAAGGTTTTCCTCGATCCTAGCTTAATTTTAGATGCCAATAGCCAATGTATCGATTGTCACAAGCCTGATGATCTGCGCGAAGCGAGTTGGACCCACGACGTTCACGCACAAAATTTAACGTGTTCAAACTGCCATGATGTTCATGCGACAGAAGCAAAGGTGTTGGGCTTAGATAAGAAGCAAACCATTAAGCTGTGTGTGGATTGCCATTCAGACTTCAACCAGAAGAAAGAAGGGGAGTAATCTATGAGCTGCTCAAGAAGAAACTTTTTAGCTGGCGCGGGTGCCGTTATTTTTACCACAGGTGTTGCAGGAACGGCGGCGGTAACAAGTCGTAAAACGTTGGCCAATGTTCAAGAAGATGGTGCTAAACGTTATGGAATGATTCATGACGAAACCGCGTGTATTGGTTGTACTGCTTGTACAGAAGCATGTCGTGAAGTGAATAAAGTACCTGAAGGCGTGTCGCGCTTAGAAATTATTAAGAGCGAACCCCAAGGTGAATATCCAAATGTTGATTACCGTTTTACTCGTAACTCTTGCCAACATTGTGATAACGCGCCGTGTGTGATGGTTTGCCCAACAGGTGCAGCCTATAAAGATGAAAAAACGGGCATTGTTGATGTCCACAAAGAGAAGTGTGTCGGTTGTGGTTACTGTTTGTTAGCGTGTCCATATCAAGTGCGCTTTTTCCATCCAGAGAACAAGTCAGCCGATAAATGTAACTTCTGTCGTGATACCAATCTAGCACAAGGGAAGTTGCCTGCTTGTGTCGAATCTTGCCCAACCAAAGCGCTGACATTCGGCGATTTAAATGACCCTAAGAGTGAGATAAACCAAGTACTTCAATCCGAGGTGGTTTACAGAGATAAAGCCTATCTAGGCACTCAACCAAAACTCTATAAAGTGCCACACCAAAAAGGGGAGATTTGATTATGAGTGCATGGGACGCAGCTTTTCAGTCTGGTACCGTGGTATGGGACTGGATTATAGCTATTTATCTATTTCTGGCGGGGATGTCGGCGGGTGCCGTAATGATCTCCATTTACCTTAAGCGCAAGGTTATTGAAGGCGATCCTGCTCATAATGGTGTGTTAAAGGCGACAGCTTTTCTTGCGCCATTTGGGATCATTTCAGGTCTGCTGATCTTGGTTTTCCATCTGACAAAACCGTTATCCTTTTGGAAGATCATGATCTTCTATAACCCAACGTCTGTGATGTCGATGGGTGTGATCTTATTCCAAGTGTATATGGTGATCTTATTTCTTTGGATCGGCATTATATTTAGAGATCAAATCGTCGTATTTTTAAATGACCAAACATGGTTAAAAGGACGACTCGATTTCGTCGGTAACTGGATTGGCAAATTAGAAGTGTTTGAGAATGCTCTGGAAATATTCTTAGCTGTTCTTGCTCTAATGCTTGCCGCTTATACCGGGTTCTTGCTTTCAGCTTTAAATACCTTCCCACTGTTGAATAACCCAGTGCTGCCGATTTTGTTCTTATTCTCGAGCTTATCTTCGGGAGCGGCGGCGTGTATTTTATTTGGTGTGTTGGTCTTTAAAGAATCACCTCATAGCCCGAGTATTTCATGGGTCCACGGGTTCGAACGTCCGGTCGTGATGTTTGAGTTGTTTGTTCTGATTACTTTCTTTACTGGGCTTATCTTCGCTGGTGGTCAAAGTGAGCAAGCAGTATGGAACGCAATTGGCAGTGGTTTCTGGGCGAGTTGGTTCTGGTATGGCGTTATCGGTGTTGGCATGGTTCTACCATTGTTGCTGAATGCCGTTACACCAACCTCAATCCGCCATAGTTCGGTATATATTTTCTCGGTGACTTCGTTAAGCCTAATGGGCGTATTAATGCTGCGAACTTTTGTCCTTTATGCAGGGCAGTTAACGATAGCTTAATTTCGCGCAAGTTAATGAGTAAGTAGATGTTGGATACTGGGCATCTGCTTACTTGGCTTCTGTTTATTGGAACAGTATAAGCGAACAATTGTTTAACTTGGCTCTGCTCCGGTAGAGTCTTATTGAGGTGATATGGTCGGTTCTTTGGGGCTGTTTAGTTTGGTGTTGGTTGCTGTACTCAGCAGCATTATTGGTGTGCATTCGTTTTACCAAATGCTAAATAAACGGACGCAAAATCTAGGTTTAATCCGCAGTTTCTCTCTTTCAAGTGCGCTGTTTTCTCTCACTTCTGTCGCATTGCTTGGCTATGCCTTTGTCAGTGATGACTTCTCTATCTTATACGTCGCTGAACATTCAAATACTCAATTACCCTCATTTTTTAAGCTAGCGGCCGTATGGGCTGGCCATGAAGGTTCCTTGTTATTTTGGGTACTGACGATCAGCGTCTGGTCTGGTGTTATCGCCTTACAAAAACACTATTCAAATGAATACCAAAGCCGAGTGCTGTGGGTGATGAATCTGCTACTCGCGATATTTGCTTGGTTCACCTTGTTCGCATCAAACCCATTTGAAATGAACTCGACGTTGCCGCTAGAAGGGCGTGACCTTAACCCAATGTTGCAAGATGTTGGTCTGATCTTTCACCCGCCTTTACTTTACCTTGGTTATGTCGGGTTTTCTGTAGTGCTGGCATTTGCAGTTGCCGCTTTGCTGGTTGATCCAATTGAATTTGATTGGGTTGCTCATTGTCGCAGTGGGTGTCTAGTCGCTTGGATCTTTTTAACCGCAGGGATCATTCTTGGCTCTTGGTGGGCGTATTACGAATTAGGTTGGGGCGGCTGGTGGTTCTGGGATCCGGTTGAAAATGCGAGCTTGTTGCCGTGGCTTACTTCGACCGCTTTACTGCACAGCCTAGGCGTTGCAAAGGGCAAACAACAGTTACTGAAATGGTCTCTCAGTCTCGCTTTCATTACGTTTTGTTTGAGTATATTAGGCACCTTTATTGTTCGTTCTGGCGTACTCACATCGGTACACGCTTTTGCAGTCGACCCAACCAAAGGGATCGCACTGCTGCTGATATTAGTTCTGGTGCTGGTGAGTTCATTTTCTCTGCTTATCGTCAGAGGAGAGTCTTTTGAATCTAATCCGATTACCAGCTTCGCCAGCAAAAGCTTTTTGAGCTTAGTCGCGGTGCTTATTTTTGTTCTGGCGACTGCTGTCGTGGTGTTCGGAACATTTTATCCAATGGTATTTGAATTGCTTGGCCTAGGAAACATCTCGGTCGGCGCACCTTACTTTAATCTATTGATTGCACCTTTGGCTTTGCTTGCGTTAGCCGTCGTCGGCTTAGCCCCTTTGTTGAGCATTAAGCCTCAAGCGTCGAAAGGCGTTATGATGCTGATCGCTTTAGTAGCGATTGGTCTCGGGTTCGCCTGTTACGCTTGGCAAGTAGAGAAGATCCTAGTGATGGCTCTGATGACATGGTCACTCGCATTTTGGGTTTTACTCACTCATGTGTATGGCTTGGTGGTAACGCGCAGTTCCAAGTTCCAACGCAAAGTCTGGGTGATGACCTTTGCTCATGTTGGGGTAGCAGTGTTAGCGGTCGGTGCTGCCATGAATAGCTACCACTCGTTTGAGCGCAGCTATAAGTTAAGCCCGAGCGTAGAAGTCGAATTCATGGATTGGACACTTTCTCATCGTGATACTGAGCTGTATGTCGCTTCAAACTTTACTGCAGAAAAAGCGATACTCAGCCTAGAGTCTGGCGAGCAAAGTTTTTCTATTTCGCCGGAAAGAAGGCATTACCAAGTTCGAGTCATGAACATGAGTGAGCCCGCAATGAAATGGTTCTGGCATGGTGATGTTTATATCACCATGTGCGAGAAAGTCGATTCCACCGCTTACGCATTTCGTGTTCAGTATAAGGCGTATGCGCGCTGGATCTGGTTTGGTGGACTGTTCTCCATTATCGGCGCTTTACTCTCATTGACTCATCGTAAAAAGAAAACCGTTAAGGCGTCACAGTATGCATACCAGCGTTCGTAACAAGCTAATTAGTCTAATTGCCTTAGCATTGATTGTGGTGCTGGGGTTTGTCTTTGCGCTTGATAATAAGCAGCAATCGACCATTGTGTCTGAACAACAAAGGGCATTTCCAGAATTTACATCGAGTGCGTTAGTAAATAGTGAAGGCGTCAGTGGTCAGCAGAAAATCACGCTCGCTGATGTCACGCAGCACCCTTATCAACTGGTTAATGTGTGGGCTTCTTGGTGCGGGATATGTAAAACCGAACACGCCTTTTTGCTTCAACTTCACGATAAAGGCATTCCCATCGTCGGGCTTAATTATCGAGATAACTCTGGGGCTGCGATTAACGTGTTATCGAACGACGGTAACCCGTACTCAACCGTGATCAGTGACCCGCAAGGTAAGTTAGCGTTAGAGTTGGGCGTAATCGGCACACCTGAAACGTATTTGGTCGATGCTGATGGCCAGATCATTAAAAAGCTATCGGGCGTGATTAATGAAACGGTATGGAAAGATGAGCTTGCGATGTATTTTGATGGTGTGAATGGATGATGAAGTCTCTAATACAAACGTTGTTTATGCTGTCAGCTCTTTTAGTGATTAGCCTTCCGACCATAGCTGAAGACCTGTTTACTGCCAGTAATAAAGATACGAGTATTCAAGTTGAACTGTTTGAGTTTGACAACTCAGAACAGCAGCAGCGAGCTATTTCCTTGGCAAAAAGACTACGTTGTCCGCAATGTCAGAATCAAAACCTTATTGAGTCGAATTCTCCCATCGCAAAAGATTTACGTCTTGTTGTGTTCAATAGGGTAAAAGCTGGAGAGAGTGATCGTGAAATTACTCAATATATGACGGAAAGGTTTGGTGAATTTGTACTTTATAAGCCGGCAATGAACGCTTCAAACTTATTACTTTGGCTACTACCCAGTCTATTATTCCTCTTGTTTATATATCTATCAGTAAAAAGTGTTAGAAAGAGCTCATAAAAGTCATGTATTATTGTTTACCAATTGACCTGTATTTTGTAACATTAAAAATTATAAAGGCTAAGCACTGTTATATAAGGATGTATTCGTGGATAACGTAATCTCAAATCTAAAAAAAGAGTTCCATACCCATGTCCAAGCAGATAAATGGGGCGAAAAATACAGTGCCAAGTCAAGTGTATCTACTTTGACACCGGAAGAGTTGACCGAATTGCAAAACGCCTGGGTTCAATTAGTCATCTGGAAGCAAACACAAGTTGGTTGATAAGCGGTCAAGGTATAACTACAGTTTTAGTCAACCACTACAATTAGACTTATTTATAACCCATATTGGCCATGCCAATGTGGGTTTTTTCTTATGTGAACATTTATTGTTATAACATAACAATTTTTGTCTGTTCGATCTTGAAAAAAATTGTTAACAGCCTCATAGTGTCTATCATTAGATAGTTCGCTACAAAATATTGCCTAGACATATAATGTAGTGTTGTTAAATACATCGAATTTTCAAGTGAGTATAGCTATGGCGGAAGTGCGTGCCAGAATAGATTTCAAAGTAGGGGTAACAAGCAGTATTGATGCTGAGCTTCTGTCTTTTCATGGTTTGAAAACAGATAAAGAGCATGTTGCTGTGATATTTAAGTCAGCAGATAAGACACAAGACATACCTCTTGTTCGCATGCATTCTGAGTGTCTTACTGGTGATGTTTTCCATTCATCTCGCTGTGACTGTGGTGAGCAGTTAGACGAAACTATAAGGATTATGGGTGAAATGGGTGGCGTGATTCTTTATTTACGCCAAGAAGGACGCGGTATTGGTTTGTATAACAAAATTGATGCTTACCGTCTTCAAAGTGAAGGAATGAACACGTATGAAGCAAATAATCACCTAGGCTTTGGTGATGATTTGCGTGATTTTACAGAAGCAGCTGAAATGCTACGAGCTTTAGGCACCACTAAAATCCGTTTGCTGACCAATAACCCTAAGAAGATCAATGAGCTTAGATCTTTTGGTATTGAGATTGAAGAAGTGGTAAAGACCTCTGCCCATATAAAGTCGGGGAACGAAAGCTACCTCAAGGCAAAAGTCTCACACGGAAAACATAATTTAGATATCTGACTCGTCTCTTTGTTGCGTAAAACACAAAAATGTTTAAAGACCTCACCTTCGTGAGGTTTTTTTGTATTTATCTTGCAATAAAATTGTAAGTTTGTATTATTTTAATCCGTAGTGTAAATGATAATAGTTTGCACTATTACTACGAATAATAATTTAAAGCTCAACAAGGATGCTTCATGACCATTAAATCTTTAGTGACAAAAGCCGTAACTTCGTCACTCATTTTTGCCTCTGCTTCTTCTTTCGCAGCAGTAACTCAAGATCAAGTTGTAGAACATTACGCAGATATTGCACATGCAGTGTTTGCCGATTCAGTAGTTACAGCAAAAGCGTTGAACTCTTCTATTGATGCCTTCTTAGCTTCTCCTTCTGCTGGTAACTTCGAACAAGTCAAACAAACTTGGCTTGAGTCTCGTGTTCCTTACCAACAATCTGAAGTGTTCCGCTTTGGTAACGTTATTGTTGATGATTGGGAAGGCCAACTAAACGCATGGCCACTAGATGAAGGCCTGATCGATTACGTTTCTTCTGATTACCAATATGAGCTTGGTAACGAAGGCGCTAGCGCAAACATCGTGGCAAACAAGACTTTTCAAATTGGTCAGACGACTGTTGATGCAACGAACATTACCCCTGAGCTAATCGCAGACCTTAACGAGATCGGCGGTTCTGAAGCGAACGTGGCATCTGGCTACCACGCGATTGAATTCCTACTTTGGGGCCAAGATTTAAACGGTACTAACAGCGGTGCAGGTGAGCGTGCTTACACAGATTTCGTTGTTGGCGCTGAGTGTACAAATGGCAACTGTGACCGTCGTGGCGCATACCTAAAAGCATCAGCTGAACTCCTTATTCAAGACCTAGAGTGGATGGAAAAGCAGTGGGCTGAAGGCGAGAAAGGCAACTACCGTCAAGAACTTCTTGCTGAATCTAGCGAAAACGGTTTGCGTAAAATGCTATTCGGTATGGGCTCATTGTCTCTAGGTGAGCTAGCGGGTGAGCGTATGAAGGTGGCACTAGAAGCGAACTCGACTGAAGACGAGCACGATTGTTTCTCTGATAACACACACAACTCTCACTACTACAACGAGCAAGGCATCTACAACGTTTACACGGGTCTATACAAGCGTGAAGACGGCACTCTGCTTTCAGGCCCAAGCCTGTTTGACTTAGTAGAGCAAAAAGATGAGCAAGCTGCGAAAGAGATCCAAAAGCAGTTTGACCTAGCGCGTGCACAAGTAGGTGAATTAGTAACGTCTGCTGAGAAAAACAACCAGCACTTCGATCAGCTAATTGCTGCTGACAACACGGCAGGTAATGCACTAGTAAACAAAACAATTGTTGCGCTAGTGTCTCAAACTGCTGCAATTGAACGTGCTGCTGGTGTAATTGGTATTGATAGCCTAAACCCAGACACGGCTGATCACGAGTTCTAAGAACCCGAGGCCAAAACTAATGCAAGGGCTCTTATTGAGCCCTTAATTGTTTGCTATTCAAGAAAGTCATTCTCAAAAAAACTAAAATCAAATGCACAGCAAGGCAATGTATGAAGTCTTATCTCTCAGCCTCACTATTAACCGCACTGTTTTTCTTATCTCCATTACACGCCCATGAAACCTACTCTGGTGGTAAAACTACTGTGAAGAAAGAGGGAGCGAATGCTTTTTCTCTTCCTGCTGCCAATTTACCAATGAGCAAGCGCTTAGATTTCAGCGTAGGTAACAGCTTCTTTAGAAACCCTTGGGTGCCTGCGCCATCATCAACCGATGCTCGTGATGGATTGGGGCCATTGTTCAACACCAATGGTTGCCAAAACTGCCACATCAAAGATGGTCGTGGTCACGCGCCAGAAAAAGGCGATGAGAACGCAGTATCCATGTTGGTTCGTTTAAGCATTCCGGCTGAAACACCAGATCAGAGACAAGCCTTTATTCGCGATGGTGGTATTCCAGAACCGACCTACGGTGGTCAGCTTCAAGATTTCGCACTTCAAGGTGTTAAACCAGAGGGTAAAGTGAACATCAGCTACACAGATGTTCCGGTTGAATTCAAAGACGGCACAGTCGTGACTCTGCGTAAACCAACCCTAAAGATTACTGATCTTGCTTTTGGCGAGATGCACCCTAGAACAGAGTTTTCAGCTCGTGTTGCTCCGCCAATGATCGGCCTTGGCTTGCTTGAGAGCATTCCAAAAGAAACGATTCTAGGATTTGCTGACCAACAGTTGGCAGACAAACAGGGCGTGTCGGGTAAAGCTAACTATGTTCTTGATGTTCAAACCAATGAAATGGCACTCGGTCGCTTCGGTTGGAAAGCCGGACAGCCAAACCTAATGCAGCAAAACGCAGCGGCATTTAACGGTGACTTAGGCCTAACAAGCAGCTTGTTCCCGAACGAAAACTGCACATCAGCGCAATCGACTTGTGATGACTTCCCAAATGGTGGTGAGCCAGAAGTGAGCGACAACATCCTAGATTTTGTTGAGTTCTATTCGCAGCACTTAGCGGTTCCAATTCGTCGTAATGTCGATAACCCAACGGTTGTTCAAGGTAAAAAGCTATTTAAAGAGATTGGTTGTCAAAGCTGTCACCAAGCTGAAATTCGCACAGCAGAGCGTGAAGGTCTGCCTGCTCTTTCGAAACAGTTGATTAGCCCATACACCGATATGCTTTTGCATGATATGGGTGAAGGCTTAGCCGACAATCGCCCAGAGTATCTTGCGAACGGTCATGAGTGGCGCACCACGCCATTGTGGGGATTAGGCTATACCAAAGAAGTGAACGGTCACACCTTCTTGCTTCATGACGGTCGTGCAAGAAACGTTATGGAAGCGGTGCTTTGGCACGGTGGTGAAGCAGAAATGGCGAGACAAAAGGTTCTGTCTTTGAATGCGACTGAGCGTGAAGCACTGCTGGCGTTTTTGAATTCGCTATAGTCGGTGTGAGATTCAGTAGCTCAACGCCCCAGTTAACTTAAAGAACAAGCTAATCCGAAGAATAAGTTAGCCAAAAGAACATAACCGCTGAACTTGTAGGAATGCGAGATCAGCGGTAATTTTTAAATAGGTTGAACTCATATAATTAAAAGAAAAATTAGGAAGTAAGGTAACAGCATGACACATAAATTTTTGTTAATGCCTTTGTCGGTATTAATCATGGCAGGCTGCCAATCATCGGGTGAGCAAACGGCTTCATCTGAGGTTAACGGAGTCTCTTATCAAGCAGACACGACCGCTCATATCAGTCGTAGCGTGTATCAACAAGAATTTGATTCAGCAGTGCTATTTGCTAAGCAAGCCAGTGAGCTGGAAGTCTTGATGCAGGGTTACTGTGAAGCCAACACTGTTGAGTTAGATGCGTTGAAAAACCAGTGGCAGTTAACAATGAATAGTTGGATGGCACTGCAAGGCCAAGAAAGAGGCCCAACAGCGGCACTTGAAGAGAGTTGGAATGTTCAGTTTTGGCCAGACAAAAAGAATACCACAGGCTTAAAAATGCGTCAGCTGACTCAGCAAGATAAAGCTTGGTCACAAGACGAAATCGCGCAGCAAAGTGTGACTGTTCAAGGGCTTGGCGCATTGGAATGGTCTCTGTACGACGAGCAGTCGTCACTGCTTCAAGATAAAGCGCTAGGGTGTTTATCTTCACAAGCTATCGCACAAAACTTGGCGATGAAATCGGCTTCTATTGCTGAAGCTTGGCAAGTTAACCCTTGGTTAGCGCAAGACGAGACTCGTTGGGAGTCGGAATACATCGCTTTATTGACCAACCAACTTGATTACAGCATGAAAAAGCTGAGTCGTCCGATGGCGAAAATCGGTCATCCGCGTCCTTACTTCTCAGAATCATGGCGTGCACAAACCTCGATGACTCAACTAAAAGCCAATGTAGCAGCACTTCAAAAGCTTTATTTGGCTGATGGCAATGGACTAGATGGCTTGTTGAGAGAGAAGGGTTTAGGTGGCCTTGCAGATCGTGTTGCTGCTCAATTTACGCTAACGCTAGATAGTTGGCCTACAGAATCAAGTTTGTTTGAGCTATTGCAGAGTAAAGAAGGCTACCGAACGGTGCTTACTCAATACAATAAGCTAGAACACTTGAAGTACCTGATTCATGAAGAAGTGGCGATAGAGCTTGGCGTGGTAATAGGATTTAATGCTACCGATGGTGACTGATAATACGAGAAGAACGCTACTCAAGGCTGCACTGGGTTGCGCAGCTGTTCCAGTACTGCCATTTGGCTGTGCGACTCGAAAGAGTGCATCGAATGAACCCCAGTTGGTTGGCTGTGCGCTAAATGGACGTGGTCAATATTCAGCGGTGGTGGCTGATGAATATGGTATGCCGTTGAGTCAGTTGCCTATCCCCGATCGTGGTCATGGCGTCGCTATTTGCCCAACCTCATCGCATGCTGTGGCGTTTGCTCGTCGCCCAGGTGACTATTTTATGGTGTTTGACTATAAAAATGGTCAGCAAATCAAAATGGTCGTGAAAGGTAACAACCGCCACTTCTATGGTCATGGCGTTTACTCATTGGATGGCAAGTTTCTGTATGCCACCGAAGGGAAAACGGACACCAGCCAAGGCGTGATTGGCGTTTATGATGTCGCGCAAGGGTATCGTAAGGTTGAAGAGTTCACTGGTTTCGGTATCGGCCCACATGAAGTGATCATCATGCCTGATGGTAATCTCGCGATTGGTGTTGGTGGCGTCCATACTGATGGCAGAACACCGAAAAATCTCGATTCAATGCAGCCTAGTTTAAGTTATGTTTCACCTGAAGGTGCAGTGCTTGATCAGGTTGAATTGCTAGACAAGAAGCTGAGTATTCGACACTTAGCCCATGATGGTGCTGAAACCGTGCTTTGTGGCCAGCAATATCGTGGTGAGCCAGATGAGTATCCTTCGCTGTTGGCGATGCATACCAAAGGCGGGCAGTTTGAATCACTGAACGCGGAGCCTGAGCAATGGGCAAGGTTCAATCACTACATCGCAAGTATTGCGGCGTCTGATGACTGGATTATTGCGACCTCACCACGAGGTAATTGTTATGGTATTTGGTCTAAAGAGACTAAAGAATTAGTAGAACTGTCTGCATTATCTGACGCTTCTGGTGCTGTGCTGCTTGATGGTGAGTTTCGATTAAGCTCTGGGGCGGGTAATGTGGTTAGTCAACGTACACCTTATCAAAAGTCGACACAGCAATCGCCCATCCAGTGGGATAATCATTGGAGCTCTATCTGATTTATATCGCCTCGTAAAAATAACATGCTCACTCCGATTTTTTTGCCATACTTATTGGATGATAGGAAATGGAGTGAAGCATGTTCGCGAAATACTTCTGTGGATTGTTGGCGTTAGTTTCTGTGCATGCATGGAGCTATACGAGTTCTGACGAGAGTCGATTTACACCGGCTGATTCAGAGCTCTCTTTTATGCTGATTTATCCAGAGCTCACCCAGAGTATTTATCAAGACTCTTCTCTTCCTATTCTTTGGGATTCGCCTGAACTTGTTAAAGCGTTTGAATTTCAGCTGTCGCTTTTAGAGCAAGCGCAAATGGCTCCCCTTTTTGATCGACAACTGAAGCAAATCCGTCAATATCAATCTCGAGGTCAATGGCAAGAGTTAGACATCTTACTCACCGACACCTTTATCTATTACTTAAGCTACGTTGAAAATGCGCCACTAGCCGGTAAGGCGTGGTACTTTTCAGGTAAGTTGCATTCTAAGCTGCCAGCGCCTTCCCCTCATATTCTTATGAGATTAAAAAGCAGTGTAGCCGATGATTATTTGTTAGAGATGGTGCTGTCTTACGCGCCTCCCGTTGGTAACTTCGATCAATTTAAGGCGACTTACTCTGTCCTAAAAACTGCTTCTGAACTCTCTATTGAGCTATATAAACAAAAGGGTTTGAAACGGTTGGGGGACTTGATTTCAAACAAAACCGTTCTCGTTGAGCGCATAGCTTTAGTGGGTGTCGACACATCAATGATTGCTGTCGATTTTCCCAAGTTTGATCGCGACTTAGAAAGCGCGATTAAGTTGTTTCAACACATGCATGGCCTGACAGCCGATGGAATTATCGGGCCTAATACGATCAAGTGGATAAACATGGGCTTCGATGATCGATTGAATGCGTTAGCCTTAAATGCAGAACGCGTTCGCTTGTGGCCAAGAAATAGAGACTCTCTCATTGTGGTGAATGTTCCTAGCTTTGATATGAAGTATTGGGAGGGTGGCGAAGAGGTGTTTGAGTCCAAAGTCGTCGTAGGCAGAAAGTCGCGAAAAACACCACTTTTAGAGATAAACCTAGATTCGGTCATACTAAACCCGACTTGGAATGTGCCATGGAAAATCATGGTAAAAGACATTCTGCCCAAGGTAAAAGCGGATGAAAGCTACCTAGAAACACATCACTTCCAAGTGATTGACGGTTGGCGCACTATGGAGACGGTCGATACCACAAAGATCGATTGGCAGACCATCAATTTTAACTCGTTTCCATATCGCATGCGTCAACAGGCTGGATCGAGTAATGCATTAGGTTTGTATAAGTTTAATACTCCTAATAAACGAGCGATCTATTTGCACGATACGCCAAGTAAAAGTCTGTTCAATAGTGACTCCCGTGCCTATAGCTCAGGCTGTATACGTGTCGAGCATGCGGAACAACTAGCAAAGTTGTTGTTTGCAACTAAGGTAAGGAAAGTTCCCAATCAGAGCTATGATCTTGCTCCTAACACTAAGGTTCGTCTCAGAAAGAGGATTCCGGTGCATATCATCTATCAAACCGTGTTGTTTGAAGAGGAGGGGATCCAATACCGTAGTGACATCTATCAATACGACAAAGAGGGCGGTTGATTCAAATCTGATTAAAAAAGGCGATATTGACCAAAAAATGACAACGTCGTTTCTATTGATAAAATTATAATGTGTATCAATAACTAACGTTTAAAAGGTTAGAGTTACTGGCCTTTTGGTGCGTTTTTGTACGTTGACGCAGCAATTCTCATTATGTATCGTGCGTTTTTTGTTCGATGCAATTGGGTTTTCTTGCTGTATGTCTCAAAGTTTATTTTCTCGCCGTCAGTTTTTGGCTTACGCTGGTGGTACTGCTGTTATAGCTTCAATCACTCCTTCTATTGCTTTTGCTTCGTACCCAGATCGACCAAGAACGATTAGTATGAATAACCTTCACACCGGTGAGAGGTTAGAGACCTGTTATTTCGATGGCACTAATTATGTTGGTGATGAGATGGCTCGCCTAAGCAAATTATGTCGTGATTTCCGCCGAAACGAGATTCATCCAATGGATAAGAATCTATTTGATCAAATAACTCAGATTCAAAATGTCCTAGGTATTCAAGAAGAAGTTCAAATCATTTCTGGCTACCGCTCTCCAGCTACGAATGAAGCGTTACGCTCTAAGTCGAGTGGTGTGGCGAAGAAGAGCTACCACATGTTAGGCAAAGCGATCGATTTTCGTATTGATGGTGTGGATTTGAAAGAGTTGAGAGACGTAGCTAAAAGCTTACATGCAGGTGGTGTGGGTTATTATGCGCGTAGCAACTTTATCCATATTGATACTGGTCCAGTACGCAGCTGGTAGAGCTAAACTTAGTGGAAGAGCGATACGGTAGACACTTGTCAAAGTAGACATCCAATGTCATAGTTTGCCCAAATTTCAGTTTGCCCTCTAAGGTTTGTATATGTCTCTTAAGTATCAAGTTGTACCTGTTACCTCTTTTTCTCAAAACTGCTCGATTGTATGGTGTGATGAAACCATGGAAGGCATCGTCGTCGATCCGGGCGGTGATGTTCAACAACTAGCGGCTATCATCGAAGAACTAGGTGTTAAGGTGGTGAACTTGGTATTGACGCACGGTCACTTAGATCATGTCGGCGGCACTGTACCCCTTGCTGAGATCTTGAAGGTTAGCATTGTTGGCCCACACAAGGCAGATAATTTTTGGCTTCAAGGCCTAGAGAATCAAAGTCAGATGTTTGGTTTCCCTCTGTGTAAAGCCTTTGAACCAAATACTTGGCTAGATGAGGGGGACAAAGTGACTTTTGGTAACCAAGTTATCGATGTGTTCCACACTCCGGGCCACACACCTGGACACGTTGTACTGTTCAGTGAGCAAGCTCGTCTAGCATTCGTTGGTGATGTGTTGTTTAACGGTGCGATTGGTCGTACTGATTTCCCTCAAGGGGATTTCAACACGCTGATTGATTCAATCAAAACTAAGCTTTGGCCGTTAGGCAATGACGTAACATTTGTTCCGGGTCATGGCCCTGAATCTACATTTGGTCGTGAGCGCGCATCTAATCCGTTCGTAGCGGATGAAATGCCTTTATACTAATTAAGTCCTTGATTGACAGCCGGTTATTCGTGTTGAGGTTGATTGAAAAATTAAGCTTAGCTTTTGTACTGAAAGCTAAGCTTTTTTAATTTTACGCGTATGCGAGCATGCTTGTTTTAATATCAACTTTTAGTTTGTTTAAATTTAACGCTCTAATTTCAAACGTGCTCGTTTTAATCAGAAAGCCGCTCAGCTGCAGCCAAGTAGCGTCGAGCTAATCCAATAAACTCTTCTCCACTCATATTCAAATCTTGAGTTGATATGAAAATATCGTAACCGTGGAAACTTCTTTGGTACTTCATCCTATTCGCAAGCATTGCCTGTAACCCAGAATAGTTTTTAATGACTGTGTTTTGATTCTTCGGTTTATTGGATGAATCAGAGCTAGTCTGTGTTTGGCTATCGCTGAAACTAACTTCGTCAGTATTTTGTGATTCTTTATATTGGCTCAGTTCAACACAACCATTTTCAGTACAGCGAGTGTTGTAATGCGATGAGTCGAGCACTATATCCTCAAAGTTTGACTCTTTACCCGCTTGTTTAGCTCCTAGATACAAAAGTGATCGTTGGCTCAGCAATAACTCACAAGTGATCTTTGGGCAGATAGAGTCAAGATAGGGAGAGTAATCTTTAATCTTAATACCGACCCAAGGTAAAGGTTGGTGCCACCCTTCTTGTTCATAAGTACAAAGGCCAATCTTTTGAATGTTGCGCCATTGTAAAACCCAGCCACCTTTATAAAAGTGTTGCTGAAAATGAGTTGGAGTGAGTGTAAGCATCACTCTACTTCGCAGCATTAAATAATACCCAGTCCCCAGAAGAACAATAATACAAAATGCGCCGACGATTAGTAGCTTTGCATTGTCGCTGTATAGAGCAACGATCAAGCAAATGAAACCCAAAATAACAGTGATAATTCGGTACGAGCGTGTGAATGAAGGTAAAGAGAAATTTGTAAGGTGACGAGTGTCCATAGGCAACACCAAGTTTTCATATTTTTGTCTGGATGGATAACCAGTATATATGACCCTGAATTGATAAGTCGATGTTTAAATAATAGACTCTAGTAGACAATATCGGTATTTTTCGTCGACTTTCGACGCTTCACTCTACAAATAGTTCCTGTTTTTTGGTATAAATCGCGCTTCAAATTTTCACCACTGCGATAAGAGCAGTGAACTGGAGAAATATTCAATGAGACTTGCTCATAAGCGTAAGGTGCAGGCTAAACTGCAGAAACGCATTAAAGCGGCTGTAGTAAACGCAGTGGCAACGCCTAAAACAGCGAAGCCTGTCGCAGAGAAAGTGGTAGCAGAAAAACCTGTAGCAACAAAACCAGCGGTAGAGAAAACAGTAGCAGCAACTAAAGACGTCGCTGTCGCACTGACTCCTAAGCAACAACAAGTTCTAGACATCGTTGTTAGCAATGCTGATGGCATTAACCCTAAAGGTATCGGTCTAAAAGCTGGTCAAGAAGACGCGAAAGCAGCTTCATGGGCAACAGGCGCATTGAAAAAACTTCTTGAAGAAAACCTAGTAGCGAAAGAACAGCTAGCAGGTAACAAGGTTATCTACAAAGCTATTTAATCCCTTAGGATTATATTCGCTTCGTTAAGTTTTTAAGCCTCGATCATCGAGGCTTTTTTGTATCTGACGAATCGTGCCAAACTCAGTTTTACAGCTTCACATCTCATCTTTTGCTCTTCGAAAATGGTTCTCTTGTCTGACGTTCATGCGCTTAATTAACAAGCGTTAAAGTAGGGCGTCTGTAGTGAGAAATCGCTGGTTGATATCCCCAGAATGTAGCAACGAATTGATTCTCATCACGCAATGAGAATCAATTGTTAATTTCTGCTCAATAGATCTACTTAAGTATTTATCAATAAGCACTCTTCTCGTGAATAAAGTGAGTCCTTTAAAATCGACATATCTCAATTATATCCTACGTAGTTCTACGTAATCCTTTGGTATAATACATGGTTTGTGTGAGTCCGTGGTGCGTGCTCTCCCTGATATCTAGTTGCCTCATCAAGGTGCACTCTTATGTTGAATCATAAAAAATACTCAAAGAAAGAGTATTAACCCAACAAAAGGATGTGAACATGAGTCTCATTTCTAACTCCCTCACACGAGTTTTTAAAAACGTTGCGGTAACTGCAGCGGCTTGTTTAGCTTTGGTCGCTACCGGTGCAACTGCTGCTGATAAGGTTTATCGCTTGAAGCTTGCTGAAACATGGGGACCAAACTTCCCTGTATTCGGTGACGCGACCAAGAACATGGCTGCGATGGCTGAGAAAATGTCGAATGGCCGACTGCAAATCAGAATCGATTCAGCAAACAAACACAAAGCACCGCTTGGCGTTTTTGACATGGTTAAGTCTGGTCAATACGACATGGGTCATTCAGGCTCTTATTACTGGAAAGGTAAAGTGCCAAATACTCTTTACTTCACTTCTATGCCTTTTGGTATGACCCCTGCAGAGCAATACGCGTGGTTCTATCACGGTGGTGGTATGGAGTTGATGGAGCAGGTTTACTCTCCACACAACTTGATGTCATTTCCCGGCGGTAATACTGATGTTCAAATGGGCGGTTGGTTTCAAAAAGAGATCAACAGTGTCGAAGATTTACAAGGTTTGAAAATGCGGATCCCAGGCTTTGCCGGTGAGATTCTAGCAGAGCTAGGCGCTAAACCCACCAATATTGCCCCAGGAGAGCTTTACACGTCGCTAGAGCGCCGCACAATTGATGCACTAGAGTGGGTTGGTCCATCACTTGATTTGCGAATGGGTTTTCACAAGATCGCGCCATACTACTACACAGGTTGGCATGAGCCGGGTTCTGAGCTTCAATTCCTAGTGAACAAACGCACTTGGAACAAACTTCCTGAAGACCTACAAGAAATCTTACGCGTTGCAATGCGCACCGCGGCTTACGACATGTACACGCAAGCAACACATGAAAGTGGCAAGAACTGGGTTTCAATAAAGACAGAATACCCAGATGTACAAGTGAAAGATTTCCCACCAGAAGTAATGTCTGCATTGAAAGAAGCGAACGATCGCCTACTTGCTGCCCATGCTGAGAAAGATGAGTTGGCAAAAGAGATCCAAGCTTCACAAGCAAGCTACCTAGAGCAAGTGCGCTCATGGACGGATATTTCACATAGAGCTTATCTAAATAGCCAAGCGAAATAATCGACAGTTGTTGAACTGAATCTAAATGAACCCAACGCTTTCCATATTAGGCAACTAAGAGTGAGTCAGTGGCGGGTTCATTTAAAACATAATAATTTAAGCAGGATAAATCCTGTAATACGCTCAGAACCCTTTCTACGTCGTGCATCTTGTTAGCGCTAGTCGTTGTAGCTGCACTAACTCTAATACGCGATGTCTTTTCAAATTCCATGGAGTCGGGAATGCGAAGTCTAATTTATATTGAACGCCTATTTAATCGTATCGGTGATGCACTGGGATGGCTTTCCAGTATGTTGTTTATTTTACTTATCGCCAACGTCGTGTATGACGTTGTTATGAGATATGTTTTCAATGATGTCTCAATCGCGTTTCAAGAGATGGAATGGCACCTATTCTCAGCCGTTTTCTTATTAGGTGTTCCTTATGCCATCAAGGCTGGTGGTCATGTGCGAGTGGATGTGTTCTATGAACAATTGAGTTTTAAAGCCCAGGCAATTATTGATTTACTTGGCACATTTATCTTTTTGATGCCTTTCTGTCTATTGGTTGCTTGGTTTGGTATTGATGTTGCTAAAGAGAGTTATGAATTAGGTGAGACCTCAGGCGATCCCGGTGGTTTGCCATATCGCTGGATCATTAAAGCCATGATCCCGCTGTCATTCTTCTTAATGGCACTCAGTGGCGTGGGTTTAATCCTGCACTCACTGAATAAGATCTTTAATCCGCACCTTATCCATGCAAACAATACTAATACAAAGAATAAGTAGAGGCTGAACATGATTGGAATAGTAATGTTTTTCGTCGCCTTGTTTGCACTTTTACTTGGCTTCCCAGTGGCGTTCACCTTTGGTGGTATCGCGTTAATCTTTGGTGTTTGGGCTGAAGGCATCGAAATGTTTGCCTTCATGCCATATCGAATCCAATCAATTATGGAAAACACGGTGCTGATGGCCGTTCCATTGTTTGTTTTCATGGGGCTTGTTTTGCAAAAGACCAAGCTCGCTGAGCAGTTGCTTGAGTCTATGGGACGACTGTTTGGTGGTGTTCGTGGTGGTATCGCAATCTCGACGGTACTCGTAGGTTCTCTGCTTGCCGCTTCAACGGGCGTAGTAGGGGCCTCGGTAGTTGCCATGGGGCTTATCTCTTTACCAGTTATGCTCAAGTACAACTACGACAAAGGCTTAGCCTGCGGCACCATTTGTGCTTCTGGCACGCTTGGGCAAATCATTCCACCATCGATAGTTCTCATTCTATTGGGTGATGTACTGGGTGTGCCAGTTGGCGATTTGTTCCAAGCGGCGATTTGGCCGGGCGTGATGCTAGTGGGTGCTTATATCGTGTACATATTGATATACGCGAAGCTAAACCCCGAGTCGGCTCAGCCAATCGAGCGCGATGACTCGATCAGCCGAAAGCAAGAAGTGTTTAATGCGCTTAAAGCGATTCTCCCACCGCTAGCGCTCATCATTGTGGTATTGGGATCTATCTTTGCAGGTGTGGCAACGCCAACTGAATCGGCAGCGTTAGGTGGTGCTGGTGCATTGGTTCTCGCACTGTTATACGGTCAGTTTAGTTGGTCGATGGTATTTGCTGCGTCTAAAGAGACAGTGAAGGTTACCGCAATGGTCTTTGCTATCTTGCTTGGTGCTACTGCATTTTCGATGGCGTTTACTTATACCGGTGGCGACTATCTAGTCGAAGAGTGGATGCTGCAACTGCCAGGTGAAAAGTGGGGCTTCTTAATCATCACCATGTTGGTTATTTTGATTTTGGGTTTCTTCATCGACTTTGTAGAGATCTGTTTCATCATCGTCCCGATCATAGCGCCAGTGGCTGAATTGATGGGCATCAACATGACTTGGTTCGCTATCCTTATCGCAATGAACCTACAAACTTCATTCCTAACGCCGCCATTTGGCTTCAGTTTGTTCTATTTGAAGGGAGTTTCACCGAAAGGCATCACTACCAAGGATATCTACCGAGGCGTGATGCCGTTCATTCTGATTCAAATCATCGTACTTGGATCACTTCTCGCTTTCCCATCTTTCTATGGAATGTGAGTGAAGCCTAGAATGTGAATGATATGTTTCAACGGCTATCTATAAATTGGTAAAGTAAAACGGCTTATTGATATTCAGTAAGCCGTTTTTTTTGTGAGGGAAAGGAATGTCTCTTAAAGCTAAGCTGATTTTGCTGACGTTACTCCCGTTGCTGCTTGTAACCGCGAGCATAAGTTGGATCTCGTTACACCAAACCAAAACGTTGGGTGCGAAAGAGGTCGAGATCTTCAGGGACAGCTTAATTAAATCTCGTGAAAACGCCCTCAAAGATACGGTCGATCTCGCATTTGATGCCATCGAGCACATCTACAACGACCCTGAGATCCAAGAAGCACACGCTAAGACTGAAGTTCGGAGTATATTATCTAAACTTAGATATGGATCCGATGGGTATTTTTTCGCATATGATCGTCATGGAACCAATTTAGTCCATCCAATACAGCCTGAATTGATAGGGAGAAACTTACTTCAACTGCAAGATGAAGATGGTGACTTTCTTATAGAGGCCCTGCTGAAAGAGGCTCAAACGGGGGGCGGGTTTCACCAGTATTTGTGGCAAAAGCCATCAACTAGAGAGGTCGTTCCGAAGTTGAGTTATGCCGCTTGGTTAGAACGATGGGGATGGATGATTGGCACGGGCTTGTATATTGAAGACGTGCATCAGGAAGTGGCTTCAATGCAGGACGCGATCAACAAAAATATTGAAACCACGTTCTTTTCTATCGTTGTAATTATTAGTGTGACAGTGGCGGTCATCATTGTGCTTACATTAGCTATTAACATGCATGAACACCGTATTGCCGATAACAACTTAAAGGAACTTGCCCATAAAACGGTAATGTTTCAAGAAGACGAAAAGAAACACTTAGCTCGTGAACTACATGATGGTATTAACCAGTTATTAGTCTCAAGTCGATGTCATTTGGAGTTGTTAGGTTATAAATTACAAAGTGAAGATCTGAAGTCCCATTTGAATAAGTCTCAGCACTCATTAATGAGAGCAATTGAGGAGGTCAGGCATATTTCTCACCAGCTTCGCCCTAGCTCCCTAGATGATATTGGCTTGGAAGCGGCTTTATCGTCATTACTCTTGGATTTTCAGGCTCACTCCGGTATTGAAGTTGATACTTTATTTAAAACCAATCCTGGAAAATTGAAATCGGAGGTCGCAACGACCTTGTATCGAGTTGTGCAAGAGTCATTGAATAATATAGAGAAGCACGCAAAAGCGACCAAGGTAACGGTTATTGCACAACAAATCGGCAATGTATTGCAATTGCTGATTCAAGATAACGGCGTGGGCTTTAATACTTATAAAGCGATGGAAAAACGAGGGATTGGCCTACGCAATATGAGAGAGCGAGTCGAATTCATTGGCGGTGATTTTGAATTGATGAGCGAGATTGGCTTCGGAACGGAAATTACAGTGTTGTTGACACTAGAGGGATTAGTGAATGAGTGAAGTTATTCGAGTTGTGATCGCTGACGATCACCAAGTGGTACTGGATGGCTTTATGGCGAGGTTGGAGCTTGAGTCAGATATTAGCGTGATAGGTACTGCTAGCAATGGTTTAGAAGCGGTAGAAATAGTTAAAACTCTTCGTCCTGACGTTGTGTTAATGGACATCAGTATGCCCATCATGAATGGGATTGACGCGACTAATCAGATCAAAGAAGAGGATTCTGAAGCGAAAGTACTGATGTTGACCATGCATAACAACCGTGAATACATCATGAAAGTGATGCAGTCAGGAGCGGTTGGATATATGTTGAAAGAGATTTCTGCAGAAAAGATGGTTCAAGCGATCAAAACGGTGAATCAAGGTTCGACTTATTTTTGCGAAAAAGTGACGCAAAATCTATTTACTCAGCCAATTACCCCGACACAATCTGTAAAGAATCCATTGAGCAGACGTGAAGAAGCGGTGTTGAAATTAGTAGCGAAAGGGGAGAGTAGCAAAGAGGTCGCGAAGACGCTGAATATCAGTTATAGGACAGTCGAAACTCATAGGCAAAATATTAAGCATAAGCTGGATATTCACTCAACTGCAGAATTGGCTAAGTATGCTGTTAATTCTGGGCTTGTAGAGTGATCTTACGCTAAATTACATCAAAAGTGTAATTTAATTACTAACTTTGCCATTTAGGCCAACTTTTTAGAGGTTTTTTTAGTATTTTTGCGACAGGTTGATATTATTTTTTCCAAAATGTAAGCGCCGAATGCAATGTTGCAAACTGTGCGCTACAAATTAGAGAGGAAACATGAAGCCTGTAAAAGATAGGTATAGTATTGAAAATACCGATTATACAGTTGGGCAAGATAACATTCAGAAATGGGGCTTTGATGTTCATAACCCTGTATTTGGAATCAGTGCAGGAGCGATCATTATTTTCTTGATCGCTCTTCTGGTGGCAGATCCAGAAACCGCGAAAGCCGCACTTGATGGAATTAAATGGCAGGTCATCGGTAACTTTGATGGTTTGTTCATGTGGGCTGCAAATATCTTCTTAATTTTCTGTTTTGCCCTCATTGTATCCCCTTATGGCAACATCCGCCTAGGTGGCAATGATGCCAAAGCAGAGCACTCTAGCCTTTCTTGGATGTCAATGTTATTCGCTGCGGGCATGGGGATTGGTTTATTGTTCTGGGGTGTTGCAGAACCTGTTGCTTATTTCACGGGTTGGTATGAAACCCCATTGAATGTTGAAGCCTATTCTCCTGAAGCTGCAAAATTGGCATTAGGTGCAACGATCTATAATTGGGGCTTACACGGCTGGTCTATTTACGCCATTGTTGCGTTAGCGCTTGCCTTTTTTACATTCAATAAAGGATTACCGTTGTCAATTCGCTCTGTTTTCTACCCTGTCTTAGGGGATAGAACTTGGGGCTGGTTTGGTCACATTGTGGATATCGTTGCGGTATTAGCGACATTATTTGGTTTAGCAACATCGCTAGGCTTAGGGGCACAGCAAGCTACCAGTGGTATTAACCATGTGTTTGGGACTAATGGTGGTATTGGCATGCAGTTGATTGTTATTGCTGTGGTTACCTTTTTGGCGACGATGTCGGTTATCCGTGGTATCAACGGTGGTGTCAAGCTTCTAAGTAACGTTAATATGTTGGTTGCTTTAGCTGTGTTGGTCTTCGTAACCATTGCAGGTGGTATGGCGGGCATCAAATCGATACCAACGGCCCTAATGGGTTACGTAGAAAACTTTATTCCTCTAAGTAATCCACATGGCCGTGATGATGAAACTTGGATGCAAGCTTGGACAGTATTTTATTGGGCATGGTGGATATCTTGGTCACCATTTGTAGGCATGTTTATCGCTCGTATCTCTAAAGGTCGTACAATTCGTGAGTTCATGGTCGCTGTATTGTTTATTCCAACATCGGTCATCATTATTTGGATGGCTATCTTTGGTGGTATAGCTATCGATCAGGTGGCAAATAAAGTTGGTGAGATCGGGGTGAATGGCCTACAAGATATTACGCTTTCTCTATTCCACACTTATGACGCACTTCCTATGAGCTCTGCGCTATCTGTTGTATCAATCGGCTTGATTATGGTGTTCTTCATTACTTCTTCAGACTCAGGTTCGCTAGTGATTGATAGTATTACCTCAGGGGGGAAAGTTGATGCTCCAGTTCCACAGCGTGTATTTTGGGCATTAATGGGGGGTGCTATTGCGGCTGTTTTACTGTGGGTTGGCGGTACTGAATCAATTCAAGCATTGCAAGCTGGAACGGTATCAATGGCATTACCATTTGCGTTCATATTGTTGTTTATGTGTCTAAGTTTAACGCTTGGTTTACGAACAGAAAATCAATTGGTTCAACAACAAAGTGCTTTGAGCTAAAAGTATTTTTGAGTACAAGGTCGATGTATTCGGCCTTTGTCTCTTCATAAATTTGAGTAATTACGTGAATTTTGTTTGAAAATTAATCGAACTGATTCTGATTTACTGAAAACAATAAGTTAACCTGCTAGACTTCAACATCCAAGTATTTGAATTGTTGTGACAACATGCTTGTTCTACTTGGATCGTATGTTCGAGTTTATGATTAAGTCACAGGTAAATTAAAGGATATTAGTAATATTCTGTAGAGAGGGATAATGACTAAAGGTATAGATAAATACAGTATTGACAGTACGGATTACACTGTCGGTCAAGATAACGTCCAAAAGTGGGGGTTTGATGTTCACAACCCTGTGTTTGGTATTAGTGCAGGACTTATTGCTCTTTTTCTGATTGCTATTTTACTGACAGATACTGCATCAGCAAAAGCCGCTCTAGATGGTGTGAAAGGCCAAATCATCAATTCATTTGATTGGTTGTTCATTTGGTCGGGCAATATTTTTGTTATTTTCTGCTTGGGCTTGATAGTTTCTCCGTTTGGTAAAATCCGTCTTGGTGGTGTTGATGCAACCGCTGACTATTCATTTATGTCTTGGCTCTCCATGCTATTCGCTGCAGGTATGGGTATCGGCTTAATGTTTTGGAGCGTGGCAGAGCCTGCTGCGTACTTCACTGGTTGGTATGAAACGCCGCTTGGTGTTGAAGCTAACACACCTGAAGCTGCTCGATTGGCACTTGGTGCAACCATGTATCACTGGGGTCTACATCCTTGGGCGATCTATGGTGTAGTGGCACTTTCACTTGCTTTCTTCTCTTATAACAAAGGGTTGCCTCTTTCTATTCGTTCTATCTTTTACCCAATTTTAGGTGATAGAGCTTGGGGTTGGGCTGGTCACATTGTTGATATTCTTGCGGTTCTGGCGACACTCTTTGGTTTGGCTACATCGCTAGGCTTAGGTGCTCAACAAGCGGCAAGTGGTATTCAACATGTATTTGGAGTTGAAGCTGGTCTAGGGCTACAAGTTATTGTTATTACGGTAGTAACTTTACTTGCCGTGGTTTCTGTAGTCCGTGGTATTGATGGCGGTGTTAAAGTTATCAGTAATATCAACATGTTAGTTGCTTTTATGCTACTAGTTCTGGTTGCGCTGATTGGTTATGCCGTTACTTTTGCTTCAATACCAACTACATTGATGGCTTACATCGAAAACATTATTCCGTTGAGTAATCCTCACGGCCGTGAAGATGAAGCGTGGCTGCACGGTTGGACTGTGTTCTACTGGGCTTGGTGGATTTCGTGGTCTCCATTCGTCGGTATGTTTATCGCACGTGTTTCTAAAGGTCGAACTGTTCGTGAATTCATTACAGCTGTACTGATTGTTCCTACCACTGTGACTATCATTTGGATGTCAGTGTTTGGCGGGATGGCGATTGATCAAATCGTAAATAATATTGGCATACTTGGCCAAGATGGTCTGACAGATGTATCACTAGCAATGTTCCAAATGTTTGATGCTCTGCCGTTTGGTACGCTGCTATCAATCATTGCGATTGTATTAGTTCTTGTGTTCTTCATTACATCATCCGATTCTGGCTCTTTAGTTATCGATAGCATCACCTCTGGTGGTAAGGTTGATACTCCAGTTCCTCAACGTATCTTCTGGGCTTTCCTCGAAGGTGCTATTGCGGTAGCTTTACTGTGGGTTGGTGGTACTGAAGCAGTACAAGCTCTGCAAGCGGGTGCAATATCAACTGCATTACCGTTCACTATCATTCTATTGCTGATGTGTGTGAGTTTGCTAATGGGTATGCGTACTGAAAAGCGCTAACTCCTAAGATTCACAGTGATACATGGTTTTGTATCATCGTTGAACATTAGATAATACGAAAAGCAGGAAAGGGAACTTTCCTGCTTTTTTTGTGGCTGTTTACCACCTAATAACAAATCTCCTTCCCCCCATACTTTCTAAATAACCATGCTTAAAGTGCCGCCTTTATTTTGGCAAAATGCCAAGGAATTGACACAATTTAAGTTTATGGTTTATCTAAATTATATAACGATATTAAATTGTGAAATCGCTCGAATTTAATACTGATATTGGGTAATATGCGCAGGATTTCCCACCACTCGTGAAAACTTATAATGAAAATAACACTTAAACAGAAGCTTATAGGCGCTAGCCTATCTGCTGTTGCCGTTATGGCAACAGCATTGACTTGGCTATCAGCAAATCAATTATTTGAACAGACTCATAATGGCGTATATCTACGAGCAGAAAGCGTATCAGAAGCAGCATCTGAAGGTATTAAAAACTGGATAACTATTCGTAAGGATATCGCTTCGGCATTTAATGAGTTTTCACAAGAAAGAGATGTTGTCCCTTTCCTTAAGCAAGCTCGTATCGCGGGTGGCTTTGACGATATTTTTTTAGGTACTCCAGAAGGCGGAATGTACCGTTCACATCCTGATCGTAACCGTGCAGATTACGACCCTCGTCAACGCCCTTGGTACCAAGAAGCAAACGCGGCTGGCAAACAAATCATAACTACTGCTTACCAAGATGCGATCACGAAAGCGCTTTTAGTAACGATTGCAGAGCCTGTCCGTCACAACGGCAAGCTTGTTGGTGTAGTCGGCGCAGACGTACTGATCGACCAATTGGTTAACGACGTAATCAGCTTGGATGTGGGTGACAACGCATACGCAATGCTAATTGATGCCTCTGACGGCACGTTCCTAGCACATCCAGATTCAGCGTTAAGCTTGAAGCCTGTGAGCCAACTTTCAAGCGATATCTCGATGTCTATCATTGAGAATGCTGTGCGTACTGGCAGCATAGAGAGCTTTACACAGCGCGGTGCTGAGAAGCTTCTTTATTTCACGAAGGTTCCTAACACTAACTGGATCTTTGCGGTTCAGATGGACAAAGCAACAGAAGAAGCGAACCACTCAACACTACTTACTCAGTTGATCACAACGGCTGTTGTGATCACATTAATTGTGATCGTACTGGTTTCTTGGTTAGTTAGTTTCCTCTTCCGCGACCTAAATCGTGTTTCTGCTGCGCTAGAAGAAATTGCATCAGGTGAAGGTGACCTTACTCAACGACTTGAGCCTAAGAGTGATGATGAGATTGGTAAGCTTGCTGAAAACTTTAACCGCTTTGTGGGCAACATGCACACTATGGTTGTTAAGCTAAGCGAAGTGTCTGCTGCATTGGGTAACCAAGCACGTCAAACGGCTTCTCAAGCTGAAGAGCGTAGCTCTCGTATCCAAATGCAACAAGACGAAATCAATATGGTCGCAACAGCTGTTAACGAAATGGCTGCTGCAACACAAGAGATCGCGGGTAACGCCGACCACACCGCTCAGAACTCATCTGAAGCCGTTGGCGCGTGTGAACACGGTACTGGTCAAGTGACACAGACTCAAAGCTCAATCCAAAACCTTGCTCAAGAAGTTCAAATCGCAACTAACGTAATTCTAGAACTAGAAGAGCACGGTAATAGCATCAACACTATCTTGTCTAACATTCAAGGCATCGCTGAGCAAACTAACTTACTTGCACTTAATGCTGCTATTGAAGCTGCACGTGCAGGTGAGCAGGGTCGAGGCTTCGCAGTTGTAGCGGATGAAGTTCGAGTGTTGAGTCAACGTACACATGGTTCAACGCAAGAGATTCAACAGACTATTGAACTGCTTCAAGGCACAACAGGCAAAGCGGTTAACATCATGAATGATAGTCGTACTCTTGCTGAAACCAGTGTCGATGACGCGAACTCAGCAGCTGCAAGCCTAACGCAAATTCATGCAGCCGTTGAACGTATCAGTGATATGGCGACACAGATTGCTTCAGCTGCAGAAGAGCAAGCTTCAGTAACATCTGAGATTACTCGCAATACCGAAGGAATTCGTGACGTATCTAATGAACTAGCAGACGAAGCGCACCAAGCCGCCGAACAAGCTGCTCAGCTTTCTGAGCTGTCTCATGAACTAGAAAGCGAAATCAGCCGCTTCAAGCTTTAAGTGAATAACTAAAAAGTAGAAGAAAGTAACGTTTAGTCGTTAATACGCTACAACGAAATTGAAAGCCGAATGTGATTATCATATTCGGCTTTTTTGCATTTGCGCATGAGAGAGTTATACCAATCAGAGTAACTCAGCGCTCATAAATAGCGCGTTATCAACTTGCAGTTCTGGTAACGTCGATTTGACATTGGCACTACCATTAGTCTCCTGTGTGCGTTACCGGCTTGGTGTGCATAGAGGAACTGATAGTTCGAGGGAGCGGATAAAAAGCCCGAGCATAAACTCGGGCCTTGAATGGTTTTTTATAACTTATGAAGAAGCTAGATTGCTTGGCGAAGCTGGAAATAACGTCCTTCTTCGTTTAACAGCTTCTCGTGAGAGCCATTTTCTACAATCTCGCCTTGTTCAATCAGAACGATAGAATCCATCGACTCTAGACCAATCAAGCGGTGCGTGATGAATATAACCGTTTTACCTTCAAAGTGCTTTTCGAACATTGTCATAATACTTTGCTCTGTTTGCTTGTCTAAGCCTTCTGTTGGCTCATCGAGAAGCAGGATAGGGGCATCATGAAGAATCGCACGTGCGATACCAATACGGCGCTTCTCACCACCAGAAAGTTGACGACCACCGTCACCTAACCAACTATCAAGTGCATTATTCTCAAGCAGCTTTTCTAGGCCAACGTCTTTTAGGATATTCGCTAAGTGATCATCGGTTGCTTCTGGTCTTGCAATCAACAAGTTGTCACGGAGAGTACCATTCAAGATGTCTACTCGTTGGCTGACCACGCTGATTGATTCACGAAGTTGTGATTCATTCCAGTGTGTCAGTTCAATGCCCGCAATTGAGATGTAACCCTTTTTAGGATCCCAGTAGCGTGTCAGAAGTTGAATTAGAGTTGATTTACCAGAACCAGTTTGACCAACAATCGCAACCTTATTCGTTGCCGGAATCGTTAGATCAACTGCGTTTAGAACACTGCGCTTAGAATCAGGGTAGTTGAACGTCACGTTTGAGAACGTAATATCAAGCGGCTTGTTGATGTCGAACTTCTCTTCCGCGAACTGAACTTCAGGCTCAGACAGAATTACTTCGTTCAAGCGACGAGCAGAAGACAGAGTTTGACCTAAATGCTGGAATGCACCTGCAATAGGCATCAGCAGTTCAAAACTTGCCATAGTTGCGAATGCCATTAGCGCGATGAACGGGTCTGGTGCATTACCACCCACGCCGTCAGCAGCAAGCCAAAGCATAAGAACCAGAGTCAAACCGTTGAACAGCATCAGTGCAGCTGATGCCATGCCGGTTAAGTTGGCATTGACAAACTGATTCGTCATCAGCTTCTGTTGTGTATCTAGAATGGCGTTGCGGTAACGCTCTTCAGCACCAAACAGAGTTAGCTCGCTGCAGCCTTCAACCCAATCTAGTGTCGTAACACGCAGATCCGCTTTGTTTTGTGTCAGTTCACCGCCGTTACGTTTCCCCAGCTTGTAGAACAAGACCGGCCAAACCAGAAGCATGATGAGAAGGATTGAACCTAAAATTAAACCAAGCGAAGTATCGAACCACATCAGGAATAGAGTTAGGAAGAAAATTCCGAACACACCAACCGTCACTGGACTTACTAAACGCAGATACACGTGGTCCATTGCGTCGACATCAGCAACCAAACGGTTAAGTAGGTCAGCGTCACGAAGGTTTGAAATACGACCCGGGATCAGCGGTGCCAGTTTCTTGAAGAAGAAGATACGCAGATCTGTCAGTAGCTTGAATGTCGCATTGTGGCTCACAACACGTTCGCCCCAACGCCCCGCCGTTCGGCCCATGGCTAAACCACGTACACCGCCACCCGGCAGCATGTAGTTGAAGGTTTCACGCGCAATCGTAAGGCCAGCAACCGCAGAAGCTGAAATAAACCAACCCGATAGCGTTAACAAGCCGATAGAAGCGGACAGAGTAGCAAAAGCCAATAGCATGCCTAGCGATAGGCCAAACCAATGTTTTTTATAGAGTTTCAGGTAAGGCAGTAAATCACGCATCTAAATTACCCTTATTGTCTTGTTGAGCTAAGTTCGCGTTAAGCATCTCTTCGAATAAACCACCCGCAGTTGAAAGCTGAGAGTAATGACCTTGTTCAACCAGCCCACCATCGCGCATAACCAGAATATTATCGACCGATTGAAGAGGAGCAAGTTGGTGCGTTACAAGCAGGGCAGTGCGGCTTTCAATATTGCTATTGATGCCTTTCATTACCAATTGTTCGCTACGAGTATCTAAGCTGGCAGTAGGTTCATCGAGCAACCAGAACTGACCGTCTTGAATCATCGCACGAGCTAAAGCCAAACGCTGAGATTGACCAACAGACAGACCGCCCGAACGATCAGAAATCATGTAATCCAAGCCGTGTTCGTTTACGAATTCGTTAGCAAAAGATTGCTCGAGTGCATTCTCGACAACTTGGTCAGTAATATTTTGCTTACCAAGGGTGACGTTGTCACGAATTGTGCCGTGCAGTAGCAACGGGTTTTGACCAACCCAGCTAATCGTCTTACGCCAAGAGGCTAAGTCTAGGTCTCGCAATTCAATGCCATTGATTTTCAAGCTTCCTTCATAAGGCATGAAACCAAGTATGGCGTTGATCAAACTTGTTTTACCCGCACCGCTTGGGCCAACTAATGCAGTCGACTGGCGAGTATTAAGCGCAAACGAGATAGGGCCAACCAGTTGAAAACTTTCAGGGCTCAACACTTTCAAGTCTTGAGCTTCAATATTGATGCCTTGGGTTGGGTTTAGTTGAGTGTCACCTGATTTAACCTTAGTGATGTCTGTTTCTAGGAACTCGACAATACTTTCGGCTGCGCCAACCGCTTGTTGCTTCGCGTGGTAGAACGTACCTAAGTCACGCAGAGGTTGGTAAAACTCCGGTGCCAAGATAAGAATAAACAGACCCGCGAATAGAGTAATGCCAACGCCGTAATGACCAAAGTTCAGTTCACCGATGAAAGTGAAACCGAAGTAAACCGCCGTCATCGCAATCGAGATAGATGTGAAGAACTCAAGAACCGCAGAAGACAAGAAAGCGATCTTCAATACATCCATGGTACGAGTTCGGAACACTTCAGAAGCACCTTTCAATACTTCTGTTTCTGCGCTTGTACGATCAAACAGACGAATGGTTGTCATTGATTGCAAACGGTCGTAAAAGTGACCTGAAAGACGCTGAAGTGCTTTGAAGTTTTTACGGTTTGCATCTGCGGCTTTCATGCCGACAAGCGCCATAAACATCGGTACCAGTGGCGCGGTAATCAAGAAGATCAAGCCGGCAGCCCAGTTTATCGGGAACACGACTACAAGAATGATAAACGGAATCATCACCGACAAAGACATCTGAGGTAAGTAGCGAGAGAAGAAGTCTTGCATGTCTTCAACTTGCTCTAGCAATAGGGTTGCCCACGTACCCGCAGGTTTGCCTTTGATATAAGCAGGGCCTAACTCACGTAACTTATCAAGGATGAGTTGTCTGATGTAGACACGGATCTGTTCACCACAGCGATAACCTGCGATTTCACGTCCCCATGTACAGCCAGCACGGCCAACGACCGATAATGCCAAGCCTGCGAAATGACCAACCAGTTCAGATTTATCGACATTCTCGATGATCAGCTGGTGAAGAATAGAGGCGAGAAGAGCTGCTTGAGCAATTAAAAACACGCTTGAAAGTACGCCAAGGCTAATCGCAATCATAAGCCAGCGTTTTGCTAACTTACTTTGTTGCTTCAGCCACTTATTCAAGCTGCGTTGTTTTTTCTTATCCATTATGAAGGCTTAATGATAATTATTATTCGTTGAGGGCCAGTAGTATACAAAAGAAAGCCCAGTGGATATACCACTGGGCTCTAGGGATTTATAACAAATTGTGATGACGCCCTGCATCCACTGAGGCGAGGACTTCGATATTTAAATCTGTAATCTCAGATTTTATTTATCGTTCAGGCCGTCTAGGAAGCGTTCAGCATCCAGTGCAGCCATACAACCCGTACCGGCAGAAGTGATTGCTTGGCGGTAGTTGTGGTCCATTACATCACCTGCAGCGAACACGCCTGGGATGCTGGTTTGTGTTGCGTTACCTTCCAGACCAGACTGAACGATGATGTAGTCATCTTTCATGTCGACTTGGCCTTTGAAGATTTCAGTGTTCGGCTGGTGACCGATAGCGATGAACGCGCCCATTACTTCGATATCTTCTGTCTTGTCAGACTGAGTATCTTTAATGCGAACGCCAGTAACGCCCATATCGTCGCCCAGAACTTCTTCTAGCGTGCGGTTAGTGTGAAGAACAATGTTACCGTTCTCTACTTTGTCCATTAAACGCTTCACTAGAATCTTTTCAGCGCGGAACGTGTCACGACGGTGAACTAGGTGAACTTCAGACGCGATGTTAGATAGGTAAAGTGCTTCTTCAACCGCCGTGTTACCACCACCCACAACCGCTACTTTCTGGTTGCGGTAGAAAAAACCATCACACGTTGCACAAGCAGAAACGCCACGGCCTTTGAATGCTTCTTCAGAATCTAAACCTAGGTACTTAGCTGATGCGCCCGTTGAGATGATCAAAGCGTCACATGTGTACTCGCCAGAATCGCCTTTAAGGCGGAAAGGGCGGTTTGATAGGTCGACTTCGTTAATGTGGTCGAACAGGATCTCTGTTTCAAAGCGCTCTGCGTGCTCTTTCATGCGATCCATTAGTGCTGGACCCGTTAAACCTTCAGCATCACCCGGCCAGTTTTCCACTTCTGTTGTGGTGGTAAGCTGACCACCTTGCTGCATACCGGTAACAAGTACTGGGTTTAGGTTTGCACGAGCAGCGTAAACTGCAGCTGTATAGCCAGCAGGGCCAGAACCAAGAATCAATAAATTACAGTGCTTTACGTCGCTCATGAGGACTCCGAAATTGAATTTGTTTTTATTTATAATCGCTTAGGATTGTATGGAAAATATGGAGGCAATAAAAGGTTAAACAAGGGCTGAAGTGTAATTAATCGTTATAGGTTAGAACATAACCGAAATAAATGGCGGTCTTGTATTCCTGTGTTAGACCAAAAGTAATAAGTTAAGGAAGTACTCTTGCAAATAGCAATACTTGATTGCTCATTTTAAGAGCTTTCGTGAGAATAATGTTTCTAGAACAGATATTTCTTTTTGTATATGTCCTGATGGGTAGAAAACAAAAAGAGCTGAATATTATGTTTTTATCTTAAAAAATTTGTCTTAAAGGACACTGCATGAGTTCATCAAAATTAGGTCGCAGATAAGCGATCACAAGGCGCCTCTTTTGGTATGAACGATATGATAATGAATCGGTGTAATGTTGGTTAACACTTGAATTATTGAGCGTTTCTCGGTTGTTATTTTTTTGTATGTGTTATTATTGATATTTATATATCATGCGGAATTATTTTAACTATATGCAGATTCTCCTCCTTTTTATCAGTGTGTTTAGTGTGTGCCTAAATTTAGCCTTTGCTTCTCCGTTGCAAGTCAATGGGGAGCAATCTGTGTTAGCTGGTGAGGCTGTAAAATGGTATGAAGTGCCTCTATTATCTGCTCCGGTCGATTTTCCCATATTAAGAGAACATATCGAATCATCTTCAAGGATTGAAACGATATTTGGTGGTGAAGGGGCGTTTGGGCTGAGGCTTGATTTAGCCAACCCCGGAATTAAGTCGTTACACCAAATTGTTACGCTCCGTGTCAACTATTTGGACCAAGGTTGGGGTTACTGGCAATCAAAAAATGGTCAGGTTAGACGAATATTCGATTTTGGCCAATTAAGTGATAAGAGCATTCCGCATCTGCACAGGCAAAGCTTCCCACTAATATTGAATTCAGGAGAATCTGGAATACTTTGGCTTTACTTGGAAGCAAAAAAATTCCCAACGGCAATTAACTTAACTCTTCAACCTGAACATGCATTTCATATTCGTGTTTTCCGCAATAATACGCTCACTTTAGCTTCTATCACGGTTATGCTGACATTGGGAATTCTCGCTCTATTTTGTTATTTTCAAACTAAGCAGCCGGTTACACTGGCTTGTGCTGGCTATGTCGGGCTGCATGGTTTGGGCTGGTTTGCCGCTTCTGGCGCTTGGGGGTACTTACTACCAAGCCAAAGTTTGAACCCCGTTTATTTTGGGATGGTATTGTTTCCGTTTGCGGTTGCTTTTTCTAGCTATTACACAAGATTATTGTTTGGATTTCCGCAACACTTTATTCGTATTAATCTTATCTTTCATATCTTTAGTTGGCTGTGTGTCATTATTGGGTTTATTAATGTCTTTGCCCCGTTCCCTCTGACTTTTGTTATGTCTCATTTGATTGCAGCAATCTGGGTACCGACGATGATAGTGACTGGTATAGTAATGGCTTATCAACGAAACTTTGTCGCTAAGTATTATTTGGTCGGTGGACTTTTTTATGGCGCGGCCTTGATATATTACATTTTTGCGCATGTTACGCCATTGCCGACTCAGAGCTCGACAGAAGTGATAGTTGTTGTTGCATTGGCAATCGATTGCATCTGTATTTTATTGTCACTGACTGAATGGTTGCGGATTCAACAGCGTCAACATCAGAAAACGTATATCCAGTCTAGGGTGGATAGTTTGACTGGACTTGGAAACCGACTGGATTTTAATGATGCCAGTAAACAATTGGCACATAACTCTTATTGCATCGTCTTTATCGACTGTGATGGCCTTAAATCGATTAATGACACTTATGGTCATGATGAAGGGGATCGCTTTTTAGAATACACCAGCCGCATGATGCGAGAACAATTTACAGACCTTGGAATGGTTTATCGAGCTGGTGGCGATGAATTTATCTGGTTATTGAGAGTTGATAAAGATACACAAGGTGAGGCCCTTTATTCTCAGATCGAGCATAGGGTGGCTCAGGTCGAAGACCAAATTCGCAGTGCTGATTGGCCCCAATCTGGCCTCAGCTTTGGAAGCGCATTTAGTTTCGAATGTGCCAATTTTTCTGAGTGTTTGAGCTTAGCTGATCAGCGAATGTACCAGCAGAAGCGCTCGAAGAACGGTTTCAAAAATCGGTCCAGTGAAATTGAGATTTAGCTCATTGTACTATTTTTAAATGAATCGTTTTAAGTCTAGTTAACTTATTTTCGCTTTGACTTTTGGTGTAAATTTCACCAAAGATGGTTCTTTTAGCGATCAACCTTTCAAGCTTGCTTACCCTCCCATCTGGTTTGTATAGAACATCCCCACTCTTTATAGTCGCCAATTTTTAACGAATTCTAAGTTAGAATATAAAGGCAGACCGTCATATTCCAAATAAATGCATCATTTATAATTGTAGGCTTTGTTAGAAAGCACTCTATTTGAGGGCGGCCGAGTTCCCCCTAACTCGACCTGTCCAGACGCGCAAGAAAAGGCTTGTGAATTTTGGGTTACTCGCAAATTAACCAGCTTGATTTTGTTGGCTAAGTCATCAGTAGCTTGGCATCTGATAGGTAGGTCGTATTTTACTGTGCAAAAATATAGAAATGAATGATGGCGATAGTGAGGACTGAGCTTATGCAAGGAGACTGGCGTATTGAAGAAAAAGGGTTGATAGAGTGTGAAATTTATTAGGATAGTTAATAATATCGCTATATAAAAAATTTAAGGTGTTTTTAACTGGCTAGTGGAGTGTGCTAGTTTTAAGAGTTGGTCATCTTTTATTCTGGTGTTATACACTGCTTTTTATTTGGAATTTGGTTTTATCATCTTAATTATTAAATTTGACGGGATAAATGATTGTTTATTGTTGATTTGGCAAGATCTTCAAGTATCCTTTATGTAAATAAAACGTTAAATGCCGAATGTGGATTAACAATCATTAAGGAGTCGATGATGTTACATGCTCACGAAAATACCCTACATATTACCCATCTCAGTAACCACGCGGTTGAGGAGCTGTCACCTTCATTCTCTAAGCTTCCAAGTACGGAGCATGCAGATGGTCAGTTTCGATTGAGAAGGTACTCAGTGGTTCAATTCCGTAACGGACAGGTCGTTGAATTAAACAAACATAACTTTGTTCAGTCTGAAGATATTAACCATTTTCAAGGTGATGTTGTTCGCCAGTTTGAGCCGATTGAAGCGAAAATTATAAGCAGTGAAGGCATGCAAGAGATGTGTGAACTGTTTATTGAAACTAATGGGCTTGAAGACGGGCAAGAAATCGAAATTCATCAGATCCGTATTGCCGCTATCTTTGAAGAAACTCAGGTCGCTCCGGAAGGTGTTCACCAAGATGGTTTTGATCATATCGCCTTAATCGGTGTGAACCGACATAACATTGTGGGCGGTGAAATCATGCTGTATCAAGACTCACATGAAGCGCCATTCTTTAGAAAAGTATTAGGCGATGGTGAAGTGGCAATGCTGGCTGACAGTAAGCTTTGGCATAATGCACAACCAATTCGTACCATAGACCACGATGAGATGGGCTATATGGATGTGTTTGTTCTTACGGCTAAGGATGCGCGCAATGTCCTTCACTCTTAACGATGTGCGCCAGCAGTTTAGCGCGCTAGGCCAATACCATAACGGTAAGCCTGTGACCTTTTTTGATGGGCCGGGGGGCTCTCAGGTTCCTGAAAATGTCTTAGCATCAATGACGGAATATCTTGGGCACTTTAATTCAAACCTAGGCGGTCACTATTTTTCGAGCCAAAAGACGACAGGCTTAATGCAGCAAGCGAGAGAAGCGGTACAAGCGCTACTCAACACTGAATCTTCAGGCAATGTTGTGTTCGGCGCGAACATGACATCTCTGACCTTCCAACTTAGTCGAGCGATCAGCCGCGATTGGCAAGAAGGCGATGAAGTTATCGTCACGGCGTTAGACCATTATTCTAATGTATCGAGCTGGCAGCAAGCTGCAGACGACAAAGGCGCTATTGTTCGCCAAGTTCGTGTGGATGAGTCAGATTGCAGTTTGGATATGGCGCACTTTGAGTCGCTGCTGAATGAGAAAACCAAGCTTGTCGCGGTGACGTTTGCTTCGAACACGACGGGCTCGATTGTCGACATGGCGAAAGTTATCGAACTTGCACATCAGCATGGTGCGCAGGTTTATGTCGATGCCGTGCATTACGCTCCACATCATTTGATCGATGTTCAGCAGCTGAATTGTGATTTCTTGGCATGTTCAGCTTATAAATTCTTCGGCCCGCATGTTGGCATTGCTTATATTTCACCTCAATGGCTACATACTTTAAAGCCTTACAAGGTAGAGCCAGCGACAAACATTGGCCCAGGCCGTTTTGAAACAGGTACGCAAAGCTTTGAAGGCCTTGCGGGTGTGATTGCGGCGGTGGATTACTTGGCGCAGTTAGGTGATCCAGCCGATTCATTACGTTCTCGTTTAGAGCAAAGTTATGCGCTGTATAGTAAGCATGAAAGCAAGCTTAGTGAGTACTTCCTAAAACGTTTGTCCGATCTGGAAGGGGCAAAACTCTATGGTAAGACAGAGTTTGATTCGAATCTAAGAACCCCAACGTTCGCAATCACCTTTGATAACCACTCTCCAGAGTTTATCGCTAAGAAGCTGGGTGAGCATAATATCTGTGTGTGGAATGGACACTTCTATGCGCTAGGTTTGGTGAAGCAGTTGGGTATCGAAGAGCAGGGCGTGGTACGTATTGGTTGTATGCATTACAACTCGATTGAAGAGATCGACTTGCTGTTCAATGTGCTTGAAGGGATCTTGCGAAGTAACTAGCAAGAAGTAACTAATACCTTGGCCGTTATCGAATTAGAAAAGAGCATACTTGCCTCAATAGTATTGAGTAGGGAGTATGCTCTTTTTATTTCATTGAGCTTATTGATTTAACAATAGCCACACCGACTGTGCATGTACTGGTTGTGAGTTGTTCAACACTTAATTTACTGAGAGCTAAAGTTAAGAAAGACTTCGTCTCGTGTTAGCAAATGATTAAGCTGATACTTCCACTTCGTAAGAGCCAAATTTACGGATGTTAATCACGCCCGTATCTAGGATTAGGTATTGGCCTTTAATGCCTTGAAGTACACCTGTCACCTCAGGATTCTTATCAAAGTTATGCGACACAATCTTCACTGGGTGCTGCTCAACTGGGTAGCTCAGTGAAGTGATGTTTTCGCTCAGAATCTCGATAGCATCGTCACCAAACTTAGCTTTGATCTCTTGGATTGTATCCTCAACTAATGGCAAGAGTTGTTTGGCTTTTTCTAGCAACTCCATATCGTCACCGTCGCCTTTTAGCAATGTGCGCCAGTTGGTTTTGTCAGCAATGTGCTTTGCTAACTCAACTTCGATCAGGCCAGAAATCTGACGTGTTTTCACTTTCAAGATTGGTAAGCCTTGAGTGGCACCTTGATCGATCCAGCGAGTGGGGATCTGAGTATGACGAGTGATACCAACCTTAAGGCTTGAAGTGTTCGAAAGATAGACGAAGTGATCAACCATGCAGTTTGCTTCGCCCCATTCAGGTTCACGGCACGTTCCTTGATCATAGTGGCACGTCTCTGGTTTCATAATACACATATCACAGCTAGCGAGCTTTTTCATGCAGACGAAGCAGTGGCCTTGAGAATAGCTTTTTTTGGTTTTCTTACCACACGAACAGCAAAAAATATTACCCGTGTGAGTGAGATTAATGGTTTTACCAATCAGAGGGTTTAGCTCCACAAACTCTTCACCGACAGGTAGACGGTAGGTCACCGCACCATCGAGCGAAGCACTCATCTTCTTGAGTGTTCCTTTTGCTAATAAAGACATGACATTACTCGTTGTATTTTGATTATTATTTCGTCGACTCGGACGCTCTGTAAGCAGGCGCCACGGTTAACGATGATTATGCGCTGAGTATAACAAATAGAGTCCGTTTTTATACGTAAGATTATTTGATTATCATGGTGGGTAACTGATAAAAAATTCCATTTATAAATTATAGTATGACATTTTGTTCACGCGTGATATAACGTTTGTAGATGAACTATTAGTTATAAATTGTCGCAAAATTAATGGTCTTCTGAATTCTTATACCATTAGTTTTATATTTTAGAAGCAGTAAGCCGGAAACTTAGAAGTGAAGTGGATCCATAAAATAGTCATCTTTTTAGTTATTGCGACACTTGCGATTATGCAATATTACCGAGTGAACGGAAATCGTTTAATCACTTCTATTACCCCTGAAAAATACGAATTTATCGCGACCAGTGATCAAATCCACATGGGCGTTAGTACCTCTAAAATCTCATTTGAAGACAAGCAATACATCCTCGATTGTGAACTGAAGGTGTCGGAGTACCCTTGGCCATATTGCGGCCTATCGATTCGTATCAATCCAGACATCACCGTTGGCCTTGATCTTTCCCAGTACCATACCTTTAGAGTGAATATTGATTATCATACAGACGAAGGTTCTAGTGCTCGTTTAAGAACGTATTTGAGAAATTATAATCCGGCTTACTCTGTTCCTGATGACGAGTACACGCATAAGTACAACGGAATGGAATTTTCGCCTGGCGTGGATGGTGGAGTTATTGAAATTCCCATCAACAACCTACAAGTCATGACATGGTGGCTTTCCGATAACAATATTGATCTTGAGCATTCCTTACCAGAGTATTCGAACGTTAACATGGTTGAGTTTGCGACGGGTTCTGGAGCGAAAATCGGCCATCATCGAATCGTGATACGCAGCATTGAATTTGAAGGTTCGTCTATTTCAACAGAGAGCCTATTTATGATTCTGCTGTTTATTTGGGTTTGTACTGGTACGGCATTTTTAGTTTCAGAACTGCATCGTTCAAGAAAGCGTATGTTGATAGTGGAGAAAAGACACCTTCATCTTAAAAGTCTTAACCAAGCGCTTCGAGATCAGAATTTAGAGTTTTCAGAATTAGCTCATCGTGATGAATTGACTGGGACCTTAAATCGGCATGCCGTTCGTGAGTGGCTGAAAATGCAGTCTCAACACGTTAAGCGAGGCCACGGAAAGTTGAGTATCTTGTACCTCGATCTGGACTACTTTAAGAGTGTGAATGATAAATACGGACATCAAATGGGGGATCATGTTTTACGAGAGTTCGGAATGGTGGTCGGCAGTTCGATATGTGACACTGATAAGCTAGTGAGGTGGGGCGGTGAGGAATTCATCGTTTTCTGTCCTGATACTGATGCTGATGAAGCACAGAGGAAGGCTGAGAAAGTCCGATTTTTGGTTAGTCAGCATCTTTGGGTGCATGGTGATCCTCTGACTTGCAGTATTGGCGTTGCGGAAATGAAGCAAGAAAAGGGGTCGGAGACGATTGCTCGTGCAGATGAGGCTTTGTATCAAGCGAAACATTCGGGGCGAAATCAGGTGATCTTGAGTCACTAATCTGAAAATTGTTTTAGTTAGTTTATAAGCCACACGTACATATGTAACGTGTGGCATTTTTTATATTGGTGAGCCGGGGGAACTGCAACCAATTTTTAGAGCATTCCTATAAGTATTGACCTATCAGGTCGACTCTTTAAACATTGAATGTTTACCAGAAAATCCAAGCGAACAACGTAAGTACTAAGATACAAACTAGGTTTAACACCATACCGATTCGCATCATCTCTTTTTGTTTGATATGACCAGAGGCAAACACGATTGCGTTAGGCGGTGTTGCAACTGGTAACATAAAGGCACAAGACGCAGCTACGGCGATCAACGCTGATAAAATAACGGGTGACATACCAAGAGCTTCAGCAATAGTCGCAAATAAAGGGACAAGCAGTGCGGCACTTGCGGTGTTACTCGCAAATTCAGTCAGGAATACAACAAAAGCAACTACAGCAAGAATTGTGAGAAGCACGCCAGCCGTTTCCAAGAAGCCACTGAGTGAGTGTGCTAAGAAGACACTGGTACCAGTCTCTTTAAGAACATTACTTAAGCAGATACCACCGCCGAACAGAATAAGTACACCCCAATCCGTTGATTTCTCGACATCTTTCCAATCAACAACTCTAGAAGCACCAAGCAGTACAATCGCACCAATTGCAACCAAGCTATCAAATTTAGAGAACCCGCCAATCATTGCGTTGATTGGCTTTCCAAATATCCAAAGCGTAACGGTTAAGAGGAAGATAGATAGAGTGATTTTCTTACTATTTGTCCACTCTACAGGAGCGTGGTCTAACTCAAACTTGTGGTTTAGCTTAGGTTTAGTCATCGCATATAGGATGACCATCGCGATTGGAAGCAAGATCATTGAGATCGGTAGACCCAGTTCCATCCACTCAGTAAAACTCAAGCCAACTTCCGCTGCTGCGATTGCATTTGGAGGACTGCCGACTAAAGTTGCAATACCACCAATGGATGCGCAATAGGCGATACCCAGAAGCACGAACACATACGTATTGCGGTCTTCACTTTGGTCAACTTTATTCATGATGCCAAGAACAAGGGGAAGCATCATTGCAGTGGTGGCTGTGTTTGAGATCCACATTGATAACCCAGCACTTACGCCAAATAACATGAAGACGGCGACAGACATTTTCCCCTTTGCTATTAGAAGCACCTTATCAGCAATCGCTTTATCTAGTTCTTGTTTGTTGAGTGCCGCCGCAAGAGCAAACCCCCCCATAAACAGAAAGATGATCGGGTTGGAAAAGTTAGACAATGCAGCCGATGTGTTGAAAACACCAAACAAGACAGCCAAAAGTGGAATGAGCAAAGCTGTGATGCTGACGTGAATGGCTTCGGTTAACCATAAAATCGCGACAAATACGAGAATACTTAGACCTGTATTCACTTGAGCTTCGAAAGGCAAGGTGTTGAGCAATAACGCAAATAGCGAGAAATTACCAATTAAGATCATGCTGTTGCGTGTAAACAGCCAGTGTTTCAGTGTAGTAACAAGTGCCGTCATAAGGCGCTCCTTTTGTTTATCCTCGTTTTATTGGTGCACCTGACCCAAAGAGCGATGCTTCTTATTTTTTCGAGGTATATAGTTTTCGAATTATCTTGTTTCAAGCTATACAGTGCTAATGCATTGACTCGATGTAGGGGTGGGCTTTGTTGGGATAATGTTACTTAAGTTAATAAAGGAGTGTTGGTGTGTTTTTGTGTAACAGTGGGGAAGTGTGAGGTAACAAATTAAAAATGTGTAGTTTTCTACACATCAGTCTCTGCTGGTCCTGCAATAGGCGGAGGGATAGGTGATGATTCTTGTTTTGGATTTAGTTGAATTGGCTCTTTCGGGCCAAGAAATTTAGGTGTGGTCCCAATAATGTATAGGTCAAGAAACGCTTTGGTGCGGGCAAACACTTCACGTAAGCGTATGGTCATTCCCGAGTGATGAGTTGGTCCAGAAACCGCTAAACACTTTGCGTGTATATCATAAGAATTAGCGATAAATAGCGCTCTTTCACAGTGAAACTTTTGAGTGATGATCAGGAAGTTATCTGTGTCGAATATTTTTTTTGCACGAACAATTGAGTCTAATGTCCTAAATCCAGCGTAATCTAGATTGATTCGTTCATCAGGAATACCGGCTTTCAATAAGTCTCGTTTCATCGTCCAAGGTTCATTGTAAGAACGGTGAGCGTTATCGCCACTCAGTAAAAATTGATTCACCTTTTCACGATTGAACAACTCGATAGCGGCTTCAATTCGGTATTTATAATAATCGTTGAGCGTTCGACCTAAATATTTACTGGTGCCGAGGACAACCGCAACTTCGCGCTCAGGTACTTCATCAATATCGTAAATGATGCGATCTTCTGCTTGCCATGAAACCCAATAATCGATAGCAATAATTGCAGCGCAGCTTACCAAGAATACGAGGAAGGCGCCAAACATAAACCCTTGTAGTTTTTGGTAAGCTTTTAGTAAGTAGGTACGGTAAACGTGAGAATCGAATTTCACTCTCGGTATGGCCCTTTGGTTGAACATTAAATTTTTAGTGTTCGATAATACCAAATAAAAATGAGAAAAATCAGTTAAAAAGACAAGACTGTGTAAAGAAAAAGCCCCTGTGATTACAGAGGCTTTGATTAGAAGCGTAACAATTTTTATTAGAATGCGGTGCGCTTGTAGCGACGGTAAACCGGCTGCCAGAAGTGTTGGTCAATGGCTTGTTGTAGTGCTTCGTCGGTGATCTCTAGAGCTACACCTTGTTCAATCGCTTTTTTACCAACAGCGAGAGCAATCTTCTTAGATACGGTATGGATCTCTTCCAATGGTGGAAGTAGAGCACCTGAACCATTGATTGCGAGTGGAGAGCACGTTGCAAGCGCACGACTCGATTCCATTAGCATTTCGTCAGTGATGCGTGACGCATTCACAGCAAGTACCCCAAGGCCGATCCCTGGGAAGATGTAGCTATTGTTACACTGAGCAATTGGGTAAGTTGTGCCGTTATGAGTTACTGGCTCAAATGGGCTACCCGTTGCTACCAATGCTTTTCCATCAGTCCAACGAATGATGTCGTTTGGTGTTGCTTCAACACGGCTAGTTGGGTTAGACAGTGGGAACACAATAGGGCGTTCACAGTGTAGATTCATCTCTTGGATGACTTCCTTACTGAATAGACCCGGAGCACCAGATACGCCAACAAGAACGGTTGGTTTTGCGTGACGAACAACATCCAGTAGTGAGAAGCCTGAGCTATCACTTTCCCAACCTTTAGTATTCGCATTGGTTTGAACTAAGCGTTGTTGGAAATCAAGTAGGTTTTGCATGCCTTCTTGTAGCAGGCCCCAACGATCAACCATGTACACTTGAGAACGAGCTTGAGCATCACTGATACCTTCAGATACCATTTGCGCGATGATCGCTTCAGCGATACCACACCCGGCAGAGCCTGCACCTAAGAAGGTAATACGCTGTTCTGAAAGTTTGCTGTTTGCGGCTTTACATGCTGCAAGTAGAGAACCTACAGTGACGGCTGCTGTACCTTGGATGTCATCGTTGAAACAACAGATGCGGTCTTTATAGCGCTCAAGCAATGGCATTGCATTCTTTTGAGCGAAATCTTCGAATTGTACTAATGCATCAGGCCAACGGCGTTGAACGGCTTGGATGAACTCTTCAACGAATGCATCGTAATCAGCCCCTGTGATACGAGGGTGACGCCAACCCATATACATAGGGTCTGCAAGACGTTGAGGGTTGTTAGTACCAACATCAAGCACGATTGGTAGCATATAAGCTGGGCTGATGCCGCCACAAGCTGTATAAAGTGCGAGTTTACCAATTGGAATACCCATACCACCGATCCCTTGGTCTCCCAAACCAAGAATACGCTCACCATCAGTTACCACGATAACTTTTACGTTGTGGTTGGTTGCATTATTCAGTAGATCATCGATGCGATCGCGGTTCGGATATGAGATAAACAAGCCACGACCACGACGGTAAATATTTGAAAAGTTCTCACATGCTGCGCCAACTGTTGGCGTGTAAATGATAGGCATCATTTCAGAGATGTGGTTTTGAACTAAACGATAAAAGAGCGTTTCATTTGTGTCTTGGATATTACGCAGGTAGATATGCTTATCCATATCGCTTTCGAAGTTGCAATATTGCTTGTAAGCACGTTCAACTTGCTCTTGAATTGTTTCGGTTGTTTCCGGTAACAAGCCTTCAAGGTTGAAAGAACTACGTTCTTGAGCTGAGAATGCGCTGCCTTTGTTTAGAAGAGGAGTACTTAGTAGAGCAGGACCAGCATAAGGTATATATAGAGGGCGTTTATCGTTGTTCATTGGATGCCTAATATGGGAGAAAGGGTAACTGAAAAATGATAACGGTTTAGTTATTCAATTGTAAATAGTTTCTCCGAGATCTTAGCAAACAAAATGATATTCTTAATTATGTCCCACACTTTTCGAATTCTAACGTCATAATTCGTTATACTTTGCTCACCGTTTTTCATTAGTTACCTTCTGTATGTCATCACTGCCTATCGATTCTTATCAAAAGACTTTCCATGAACAGATCTCTAATTCTCACCTTGTTGTCGAAGCTGAAACCGGGTCGGGTAAATCAACACGCTTACCAGTTTGGGCATCAGCGCATGGGCGAGTGTTGGTTGTTGAACCAAGACGAATCGCTTGTACGTCACTCGCTAAATATTTAGCGCAACAATCGGGCGAGAAGTTGGGTAGCAAAGTGGGCTATGCGATTAAGCTTGAGTCGGAATACAACGAGCAAACTAGCGTCGTTTTTGTGACGCCCGGTATCGCGCTGCGTTGGTTATCAGAAGATGGATTGGCTAACTTTGATGTGATCGTGGTGGATGAATTTCACGAGAGACGTTGGGACATTGATCTGCTGGTGGCGATTCTGAAACAAAAAGCGAGTCATCGTTTGGTGATCACATCAGCAACCATTGAGGGGGAACGCCTTGCTCATTATTTGGATGCGAATCGCATAAACTGTGAAGGGCGAACTTATCAAGTTGAGATAGAGCACCGAGCGAACGAATCCAGAACACTGCCTGATATTCGACATCTAGAGCAGCGTATTGCGGAAGAAGTGAATCATCAGCTGATCGCTTCTTCTGGCGATATGTTGGTTTTTCTGCCGGGTAAAAAAGAGATCGTGCAATGCGAACAAGCCTTAGCGAAAAATCCAGATATCCAAGTTGTTAAATTGCATGCGTCGGTCAGTGATAAAGAGCGAGATTCAGCGTTATCGGGTCGTAATATCAATGTTGAAGGAAATACCCTGAGAAAGGTCATTCTTGCGACCAACGTTGCAGAAACGTCATTAACCATTCCTGACATTGGTGTGGTGATCGATTCGGGATTAGAAAGGCGCACCGTTCAGCGTAATGGCAGAACCACACTGATGCTTAAATCCATATCACGAGCCAGTGCCAAACAACGAGCTGGCCGTGCGGGCAGGGTGATGGATGGTGTTTGTGTGCGTCTGTATGGTGAGCATGCAGCGTTGGAGTTAGTGACACCGCCCGAATTGCAACGCGAAGAATTAACCGAACCTATGTTGGCCGCGGCATGTTGTGGCAACTCGATCGAGAGCTTATCTTTTCTTGATCCAATCCCCGAGAAGTCGTTAAACAGCGCAACACAAACCTTGTTGATGATGGAAGCGATTAATACCGACCATCAAATCACTGAGCACGGCAAAAAGCTCTACCCGCTGCCGATTGATGCTTTGTATGCCGATATTGTCACGCGAATTAAAACCAAAGCACTTAAAGAAGCCATGGTGGATCTCACGGCGGCGCTGTCCGTTCCGGCTCGCTTGTATCAGTTACCAACCAATGCAGAACATTTGGAAGCGCTCGCTCAGCAAGAGAAAGAAGGGTGCGATCTAAGCCTGTTAATTCAGATCGTTCGTGGTCGCGATTATCCGCATTTAGAAATCGATCAACAGGCACTGAATGAAGCACAAGGACTGGCAAAGCAAATGCGTGAGGTGTTTGAACTTCCTCAGTTAGAAGTCGCGTCACGTTTCCAACGTATTGAACTGCTCAAGACCATTGTAAATCTGCATCCTGAACTGGTGTTTGTACGCCGACTTAAAAGAAAAGAAGCCTTTGCTAATGGCATGTTAGAGGTGGTACTCGGTCGTCAGAGTCGTTTCCCTGATAATGCACAAGCTATGTTGGTGCTTGATACCCACAGCTTGCCGGGAAGAGGCGTTAAGCAAACACTGACCCTAGCGACGGTCACGGCCCCAATTCCTCTTGAGCTTATCATTGATGCTGAACTAGGAGAGTGGGGGCAAGGTGAAACCGTTGTGAATGATGATGGCGTTTTTACCGAGGTCGCGTTGCTCTATGCCGGCCGCCCTATTATGACTAAACTCGTGGCGGCTGAAGGTCAATTGTCATTGAAGCCTATCGTAGACCTCGTAGTCAGCGGTGCTCAGCTTCCCGGTTTTGCAGAACTTCGCACTCAAGAGATCAAGCATTGGCAGTTGTACGTGAGACTTGGGCTCGATGAGAAAATACACAATACCCCAGAGATTGAGCAATTGAGTTTTGAGGGATGGTTTATAGAGCAACTTGAAGTCTTAGGGGTTACTGACATTAGCGAGCTAGAAATGTTCGAACAGTCAGATATTCCCTTTGAAGGCATCCCAACTTGGCTTTATTCAGAGTTTTCAGAAAAATATCCGTTTTCTTTGAGCCTTGCTGATTTGCAGCTTGATGTTGAATACTTCCCCGGAAGAAAGCTGATTTACGTGCATTATCAATCGGGTGGTCGCAAGTTATCGCCAAAACGTTGGGAACTACCAACATGGTCAGGATGGCGTATTCAATATAAAAAAGCGAGCCGTATTATCGATATAAAATAGCTTAGATAAGTTTTATCTCTAAAATATTAATCAAATAGGCGCATATGTGATTTATCAGTGCGTATTTTGTTACAAACTTGATTTTTATATGCATTTTTAACCAATCAAAAGGTCATAAAAGACCATTCTTCTATATCCTATTGCTATATAAAAGAAGTTGGTGGATATTGAGTATATTGTGTTGCCAAAGTGTCGGGGGACATCATGGATAAACAGAAAGAGACGCGTGTAGAATTTGATTACACAACATTTCTTGGCGCCTCATGCAGTAAAAAATGGACTTTCCTGGAAGCACTTACCACCATTGCCCCAGTATTCAGTACTGTCTGGCGCGATAGCATTAAAGAGCTAGCAAGCCCAGAAGATCGCTTATGGCAGATGGCATTGAAATCAATGTCTACGCGTAAAAGTGATGAGTCAAACATTGTCACTTTGCTCAAGCTTGCCAAGCTAGAAGGAATAAATGAACTCAAAGTTGTGATGCCATATTCTCTTGAAGAAGAGCAGATAGAGTATATCGAATCGCGTAGTCATTTAGTGCTTGCGGTTAATTCTGGAGAAGAGTTTACGATTAGGCTGTAACTTCAGTTCGTCTACAACCTCTCTCAGGAATAGTAGAACGTACACGTAAAAAGGGCCTCAATATTGAGGCCCTTTTAGTATCTAAAACTTGTGTCTACGAGCTTATTAGCGTTCTAGCTTTTTATTTTGAGATTAAGCAATTAAGCGACTAGTCGATTAGACCATAGTCAGCGCGCAGTACATCAATGATCTCTTGCTTAGGATTTTCGCTCAGTACGATCTCTGCACCTGTGATTTTCGCTGCGATATCAAGGTAAGTGCGAGACAGAGACATTAGCGAATCAAGTGGAAGTTCATTATCATGAGCCAATGCTTCACGCTCTGGCATACGTTCTTTGTTTAACAAGATGTCTGCATCAGGGAAGTAGTTAAGCAAGAACTGACGGAAACCTTCTTTTGAGTTCTCAACGATGTTGCCGTTGTTGTATTCCTGAGTATCCCAGATACGCGATGAATCTGGAGTACCAACTTCGTCCATGTAGATAAGTTTTTCTTTGCCTTGAGCATCGTTGACGTAGCCAAACTCAAATTTGGTATCAACAAAGGTTTGATCTACTTTTGCTAGCGCTTGGCTGATTACGTTGAAGCCTTCTTTAAGAAGTTTTTCGTAATGCGCGATGTCGCTTGCTTGAGTAAAGTTGAAGGCTGCAAAGTTATCTTCGATGTTGTTACGAGTGATGTTCACATCGTCAGCTTCTGGAACGCCAGGAATACCTTTCAGAATTCCTTTTGTTGAAGGCGTGATCAGTAGCTCAGGCAACTTCTTGTCTTTCTCAAGGCCTTCAGGCATCTCGATACCACAGAATTCACGTTCGCCGTTCGCGTACGCACGCCACATTGAACCTGTGATGTATTGACGGCAAATCGCCTCGATCATGACTGGGCGAGCTTTCTGTACAATCCATACGAACGGGTGAGGGATATCAAGAATATGACTGTCAGCAAGTCCGTTGTCTTTAAACAATTTGAACCAGTGGTTAGAGATAGCATTCAGAGCCGCTCCCTTACCTGGAACACCTTTAAGATTCCCTTCACCACGCCAGATACAATCAAATGCAGAGATACGGTCACTGATCACCATGATTGCTAAAGGCGCATCTGGTGCTACATCGTAGCCTTTCTCTTTAATTAGTCGTTGGCTATCTTCTTCAGTTAACCAGTAGACCGAACGAACCTTGCCACTGTGGACAGGTTTATCAGTACGGATTGGTAGGTCATCATTTACGGCAAGAACTTGATCAGCAAGGCTCATTTAGACATTCCTATCTTTTATCAAACGTCATACAGAGAAGTGCGGTGTGCACATGATTAGACGGGCATTATACCCAATCTACTATTTGCTTCCAGAGAAAAAGCAAACGATTGCTAAGTCTGTTGTTTAAATAAAAACCCCCGCCTAACAATCCGCTAAAAAATTGGCGAATTGTAGGGCGGGGAAGGCAGTATATTTGGACTTTGTTTTGGCTCTATGTTTGTGAGCTCAAAGGTTAAGCTATGTTTGCTAGCTAAAAGGCTAAGCAAGGTGGTTTAGTGAATACGCTCTTAGTGAATACGCTCTGAATTTGCATCCATAAAGAAGACTTCACATTGAAAGCGTAACCCTAGTGTTCTTAGGTACTGTTGGCTGAACTGGTCAATCGATGCACTTGCAACAATCGCGCTCGCATTCTTAGAACGGATTGCTTTCTCAACAGTTTCTACCTCAGTCATTTGATGAGAGGCTTTCATATGAATAACGCGGTCGCAGCAAACATTATGTTGCTTAAGCTGTTTAGCTGATGGTCTTGGTGTTTGAGCGGTAAACAGTAACCACTGATGTTGATTGGACAGCAACGCCATTCTTGCAAACAACGCTTCCTCGTTTGAATTTTTGCTTTTACGAGAAACTGATGTAAATGCGCAGTGAACTAGCGGGCTAGAGTGTTGTGCTTTAACGTGTGCTTGAATCATTTTGCTGTCCTTATATACATGCTGTATGTGTATACAGTAGTTTTGATTGCTTATAAGATCAAGCGTTTTTTGCGGGATTATTGGACGATTCTGTTTAGAATTGTGGATGGAATATGATTAAACTATTGAAATTATTAGATAAATTAAATTCGAATGAATTTGCTGTCTTGTCTCATAAGTTGAAAAAAATGTGAGCTTTATACAGGTGTATACAGTGGTTTTGACAGAAAAGTACTGTATACACCTGTATAGAAGAGAGAAGAGAGAAGAGAGAAGAGAGAAGAGAGAAGGTCTAAAACCGCAGGCACAAAAAAAGCGCCTTAGGCGCTTTCTTATATTTCAGAGGTGTTACTTATCTCAGTGTCGCTTGGGAGAGTTTCGCTCTCATTTCCATTTCACCAATATTGAATTGGCGAACATCAATGGTTGCAATATCATTGCACTCTTTACATGCATGATGACACTTACCATCTAGGTAGTCGTGCTTTTTTACTAGGCTTGGCTTTTTGCACCAATCACAAACGCCTTCTATTGTGAACATATTCTCTCCTCACCTGTATACGCCAGGTGTATTTTCGGCGCAAATTATGACACAAGTAAGACCTATTAGTTAATAGTTTGTTACCTGTTTTTGAGAGGGGGATCGATTGCCACACTAATAAAATCGGTATATTTGTGACTTTGTAAATTTGATTAGTGTTCTTTTTTACTATTTTGTAACATTTTGTAGTAGGGTTTTTAGTGCATTGTTCAAGCGTTTCATTTCTTCGTCGCACCCGCTAGCGTCAGGATGGTATATTTTTGATAGTTGTTTGTATCTAGTTTTTACACTTCTCTGTTCAGGAATAGAGTTCGGTGTATATCCGAATAAAGCGCAAGCCACTTGTATTTTTTGTATGTCCTTTGAATTTTTCTGTTTCTTTAGTTCAGTAAGCATTGCGTGCAGTTGTCTTTTTTGCTGCTTAATCGTCAGGTCCTTCGAGCTAAGCCGCGCTTCAAATGATTGTTGTTGCAGTCGCGAATCACCCGACTTTAGAGCTTGTCTTTTTCTTGAGATAACGAACGTCGCAATGATGCTGATAATTGAAATCAACACGGCTAAGGTTGTGCCAATCAGATAGTCTGAATTCGTTTGGTTAGAACTGGAGAGGTTAGAGCGTGAGGCTTGGTTAGATTGTACTTGCTGAGATAACCCCTGACTGGTGTCTATTTCAGAGTCGATGCTGTCATTGAGCTTCTCAATCGAAGAAATCTGCTTTGCGCGTTGTTGGTTGAATTGTGCTTCCAGAACCCGGTTGTATCCATCTTGTGCGTCAGGATTGTCTGGTAAGGCTGCTTCATACCATATCAGTGCAGCATCTAATGGTTGGAGTTGTGCTTTCTCAAGTGAGGACTCGTAGAGTTTGGCGATTTCGATTGGCGCTCGTTGGTTACCTTGCAGCGCTGCTTTGATTAACCATTTCAGAGCAAGCTTGTTGTTTTGTTCTACGCCTGTACCTGCTAAGTACAACTCTCCCAATCTAAATTGCGCATCTGAATTGCCATTATCTGCTGATTGCGTATACCAATAAAATGCGTCGCTGGTGCTAAGAGGGAGGTCGATCCCCGACTCATAAGCTTGAGCTAACTGGTATTGAGATACTGGATCTTGAGGTTGTGATTCTAGTAACAACTCACTACTCCTTTCAGCATAAACGAAATGTGTGATTGATAACTGTATCGTGGAAAAGATGAGGGCTAGAAATAGAGTTCTAAGAAATGACGACGGCAGCAAGTTGGATAAGGTAAGCAAAAGATAAGTCTCGTAAAAAGCCCAGAGTCGATAGTTCAATATGAATACATTTATGATTGTTGGTTAGTCGTATTACTTTGAATAAGTAACACGACTGACAAGCAACTAAACTATATAATGGTTAATTCAATAGATAAAGACGAGCTGGGCTTAATCGTGCTACTTAAGTGGCAAGATTTGAATTTCTACGCGACGGTTACAAGCACGACCTTGAGAGGTTTTGTTGTCACAAAGAGGGTAGCGCTCACCGTTACCACGAGCAATAGAACGACCTGTCGCTACATTTTGAGAGACCAAGAATGAACGAACGGATTCTGCGCGACGCTCGGAAAGTATTTGGTTAGTCGATTCACTGCCAGTGCTGTCAGTGTGACCTTCAATTACTAGGCTAGTGTCTGGGTATTCAACTAAGATGCGAGCGACGCCGCGCAGCGTGTTGTGAATGCTAGACTGCAAAGCGTAAGAACTGGAATCAAAACCGATGCCGTTCTCTAGACGGAGTAGAAGTTGGTTCTCACCTACACGCTGTACTTGAACTCCTGAGTTCATTAGCTCTTCACGAAGTGCGGCTTCTTGTTGGTCAAAGTAGTAACCAACACTTCCGCCAACGGCAGCTCCGCCTGCAGCACCAATTAAAGCCCGCTTGCGGCGATCTTTAGAATCGTCACCGGTAACAGCTCCTGCAACGGCTCCTGCGATAGCACCGATTAGGGCGCCTTGAGTTGCTGAGTTAGTCTCAGACTCGCCAGTTGTCGCGTTTTGACGTTGCGTTGCCTGACAACCTGTTAAGGCGACAGTAAGCGCCAGGGCTAGAGTGATTTTTTTCAACGTACTTTCTCCATTATGTACCTCTGTCAAACGAATGGATGTGAATGACAACCATAGTTCTGTAAATACTATTGGTGTTTTTATCAATACGTTGAGGTAATGTAAAGCCGCTCTACGATTTAGTGATCTTTTTAGGTGTCTGAGCACCGGAAACTGGTCGATTTACAGACAATTTACGACCTTTCTTCAAGCCAACTTCATAATCTGCGGTGAGGTTTTTCATCGCTTCTCTCAGTTGTTGCTTAAAAGTTTCGCGGTCGATATTTTTGAATTCTTTATCAATGTAGTTATTGATCTTGTTGTTTGATTCATCGTCGGGGGTAATAGTAGGTAGCTTCTCAAGCGCTCCTTCAACCCAACCTGAAACAAACGAGTTCACACGACGTGTAACCTCTAATGACCCGGTTCCTGAGCCAGCGAAGCTATTTCTAAATTGGCCCGTGTGCTCATTCAGTTCTCGGTAAACAATATCAAACGCAAAAGCTGCGAAGATAGCGCGATCGGCTTCACCAATGAACTCAACACGCTTGAGGCCTTTGTGATTCAGTAACACGGCTTCAACACCAAATTTGGTGTTGATACCACGAATAACACGCAGCAGTGTAGAGCTGATATTTGCAGGTAACAGATGACTGGATTGAGTTTTTCCCATCTTGATAAATTCAATATCGTCTTTTTCGAGACCATATTTCAGCATCAAGCTGTGCGCCATTTTTATCGCATTGGCAGCTTCATTGACGTTCGCAGAATTTCCAAGCTCAAGACACTTGGCAATTTTCTTTAGGGCTTTTTTCTTATCCATCGACTACTTAATCATTACCGCAAATTTTTAAAAGTCCGACATTTTACATGTTTTGACAGGCAACAGAAAGTTAAAACTCACATATAAACCTATAGGTCTGGTTGTGAAGTAGAGGTAAAGTTGTTTTTGAAAAATAAAAACGCCATCAGCGTATTGATGGCGTTAGTGAGGTTATTTATCAGAACGACTAGGGCTTTGTGGAATTAGATCCCGAGTTCATCGAGTAGATCCGCTGCAGAATCGTTGCCTGAGCTTTGAGTGGATTTGTTTGCTCCTTGCATATTTTTCTGAGTAGTTTCAAGAATGCTATCTGGACATTCGTCCTCAGCGATTTCAAATTCTTCCAATTGGATGAATTCTGTCTTATCCATGGCTAATTCAAGATAGAAAATATTGTTCTTTTCGGTTGAGAAAGTTACACGGCGCGCTTGTGGACGATCTAGGTTGGTGTCTACAGAAAGGTTAACTTGCTTGTTAAGCGCCAGCATTTTAGGTTGGTTCTGCGTGATGTTAGTTTGCAGTTCTTTACGGATTTTATTCGTAAAGTCGCCGACTAATTGATTCATTAATTCTCCCAATACATCACCAACTTCGTCCGAAGTATGGAGAACAGCAAGTTCTTCTTCAGGCATCCCCATGTTACGCATATAATTGGCATAGATCTCTAATGCCGCTTTTGACGTAAAATTGATAACAACAAGACCGGAAAAACCACCGTCAAATAAGACGAAACAGCCGAAGTCAGGTTTCAAACTCGTTTTATTGATTTTTTGAACCATGGCTGAATAGGACACTTGAGAAGCCGTCGCTGAAGTGAGTACGCTGGAGACTGATTGGCATAGCTTAAGAAGAATATCTTCAGTTGTGACTGTTTTGTTTTTTTTCATTGTGATGTGCTCGTGAAGTGCCTTAAACAAAATGTTATTCAATATATTACTACTGAATTAAGACAAAAGTGATTATTTCTCTATTCTTGCACTGAGATTCTTATTTGAGCACCTTTTTATATGATCTTAATAGTAGTAAAGTGACGAAATTCAAAGAAAATTACTAAAATCTCAAATAACCCAATGCTGATAGGATCAGCGAAGTAGGGGCAGGAAGCAAATGTTACCAAGACTTCAACTCAATGCTGATGTGGACCCAGTAGTCGTACGCTTTTTAGATGATTTAAAAACAGTGGGCTTTACTGGCGACATTGAATCTCAATATTCTAGCCGTTTGGCCGCGGCGACTGATAACAGTGTCTATCAGCAATTGCCACAGGCTGTCATTCTTCCTAAGACAACGCACGACGTTGCATTGATCGGCAAAGTAGGTTCTAAATCCGCTTACGAACGAGTGACTTTTTCTCCTCGCGGCGGTGGTACTGGCACAAACGGACAGTCATTAACAAAAGGCGTGGTGGTTGACCTATCACGATATATGAATAAGGTTCTTGAGATTAACGAAAACGAAGGCTGGGTAAGAGTTCAGTCTGGCGTCGTTAAAGACCAATTGAACGATGCTGTGCGTCCCTACGGTTACTTTTTTTCTCCAGATCTTTCAACGAGTAACCGAGCAACTATAGGTGGCATGGTTAATACCGATGCCTCTGGCCAAGGGTCACTCAAGTACGGGAAAACCTCTGATCATGTGTTGTCGCTGCAAGCAGTGTTCGCAGATGGTTCATGTCTAGAATCTGATTTATCAAACGGCTTACCCGTTGAGGGTGAATTTGCTCACCATGCACTTGCGGTGACTGAGGCTGTTTGTCGTAAAAAACGTGCTCAAATCCTAAATAAATTCCCCCCGTTGAATCGCTTTTTAACAGGCTATGATCTAAAGAATGCAATCAACGAACAAGATGACAGCTTTGACCTGACTCGCGTTTTATGCGGTGCCGAAGGTTCACTCGCATTCATTACTGAAGCAAAACTAAATTTAACGCCAATTCCAAAAGCTCGAACACTGGTTAACGTGAAATACAACACGTTTGACTCTGCGTTGCGTAATGCGCCGTTCATGGTTGAAGCGAAAGCACTGTCTGTTGAAACCGTTGATTCAAGAGTATTGAATCTTGCGAAGCAAGATATTGTTTGGCACACCGTGAGCGACCTGCTGATGGATGTGCCAAATAAAGAGATGCTTGGCATCAACATGGTTGAGTTTGCTGGCCAAGATGAAGCGGAAGTTGAACAACAAGTTCAAGCGCTGACTGCACAACTTGAAACCATGGTAGAAACCGAAGACGCGGGTGTGATTGGCTACCAAGTGTGCAGCGACTTAGCGAGCATTGGCCGAATCTACAACATGCGTAAAAAAGCGGTGGGTCTATTAGGTGCAGCAAAAGGTCGAGCTAAGCCGGTCGCTTTTGCTGAAGATACCTGTGTACCACCGGAAAACTTGGCGGATTTTATCTCTGAATTTAGAGTGTTACTCGATTCAAAAGAGCTGAACTACGGCATGTTTGGTCACGTTGACGCGGGCGTACTGCACGTTCGCCCTGCTTTAGATTTGTGTGACCCGATGCAAGAAGCATTGATGCACGAAGTTTCTGATGAAGTGGTTAAGCTGGTGGCGAAATACGGCGGCTTAATGTGGGGTGAACACGGTAAAGGCTTTCGTTCTGAATATGGTCCTGACTTCTTTGGTGAAGAGCTGTTTACCGAATTAAGACGTGTTAAAGCCGCATTCGACCCACACAACAAGATGAACCCGGGCAAGATCTGTACGCCATTAGACAGTGATGCTGAATTGGTAAAAGTGACTGATACCAAACGTGGCTTTTATGATCGTCAGATTGACGTACAAGTTCGTGATAGCTTTAAGCAAGCGATGGAGTGTAACGGTAACGGTTTGTGTTTCAACTACGATACGAGCTCGCCAATGTGTCCTTCGATGAAAGTCACGGCAGACCGTCGTCACTCACCAAAAGGCCGTGCAGGCCTCGTGAGAGAATGGTTGCGTCAGCTGACGGAGCAAGGCGTCGATATTCTTGATTTAGAGCAAGAAGCGCTGAAGGACAATACTCCGGTTAAAACCATGGTGGAACGTGTTCGTAACACGATGAACAAACGTCATGAGTACGACTTCTCGCATGAAGTTTATGAAGCGATGAACGGTTGTTTGGCGTGTAAAGCGTGTGCGAGTCAATGTCCGATTAAAGTCGATGTTCCAAGTTTCCGTTCTCGATTCTTAAACATCTACTACTCGCGTTACCAGCGCCCAGCAAAAGACTATTTAGTCGCCAATATTGAAACCATGCTGCCGCTGATGGCGAAAGCGCCAAAAGTAGTCAACGCTACATTGGGTCAAAAGTGGATCCAAACGGCAACAGCTAAAACGGTCGGTTATGTTGATGCACCGCTGATGTCTGTGCCTACGCTAAAAAGTCGTCTGGCAAGTAAAAAGCTGCAACTCTTCGACCTACAGTATTTAGAAGGCTTGTCTTCTGAACAGAAGAAACAGCATGTGCTCATCGTTCAAGACCCGTTTACCAGCTTCTATGATGCAGAGGTGATTGAAGACTTCGTCACTCTGGCTCAAAAGCTTGGTAAAACTCCAGTATTACTGCCGTTTAAGCCAAATGGTAAAGCACTGCACATCAAAGGCTTCTTAAGTCGTTTTGCTCGTGAAGCCAAATCGACGTCTGATTTCTTGTCGATGGTGGCGGATATTGGTATTCCTTTAGTGGGTGTCGATCCTGCTCTTGTGCTTTGTTACCGCGATGAATACGTCGAGATCTTAGGTGATAAGCGCGGCGACTTTGATGTGCTTACTGTGCATGAATGGTTAATGCCATCGCTCGGTGACTTTGAAGCGCGTTCTACAAGTGAGGAAATGTGGTACTTGTTCGCCCACTGTACTGAGAAAACCAAAATGCCGAATGCTGAAAAAGAGTGGGGCGCTATCTTCAAACACTTTGGCGCTGCACTTACCAGCGTTCCTGTCGGTTGCTGTGGTATGGCGGGCACCTTCGGGCACGAAGTCGATAAGCTACAAATGTCGAAAGACATATACGGTCTAAGTTGGAAGCCAAGGATCCAAGACTTACCGAAAGAGCGTTGCTTAGTGACGGGGTATTCCTGCCGAAGCCAAGTGAAGCGTTTTGAGGGTGAGAAGCTTGCCCACCCATTACAAGCGCTCGCAAAAATTCTTTAATACATTTAGCCCAGCAATTGCTGGGCTTTTTCTAAACTAACAATGGAATTGTTAATAAGGAAAGCTATGAGATTTCTAGAGTTGAAAGTCCCACCGGTTGCTCTATTTATACTAGTATTCGTCGCGTCTTATTTTAGTGCTCAGCACCTGAGTGTAGGGGCAATAGTATTGCCTTATAAGATCATTGTTCTGGTGATCGGAATTGCACTGAGTGGCGTGGTCGGATTATCCGGTATATGGGAATTTCGAAAACAGAAAACCACCGTTAACCCGATTAAAGTAGAAACCGCCTCTGCAGTAGTGGACAGCGGCATTTTCGGCTACACCCGAAACCCAATGTACTTAGGGCTATTCATCCTACTGTTTTGCTTTGGCTACTTCTTCCAGAATATCTTCAGTGTACTGCTTAGCTTTGGCTTCGTAATCTACATGAATTACTTCCAAATCAAACCCGAAGAGCGAGCACTAGAACAATTATTCGGCGCAGAATATGTTGATTACAAACAAAAGGTTAGGCGTTGGGTTTAGTGCTAATTTGAGTGCAGGCTTTAGTGGCCTAGTAACCGAAATAATAAAGCCCAGCTTGAGATTATCAAGCTGGGCTTTATTGATCTTGTTCTAGAGCTGATTAAGCAGCGGCTGCGAACTGAGCTAAAAACATCTCTTTACGCTCGTTGAAGCGGTTTACTAGGTCGTCTACAGAAGCTTGGTCGTATGGCTTAAGGCCACTTGCTACCATGCGTTTTACGCCTTTACCTACTACTTCACCGTTTTCTTTGAAATCGAAGTTCAGGGTTACGATGCCGCGTTTGCCTTCAACATCAAAAGTCGCACCAGAAAACTCAACTTCTGGGTTGGTTAGGTCTAGGCGAACAAATTCAACTTCCATGCTCTCATAAATCACAAGAGGGCGTTGGCAGTTGATCATCATTTGCTGTTCTTCCATTAGAGGCACCATGATGTGCGGGAAGTTCATGCCTGAAAACTTAACGTAGTTTGTTACCACGTGCTCGATGAATGCTTGATCGTGACTCTTTTCACCTTCACATGACATGTGGAGGTATTCTTTGCCTTTTTCATCAACTAATGAGCTTTCTCTTTCACATTTTTTGTCAATGCTTAGCGCAATACCATTACCAACCATGCCTGAAAAATCAAAACGCATTTTTTGGCTAATGCCTTCTTTTTGCAGAAGTACTGCAAACAAAAGATCACCAGGTACGCAAAAGCGTTTATTGTCTTCATCGTGAATTGGGTTGAAGTCAGCAGCTACTTTTTTTGCAAAGTGGCTAGCTTGTTCACGAGTGAATTGAAATTCATTGTCTTCAGTAGAAAAGTAAGGTGTCAGAAACATAGTATCGCTATTAGTCATCAAATCTGGTGTGGATTATAGCTAACTAACTTCTATCTAATGGTCTATCCAGTTAACTTTTCATAAATATCAATGGATTAGATGGAAATGTTGGATGGTATGTGACGATTTTGGGTGGAGGGTTTGTCTTGGCTCAATGCAACAAGGGCTAATTAATAGCCCTTGTATATGTGACGTGTTATTGGGTTTTCAATAGCTCCTAGAAGCTACACAGAATACCTTCAGGCATTAGGTGGTTGTGTGCTGACAACTTTAATAATAGATTTGCTTGTTCAATATCTGGTGAAAAGTAGCGGTCTTTGTCATAGAAGCTGACTTTTTCTCGAAGGATTTGTTTCGCTTCTTCTACACGAGGTGATGATAGGTTCGGCGCTCTGAAGTCTAGACCTTGTGCAGCGGCCAAGTATTCGACTGCCAATATGCCACGTGTGTTTTCAGCCATGTATCGAAGACGACGTCCCGCAAATGTTGCCATTGATACGTGATCTTCCTGGTTTGCCGAAGTCGGTAAACTGTCGATTGAAGCTGGGTGTGCAAGTGTTTTGTTTTCACTTGCCAGCGCAGCAGAGGTCACTTGAGCAATCATGAAACCTGAGTTCACACCACCATTATCAACTAAGAAAGGTGGCAGTTTACTTAATGCGCTATCGATAAGCAGTGCCATTCTTCGCTCTGAAAGGCTACCTATCTCTGCAATCGCAAGAGCGAGATTATCCGCAGCCATTGCGACTGGTTCTGCATGGAAGTTGCCGCCTGAAATGATGTCGCCATCTTCAGCAAAAACCAGTGGGTTATCGGATACAGAGTTCGCTTCAACATTTAGGGTCTCCGCAGAGTTACGGATTTGTTGTAAACATGCCCCCATAACTTGGGGCTGACAGCGTAGTGAGTACGGGTCTTGAACTTTTTCACAGCTAGTATGTGACTCGCCAATCTCGCTATTTTGATCAAGCATATGACGGTAAGCCAGAGCTGCATCCATTTGGCCACGGTGACCACGAACACGATGGACTCTAGGGTCAAACGGACGACGGCTACCTAGTGCGGCTTCAACAGACATAGCACCACATACCGTTGCAGACGCGAACAAATCTTCCGCAGCGAATAGGCCTTCTAATGCGAATGCTGTGGACGCTTGAGTACCATTTAACAGAGCTAAACCTTCTTTAGGTGCTAGTGTTATTGGTTCTAGACCTGCGATTTTCATTGCTTCTAAGCCGGTGACTACCTTGCCGTTGTGTCGTGCTTGGCCTTCACCCAATAGCACTGTACTCATGTGCGCTAGTGGAGCAAGGTCACCAGAGGCACCTACTGAGCCTTTTTGTGGAACACAAGGATAAACTTGTGCATTCACTAGATCGATTAGAGCATTAATTACCTTCAGTCGAATACCTGAATAGCCACGAGACAAGCTATTAATTTTTAGTACCATCATCAAACGCACGGTTTCATCAGACATGAATTTGCCTATGCCAGCCGCATGAGAAAGTACGATACTTTTTTGTAGAACTTCCAGATCTTCAGGCGCAATTTTGGTGTTTGCCAACAAGCCAAAGCCTGTATTGATGCCATACACAGTGCGATCTTCTGCAATCACTTGCTCTACAACGCGTGTACTTGCTTCAATGTCAGGAATTGCTGCTGGATCGAGTGACAAGCTCACAGGGCTGCGACTCACTTTGCGAAGTTCAGGTAGGCCGAGCTGTCCTGGTTTAATTAATAAATTCAACATGTTTTCTCCAGACATTAAAGATGACGCAGTTCGTCGTTAAGCATAGGTAAATCAAGCTTTTGTTCTTTAGCACATTGCTTGGCTATATCGTAGCCTGCATCTGCATGACGCATAACACCGGTTGCCGGATCATTGTGAAGTACACGAGCAATACGTTGCGATGCATCTTCACTGCCGTCACAACAAATCACCATACCCGAGTGTTGTGAGAAGCCCATTCCAACACCACCACCGTGGTGCAGAGAAACCCAAGTTGCGCCGCCTGCTGTATTTAGCAGAGCATTTAGCAGAGGCCAATCTGATACAGCGTCTGATCCATCCATCATGTCTTCTGTTTCACGGTTAGGACTTGCGACTGAACCTGAGTCTAGGTGGTCACGACCGATAACAACTGGTGCTTTCAGTTCGCCATTTTTAACCATTTCATTGAATGCTTGACCCAAACGTTCACGATCTTTTAAGCCAACCCAACAGATACGAGCTGGCAGACCTTGGAATTGGATGCGTTCACGTGCCATATCCAGCCAGTTGTGCAGATGTGGGTTATCGGGGATCAGTTCTTTTACTTTTTGGTCTGTTTTATAGATGTCTTCAGGGTCGCCAGAAAGGGCAGCCCAACGGAATGGGCCGATGCCTTCACAGAACAGAGGACGAATATACGCAGGAACGAAGCCTGGGAAATCAAATGCATTCTCGACACCTTCTTCCAGTGCCATTTGGCGAATGTTGTTACCGTAATCTACGGTCGCAGCACCGCGGTACTGAAGGTCTAGCATTGCTTGTACTTGAACAGCCATGGATTGTTTAGCTGCCTTCACGACTTTTGCTTCATCAATCAAACGTTCTTGTGCGGCTTTCTCCATCGTCCAACCTTGAGGCAAGTAGCCGTTCAGTGGATCGTGGGCAGAGGTTTGATCAGTAACCACATCGGGAGTGATATTGCGTTCAACCAGTTCTGGAAATACATCTGCCGCGTTACCTAATAGACCAACAGAAATAGGCGTGTCTGACTCTTTAATCATAGCCATTGCTTCATCTAAGCTGGTGGCTTTCTTGTCAACATAGCCAGTGCGTAGACGGTAATCGATTCGAGATTCATCACACTCAACCGCAATCATTGAGAAACCTGCCATTGTCGCAGCAAGAGGCTGAGCCCCCCCCATTCCGCCAAGACCGCCCGTTAGAACCCACTTACCATTTGCTTCGCCTTGGAAGTGCTTTTTCGCGATAGCAACAAACGTTTCATAAGTACCTTGAACAATGCCTTGTGAGCCAATGTAGATCCAGCTACCTGCTGTCATTTGTCCATACATCATCAAGCCTTCTTTATCGAGCTCGTTGAAGTGTTCCCAGTTTGCCCAATGTGGAACAAGGTTGGAGTTGGCAATCAGTACACGAGGTGCATTTTTGTGGGTCGGGAATACGCCTACAGGTTTCCCTGATTGAACAAGTAGAGTTTGGTCATCTTCTAGACGTTCTAATACTTCGACAATCTTGTCATAACATTTCCAATCACGAGCTGCACGGCCAATACCACCGTACACAACCAGAGCATGTGGGTGTTCTGCCACATCTGGATCTAGGTTGTTCATCAACATACGTAGTGGTGCTTCTGTTAACCAAGATTTAGCACGTAAAGCCGTACCATGCGGTGCGCGAATTTCGCGAGTCGTGTCGAGACGAGGGTCATTGTTGTGTTCCGTCATTCTGGAATTCCTTATGTTTCACGTTATATAGCTGTCGGTATAACTTGATTAGTTGTTGGCCATTGCATTGGCGATATCCCAACACAAACGAGCTGCCAAACGAGCGGTTTGGCCATCAATGTCATAGTCTGGGTTGTATTCCGCAATGTCCGCGATAATGAGTTTTTCACTGTGTTTGAAAATCTGTTCTAAAAAAGGAGCGAGTGCTTCATAGCTCACGCCTCTTGCCGCGGGTGCACTTACGCCCGGTGCTGTCGCTGCTGGGAATACGTCTAGGTCTATAGTGAGATAGAGGTAATCACACTTAGCGATGAATTTTTGTAACTTAACCAGTTGAGTGACTTGGTTTATTTGGGTCATGTTGCGGTCGTGTTCATACCAAACGCCCAGTTGGTCAGCTCTGTTAAACAGCGCTTTGGTATTGCTGGCTGCACTCACACCAAGACAAGCGTAATGAAACGGCCACTGATACTTGTGGCAGTAATCATTGATCTGGTTAAAAGGCGTGCCTGAACTGGGTTTAACGTCGGCGATGTCGCTTTCGAATTCGCGAAGATCAAAGTGAGCATCAAAGTTAACGATGCCTATGTTAGGTTTGCATTCAGGTTGATCTTTGTGAAGGCGTTCAGCTTTATGTAAATGCTCAGCGAGACCTTGGAACGACGCCCAAGCCACTTCGTGACCACCGCCAAGAGTAATCACTTTGTTAGTTGATAGAGCATTGGCAATCACAGAAGCGCACTGTTTTTGGCTGACTTCTAATTGACCATCATTGCATTCAACATCGCCAAGATCAGCAATGTGTGTGTCGTTGTGCCAAGCCATATTCGCGAGAGCTTTGCGAATAAGATTAGGTGCTTGCTTTGCGCCCACTCGCCCTTTATTTCTTGCCACTCCAGCATCGCTGGCAAAGCCAACTAAGGCGATAGCATTCTTAGTCGGTTCGTTACTTAAATCACTATTTTGGATTTGGCTAGTGATCTGGTGAACACGCGTACCCATTGCACCATCTTCGAGATCATTACGTCCCGCCCACTCAAAGTTATGTACGGTTGTTGCGTTATATTGGGTGTTGTTGGACTTAGATTGAGTCATGGCACACCTCGCCATCAACGATGCGTTTATGCAGATGAGGAACACCGACTTGATAACTAAGGTCGGCTGGATGTTCGATATTCCAAATAGCTAAATCTGCGGCATAACCGATTTCGATTTTACCTTTGTTTTGTGAGTCGCCGATGGCGGAAGCAGCATGGCAAGTCACACCGCGCAGTGCCTCTTCAGGCGTTGTTCCAAATAACGTACAGCTCATGTTCATCATTAGTGTTAGGTCGGCAAAAGGGGAAGTGCCGGGGTTTAAGTCGGTAGCAATCGCCATAGGGATATTATGTTTACGTAGTAATGCAATTGGCGGCTGTTGGGTCTCTTTCAAGAAATAAAAAGCACCAGGTAGTAACGTCGCAGCAGTGCCTGATTTCGCCAGCGCTTTTACTCCGGCTTCATCAAGGTACTCAACATGGTCAACAGAGAGTGCGCCGTATTTTGCTGCAAGCGCACTGCCACCCATATTAGAAAGCTGTTCTGTGTGGCCTTTAATCGCGAGCCCATGCTCTTTGGCTGCTGCAAATACACGTTCGGTTTGTTCTAGGTTGAAGCCGATAGATTCGCAGAACACATCAACCGCATCGGCTAACCCTTGTTCTGCGGCTTTAGGAATGATCTCTTGGCAAACCAGATCGATATAACTATCCGGTTGTTCTTTATATTCGGGCGGCACAGCATGTGCTGCAAGGAGAGTGGTGGTGATCTTAATACGGCGATGATTTTCTAACGCTTTAGCTGCGCGTAACATTTTGAGTTCATCATCAAGCGTTAAACCATAGCCCGATTTTACTTCGATGCTGGTTACGCCACTTCTTAGGAGACCATCGAGTCTAGGTAGCGCCATTTCAACCAGCTCAGACTCTTGTGCTGCGCGTGTTGCAGTGACTGTCGCCAGAATTCCGCCGCCTTGCTTGGCGATGTCGGTGTAAGACACACCATTCAAACGCTGCTCAAACTCGTTGGCGCGATTACCCGCAAATATGAGATGAGTGTGGCAATCAATTAACCCAGGTGTTACTAGCTTGTTCTTGCAATCATAGGTGATGTAACCCAAAGAACTATCAACACTGATTTGTTGTAACTCAGAAGCAAGCGCCTCGTTGTTTGAACAAGAGATGGACACGATCTTACCGTTTTCGATAACGATATCTTGAGGGGAAGAGGGCTGATAACCATCGGCTCCCGAGCTCATAGAGACCACTCGTGCGTTTTTGAGGATCAAATTCATAATCACCTAGATCTTTGCTGAACATTAAATGTATATACAAATAAATAGGCTAAACGTTTACTTGAATCAAGTTTATGTTGCAAAAATGTGATCAGAGTTCAGGGTAATGTTCTTTAATCTAGAATTATCTTGGAGCTTAATTTGTACTTAGAACCAGGATGGTAGAGCAATGCAAAGCTGATTAGACGCTCTTTGCTCCATGTTCTTCGATTCAAAAGAAGGCAAGGTTCTGATTCTAGAAGTTTGAGCGAAGTTCTAACTTTTGAGTCTGGAATAATGGCTTCAACAGTATGCTCAATAGCACTCAATGGGCAACTTTTTGAAAGGTATTCATTAGGTGTTGATGTCGAAAAATCCTGTTCAAGGTATTTAGGCGCGGCTAGAGAGTTAACCCATCGAGCCTCTAGCTGAATTGGTGATCCATCTGCAAAATGTATGATTTCACTATAAAAAACTTCTTCGTGAATCATAACACCTAACCGTGTGGCGGTGCTTTCATCGGCCTTGCTGCTTTCGTGTTTGATGACTTTGCTTGTATACTTTTGGCCTCGATCTTTGATCTCTTGCGCGATGTTATTGATATCAAGCAAGGGAGATTGGGCTTTTTCATTTGGCTCACAAACAAAAGTTCCCAGCCTTGGTTTTCTGATTAATTTCCCTTCAGAAACGAGGTCTCGAATGGCTTTATTAACTGTCATTCTACTCACATTAAACTGTTCTGTGAGTTCAAGTTCGGTGGTGATCTGATAACCAACTGGCCAATAACCGCTAGTGATTTTCTCGTCTATGAATTGTTTTATTTGCAGGTAGAGCGGTGCTTTTGACATAATGAAACCTTATTTGACTATACAAATAGAGTAGCGAATTTCTTAATGATTTCAACATTTCCTCGGACTATGTGATGCTATTCGACATAGATAGTGCAAATTACTTGATTCTATGAGGTAAGTGTCGCAAATTGTCGCGCAATAATTATCAGAAAATCAAATGATTAAAAAAGGAAATAATATGTTTAAGAAATTAAAAGCATCGTTGGGCATCGGTGCAGCAAAGGTTGATACCGTCTTAGATAATATTGAAGTTTTCCAAGGTGGCGAGTTGTCTGGCAATGTTCATATCATTGGTGGCGACGTTGAGCAACAAATCGACCGGATCAACTTGGTTCTCAATACAGAAGTAAAAGTCGAAACCGAAGATAGCACCAGTTACGAAACCTTTTCACTGAGTAGTATTCGAGCTGTAGAGTCTTTCGTTATTCAACCGGGTGAAACCAAGTTGGTCCCATTCCGCCTTAAGTTAAATGATGAAACACCAGTGACTGCGTTGAACGCACAAATGAACCAATGCCATGTGTGGGTTGAAACAAACCTAGATATCGGCTTTGCGATTGACCCTAAAGATCGCGATTTTATCTCCGTTCATCCACTGCCAACAGTCGCTAAAATCATTCAAGGTGTTGAAGCATCGGGCATGGCCATGGTGAAAGCAGACGTAGAGAAGGGCTTCTTAAAAGGCAACAGCTTTGCTTCGCGTTCGGGCTGTTACCAAGAGATTGAATTTCGCAGCGGCGGTTTTATGAATAACAAAGAGATCGAGCTGTCATTCATCGTAGAAGGTTCAATGGTTCACTGCCTAGCAGAAATCGACCGTTCAATGAGTTTCCGTGGCGACCAATACATCTCATTCAGCTTGCCTGCAAACACGGCTGATTCAGACATTCGCAATGCAGTCTCACGAATTATGAGTGCGTAGTTGCCAACAGTGCCGACAAAATTAAGCCGAACGAACTCGTTCGGCTTTTTTGATTCTGCTGTCTCGACCTGAAATGTGTTTACCACTGATGACGATAGGCCAATTGGAAGGCGACGTCGGTGGAGTTATCCATGTTGAAGATGTTTTCGATAATGGATATCTCGATAGCTGAACGCTGCATGAGATAGCGATACCCAAGCATCATTTCATTCGCGGCTTCCGAAAATTCAGTTTCACCGTCTTCTGCGCCTTCATACCATCGATATTCAAGGTGTAACTCATGCTTTTCAAATAGTGTGAGCTGATAGCCGCCCATCCATGACCATGTTCTCTTTTTATGTGAAAAACTATTTTCGACCTCTCGACTGGACTGATTGGTAAACCCTAAGCTTGTATAAAAGGTATTGATGTCGAGTTGGTATGAATAGTTGAATTGTACACTTTGCTCGGTGCTGCTTCCTTCGAAGGCGCCGTGGCTGACGTTGTTGTGATATAGGGATAAACCAAATGACAAGCCGTGGTTTTCTAGATCTATGATTTGGTATTGGTTGTAGAACGTGAAAGCGCTGGTTAGCGTGTCACCGGAGAAGTCACGAATATTGATGTCGTGGTCTGGTGCATAGATGTCGAATTGGTGTCGCTCTTTCTGGTCTCGCCCTGCTTGGTCGATGCTAAATAGGTCATGAAAATTGATGGTGATTTTGTCGAGGTGATTATTGGCTGCATAAAGCCAACGGTAATTGAATTCTACTTGCCACCTTGTGGTTAATTGCCACCGCAGTCCTGTCTGAAGTTGGTTTTGATAATAGTCGAAGTGATAGTCGGGGGAGTGGGCCCAGATGCTCGCGGCAGTTAAGGCGGTAAACATTTCAACCTTATTCTCTTCGAGTGGAAAGCCAGAACGAAGTGTTGGAGTCAGGCGAACGGACTGCAACGGTGCTTGGGTATAACTGATTAAGGGGCCGTAATCTTTGTTGGCCCATGCCGTTTCTGGTGCAGTAACTGCTATGGCTATTGTTAACAGTAAACGAGGTGTGAGTGATATAAAAGTAGCTAGCTTCTCCATATGCGCCTCATCTGTATCTAGTTGCTTTATAGAGCTTAGTTCTAAATGACTAATTTGTAAGAGTTGAGTCGAAATAGGTAAGTTAGAACAGTTCGATTCGAAAGGTGGTTCAAGGGAATGGGAAGTCACTTTTTGGCATAACGACGTCAATAGGAGAGTCGGGAGGTTCCCTCCATCATTGTCATTTCATATTATTTCGTTAAAATGCTCGGATACGTACAAATGGGGCATCTGTATTTGCTTCTATGTGGGTATCTTTATTATGCATATATCTACGATCAACATACTCGTTGATTGAAAAACATATATTAAACATTTTCATGTGTTGCTTGGTGTGCAACACCACTGTAAAGGACAAATAATGCCAATTATTACTCTTCCTGACGGTAGTCAGCGTCAATTTGACAACCCTGTATCAACTCTAGATGTTGCCCTATCAATCGGTCCTGGTCTTGCTAAAGCAACCATTGCTGGTCGTGTAGACGGCGAGCGTGTTGATGCTTGTGATCTTATCGAAAATGATGCAAGCCTAGAAATCATCACAGCTAAAGATGAAGTCGATGGCCTTGAAATCGTTCGTCACTCTTGTGCTCACCTTTTAGGTCACGCGATTAAGCAGCTTTTTCCAGAAGCGAAAATGGCGATCGGTCCTACTATCGATAACGGTTTCTACTACGATATCGACCTTGAGCACTCTCTAACGCAAGAAGATCTAGAAAAGATTGAAAAGCGTATGAAAGAGCTAGCGAAGACCAAGTATCAGGTTGTTAAGAAGAAAGTTAGCTGGCAGGAAGCGCGTGACGCATTCGAAGCTCGCGGCGAGACTTACAAAATTGAAATCTTGGACGAGAATGTTTCTAAAGACGACCGTCCTGGCCTGTACCATCACGAAGAATACATCGATATGTGTCGTGGCCCACACGTACCTAACATGAGCTTCTGCCAGCATTTCACGCTACTTAATGTAGCAGGTGCATACTGGCGTGGTAACAGTGATAACAAGATGCTTCAACGTATCTACGGCACTGCATTCCAAGACAAGAAGGCACTTAAAGCTCACCTTGTGCGCCTAGAAGAAGCGGCTAAACGTGACCACCGTAAAATCGGTAAAGCGCTTGATCTATTCCACATGCAGCAAGAAGCACCAGGCATGGTGTTTTGGCATCACAACGGTTGGACTATCTTCCGTGAGCTAGAAGTATTTATTCGTCAGAAACTGACTGAGTATGATTACCAAGAAGTAAAAGGCCCATTAATGATGGACCGTGTTCTTTGGGAACGCTCTGGTCACTGGGATAAGTACGCAGACGCGATGTTCACAACTTCTTCAGAGAACCGTGAATACGCTATTAAGCCAATGAACTGTCCTGGTCACGTTCAAATCTTCAACCAAGGTTTGAAATCTTACCGTGATCTACCGCTACGTATGGCTGAGTTCGGCTCATGTCACCGTAACGAGCCGTCTGGCGCACTTCATGGCATCATGCGTGTTCGTGGATTCACTCAAGATGATGCTCACGTATTCTGTACTGAAGACCAAGTTCAACAAGAAGTTAAAGCTTGTATTGAAATGGTTTACGATACTTATACAACTTTCGGTTTCGAAAACATTGTTGTTAAGCTATCTACTCGTCCAGAACAGCGTGTCGGTTCAGACGAAATGTGGGACCGTGCAGAGGCCGATCTTAAGCAAGCGCTAGAGTCAATGGAGATTGCATACGAGATTCAAGAAGGCGAGGGTGCGTTCTACGGACCTAAGATTGAATTTACTTTGCATGATTGTTTGGACCGTGCATGGCAATGTGGTACAGTGCAGCTCGATTTTGCATTACCAGAACGTTTAGGTGCTACTTACGTAGGTGAAGATAACGAGCGTCACACGCCAGTTATGATCCACCGCGCGATTTTAGGTTCACTAGAACGCTTCATTGGTATTCTTATTGAAGAATACGCTGGCTTCTTCCCTACGTGGTTGGCGCCAGAACAAGCAGTTGTAATGGGTATTACAGACAAACAGTCTGAATATGTACAAGAAATTACGAAAAAACTGCAAAAAAGTGGATTTAGAGTCAAAGCAGACTTGAGAAATGAGAAGATTGGCTTTAAAATCCGCGAACATACTTTGAAACGTGTACCGTTCATGCTTGTGTGTGGTGACCAAGAAATGGAAGCCGGCGAAATTGCAGTACGTACACGTAAAGGTAAGGACCTTGGCAAGTTTAAAGTGGATGACTTTATTTCATACATCCAAGCCGAAGTTTCAAGCCGTAAGCTCAATCTGGAGGAATAGCTATTAAAGGCGGAAGACGTGGCCAACAACCGGCCAAACAAAACCAGCACCGTTTAAACGGTGACATTCGTGGCGTTCGTGAAGTGCGTCTAACTGGCGCAGACGGCGAAGCTGTTGGTGTAGTAACAATCGCGGAAGCGATGGAAGCTGCAAATGAAGCTGGTATGGATCTTGTGGAGATTAGCCCTAACGCCGAGCCGCCAGTTTGTCGTGTGATGGACTACGGTAAGTTCCTCTTCGAGAAGAGCAAAGCTGCGAAAGAGCAGAAGAAAAAGCAAAAGCAGGTTCAGATCAAGGAAATTAAATTCCGACCTGGAACTGATATTGGAGACTATCAGGTAAAACTACGCAACCTGACTGGTTTCCTAGAAGACGGCAACAAAGTGAAGGTAACAATTCGCTTCCGTGGCCGCGAAATGGCTCACCAAGAAATCGGTGTTGACGTTCTTAATCGTTTGAAAGTAGATACTGAAGAATTTGCAGTTGTCGAATCTTTCCCAACGAGAATTGAAGGTCGCCAGATGATCATGGTGTTGGCCCCTAAAAAGAAGTAATTAACGGCTTTGCAAGTAATTAAACCCTGCAGCCTCAGGTTGCGGGGTTTTATTCGCCCTAATTACTATGTTATTAACAACTCAACAATGCGGAGTTATTCATCATGCCTAAGATGAAAACCAACAAAGGTGCTGCTAAGCGTTTCCAGAAAACTGCTGGTGGTATTAAGTTTAAGCACGCTGGTAAACGTCACATCCTGACTAAGCGTACTACTAAGAACAAGCGTCAGCTACGTCCGAACTCGATCCTTCCTAAATGTGAAGTTGCTCAAGTTCTACGTATGATGCCATACGCTTAATTCTTTTTAGTTTATAAATTCGTTTAGTTTAGGAGAAGCATAATGCCTCGCGTAAAACGTGGTGTACAAGCTCGTGCACGTCATAAGAAAGTTCTAAAACAAGCTAAAGGTTACTACGGAGCACGTTCACGTGTTTACCGCGTAGCTTTCCAAGCAGTTACCAAAGCTGGTCAATACGCTTACCGTGACCGTCGCAACAAGAAACGTCAATTCCGTCAACTTTGGATTGCACGTATCAACGCGGCATCTCGTCAAAATGGTCTATCTTACAGCCGTTTCATCAATGGCCTTAAGAAAGCATCTATCGAGATCGACCGTAAGATTCTTGCTGACATCGCAGTATTCGACAAAGCAGCATTTGCTGTTCTAGTTGAAAAAGCGAAAGCATCTCTATAATTTAGAGTTAGCTTAAAGGTTTAAGAAAAGGAGAACTTCGGTTCTCCTTTTTTATTGCCTGTAATTTGTCTCTTTTAGAGATTCCCAACTCCTTCCTCCGTCAGTCTTGGGAATGACGAGATGAACTTCCGCATCTAATTTTTATTCGCTTGATCTGGCATTCTGGTATATAAACATCTACCTAACTTTTAAATGTTAAGCGACCGATATAAATGACTGCACCAACTACTATGACGTTCTTTGGACGTTTTGAAGCTGACATCCTTTCTGGCAAAAAGACCATTACTATTCGCGATGAATCAGAGCGTGATTACCAACCGGGCAGCGTTGTTGAAGTCTCAACGTTAGAAGAAGGGCGCGTGTTCTGTAATCTCAAGATCATCAGCGTAGAACCAATTCTGTTCGATGAGCTGGGTGAGTTCCATGCACAACAAGAGAACATGACGCTGCAAGTGCTGAAAGATGTGATTCAAGATATCTACCCAGGTATTTCTCAGCTTTACGTTGTCTCTTACGAGCTAGTTTAATCGCTAACAACGCACCTTTAGTGCAGTTCTGGATGAATAGGAAGGATTAATGACTGAGTTATCGAGCGACACTAAGCAGCAAATCTTGCTTCAACTTTATTGTCGTGAGCAAACTGACCAGCCGTTAATTCCTCGTACCGAGCTCGACATCGATCTTTACGACAGCGAAGCGTTTTTAGTTTGGCGTGCAACCAAGCGCGATTTTGTTACCAGTGATATTGAAAACCGTGTTTGGGTAAAAAGCTGCCCAGCAGGGTACATTACCGAAGTTCACTTTCATTCTGATGGTAGCTTAACTGAATATCGTTTGTTTGACCGATTTGAAACACAAGGTCATTGGTTATTGAAAAGCGGGTTGCTGCAAGTTGAAATCGATAAAGGTGATAATCGTTACCAGTTTGATGTTGTCGCGCGTAAAGACCTCAATATTCATTCGGCAGTGGAGTATAAGAATCAAGAACTCCACTCTTATCTCAAGCTTGTTCAGGTGGAAGCTAGTTAAGTCTGTTTCGATTAATTCAGCTCTAGAAGCAAAAAAGCTAACGTCAAACGTTAGCTTTTTCATTTCAGGAGAAACTCGATTAAACGCTTAAGCTTGGTCGCTCTTATGCGTGATAGCTTTCGAGTTTCTTATACAGCTCTGAATTGATATCGCTTGCAGCGCAAACTGTCAGTAGGTCATCAATAAAGTACTTGAGAGCGCGAGCTTCGATACGTCGAATGCCTTGCTGCTGCTCTTCATTCAAGTAACCATAGATGGTCGCCGCTCCAAAATCACCAAAGAGCATTTGGCCTTGTTCATTGACTAGGGTGTTGTGCGCATACAAGTCACCGTGACAAACCTTGTTGTCATGCAGGTGATTAAATACATCGATCATCTGAGTCATAATGTTGTCGATTTGCGAGAGCGGAAGTTCAAAACCTTCTGGGAAAGTATCACGTGTGCAAGTCTCGAGTGTCGGTGGCAGACCTAGGTTGTAGTAGCTGCTTGGAATGAGTTCCATCACCAAAGCTAGGTAGTCCTGTTCCTCAACTTGAGCAATGGATTTTACCAAGTTGTTATGGTGGCCAGCTTGAAGGCACGCTTCTAGCTCATCATGTGGGTAACCGTCACTGGTGACTTCGCCTTTAAACACTTTAACCGCTACTTCTTGTGGGAAATCAAAGTCGCTATTTAGCCAACTCGCATGAGAGATCACGCCTGACGCGCCTTGGCCAAGTACTTGATTCAGTGAATAGCTTTGAGAGCTAACCGCAGGCACGCTATCTAAGCTGCTTGGGTGTTTACAAAACGGGTTACCCGCAAACGCTAACCATGCCAGTTTTGGTAGCTTGATTAGGAACTCAGGGAATTCAGTCAGTTGGTTTGCAGACAGGCGAACCAGTTCAAGGTTTGATAGGTTCTCCATGCTATCTGGTAAAACACGAATCTTATTACCAGCCAATGCTAGCTTTTGTAGTCGTGGTCTTTCACCTAGTGAGATAGGCAGGGCCTCAATCTCATTGTCGGTCAGGATTAACCAACGGAGTTGAGTAGGCAGAGATTGCTCGCTAACGGTTTTGATTTGGTTGGTTTTGAAGCCAACCATTTCGAGCTTAGGAAGAGTACCTAGAACATCAGGCAGGTGCGTAAACAGGTTATTCGACGCAAAGATAATACGCAGGTGAGTAAGCTGTGATAACTCGGCTGGTAGGTCTGACAGCTGATTACCTGAAAGGTCTAGAATTTCAAGAGAATCGGCAAGTTCCAAGATCTCCAAAGGAAACTCGGTGAGACCGTCTGACAGCTGTAAGCGCTTAATACCGTTTAGTTGCCCTTATTTTAATTGTTCTAGAGTATGCAAACCTTAGCCTTATGAATAGATGTTCGAGGCGCGTAGTTTACTTGTCTCAATCAAGAAAGGCGAGCACCGGAACGATGCTCGCTTAACTAATCTAAGTGAACGAATCTACGAAGGTTAAAGTCGTATATGGTTTTGGCTGACGCCGACTTCCTCAACAAAATCAGCATCATGACTGACCAAGATAAATGCGCCTTTGTATCCACGCAAAGCGGACGCCAATATTTGTTGTGAGTCTATGTCTAGATGGTTGTCCGGTTCATCGAGCAATAGAAGTGGGGTGTCTTGCTTGTGGCTAACGATCAACATCGCCAGTTTCATTTTTTCACCACCACTTAAATGTGCCACTTTTCGGTATACGGAGTCTCGCCTAAACCCAATTCCAGCCAACAAGGTTCGTGCGTCACTCTCTGTTAACCCAAAGCTGTGTGTCATCAAGCTATCGAACATAGTGTCGTTGGTGTCTAACAGGCCAAAGTGTTGATCCAAATAGACAGTCGGCCCCAAGCGCTTGATCGATCCCTTATAATTGGTGTGTTGATCGTGAATCGCTTTTAACAGTGTCGATTTTCCACACCCATTAGCACCGGTTAGATAACACCGTTCCCCTTGTGATAAAGAGAAACTGATGGGCGCACCAGAGCCGTAAACAAGGCGGCAGTTTTCAATGGTTAACAAAGAGCTCTTTTTACTGCTATTACTTTGCTGTAGATACAAAGCTTGTGGTTTTATCCGCTCTTTCTGTTCTTTAAGCGACTGAAGTTTATGTTGGTTTTGGTCAATGAGATTCCTTTGGCTTGTCACAGACGCGGCTTGGCTTTGTCCTGCTTTATCTTTCATCGCATCTAATAATATCTTGGGTTGGCTACCTGATTTTCTGAGTCGGTTTCCCTGAGATTCTCGCTGCTGCGCTTTTTCTTTGTTGGCTTGAGTTTGACGCTCGATTCGTTTCTTTTCGGACTGATGATGCGCAACCTGTTTCTCTAGCGCGTCGCTTTGACTAGACACTTGTTTGAAGTAATCATCATAATTTCCTTTATAGAAACGTACGCCCAAGCTGTTGAGGTGGTAGATCCCCTCCATTTGTCTCAATAAGCTTCGATCATGGCTGACGACAAGTATTTTTCCTGCAAACATCTGGCATTGTTCTAGTAGCCAATTGCGTCCGTCCTTATCCAAATGGTTTGTAGGTTCATCGAGGATCAGTATGTCGTAATTTGATACGAACAGCTGATGAAGCTGTAACAGGGCGAGTTGCCCACCACTCAAAGAGCAACAGGGCGTGTTCAAATCACTAGTGATCTTTAATGTACCTAGCAACTGCTGGGTACGTGCCTCTAGATCCCAATCATCGCCAATGATATTGAAGAGCTTCACTTCACAGCTACCTTGTTCTATGGCGCTTAACGCTTCTAACTTTTCGGTGAGCCCTAAGAAGTCAGCGATGGTGATGTTGGTATCCAGTAGCGTTGATGGTAACTGAGAGTAAAAGCCGATTGAACCTTGGCGCGAAACACTGCCCGTTGTGGGCTGTTTTTGTCCAACGAGCAACGAAAGTAACAATGACTTTCCAGCCCCATTTCTTCCGACTAGTCCTGTGAGGCGAGTGCTCAAATTAAAGGTGATGTTTTTGAATAACCACTCACCAGTATCGAGTTGGAATGAGAGATTATTGGCTAATATAGTAGGCATAGAAATACCTCCCTTTACGTGTAAACGAGTAAAAGGGGTGAGGCGCTTTTTCTATACAGAACCCTACACAGAATTCTATGTATAGATCGCCAAAGACGTTACTTAGGTAGTATGCCAATCAAAGATAGGAAATAGGGTGTTGATCTGATTTCTGTCTTTGAGGTACTGATCTTAAAGATGTGTGTTTGTCAAAAAACGGATCTTTAAGAGCTTGATTTGTCGCGAAAATAGATGACGAAGTAACGCCCACTAACCCCGAGTGTCCAAATGATTTTTATAAAAATAAATCGGATGTCAGGATGTTAGTACTTCATTATGGCGTTATTCTCTTTTGAAATGATGGTGGGATGGTACTGAAAGAAAGTACTCTGAGTCAATATGTTGAGGTGATTAAATTGTGTTCAAATAATTAAAGCGCCTGTGTGGCGCTTTAGTGATCATTATTGGAAATAAGTTGAGTCTAGAACTTATATCTTTGGGCTTAGAACTTAGAGTTTAGAGCCTTGGACTTAAAGCTAAAGCTACTTGGTTTGCCCACCAACGGCGCGCCAACACATATCAAAGCTATCGTTGATGTACTTCGATGTTTGCTCTGGTGGAGACTTGCTTTGTTCAATCAGCCAGTTTGCACAAATCAGAAAGTGGCTATGGATGAAGTGCCTCACAAGGTTAATGTCTAACACCATTAATTCACCATCCTCTTGCCCTTTCAAAATGATCTCGTCTAACGATGCGAACATCTGTGAAACAATCACTTCTCGAGTTTGAGTCGTTGGGTCGAAATGAACATTGGTGAAGAACTTCATCGCAACTGGATTCTCTAATGCCCACTCAATCCCTGTGAACCACATGAACTTAAAGGCTTGGTAGCGATCTTCTACTACCACATCAGTGTGCGGTTGAAGGGTCGAGAATAGCTCTAGCTTCAGCTCGCGAAACAGTTCATCAATCAATAGAGATTTGTTTTCGAAGTGGTGGAACAACGTCGCTTTTGCCACGCCGGCTGTTTTCGCTATTTGTCCGGTAGATGTGCCCTCTAGCCCTTGTTGAGAGAAGAGCAGGAGCGCAGCATCTAGGATTTTTTGTCTTTTGGTGATCATCTATTGAGTACTTTGAACATCAGTTTCTTGATTGGGTTGTTGTAAGGAGGATGCATTAACTTGGTGAAGTTGATTTTTCCTCTACTTAGAACGGTTTTGGCATGGCTAAACGTCTTGAAGCCTTCAATGCCGTGATAGTGTCCCATGCCTGAAGGGCCGATACCACCGAACGGCGCGTCTTCTGCAGCCACATGCACCAAAGAATCATTAATACACACGCCGCCAGAGTGCGTGTCTGATAAAAACTTGTCTTGGGTTTCTTTATTATGGCTCATTAGGTACAGAGCCAGTGGGCGTTCTCTCTCTGTGATGTAGTTGATTGCTTCTTCGATGGAATCATAAGGAACGATAGGCAAAACAGGACCAAACAGCTCTTCTTGCATAGCGAGCATCTTATCGTTCACTTCGGTGAGAAGGTGCGGCGTCATTCTGTGGTTTACATCGTCTTGTGCTTGTTCGGTTACCGTGTGAATAACCGCGCCTTTGGCTTGTGCGTCTTCAATGACACCTTTCAAGCGATTGTATTGGCGCATGTTGATCACTGAGGTTAAGTCTTTGCTCTCAATACCGGCTTTATAAAGCTTCTTGAAATAACGCTTATAGGCTGTGATGAACTCGTCCGATTTTTCTCGCGGCAATAAGATGTAATCAGGCGCTACACATATCTGGCCAGCGTTTAAGCTTTTTGCAAACAGGATACGTTCAACAGCGTCAGCTACATCAAAATCAGGGGCAATGATGGTTGGAGATTTGCCGCCTAACTCCAGGGTAACTGGTGTTAAGTTGTTAGCCGCTGCTCTCATAACGTGTTTACCCACAGCGGTTGAGCCTGTGAAAAGGAGATGGTCAAACGGCAGTTGGCTAAATTTAGCGGAAACGTCAGCTTCGCCTTCGATAATCGCAACCTGATCTTCACTAAAGCCTTCGGCCAACATCGCTTTTAAAACTCGGTTGGTTGCTGGAGTAAACTCCGACATCTTGAGCATCGATGTGTTGCCGGCTGCTAACGCTGTGATCAGAGGGCCTAAAGAGAGCATGACTGGGAAGTTCCAAGGAACAATGATACCCACAACGCCCACTGGCTGATAATGAACCGTGATCTTTGCTGGCGTTAGCATCAAACCAGCTTTGCGGCGTGATGGCTTCAACCACTTCTTAAGGTTCTTCACGCTGTAATTGATCTGGTGAAGAGAAGGGGTGATATCAGCAATCAAGCTGTCGTGCTTTGCTCGATGGCCATAATCTTCAGATACTGCCTCAATCAATTGCTCTTGATAGCGCATTAACAACGCTTTTAATACTGAGAGGTTTTCTCTTCTCTGCTCAAGCGTAGGATTAACGTTATTGCGGTAGTGATCTTTTTGTCGGTTGAACATTTGATCCATGTCGTTGGTGCTCGACGTGTTTGGTTCAAGGTCTAGATTATGGCTCATAGTATCCCCTAAATTCGAAGGCTGACCGATTGGTTGGTCAGTTAAAATTACAAGAAGATCGAATCGAATACAAGATATGCGCGAGAAAAGTTCAAAAATTGAGCGGTCACAACATTGAAGTGAGCGAGTTCTAGTAGGAAGAATGAAGTGTTTATCGGCATCGAATCGCGGGATACAAGCTGTGTTGGTGATAACGAGAGTTCAGATTATGAAGTGCTTATATTTGTCACAATTCTGACTTAACCTCACTCAATTTACTAAAAATCTTATGGTTCCTGCACATTTTTCTCCCTAATTTAATGTGAGAAATTGCTTTATATTTAATGCGCTTCAGCCTGTTTTTTACCCTAAAACCTTGTAATTCCTTACCTGTCACTTTAAGTCGATCTGTCGATAAAAAAACATAATCGTCACCACAAATATCAATGGTTGGACTCGCTCTTAATAATATCGGTTAATGCAGCCAACAAATCGTTTTTGAACGTTTTTTGTTGGGTTATACCTCGCTATTCCAAAGAGGTATATTCTGTCGATGGCCCTATAGTGTGAGGTCTCTAGAATTGGAAAATTCGGTTAATTTGGAACGCATCCGTGCTGAGTATAATGTAAAGCACTGGAGCCAAGGTTTTTATGGAATTGATGATAACGGTGAGGTGTATGTCTCACCGAGCGAAACCGATCATCAAGTTCCGCTAAGTCAGATCGTAAAACAGTTAGAGCAGCGAAATATTGGTTTGCCTGCTCTTGTGCGTTTTCCTCAAATAGTGCATCAACGTGTGCACAATATCTGTAACGCATTCAACCAAGCGATCGACGAATATCAGTACGATAACCGTTACCTACTTGTTTACCCGATTAAAGTTAACCAACAAAAAGAAGTGGTTGACGAGATCTTAGCAAGCCAAGCTCAATTAGAGCAGAAGCAATTAGGTCTAGAGGCGGGCAGCAAACCTGAACTATTAGCGGTATTGGCGCTGGCTCAAAAAGCGAGCTCAGTGATCGTTTGTAATGGTTATAAAGACAGAGAATACATCCGTCTTGCGCTTATTGGCGAAAAACTAGGCCACAAAGTATTCATCGTTTTAGAGAAGTTGTCAGAGCTTGATCTTGTCCTTTCTGAAGCAAAAGCGCTTGGCGTGAAACCTCGTTTAGGTTTACGCATTCGTCTTGCTTCTCAAGGCGCGGGTAAATGGCAAGCAAGTGGTGGTGAGAAGTCGAAGTTTGGCTTGTCTGCATCACAAGTGCTTACCGTTATCGAACGCTTGAAAGCAGAAGATCAACTGGATGTTTTAGAGCTAGTGCATTTCCACCTTGGCTCGCAAATGGCGAATATTCGTGATGTGCGAAATGGTGTGAGTGAAGCGGCTCGTTTTTACTGTGAACTGCGTGATATAGGTGCTCAACTGAAGTACCTAGATGTGGGTGGTGGTTTGGCGGTCGATTACGACGGCACACGCAGTCAATCTTCAAACTCAATGAACTACGGCTTGCTTGAGTACGCTCGCAACATCGTGATGACAGTAGGGGATATTTGTAAACTCTACAATCAACCACAGCCTGTGATTATTTCGGAATCTGGTCGTTCACTGACTGCGCACCATGCAGTACTAGTGACTAACGTGATTGGTACCGAAAGCTACTCGCCAGAAGACATGGCGGCGCCAGACGCAGACGCACCACTGTTGCTAAACAACATGTGGAAGAACTTCTTGGAGTTAGATGCAGGTAATGATGACCGCGCGCTAATTGAGATCTACAACGACACGCAAAGTGATATCGCAGAAGCACACAACCAATTTGCGACAGGCATGCTGAACCTTCAGCATCGTGCTTGGGCAGAACAGATGTCTTTGCGTATTAACTACGAACTTAGCTCTCGAATGAGTACTAAGAACCGCTACCACCGTCCAATCTTGGATGAGTTGAGCGAGCGTTTGGCTGATAAGTTCTTCGTGAACTTCTCGTTGTTCCAATCGCTGCCAGACGCGTGGGGTATCGAGCAGGTGTTCCCTGTGTTGCCACTGAGCGGTTTGGATAATGCGGACGAGCGACGCGCGGTAGTACTGGATATCACATGTGATTCTGACGGTACGATTGACCAGTATGTTGATGGCCAAGGTATCGAAACAACATTGCCAGTACCTGCGTGGAACCCAGATGAACCATATCTAATGGGCTTCTTCCTGGTAGGGGCGTACCAAGAGATCTTGGGTGATATGCATAACCTATTTGGTGATACGCACAGTGTCGTGGTGAATGTCGATGAGAGCGGCGAAGCAAACATCGACTACATCAACGAAGGCGACACGGTTGAAGACATGATGCGTTATGTTCACATTGATATGGACCTAATTCGTCAGAACTACAAAGAATTGGTAACGGCAAAAGTACCAGAGCAAGAGCAGCAAAGCGTACTTGAAGAGTTAGAGCAAGGCTTGATGGGTTACACCTATCTTGAGGATTCTTAATGAAAGATCTATTTACCAAACCAGATTACTCGTTGTACTCCAATGCGATGACGTTCATGCGTCGTCCATTAGTTCAAAACCCAATCGACAACGACGCTGATGTGGTTGTGTTGGGCGCGCCGTTAGATATGGCGACGTCTGGTCGTCCGGGTGCTCGTATGGGACCGGATGCGATTCGTCGTGCGTCTGTAAACTTGGCGTGGGAAGGCAAAAAGTTTCCTTGGGACTTCAATGTATTTGAATATACCTCAGTGATTGATGCTGGCGATCTTGTGTTTGATTGCGGTGATGCTGAAGATTTAACTCAGCGTTTAGAAGCGGCTGCTGATGCGATTCTAAACAGTGGTAAAACGCTGTTAGGTTTAGGTGGCGATCACTTCATTACACTGCCTTTGCTTAGAGCATACGGCAAGAAGTACGGTGAGATGGCTCTGATTCACTTCGACGCGCACACTGACACTTACAGTCAGGGCAGTCGTTACGATCACGGTACTATGTTCTACCATGCGCCAAATGAAGGTTTAATTTCGCCTGAACATTCAGTGCAAATTGGTATTCGTACAGAGTACAAGCAGGAAGGCCACGGCTTTAACGTTATTAACGCGATGCAAGCGAACGACATGAACGTGGACGAGATCATTGCTCAAGTGAAAGACATTGTTGGTGATAAGCCAGTTTACCTAACGTTTGATATCGATTGTCTCGATCCTGCTTTTGCTCCGGGGACAGGTACTCCGGTATGCGGTGGTTTGAATTCAGACAAAGTTCTGAAAATTATCCGTGGTCTACAAGGAATCAACATGGTTGGTATGGACGTTGTAGAAGTTTCTCCAGCGTATGACCAAAGCGAGATTACGGCATTGGCTGGCGCTACGATTGCTCTTGAATTGCTTTATGTTTGGACGGCGAATCGCCTGGCTAAGTCATAATCTTTTATAGCAAAGCACATAACACTGCATACTGATTCACAAGCTCACCAGGTTTAACTTGGTGGGCTTTTTAGTTTGTGTATGGAGGCAAAGTCGCGAACCTTTAGAAGTGAGTTCGTTTTTTACAGCGAGATTTAATACCCCAATAATTACGGTATATGCAGCTTGTTTTACTAACTTTGATTGCAATTATATCGACTTTGTTCTGCATGTTGTCTCAAATTTGAGACTTACTTTTTCTTTGTTATGAGCGTATAGCTCACCCGAGTTAATACCCCATATTTGGTAATGATTTATCAATCTGATTACTGTATATAGTTATAAAAATTTGAGGTGTAATTAAGCTGTGCATTTTATTGCATACTAATCAACACCCTATAAACTTTTGCTTAGTCCATGAACAAACTAAAGTGAATGCCTAGATTTGTGAAAAGAAGTCACTTCGCACAGACATGACATTTCGGATAAGGAAGACTAGGCTTAAGGTTAAGTAAACTATAAAGAAAACAGGCGAAACGGAACTAACGCATCACATACATCATTCTACGTAATTGATTGTTAATGCAGAGAATAAATTCTGAATATAATTTAAGCCTGAAACCGTTATTACTATCATTTTCACGATGTTGGGCAATACAGCATTTTGTGACCTCGGGGGATATATGGGTATTGAAGTTTCGCGCCAAGCTGCAGTTGTAGAGGCAGTGAGTGGAGAAGTCATTGCGGTTAAGTCTGACGGAAGCGCACGAAAAATTTCAGTTGGCGATATTATTCGTGAAAACGAGATTGTTATCACTGCAAACCAAGCAGAGCTTTTATTAGGTACCTCAAACGGTGTCACTGAAGTGGCAAGTAATTGTGTTGGTTGTGTTGATCAAGACTTAGCGTGGGCTGATGCTCCGATCGCTGGAGAAGTTAATTTTGACTTACAGCAAGCCGATGCAGGAGATTTTGATGATGATGAATTTGCTGCAATCCAAGAAGCGATTTTAGGTGGCGCCGATCCGACCCAAATCTTAGAAGCAACGGCTGCGGGTGGCGGATTAGGTTCTGCAAACGCTGGCTTTGTGACGATTGACTATAACTACACAGAAACTCATCCGTCGACATTTTTTGAGACAGCAGGTCTAGCAGAACAAACGGTTGATGAAGACCGAGAAGAGTTCAGAACAATAACCCGTTCATCGGGCGGTCAATCAATCAGTGAAGTGCTCACTGAAGGCTCCATTTCTGGTAATACCTATCCCCAATCTATTACAACTACCGAAACGATTATTGCTGGTAGTTTAGCGCTCTCCCCTGATTCTTTTGTTCCAGAAGCACTGTCTCTCGCTTCGCTACTCACAGAGCTAAACAGTGATATTACCTCAAGTGGTCAACCCGTTACGTTTACTTATGATGCGGCGACGAACTCTATCATAGGTGTTCAAGGCACCGATGAAGTATTACGCATCGACATCGATGTTGTTAGTGTTGGAAACAACGCTGAGCTTTCATTGACCACAACGATTTCTCAGCCAATTGACCATGTACCTTCTATTGGCGGTGGTCAGGTTTCCTATACAGGCGATCAAATTAACATCACTTTTGATATTCAAGGTGAAGACACCGCCGGAAACCCATTAGCAACACCAATCAATGCGCAAGTTGCCGTGGTTGATGGGGTCGATCCGTCTGCTGAAAGTGTCAATATCAATAACGTAGAAACAAGCAATGCTCCAATCGAAGGGACATTCTCCAATATTGGCAGTGATAATCTTCAATCAGTCGTATTTGATTCAAGTGCACTGGACCAGTTTGATGGGTGGCTCAGCGATAATCAGGCGACCGTTGCATCGTTGTCTGCTGATGGCAGTACCATCACGCTGTCAATTCAAGGTAGCAGTGACGTTATTTTAACCGTTAGCTTAGATACTGACGGTACCTATCGATTTGAGCAATTGAGACCGATAGAGCAAGTTGGTACTGATTCGCTGTCTTTCTCTTTGCCAATCACGGTTACTGATTTTGACCAAGATGTGGTAACCAATACCATCAACCTCGCTATTTCAGATGGTGCTAAACCAGTTATTACCAATGTCGACAGTATCGATGTTGATGAAGCTGGTATTGTTGGCGGTTCTCAGGAGGGAACAGCGACAGTATCAGGCAGTGGCAGTGTTACCTCAAAGACTTTTGATAGTGACATTATCGATCATCATGAACTTGAACCTGCAGAGTTTAATACTAGTGGCACACTGATATCTAACGGTGAGGTTGTGTTACTCGAATTGGTTGATGAAACTAATGGCGTACGTACTTATGAAGGCTATGTTGAGGTAAACGGCACAAGAATTACGGTCTTTGACGTAAAAATTGATAGCCCATCATTGAGTAACTATGAATTTAACCTCTATGAAGAACTGTCTCATCAAGGCGCTGAAGATGCGTTATTAACTTTTGCACTGCCAATTTATGCGGTAGATGCGGATGGGGATCGTTCTGCACTATCTGGCGGTTCGAGTACACCAGAAGCCGCAGAAATTCTCGTTAATGTAAAAGATGATGTTGTTGAATTAGTGGATAATGTTGTCTCTGTCGATGAACCAACGTTGACTGGTGATACGGTTGTTTCGTACAACCTATTTAATTTTGAAGGCGCTGATGGCTCAACAATTCAATCTTTTAACTATGATGGTGTTGATTACTCACTAGATCAGAGCTTGCTGCCAGATGCTGCTCAAACATTCAGTTTTACTGAGGGTGTCGTAACCATCTCACTAAATGGCGATTTTAGTTTTGAAGTTGCGCGCGATATTGACCACACAAACAGTGAAACCATTGTAAAACAGTTCTCATTTTTAGCTGAAGATGGTGATGGCGACACTGACACTTCAACGCTTGAGCTAAGTATCACTGACGGCCAAGATCCAATCATTGATTTGATCCCGCCTGTTACTCTCTCAGAAACAAATCTTGCTGATGGATCTTCTCCAAGCGGAAGTGCGGTGAGCCAAACCGATACGATTACCTTTACTGCTGGTAGTGACGATGTTGCTAAATTTCGTATTGAACCAACTGAATTCAATGTCGGTGGGACACTGGAATCGAATGGGTTTGCGGTCGAGATAAAAGAAGACTCTGCTAACCCAGGCACTTACATCGGTTTTATTACCAACGGTTCTGGCTCTGAAATCCCAGTGTTCACCATTAGTTTCTCTGCTACTACATTAGGTGAATACACTTTTACCTTACTTGAAGCGCTAGACCATGTGGATGGCCTAGATAAAAACGATCTAAGCTTTGAACTTCCTGTTTATGCGGTAGACAGCGATGGCGATGACTCATTGGTATCGCAGCTTAATGTAACTATTGGTGATGACGTTCAAATCATGCAAGACGGCACGTTAGATATCATCGAGCCAACCGTCGCAGATTTGGCTGCTGGCACTGTAACGACCAACACCATTGATGTAATGCCTGATCAAAGTGCAGATGGTGCGACCATCACTCAGTTCACTTATGACGGTGTCGTAAACACACTCGATCAAAGCATTTCAGGCGAGCAGCAATTTAACTTCGCGGAAGGTAGCTTGTTCATCACCCTTGAAGGCGAAATGCGTTTCGAGCCCAACCGCGATCTCGACCATACCACGAGCGAAGATATCGTGAAGTCGATTGTGGTGACCTCAAGCGGCTTCGATAAAGATTCGGTGACTTCAACGGTTACATTGACGATCACCGATGGCGATATCCCAACCATTGATGTTATTCCAACGGTTAGCTTATCTGAAACGAATCTGAGTGATGGTTCGAACCCGAGTGGTAGCGCGGTTAGTCAAACCGAGACGATCACTTTCACCAACCAAAGTGACGATGTTGAGAAATTCCGTTTAGAGCCTAGTGAATTTAACGTTGGCGATTCTCTTACGTCCGATGGTCTGGTTATCGAGCTTAGGGAAGAACCTGCGGGGTCGGGTAATTATATCGGTTTCACGACTGATATTTCGAATACTGAAACTACCGTTTTCACTCTTGATTTCAGCAGTACCAATTTGGGTGAATACACCTTTACGCTTCTCGAAGCGATTGACCACACGCCGATTCAAGGCAATAACGACCTAACATTTAACTTGCCAGTTTATGCCGTCGATAGCGACGGTGACGACTCTCTGATGTCTCCGTTGGCGGTGACGATCACCGATGACGTTCAAGTGATGGTCAATAGCTCACTCAATATTGAAGAGCCAACGGTCTCGGATTTAGCGGCAGCTACGCCGACCACGACAACGGTTAATGTTCTTGATGAAGAAGGCGCTGATGGAACGACCATTACTCAGTTTACCTACGATGGTGGAGCGGTACTAACACTTGACCAAAGCGATACGGGTGAACAGAAGTTTGATGTTGCTGAGGGTTCGCTGTATATCACCCTACAAGGCGACGTGCGTTTCGAGTCTAATCGCAATCTTGACCACACTGGTGGAGACATTGTTAAATCAATAGTGGTGACTTCAAGCGATTCTGATAACGATCTTGTTTCTTCAACGGTTACGCTGACCATTACCGATGGCGATATTCCAACGATTGATAATGTACCAAGTGTTACGTTATCTGAAAGCAACCTGAGTGATGGCTCTGCTCCAAGTGGCAGTGCGGTCAGTCAAACTGAGACGATTACCTTCACCAATCAAAGTGATGATGTGACGAGTTTCCGTATTGAACCTACTGAGTTCAATATTGGTGGCCTTCTAAAATCGAATGGACTGACGGTTGAGTTGAAAGTCGACCCAAGTACGCCGGGTGGCTACATCGGCTTTGTGACGACGGCGCCTAATGTTGAAACGAACGTGTTCACGATTAGTTTTTCGGATACCAATATCGGTCAATACACCTTCACACTGTTGGAAGCGTTAGATCACGTTGATGGGCTAGGAAATAATAACCTAAGCTTTGACCTGCCGGTTTACGCTGTTGATAAAGATGGTGATGATTCGTTGGTGTCTCAACTCAATGTGACTATCGGTGATGATGTTCAAATCATGCAAAACGGCACATTAGATATCGTTGAACCGAATGTTGCTGATTTGGCTGGTGGCACTGTAACGACCAATACCATCGATGTGATGCCAACGCAAAGTGCTGACGGCGCGACAATCACTCAGTTCACCTACGATGGTCAACTTCGAACACTTGATCAAGCTGACAATGGCGAGCAAAAGTTCAGCTTTACGGAAGGAGAGTTATTCATCACTCTTCAAGGTGACGTGCGTTTTGAGCCAAATCGTAATTTAGACCACACAACGAGCGAAGACATCGTGAAGTCGATTGTGGTGACTTCAAGTGACTTCGATAACGATCCAGTGACAGCAACGGTTACGCTGACGATTACCGATGGTGATATCCCAACCATCGATGCCGTGCCAAGCGTTACTCTATCTGAAACTAACCTTAGCGATGGCTCTAACCCGAGCGGTAGCGCAGTAAGTCAAACCGAGACGATTACTTTCACTAACCAAAGTGATGATGTGACGAGTTTCCGCATTGAACCAACTGAGTTTAATGTCGGTGGTGCACTGAAATCGAATGGGTTTGCGGTCGAGATAAAAGAAGATTCAGCGAATCCGGGTACTTATATCGGCTTTATTACTGATGGTTCAAACACTGAAATTCCAGTATTCACGGTTAGCTTCTCGACCACGACTCTTGGTGAATACACCTTTACTTTATTGGAAGCGTTAGACCATGCAGATGGCCTAGCGAACAATGATCTGAGCTTTGATCTTCCGGTCTATGCGGTAGACAGCGATGGCGATGATTCTTTAGTGTCTCAACTCAATGTAACCATTGGTGATGATGTTCAAATCATGCAAGATGGTGCGATCAATATTACCGAGCCGACCGTCGCTGATTTAGCGGCTGGTACACCGACCACGGCCACTTTTGATGTCATGCCAGACCAAAGTGCTGACGGCGCGACCATCACTCAGTTCACTTATGATGGCGTCGTAAAGACCCTCGATCAAAATATTTCAGACGAACAGCAGTTTATTTTCGCGGAAGGTAAATTGTACATTACCCTCGAAGGTGAAGTTCGCTTTGAGCCTAATCGAGATCTTGACCATACGGCCGGCGACATAGTTAAGTCGATAGTGGTGACCTCAAGCGATTTCGACAAAGACTCAGTCACTTCAACCGTTACGTTAACGATCACCGATGGTGCTATTCCAACTATTGATGTTATTCCAACGGTTAGCTTATCTGAAACAAACCTGACGGATGGCTCTGCCCCAAGTGGCAGTGCGGTAAGTCAAACCGAGACGATCACCTTCACCAATCAAAGTGATGATGTGGTTCGCTTCCGCCTTGAACCAACAGAGTTCAATACCAACGATGCACTTACATCGAATGGTTTAGCTGTTGAATTACGTGAAGATCCGCAAGGGTCGGGCAACTACATCGGATTTACAACCAGCTCGTCGAATGCGGTAACCACAGTATTTACGTTGAGTTTTTCTGGGACAACCTTAGGTGAATACACCTTTACCTTAATCGAAGCCTTGGATCATCAAGATGCACGTGGCAACAACGACCTGAGTTTTGATCTGCCTGTGTATGCGGTGGATAGTGACGGCGACGATTCGTTAGTTTCTCAGCTTGGCGTGACTATTGGTGATGATGTGCAGTTGATGCAAGGCGGAACAATAACCAGTCGCGAGCCTGCGGGAGCCGTCGAAACATCGAATACTCTGGACGTGATGCCAAATCAGAGCGCAGATGGAGCAAAAATCACTTCATTTGTGTTTGATGGAAACAGTGCAGAAAGCCTTGATCTCAATGTGAATGGCGAGCAAGAGTTTGTGTTCACTGAAGGTTCTGTATTTATTACCACAGAAGGTGAGATACGATTCGAGCCTGTGCGAAATCAAGATCACACGAGTGGTGATATTACCAAGACGATTGTTGTTACATCTACTGACCTTGATGGTGATATCGTCTCATCTACCGTGACATTGAAGATTACCGATGGTGATCTTCCAACGATCGATTTAGTCCCTGGAATTACGCTCTCAGAAGTGGATCTCGCTGACGGTTCTTCGCCGACCGGTAATCCAGTGACGATGACTCAAGTTATTACCTACACAGAGGGTAGTGACGATGTGAGTCACTTCAGAATTGACCCAGCACAGTTCAATACGTCTGGAGCTTTAAAGTCCAATGGCTTAGAGGTTGAGATAAAAGAGCAGCCAGCGAATTCTGGTAATTACATTGGCTTCGTCAAGGACGGTTCTAACGTAGAAACCAACGTCTTCACGATCAGTTTCTCGACAACCAATCTAGGGCAATACACGTTCACACTGCTTGAAGCGTTAGACCATGCAGATGGATTACAAAACAATACTCTAAGTTTTGATATCCCTGTTTTAGCGGTTGATACCGATGGTGATGATTCTGCAATGTCGCCAATGACCGTGGTGATCACCGATGATGTGCAAGGCGTTCAAGATGGGGTGCTAAGTATCACTGAGCCTTCACTTGCTGATATAGCAGCAGGTTCGCCAACCACGCCAACAATCGACGTTATGCCGACACAGAGTGCTGATGGCGCGAAAGTGACTCAGTTTATCTACGATGGTGGCACGGCTGTTACGTTAGACCCAACTGTGTCTACAGAACAAGTTTTTACCGTAACCGATGGCTTACTGTACATCACGATTGAAGGTGAGGTGCGCTTTGAACCAAGCAGAAATCTAGACCATTCATCTGGCGATATCGTGAGAACGATAGTCGTGACGACCAGTGATTTTGATAACGATACCGATACCGCGGATGTCACTTTGACGATCAAAGACGGAATTGATCCGGTTATCGATGTAGTGCCAGATATTAACCTATCGGAAGTTGGTCTTGCTGATGGCTCTATGCCGAGTGGTTCAGCGGTTAGCTCGACACAAACGATCACTTATACCGTGGGTAGTGATGATTTAAGCCACTTTAGAATTGCAACCAACGAGTTCAATCCTGGCGACTTACTCAAATCAAATGGTCTTGTTGTTCAGTTAAAAGAAGATCCGTCTTCTCCAGGTGATTACATTGGCTATACCGATGATGGGGCAGGTAATGTAACCGATGTCTTCACGATTAGCTTTGATAGCGTTAATAAAGGGCTGTTCACCTTCACTTTGATTGAGGCGTTAGATCACCTTGATGGTGATCTTAATAACAGCCTCAACTTCAACCTGCCTGTTTACGCCGTTGATACCGATGGTGATGATTCGGTTAAACGCGATGTCATGGTAACGATACAAGATGACATTCAACAGATGCAAGATGGCACTTTAAGCATCACAGAACCGAATTCTGGCACACCAACCACTGCTACTGTTGATGTAATGCCTACACCAAGTGCTGATGGGGCGACCATTACTCAGTTTACTTTTGGTGGCGGTTCAGCGATCACCTTGGATCAAACTAACAATGGCGAGCAAGAGTTTACCTTCACTGAAGGCTCACTGTTTGTCACGCTAAGCGGTGATGTAAGGTTCGAACCAAACCGAAATCTAGACCATTCTGCGGGCGACATTGTTAAGTCGATTGTGTTTACGTCTTCTGACTTTGATAAAGATACCTTTTCATCAACAGTCACGCTTACGATTGTTGATGGCGATGGACCAATAATCAACGTTGTGCCAAGTGTCAGCTTGTCGGAAAGCTTACTTGCGGATGGTTCGACACCTAGCGGAACGCCTGTCAGTGTGACTCAGACTATCACCTCGCTAGCAAGCAGTGATGACATTGGAAAAATAGTCGTCGAAGTTGGGCTGTTCAATACCAACGGCGTATTGAAGTCTGATGGCCTTGAATTGAGTTTACGTGAGGAGCCTGCGGGTTCTGGCGACTACATTGCGTTTACGACGGATGGTTCGGGTGGTGAGAAAATCATATTCACCCTAGATTTTGATGATACTAATCCTAGCCAGTATACCTTTACGCTGCTGGAGCGTTTGGATCACGTTGATGGCTTAGGAAACAACGATCTGAGTTTTGATCTTTCCGTTTATGCGCAAGATACTGATGGCGATATTTCAGCGTCTAAACCGCTTTCAGTAATCATCACCGATGATGTCCAGTTAATGCAGTCTGGTGCCCTTAGCATCACTGAACCAAGCACTGGGACGCCGACCACAACAACGTTTGATGTGATGCCAGCACAAAGTGCGGATGGTGCCACAATCACTAAGTTTACCTATGGCAGCCAACCTGAGTCGTCTCTGGTACAAAGTAATACAGGAGAGCAAAAGTTTGTATTTGCAGAAGGTTCTTTGTTTATCACGCTTGAAGGTGATGTGCGTTTTGAACCTAATCGCAATCTAGACCACTCTGGTGGCGATATCGTCAAGACCATTACGGTGACATCTGAAGATAAAGATGGCGATATCGTGACGTCTACCGTGACGTTAACTATTGCCGATGGCGCGCCACCAACTATCGACACCGTACCGACTGTCGCGTTGGAAGAAGCAAATCTGATTGATGGTTCTTCACCGGGTTTACCTGTTAGCCAAACTGAAACCATTACTTTCACAGCTGGAAGTGACGATGTGAGCCACTTCCGTATTGATACCACTCAATTCAACACGTCTGGCGATCTGAAGGCAGATGGTTTGGTGGTTCAGCTAAAAGAAGATCCTGCCAACAGTGGGAACTATATTGGTTTCGTAGAAAGTGGGGGTGTCCAAACGGATATTTTCACCATCACCTTTAGCAGTCTGGTTCTAGGAGAGTACACATTCACCTTACTGGAAGAGTTAGATCACCTGCCAGTACAGGGTAATAACGATCAAATATTTACCTTGCCAGTGATCGCTGTCGACAAAGACAACACTGACTCAGCTGTGAAACCGCTAACAGTGACCATTACTGATGATGTGCCAACCATTACTGACACATCTGTCGCAAGTACGTTTGTGGTTGATGAAGATGATTTGGGTACTCTGGCACAAGCGACGGGTTCGTTTGTTACCACCGAAGGTGCCGACCAAGTTGAGGTTTACGAACTACGCAATATCTCAACTCTAGAAGCGACGCTATCGTCTGGCAATGAAGGTATTAAGATCACTGAGATCACAGGTGCTGCTAACACGACCACCTACCAAGGTGCAACTGACCCAGGCGGAACGCCAATTTTCACATTAGTGCTGACTGATGATGGTGCTTACACGTTTACCTTGCTTGGTCCTCTCAATCACGCCACGACACCGAGCAACCTCGATACACTTACAATACCGTTCGATGTCGTTGCAGTTGATGGCGATGGTGATGATTCTAACCAATACGTATTGCCAATCGAGGTGCTAGACGATGCGCCAGTAATGAGTGCGCCAACGGGTGAAACGGTTGTCGATGAAGACGATCTTACTGGTATTGGTTCAGATCAATCTGAAGACACCATTATCAATGGCCTGTTCACTGTCGATGAAGGCGCGGATGGTGTTGTGAAGTATGAACTGGTTGATGAAGATTTGGTTCTGACTGGCTTAACCTCCGATGGAGAAAGCTTAGAGTGGCTAGCTGTTTCACAAAGCGGCACAACATTTACTTACGTTGCTCAAACTGCAACGAGTAATGAAGCTGTGTTTGAGATTATTTTCGATACCTCTGATAACAGCTATCAGTTTGAATTGTTTAAACCCCTTAAGCACCCTGATGGTGCGGATGAAAATGCGGTTGACCTTAATTTTTCTGTTGTTGCAGAAGATTTTGATCAAGACCAATCAAACGCGATCGATTTGAAAATCACGGTGACTGATGATGTTCCATTGGTGACAACTCAATCGATCACACGAATTGAAGGCCAGGGCTATGGTAATTCCAAAGTTGACATGTTTGCTAATGCGACGGATGTCGGCGCGGATGGCGCGGTACTGAGTCGAATTGAGGGCATTACCAGTAATGGTGCAGATATTGTTTTCCGTACAGGAAACAACGGGCCGTACAGCAGCAGTTTCGATTTAAATAGCGGTAGCCAACAAGTACGAGTGTACGAACAAACCGACGATGGTAGTGGCGGTATCGATACTCGTGAGCTTGGTAGACTGCGCATAAATTCCAATGGTGAAGTGGAGTTTAGAGCGACCAATTATCTCGATCATGATGGAGACACTATCGACTTCTCGATCAATGTGATTGCGACAGACAGTGATTTAGATACGTCATCTACGCCATTGAACATCACGATTACGGATGAAGAGTCTTCAGCAATCTCGCTGAAAGTGACTACGTTTGAGGATGCGGGTAGAGACTCTACAATCCCTTACGCAACGGGAGATGCCCCAAGCCTAGAGAATACCCAAGATAATCAAAGTGGGTTACCTGATGCTCCTGCACAAGTTGCGTTACAGGTTAACCTGAAGGACCAAGATAACAACGAGTCCATTGGCCAACTGACGATCCAGAGTGGCAATCACAGAGGGACGTTCTATTACTTTGATGGCGTGGAATATCACAAACTAGTGGCAGAACCAAACGGTGATATCTTGTTTGGTCCACCTCAAATGCAGCAGAGCTTTGCTCCAAGTACTAATCAACCATTAGACACCATCGCGACAATCGACAACTTGTTCTTTGTCCCAGACCAAAATTACGGTTCGAATAACAATGGTGTACGAATTAACTACGAACTCGAGATTGATAATAATGGTTCGCTAGACCACACCGTAAACTCAAACTTTAGAATTGAAATTGAAGCGGTTGCCGACATTGCGACTTGGGATGATGCGAATAGCACTTATCAATATCAAGTGAATGAAGATGAGGACAATGTGACGCTGCAGCTGAACGCAGAGTCTCAAGATAACAGCCGTACTGAAACCATTACCTATGAACTTGAAGCGATTCAGGGTGATGGGAAGTTTGAGCTGTTGGATCAAAATGGCAATCTGTTAACGCCCGTTAATGGTGTTTATATTATTGCAGCTGGCGATATCAATAGCACTGTCGTCAACCCAATCGATAACTTCTCTGGACAAATTGAGTTCAAAGCGACGGCAATTACTGAAGAGACGCTTAACCCATACGATGATTCAGCGAACGGCGGGTTAGACAAAACGACCGCTCGCTCTGTTGAGCAAAACATTATCATTGATGTAACTGCCGATGCGGACCCTGGGTCGTTCAGTGTTAACAGGATTCGTATTAACGAAGACAATATTGATGACCCAGATTACCTAGGTCCTCTGGCGAACAAAGATGCCTTCACGTTGGATGAAGTGATCACCATGAATGGCTCGGTGGACACTGATGGCTCCGAAGAGCTGTTTGTTCGCATCAGTAATATAACCGAAGGTGCGGTGCTTTATTTCCTTGGAACTACGACCCCAGTTCCTACAATCACCATTAACGGTATTGATTATCAGGAAGTGGTGTATTCCGACTTAGCCAATGTAGAGATCGTTCCGACTAAACACAGCAATGTCGATTTTACTTTTGATGTAACCGGTGTGGTTAAAGACACCGCGAACCTCTCTACTGGCGCACAAGTTGATGAAGAAATCCTAGGGACTAAAACGGTTAACGTTGAAGTTAAAGGTGTCGCAGATATTCCTTACGGCGGTACTAGCGGTACGGCATGGACTGCAATACCTGATACCGATCCTGACCCTGCAAGTGGTGTGCAAACCACGATCCAAGAGAGCCAGAATGGAGATAGCTACGCCGAGCTTGATTTCACCGTGTTGTCGGGAGAGAGAAGACCTGATCCTGCAGCTGTAGATCAAACCCCATTACCTGACGACGGTTCAGAATCCATAACCGTTATCCTCTCGGGTATTCCTGATGGCGTTATTCTGGAAGACGGTGACGGTACCATTATTGACCTTAACTTTGTCGGTTACGAAACTGGTCCGGGTGGTAGCCCTGATCTGTCTAAACCTATCTACGAAGCGAACATCACTGACGCGGGTAAAACCTCAGGAATCCGCATCAGACCCGTCGATTCTTCAACCGAGAACATTCACATTCAGGGTAAAGTGATCGTGACTGAGAATGACGGTCATACGCTTACGTTTGATCAAGAAGTGCGAGTGCTAGTCGAACCTAGAATCGATACCTCGGCGACGTACAGCACAGTCACTAATGGCGATGAAGATACGGCGATCAGTATTGATTGGCACCCAGAGGGTACTGATTATATTGATGATGATGAGCATTTCACTTCTATTGTGATCAGTGCCATTCCGACAGATGTTGAAAGTGTTGTGGTTAATGGCGATGTAACTTGGGTTTACGATGCTTCAGCAGGCACTTTAACCATTACGCCGAAGAGTGGGCAGACGGCAGAAGAGTTTACTCAAATTGCACTGAACAGTAATTTTATTCAGATCACACCCGAACAAGATTCGAGCACCGACTTTACGCTTAATACGGTTGTCATGATTGAAGAGCGAGATCATGAGTATGTTGATGCGACTGATCCTGGTCAGGGGATCGCTACCGCGACGATTACAGGTACGATTAAGGTTGTGGTAACGCCAGTCGTTGAACCGCAAGACGCGAGCAACAAGCTTATCGTCGATGATGTGCTGGGAACTGGAGCACTAACAACCGTAGTTGCTGATGCAAACACTGGCGTGCTTAAGTTCACTACCAATAGCGATAATACATCGGTTACGGATGAGTTCGTCATTCGATATCAAGAAACAGATGCTTCGTCCGCTATCGAAGAAGTGGATCAGTTAGTTATTCAATTAACAAACGTGGACGACTCGGCTCTATCAGATGCTGTACTCAATCAACTGCTCGTTATTGGCGCTGCTTATGAAGGCAATGGGCGCTGGGTTGTAACGAATGAAGACATATTTAGCATAAGTGCACCGAACGGCCTTGTTCTTCCTTCAGGAAACAGCGGGGCTGGAGGGTTCAATGACATCAAGATGGACATCTTTAGCACTGTGATAGACCGAGGTGATGGTGCTGAGGTTGAGTCATCTACGGCCGCTCGTAGGGACGGAGAAGTCACTCTGTCATTCCCTCAAGTGGTGGCTGGGAGTACTAAGGTTGCAGCCGATATTGATATAACACCAGACAGTGTTGTTGATGCGATTGAGGACACCCAGTTAGATCTAGGTACGGCATTGAATGGTTTAATTACGTTCTCGGGCGAAGATGATTCAACTGATCAAGTGACCATCATTATTGATGACAGTGTGACCATTAATCCAGGAGCGGCGAACGAAGTCACCTTCCCAATTAGTTTATCGGGAAGCAGCGACCTCGACTTTGTTAACGGGAAATATGTATTCCAGACTACCGTCGATCAAGGGGTCTCGACCGACTTCTCTGGTTTGCTTCTTAACTTGCCAGCTGACTACTCTGGCGACTTTAGATTACCAATCACCATTGTGACTAAAGATATGCTCTCAGGGGATGAGAAAACTTCGGTGACCGATGTGGTTATAAAAGTTGCTCCTGATGTTGAAGGTAACCCAGATATTGACGTTACTGTCGTTGGTTCGCTTGACGATTCGTTTAACCCTGTCGATACCGATGGGCAGAGTGGACAAGACACGGTCGGTTATGAAGATACCTATATCCAGCTTGACTTCAATTCAACCATTTCAGATCAGGTTTCAGGCGTTGAAGGCGGTCAAGAAGAGTTTACGTCCGTTACCTTAACGCTGGACGACCCTTCTATAGGTGCGTTTTATGACAATACAGGTACATCATTAGGTACATCTGTCACGTTTAATCAGGCTGAAATCGCGGCAGGTGCATTAGATAATGTGCTCTTTAGGGCAGTAACAAACTACCCTACAGGGAATGACGTAAATCAGGTGCAAGTGAATGTCAGCGGTACAGTGACCGATACCGCAACTTATAATGATCCTGCCTCACCTGTAGGTACGGCAGTAGACACAGATTCATTTAATACCAGCGTGAGCTTTGATGTTGTCCCCGTTGTCGATGATGTGCAGGTCACGGGGCCAGGTAGTAACCCAGATATCATTGAAATAACAGGTAATGAAGATCAGTTAATTTCGTTAGCAGGGACCGGACCTGTATCGATAGCTTTGACCGACCTCGATGGCTCTGAGCAGTTCGTTTCGATTAAGTTTACGGGTGTGCCAGATGGGTTTTTGATGAACGCAGATGCAGGGTCTGGATATACAGTCAAGAATAACGGCAACGGGGAATGGAGTGTTAAGCTTCCTCAAGCTTTGGGGCTTTCGTTCGACCTTAGTGAGTTATCGATATTACCACCTAAAAACTTCAGTGGTACTGCTGAGTTTGGTGTGGAAGTCTTTACTCAAGAATCTTTGCTTGGTGTACCGACTGCGGCGGCGAACTTGCCGAGTTTCAAACTGCATGTGGTGCCTGTTGGTGATGATGTAGATACCAATCCAACAGATTCCGTTGTAGGCAATGAAGGACAAAACATTGATATTGAGATCAATGCGACGATTTTGGATAAAGAGCTATCCGCAACGGGCAGCGGCACTTATACCGAGAATGCGCCAGAGACACTTAGAGTCGAAGTGGCAGGGGTGCCTCAAGGAGCCTCCATATACTATCCAGACGGCACCACGTTGGGCAGCTATGATCCAGTAACACGGATTTGGACACTGGATGTTGCTGCGCAGTCACTTGATAAGATCGTATTCAATTCAGGTGAACACAATAGCGATACGGGTAATGTATTAGGCATCAATGGCCCGCTGCAGATTACCGTTCGCTCTGTGGATGCTGACGCCGATAGTACCGAATATTTGGGTACGCCAACCAGCTTCGATGTTGATTTGGTGATCGATCCTATTAACGATCAACCTATCTTTGTAAACGTAACGAATATTGAAACATCTGAAGACATTAGTGTTGCCATCGACAATTTTAGTATCTACGACGTTGATGCTAACTTTGATAATCCAGATGCTCCGTATGTTCTTACGTTGCAAGTCGATCAAACACTGCCGGGAGCACAGGGTGTGTTTGAGTTTACCAGCTCTCCTGACGTGACGTTTGTATTGCAACCTGACGGCTCATTGGTGATTACGGGTAAAGAAGCGGACATCAATACTGCATTGACCAATGGAGCAGTGACGTTCAAGCCAGATCCAGACCAGAACTACCTCAACCAGAGTGGTTTAGTCACGATCAATGCAACGCTCGATGACGGCGGTAATAACGGTCTGATTGACGCGGGTGATCCGAGTACTGCTCAAACTAATCAAACTACGTTCACCGTTAAGGTGACGGAAGTGAACGATGCTCCTGCCGCGACAGACGTTGATTTAGGTTCGATTGCCGAGGAAGGCCAGCTTGTTATCGTTGAAGGTGACTTAATTGCAGCAAGCTCTGATCTTGAAAACCACAACCTCACCGTCACGGGTGTGACCCTGACTCAAGGCCAAGGTCAGCTAACACGCTTTGAAAATACTGGCGGTGCAGATGATCCTGCGATTACTGGACCGTTCTGGATATTCACTGCAGCTAATGATTTTAATGGCGATGTGAAATTTGGTTATTCGATTATTGATGATGGTACCACCAACGGTGTGGATGACTTCCTAACTGATAACGCTGAAATTAGCCTTGTGGTGACTGAAGTTAACGACCAACCAACGGCATCGGATATTGATTTGGGTACCATGCTTGAAGAAGGTCAATTGATCATCAAAGAGGGTGACTTAATTGCCGCGACGAGCGATCCGGAAAACGATTCGATTACCGTGACTAATCTGGTGCTCGATGAAGGTCAAGGCCAGTTACAGCGCTTTGAGAACGTAGGTGGTGCTGATGACGCTACGATTACAGGCCCTTACTGGATATATACGGCTGCTGATGAATACAACGGTAACGTTAAGTTCACTTATACCGTTGAAGATGACGGTACAACGAACGGCATTAATGACTTCCTAACGGATACGGCTGAGATTACAGCGATTGTCGATGGAGTGAACGATACACCTGTTATTAATGGTGACAGTGTCACCTCTATGATTGATGAGGATGCAGGTCAGTTATTGAGTGGCATCAATGTCAGTGATCCTGATTATGTTGATTCATATGCCAATGACCTAATGACAGTCACGCTGACGGTCGATTACGGCACATTGAATGTATCACTTCCAGCAATGACGACGGTGGTGGTCAACGGTAATAACACCGGTACAGTCATCTTAGTTGGTACTCTGAGCGATCTGAATGCGCTGATTGATACACCAACTAGCCCTAGTGGGGTTTACCTTGATGCGAGCCTGTCTCCAACCAATAGCATTGGTTTAGAAGTGGTCGCTAAAGACAGTGGTAACCCTTCAGGTATCGCGATAGAGGCGGCACCTGTGGTTTACAATATCGCGGTTACGCCAGTTGCGAACGCGCCAACCTTGTCTATCGATACTGCGACTAACTACGTGAGAAACATTACTGCGAGTCAGTCTGTCAGTGCGAGTGGTATTCCTTTGGTTGGGATTATCGCGGCCTTAACGGACATTACAGAAGAGCTCACGTTGCATATCAGTGATGTACCTGCTGGCGCTCAAATTACCAGTGCTGCTGGTTCTGTAACGGATCTTGGCGGCGGTGTTTGGATTGCAACGGCGGATGCAATTGAAAGCTTGCAAGCGGTCGGGCTTACTCAAACTCCAGGTAACTACACGCTTAAAGTTGAAGCGGTTTCTGAAGAGACTGACAACAACGATACGGCGACATCGGCTTCAATAGACCTTAACCTGAACATTGTGTCTGACGCGGCCGATATTAACCTAGCTTCTGAAACCGATGATGTTCAGTTGTTAGCTGGCACAAATACGACTGACCTAATTGCGGGCTCTGGAAATGACCGACTGGAAGGTGGATCGGGTGATGACACTCTTATTGGTGGTGACGGTAACGACACACTTATTGGCGGAGGTGGTTCCGATATCCTTACGGGTGGCAATGGAATGGATTCGTTCGTATGGCTTAATATCGAAGATGGCGTTGAAGATACCATCACCGATTTCAGCCTATCTGAAGGAGACCAGATTGACTTGCGTGAAGTACTACCAGAATTGAAGAACACATCTCCAGACATGACGGCGCTATTGCAACAGATCGACGCGAAAGTCGAAGGGGATGATATTGAACTTACGATCAAGTCTGATAATTTAGGCACCACGGAACAAGTGATTGTGGTTGAAGATCTTGCTCCTCAGCTAACCTTAGGTGGTACCATGCCTTCGGATATTTTGGATGCGCTAGTGCAGCAGAACGTTATTACTCATGGGTAGCTTATCAAAACGGGTGAGGTGCTTACTGAGTAAATATGAACTTAGTGGTTTCATTATAACGATGTTACCTAGCTTGTTTGGATATCTTGTTTTTATGTAACCGCACTAGCTAGTATAAGTGTTAGTAGTGTGGATCATGATTCGATGAATTAGCTGGAAAAAACGAAAACCTCAACAATATATAATTGTTGAGGTTTTTTTGATGGGTACTTTTTAAGCTAGAAGACAAAAGATAAAGTAGCGATCTAAACTAAACTTAATCTCAAAGCTAGGATTTGTATTTATGCAGCAGATCCCAAGGGATATGACATAAGTGATGATCTTCAGGAAAGTGGCTTAAGTGATGCTGATGGATATCGTCACTGGCGACGTATTTGGTCAACGGCAAAACCTCTAGAGCGACTCGATCTGCATCTTCACGTGATGCAATGTAGCGCTTGGCTTCCGCTAAGTGTTGAGCGTCGGTGCTGTAAACACCGGAGCGATACTTTTCGCCCACATCGACACCTTGTTTATTGACGCTGTAAGGGTCTATGATCTCGAACAGATGCTCCATCAGAACCGTGACTGATGTGATGAGTGGGTCAAATTCAATTTGCACACACTCTGCGTAGCCATCATAAGCGTTTTGGGCGTTATCGCTTTTTGATGTTTTGTTCTCTGTTGGCTGGGAGCTGCCATTTGCACGACCGGCTTCTGTGCTGATCACGCCGGGTACATACTTGATAAACTCCTGTACGCCCCATAAGCAACCGCCAGCTAAATAAATCTGTTCCATACTTCTCTTTGAGCTCTTAGTGTTTGTTCGTGGTCGCTAGCGACTATTTATAACTGTTAGTTGACCACTGATCATGGCTAATTGATGGTCTAGGCTACTAAGCTTCAATTATATCAATAGCTTGGAGTATGCTTTAATGCGTGATAGAACCGTGCATCCAAAAACGATCGCCTGTATAGAATGGGTTCTTATATCTGATTAGCGCCTAAACATTGTAAATTAGCATGAATGTATCAACTTAAGTGTAATGCGATAGAGTGATTATATAAGTCCTAGCGCTTTGTCACCAACCCGAATCTCAAAACAAGTGAGAGTTAGCCTAACTATGTTTGATCAAATAAAAGACTTCATTAATCCGAGCAAAAATCCCGATTTGACTCCGGCCCATGAATATCAGCGTAAGCATCTGCCGACATTATGGCTGTTGGGAAAAACGGGCGCTGGTAAATCATCGTTTATTCAAGCAGTCACGGGTGATTCTTCGGTTGAAGTGGGCAATGGTTTTGCGCCATGTACCATGACGGCGATGTCTTATGAGTTTCCTCAGGACAAACCTGTGATGCGGTTTCTTGATACCAGAGGTCTGGGTGAGGCAGATTACGATCCGAAAGACGATCTGGAAGAGATAGGTCTGGCTGGTAACGCGCTGGTGGTTGTGATGAAAGCCGATGAGCCAGAACAGTCTGCTGTGTTTGCTGCTTTGAAACAGATTAAGAAGCAAAAGAAAATTAAGCACTTGTTGCTTGTTCATACAGCAGTACTTTGTTCCAGTGAAACAGACCGCGCAAGACAAGTTCAATTTAATTCCAATCAAGTGGAAAGGGTTTGGGGGAAGGGCTTTGAATCGATATCGGTCGATTTCGAAACTGATGACTCGAGCAACAACATTGGCTTAATCTACAATTATGATGCCTTGATTGAACAGTTGGCGAATATCCTGCCTGTTGTCGGAATGATGGTGGTCGACAAAGAGCATTCCACGCAAGAAGAGGCCAACTTCGACCACGTAGAAAATGAGGTACTTTGGTACGCGGGAAGTGCTGCGACCAGTGATTTGATTCCGGGTGTTGGCTTAGTGTCCGTGCCTGCGATTCAAGCAAAAATGCTTCATAGTTTGGCGAACCAGTATGGAGTTGAATGGAACAAGAGAGTATTCAGTGAGTTGATAGGTACGTTGGGAAGTAGCTTTGCTTTGCAATATGGAATGAAGCTGGGCTCTCGACAATTGATAAAGCTGATTCCGGTTTATGGTCAGACGGTTGGAGCCGTTGCTGCTGCAGCTATGAGTTTTGGCACCAGTTATGGTTTAGGTCGAGCGGCTTGTTTTTACTTCTATCATAAAAACAAAGGCGAAGAAGTCTCTGAACAAGAGATGCAAAAGATCTACAAAGAATCCCTGAAGAAAGGTAAGGCAGCATCGGGTTATGAAGAAAATTAGAAACCTATTTCGATTACTGGCCGTTTTATCGAGTGGACGCTGGGGTATTGCTCTGATTTCGGCCGTACTCCCAAGTATTATTATGATGGGCTTTGGTATTTTCTTGGCGATTAAATACGGTTACTTACTGGAAATGTCGATTGTCATTGTTGTGAGCACTTTGTTTTTTACTATTCCTTTATATGTTTCTAGTCGTTCTTCACGTCAAGCTTTGTATAGACAGTCTGTCATTCACAAGTCTCCCTCAAATACTGAGCAAAATGGCATGGGGGATTCTGAATCAGAGATAAAGCATGACAATATTGATATTAACGATGCGTTGGTTAAGGCTTCTCTTGATTGGTCTCAAAAGGAGTTGTCGATCTGGAATGAATCAAAACACTATGTACGCCAACAATTAATGGTCGATGTAGAGTGGGGTAATCTCGATCAAACTGGTTTAGAGATACTTGAATTCGTCGCTGAAAAGTTTGATAAAAAACCACTCGATTTTTCAATTCCCGAAGGGCTAAAGCTTTTTGAAGAAGTCAGTCGGAGATACAAATTGGTGGTGCGGGAGCATATACCGGGTATTGAGTACCTGAAGGTCTCCTATATTAAAGCGGGATACGAAGCCTATGATCGATATGGCGAGCTAGGGCTGAAGATCGTCAAAGCGGCTATCTGGGGAAATCACCTTAAAAATTTGTACCTGAACCCTTTGAAAGTCGTTTCGGATTTAGGCCGAGAGCAAGCGACATCGTCAATGACCAAAGGTGTGGTCGATGATATGCAGTATGCTGCAAAACAAGCCTTGTTAGATGAGGTTGCAGCCGTGGCAATTGATCTTTATAGCGGACGCTTCAGCATTGAAGATGAAGCATTAAGAACATCGGAGGTTTCTGAACTGGACGAACAGCGTTTTGCTCCAGAATTAGAACCCGTAAGAATTGTGCTGGTGGGTCAAACAAGCTCGGGGAAATCCTCACTGATTAATGCACTTAAACAAGAGTTGGTCGCCGAAGTTGATGTTCTACCATCAACAGATGCTTCAACAGTCTACAACGCGTTTGTGGACGACAATGATGTTAGAGTTGTTGACCTTCAGGGGTTGGATGGTAACGCCAAAACCGAAGTCCTGATGCTTAAGGAGATGACTCAAGCAGATGTTGTGCTATGGGTGCTTAAAGCCAATCAGTCTGCACGTGAATTGGATAAGCAATTGAAAGATAAATTTGATGCTTTCTATGACGACCCTAAAAACATTTCTCGTAAGAAACCTATTGTAATATCGGTGGTGAATCAAGTGGATAGATTAAAACCGGTTAATGACTGGCAGCCTCCTTATGATTTGGGCAATCCTACATCGACAAAAGCTAAAACCATCGCTCAAGCACTCGAATATAACCATATGTTGTTGCAAACCGATATCGTATTGCCACTCGCTATCGCGCCAGAAAAGGTGGAGTTTGGATTAGAGGCTCTGAAGCGAACGCTAATCGAAGGCATAGCCGATGCGAACAATGTTCAGAGAAATCGCCAGCGTTTAGAAGCAATCAAAAGAGGGAGATCGGTCAAAGGTCAACTGAATCAAGCGGTAAATGCCGGTAAGAAGGTGGCACCAAGCGCATTGAAAGCAGCGACACCAAAATTGGCTGAAATGGCAATCAAGCAAGCGGTTAAGAAAAAGTAACCAAGGACTGAATTTACAATGACGTTCTAGCGAGGTGCTTGCGCTTTATTAATTCGCATTCTTGTTAGAGTTCAGTAGCATCCGGAGTTTACTATAGGTTATTGAATGTATAGGGGAGTATATATTATTATTTAGCTCTCTGAACTAGTTTAATAGTATATGAGCCGATGGCATTCACAGTTTATATAATGCGTTATCGTATTTTATTACTATTCTAAAGGTTGATCACATTTATACTTTTTTAATCTGTCTTTATAAAAGAATCATACTATATTTAACGTTCGGTTCATCTTGATTTCAACGTAGGGATATATTGTGAACATGTACCTGAAATGGCAATCAACAACATGGCTAACCTTGTTAGCTTGGTATACCTTAGATCATCAGCTCTCGTTCCACCTTTCTTCAGAGTAGTATTCTCTAGGCGTCACGCGCCAGCAGAGCCTTGAGCTTTGCCCAATCCTGTTAATTTTGTCTTAAAGAAATGTCGTAACTCATGCGTTCGCTCTTTGTGTTTTGTGCATGTGGTTCTTTATCTTTTAGTTATTATTAATTGGGACCTAATCAATACATCATTGATTAAATAATCTATTTTTAGCTATTAATTTTTATCGTAATTACCACGAGAGTGATCGTGCGTAAAACTAAATTAATGGTGATGACTCGTGACATCTAAAATAATGAATTCAGATTTTTCGCTTTAAGGCTGAATTTGTTGAAAGGGACTATTATGGAAAACTTCAAACATCTACCAGAACCGTTTCGTATTCGCGTTGTAGAGCCAGTAAAAAGAACAACTCGCGCCTATCGTGAACAAGCCATTGTCGAAGCGGGTATGAACCCATTTTTGCTCGACAGTGATGATGTGTTCATCGATTTGCTGACCGATAGCGGTACTGGGTCTATTACTCAACGCATGCAAGCTGCAATGTTGATGGGTGATGAAGCTTACAGCGGCAGTCGCAGTTACTATGCATTGTCGAATGCGGTGAAAGATATTTTCGGCTACGAGCTGACTATTCCAACACACCAAGGGCGTGGCGCAGAACAGATTTACATTCCTGTTCTTATCAAGAAGCGTGAAATGGAGAAAGGGCTTGATCGCGGTAAAATGGTCGCTTTGTCTAACTACTTCTTTGACACCACCCAGGGTCACACCCAGGTAAATTGCTGTGTCGCGAAAAACGTTTATACCAAGGAAGCATTTGATACCTCGGTTAATGCTGATTTCAAAGGCAATTTCGATGTAGTGAAGTTGGAAGAAGCTATCTTAGATGCGGGCGCAGCAAACGTTCCATACATTGTAAGCACAATTACCTGCAACTCTGCGGGTGGACAGCCAGTGTCTATCGCCAATCTAAAAGCCGTTTATGAAATCGCTCAAAAGTACGACATTCCCGTGATCATGGACTCTGCGCGCTACGCTGAAAATGCTTACTTTATTCAACAGCGCGAAGCGGGTTATCAAGATTGGACAATTGAACAGATCACACGTGAATCATACAAATATGCAGATGGTTTAGCCATGTCTGCCAAGAAAGATGCCATGGTACAAATGGGTGGCTTGTTATGCTTCAAAGATGATTCCTTCATGGATGTTTACACAGAATGTCGAACACTGTGTGTGGTTCAAGAAGGTTTCCCAACCTATGGGGGCTTAGAAGGTGGCGCGATGGAGCGTCTTGCTGTTGGCCTGTATGATGGAATGCGTCAAGATTGGTTGGAGTATCGCATCGGTCAGGTCCAATACCTGGTTGATAGCTTGGAAGCGATAGGTGTGGTGTGTCAGCAAGCGGGCGGTCATGCGGCGTTTGTCGATGCGGGTAAACTGCTCCCTCATATTCCGGCTAGTCAGTTCCCAGCTCATGCTTTGGCGTGCGAGTTGTACAAGGTGGCGGGCATAAGAGCGGTTGAAATTGGTTCATTATTGCAAGGACGTGATCCGGCTACTGGAGAGCAACACCCATGTCCAGCTGAGTTACTGCGTCTTACCATTCCTAGAGCGACATACACACAAACCCACATGGATTTCATCATTGAAGCGTTTGAAAAAGTGAAAGGGAATGGTGGGCAAGTAAAAGGCTTAGATTTTACCTATGAGCCAACAGTATTAAGACACTTTACTGCTCGTTTGAAAGAAGTTGAAATCAAGGAGAAGCAAACAGAAGCTAAGGATGAACCAACGCTCGAAGAAGAATTTTAAAATAAAATAATTTAACAGTTCAGAATAGAAAGGCTCTTTTGGGGGCCTTTTTTATTTGTCTATTTACTGGGTAAGAAAGCGTATATACCGAATGTATATTTACATAGGGCATATACGCTGAAGTGTAAGTTAATAACTCATTAAGGCTACGACAATGAAGGCCTCAACGTGAAAAAAGTATTATTCTGTTGGTGAAATTATTACAGGTGCGAACGACGCGACAGCATTCCCGCCAGCGCCAGGATGATCAACATAAGAAGTGTTTTGCATCAAAGTGTAGAATACGTCAACGAAGTCATCGTCATTCACGAGTACACCATCAGGAATCACATCGATAATCTTGCCAGTGATCTGAGGGATGATCGCATACCCTTGAACTTCAGGATCAGGAATCATTTTCAGTATCTCTTCTGCGGCTTCAACCAGCAGTTTTGCTAGCTCTTTGTAGTCGGTGCCGTCATCGTGCTCCATCAAAATCATGTCTGCTGCTCCCCAACGGTAACGAGGCCAGAAGATAACGGTTTGATTTGGGTAGTAGGTCTGCTTGTCGTAATCCAGATAAGGCATCTCAACGAGATCAATCTGTGGTTCTACACGACTCGAATCGACCCCAGTGACGATAGCATAGATTTCAGCTTTGCCAGAGATCCACGGTTCTTGGTCGACAGCCAAATGGATTTTCGTTAACTGCGTGGTGTTCAACGGCTCAGGTTCCGACATCGTCATTGAGCGTTTAGCTTTGCCCATAAACGTTTGTTTTTGGAACTTACTGTTTTTACTCCCTTTACTGTCTTCATTATCGCCAGTGTTTTTGGAGCCAGAATTGATTTGGGTTGCAGTACCCAGCTTGTTCATCTCGGCCTGCATCGCCATTAGGCCTGCTTTGAGTTCTTCAGCACCATTGCTATCAACGACAAACACAGGAACGTTTGGCATTTGGTACACGTCTAATTGATGAACTTGTCCGTACACGTCATACGCTTCAATGTATTGCCAATTCGAATCATCGCCTGATGGTTCAAATGCAAACAGCGGGTTTTCGCCATTCTTCCAAGCTTCAATCATTGCTTTATCAGCCATGCGAATCTCTAACACAGAGTCACTGAAATTATTGATCCCTTTCATCTTGCGATAGCCAAGATCCGCTTTCTGCATCTTGTTAGAGAATGCGGAGTAGGGCTGAGAAGAGTTCAGTTTGTCTATTGGTGTGGATAGACTCTTTTGTGAAATTTGAGCCTTTAAAGAAAGCTCAAGATCGGAATAACGCTCGCTGATTTGCAACGCCAAAGATTGCTTTTGTGCTGAGGAGCTCTCTGAAAGAGAGCGTGCGTCTATTGTGTCGATATTGTTTGCATAGGACTGGAAGCCAACCACTGTCGTTGCAAGCACCATACTGATAGAAATAGATGGTCTCATAAATAATCCTTATTTTAATTTTTATCATTAATAGAGCATTTGCCCTATAAGGATTAACCTATCAGCAAGGTGAATGTGTTTAAAAGTTAGACAACTTATTTTATTCCGTTGTTCAGCACAGGATCTCAATTTAAACAATTTATAAAATATTAAGTGAGTGCTGACTTGCCATATCCAAATTTATAAACCAATAATTAGTTAATTAACAAAATTATTAACTGTATATCCTGAGTTTGTAGGGATTTAGAGCGCGCTTAGGTATGAGGGTATCTGTTGGCTTGTATAATTCAGATAAGAAAAAGGGCTAGCGCTTGGCTAACCCTTTTATGTTTATAAGCGCACGGCAACGCTTATACATACTGACTGTTGTTGGTCTTGGATTTAAGTACCAAGTCTCTAGATAAATCTAACTGCTTAATAAGCAATGAAGCCTACTCATGTGAGTAGGCTTTGTTATTGGTTGCGACCTTCAACGGTACGTTTTAACCTCAATCTAAACGCAATGTTAGGCCAGAATAGTTCGAGTACCCACGCAATAACACATGATACGTTACATCAGGTTGTGCACTCACATTACACTGTTCTGTGTTTCCTGGACGGTAAGGGCGGCAGTCGTAACTTGAAGTCGTCGGCTTGCTTCCCGATTTAACGTAAAGATCCGCGTCGCCTGAACCACCAGACATTGAAACTGTTACGTTTGATGCTGACTCAACGGTGAAAGTATAGAAGGTTTGAGAGTTTTGGCTCCCGCTTAGGTTCGCAATCGGAGTGCCTTTGGTTAAGATATTGCCAGTTGGAGGCGTCGTTCCACAACTTGCATTGACACCGACAGTACTAAAAGCGGCTTCAACATCTGAAACTTCGTAACCCATGTCTGCGGCGGCTTTTGCAACACCACAAGCCCCAGCGTCAAAGGTACTGTTTGCCGTCCAATAAAGTTGGTTTGCAACCGTAAATACCTCGAAGCCCTTACGCACATCCCAGCCAGATTTGTTCGCTAACAGGTAAAAGGCACGGTTATAAACCCCGCTAGATAAATGAACGTTCAAACCATCGTAGTATTGAGAAGCGTGATCTATAGATCGGCCATCTTTTGACGGTTGATCAAAGTAACGTAGCCCACCTTCTGATTTGAAGATATCGCTACCGACAACCCAGTCAACATTTCCACGCAGATAGTATTCAGCAGCTTCGCCTGCAATGTCTGAGAACGCTTCGTTAATCCCTCCCGACATATTTTTATATACCAAGCCAGAGTTCTGTTCAGTAAAGCCGTGACTGACTTCGTGGGCACTCACGTTGATATCGACTAACGGATAGAAGGTATTTTTACCATCCCCAAATGTCATTGATGTACCGTTCCAAAAAGCATTTTCGTAATCAGAACCGTAGTGCACTCTCATGGTAAGCTGGAAAGTTAAGGGAGACGTGTTCATCCAATCTTTGTACATATCAAATACAACATTACCGAAATAATGAGCGTCGTTAAGAGGTGAGTAGGCGCCGTTAACGTATTTATAGTCATTGTAATTGGTGCTGTCGCTACAGTTGTAACTGAATGCCGAGTTACCAGAGGTTCCGTTATTTAAGTTGACCGTTTTAACCGCGGAGTTTTCCAAAGTACAAGTGGTGCCCGTTTTGTCTATGGAAAATCCCGTAAAGTCACTTCCATATTCATATCGAGCCGTTTTTATGTTGCCACCTGGACCTGTTCCCAGAGCTTTGGCATGGTTTAATCCGTCCCATTTTTGGAGGACTTCTCCAGTGATCGCATCAATGAAGTAAAAAGGGCGCTCAGGGTGATCGGAGGCGACGAAGAAGTCGACCAAGTAAACCATCTGAGCGATTTGGTTCTCATCTAGTCTCACCATCAGTTTTGCATTTTTGTTTTCAACAGAAATGTTATCGACTACCAAGGTTTTATGAGCTGAAAGTGCAGCGGCAATAGCTTGCTTTTTATTCAGTTTGGGAGTGATGCTTGATAGGTCACCACTGATTCCTTGCGCCATTGAACCGAAGACTTTAGTAGGCTGGTTTTTAGAGAGTGTTGCCACAACCGAGGTATCAAAAACGGGTAAACCTAAGTGTGTTTGTTGGTAACGGACTTTTGTTTTTCCATTGGGCAACACTACCCGCTTTACTTCAGAAAAACCTAATTCTAGTGGGGCGACACTATTCGATTGAGCGAGGATACTTTGTTGTAGCAATGTATCATTATCCACTTTTACCATTTCTGCAGCATGCGCTGTAAAGCCGAAAGCGGTACCTAGAATAGCTGCTATTTTCCAGCTTAATTGACGTTTTTGGTTCATTTTTCGTTCCTGATATAAATATAAACTCCTTCTTCCCAACGACTTTATAGGAAGCCTATATGCAACACATTAATGCCATGTGTTGCGAATCAAGATTGGGAGAACGTGTGGAATTATGGCAAGTTTTTCAGGAAAATTAAATTTTATAGTATGTAAACTATAATATACAAAAACATTATTGATTGTTATATCGATAATTCTTTAATTTTAAACTTTTATTATAAATACATGAAATTACGATAGTTCCTATAATTTATTCTGTTTTAATTTTATGTATTCGTCTTTCCTATTGAGGAGTGTGTTTTTTCGTTTTTTATTAAATTACAAAGTTAATAATAACGACATTTTCGTAGTGGTGGTAGATGTTAATTCTATCAATGTTGAGGTTTGATAGCGGTTGTTAAACACAGCTCCCAGTTTTATGAATTAATTAGTGTTAGAAGAGAATGGTTATATATTTCCCGTCACTAAAAAGAAGTGCGAATTAGACCTGTGAAAGGAGAAACTATGAGCTCAGGAAGCATTAGAAATGTAGTCTTTGATATTGGTAACGTGATTGTCCGTTGGACTCCTTTGGAAATCGTGAAGCTCACATTTGGTGAGGTTAAAGCTCCTGAGGTATTGGTTAAGGCTATTTTTCAGTCTGAAACTTGGCTCGATTTAAATAAAGGTTTAATTTCAGAATCTGATGCTAAAGCGCAGTATCAGCAGTTTCTTAATTTATCACACTTGGAATGTGAGCGCTTATTTTACTACGTCAAACAAACACAAATCCTTATTTTCGGCTCTGTTGATCTTCTGCAGCGTGTTAAGTTAGCAGGTTACAACGTTTATGCGTTAACAGATAATGTTCACGAAATTGTTTCCCATCTTAAGTCTACATACACGTTTTGGCCTTTATTTGACGGAGCGACAGTGTCTGCGGAGTTAGGGCTACTCAAACCTCAAGCAGAAATCTATCAATCATTACTTATGCAGCATAGATTAGATGCTTCGGAAACCGTATTTATAGATGACATGCCGTGTAATGTTATGGGCGCAAACGCTGTTGGTATTACTGGAATTCAATTTGAAAATGCAGCTCAATGTGAGGAAGCTTTAAAAGCTTTAGGACTGTCTTTCTGAATAATTGAATTTCTATATAATAGAGACTTCACCATTTTGCTATACAGTAGGATGACTATGATGGGTTTAGCTAGCTCGATACAGCAGAACTAAGGCTAATCAGACATAGTGTCTCGATGTTGTTAAATACCACTCAAATGTGGAAGGTCCTTAAGAGGGAGAATACATGTTACTCATTAAATTCAAGGAGGAGATATGGGGTTACTAATTGGTCCAGTAGTGATTTTTTGGATCGTTTCATTCTTTTTTACTTGGCGTATGGGATATTACCTTTTGGTAGATAAACCATTTTTTCCTTATATATTCACCGTGGTTATCATAGCTATCTTCGGTGCGCTAACCTATGTTATGGGTGGTTTGTTTACCTTTAAAGATCGCAGTGAACTTTGGGCATTTGAAATCCCATGGTTTTTCCTCGTGAATAAATATGCCTTTGTATTATTTGTTTGCTCAGTAATGGCTTACCTATTTGGAAGCAATATTTTTACCGGAAATATCTCAAAAGCAGTGATTTTTATTATTGCTTTTTCGATCACTTTGGGAAATCTAGTAGGGTGTTTGAGCTCTAACACCTTTATGCAAAAGTATAATATTTCAGAAACGTATTAAGCTATCCGGTTTCAGTTATCCGTTTTTGGAGAATAAGCAAGTTTCAATTACGGATGTATCTGATTTACCCGTGTGGAGTTCTTATTCTTCAAACAAGTAATTTTAAAGTGGTTTGAAATGTATGGCATTGTCACTGTGTGGTTTCGGTGGTTTCGGTGGTTTCGGTGGTTTCGGTGGTTTCGGTGGTTGCGGTCACCCTATGGTTGCAGCGACTCAGGTATTGCTTGTTCATACTTTAGCAGCGTTATGTTGACAAGTGGAGCATCGGTCTGATATCCATTTATAGTTTTAATCATAGTTCGACCTAAGGAGAGTTTGTGAATCAAGGTGTTGAATTGGATGTAGATATCGGTAAGAAACATATAGTGATTCAGCGCCGTTATGAGGCTTTAGGTGCATTCAATGATTTGTTAATAGCTGTTTGGTTTTTGATCGGTAGTTTTTTCTTTTTAAATGAGTCTCTTATTGAAAGTGGTACTTGGTTATTTATAGTGGGTAGTGCGCAGTTAATCATTAAGCCATTAATCAAGCTACTAAGTTTAGTTCATGTTAGTAGAGCGTCCAAACCATTTACACAATAGTTACGCCATTTGTTAGGTTCATCGGAGGTTTCAGTGGACAAGCTAGTCAAAAATCGTTTTGAAGAATATCCGGAGAACGCTCGAATTCGACTAGAAGAGTTGCGCTCTCTCATTCTTGATCTGTCCTGTGAATTGAAGTTAGGGGAAGTTGAAGAGTCTCTTAAGTGGGGAGAACCTAGTTACAGTGTTAAAGCGGGCAGCCCAATTCGAATTGATTGGAAATTGAAATCGCCGAATAACTACTCTTTATTTTTCAACTGCCAAACTAAGCTCGTTGATACATTTCGAGAGTTACATGGAGATACACTGCAGTTTCAAGGTAATAGGGCAATTGTATTGCATTTATCTGAGCCCATGCCTGAGGTAGCAATCAAACAGTGCTTGGAGCTTGCTTTAACTTATCAAAAACGAAAGCATCTACCGCTTCTTGGGGCTTAATAAGGCACTAATAACTCTGAAGAAGATGACAGTTTTCTTCGATGAATGAAGAGCTTGCTAAATAGATAACCGCATCGACATAGACAGTTTCTCTGAGTAAAGTGATGTGTAGGAAAAAGAAAGCCTAAGCGCTGATATGCGACTTAGGCTGTGATAACTGGTTTAAGCTTCAAGAGCTAGGTTTAGCTTTGAGGATTAGTTTTGGATATACGTATAGAGGGTTACGCTGATAGCTCTTTTCGAACAATCTCTGCACCAGCACTTAACGCATTGAGTTTAGCCGATGCTATTTGGCGAGGTAGGGGAGCCATACCGCAATTGGTGCAAGGGTAGAGCTTGTCTGCATCAACATACTTAAGTGTTTCTCTAAGAGTGCTGGCGACTTCTTCTGGTGTTTCAATCGAATCGGTTGCCACATCAATTGCACCGACCATCACTTTCTTGCCTCGAACCAGCTCAAGTAGTTCAAGTGGTACATGAGAGTTGTGACATTCTAAAGAGATGATATCGATATTCGATTGCTGCAACTTAGGGAAGACTTCTTCGTATTGGCGCCACTCCGTGCCTAATGTCTTTTTCCAATCAGTATTGGCTTTGATGCCGTAACCATAGCAAATATGTACCGCGGTCTCGCACTTTAGCCCTTCAATGGCTCTTTCTAAGCAAGCAATGCCCCAATCATTTACGTCATCAAAGAACACATTAAATGCTGGTTCATCGAACTGAATAATATCAACGCCAGCGGCTTCAAGCTCTTTTGCTTCTTGATTTAGGATCTTCGCAAATTCCCAAGCGAGTTTTTCGCGGCTTTGATAATGCGCATCGTAAAGTGTATCGATCATGGTCATTGGCCCAGGCAGAGCCCACTTAATAGGTTGATCGGTTTGCTGACGTAAGAACTTCGCATCTTCAACAAACACCGATTTCTGACGAGAAACTGGGCCAACAACAGTCGGTACACTTGCATCGTAGCGGTCGCGGATCTTAACCGTTTCGCGCTTCTCGAAATCGACACCATTTAGGTGTTCAATGAAGGTCGTCACAAAGTGCTGGCGGGTCTGTTCGCCATCACTCACGATATCAATGCCGGCTTGCTGTTGCTCATGCAGAGACACACGTAGGGCATCCTGCTTGCCATCTGTTAATTCGTCGCCTTCCAGTTTCCATGGAGACCAAAGTGTTTCTGGTTGTGCTAGCCAAGACGGCTTAGGTAAGCTGCCTGCTGTTGAAGTCGGTAATAGTGTTTTCATAATTAATTTTGCCTATCCTTAGATTGCCCAAAGCGCGTAATTAATGGATTAAAGCGCCTAATAAATTGATTAAAGCGCGTAATTGGCAAACCAGTTCTCAAGAACCGATTGATATGGCTTAATGAAATGTTCTTCTGCGAATTTACCTTGCTCAATAGCTAACTTGCCGCGTTCTTCTCGGTCATACACGATCTGAGTCAGTGAATGGTCCAAGTTTTTCAAGTTTGGTTGGTAACAGTTACCTGCAACCGCGTTCGCGTTGTAAATCTCAGGTCGGTAGATTTTCTGGAAAGTACCCATGGTGCTGATGGTGCTGATAAGCTCTAGGTTAGAGTAATCGTTCAGCAGATCACCAAAGAAATAGAAAGCCAGAGGAGCGACAGTATTTGGCGGCATGAAATAACGAACCTGTAATCCCATCTTCTTGAAGTATTGCTCAGTTAAAGAAGATTCATTAGGTTGGTATTCAAAGCCTAATACAGGGTGTTGATTTTCAGTACGGTAATAGGTTTTATTATCTGAAACACTTAAACAAATAACAGGTGGCTTATTGAAATTCTGTTTGTAAGCTTCAGAGTTAACGAAATGTTTAAAAAGCTTACCGTGTAAATCACCAAAACCTTCTGGAATACTGAATTTATCTTGGTCTTTATTATACTCCAACAGAAGAACGCTAAAGTCATAATCTCGAACATAAGAAGAAAAGTTATTTCCGATAATGCCTTCAATACGCTCGTCGGTTTTACGGTCTAAAATATTGGTTTTCAGCACTTCAATTGAAGGGAATGCTTGACCGTTACTTTCAATATCCATATCAACAGAAATGATTTCAAGCTCCACAGAATAGCGGTCGCCCTTAGGGTTGTCCCAATGTGCTAAGGCGTTGAAACTGTTATCGATCATTTGTAGTGCATTACGCAAGTTCGCTTGACGGCTGTCACCTCTCGCCAAATTCGCAAAGTTGGTTGTGATACGCGTGCTGTCTGCAGGCTGGTAGTTTTCGTCGAGGCTAATGCTTTTGATCGTAAAATTAAATTCTTTATTCATGCTGGTCTAGTATCCCAATTCGTTGTCTGGTTCTCTCGGTCTTTAGTATTAAAACTGCTTTTATTTTTTGCTTGTGACCGGATTAAGAATCGAAGGCTATGCTTTCTGAAATTAATACTTAGTAGAATTAATGTCGTATAAAGTTAATCGCTTAAGGTTTTTATACGTGGATAGGTGTGGGATTAATAATGGTATTACTTCACATTCATCATGAGGAATATTCATGATCTATATGTTTGAATGTTTAAGTCGGTGTCAGTTATATTAATTAGCTTAATGCAAATATAACCGCATTAATAGTGGTGTTATTTAAGGTAAATTAATTTAATAAGAGATGGATGAAATGAGTGAATTGCTGTTTTTGATTTTCTACTGTGCGTTACTAGGCAGTGGTGTTGGTTTTCTTGCCGGGCTTTTGGGTATTGGCGGAGGGCTGATCATTGTTCCTGTGTTAAGCAGCATTTTACTTTACTTAGAAGTTCTGCCGTCCGACCAAGTTGTTGTTGCTGCGATTGCGACCTCGTTGGCCTCGATTCTATTTACTTCAACGTCTTCTGCGCTCGCTCACCACAAGAATGGCAACGTGCCTTGGGATCTGGCACCTTGGATCATGCTGGGTGTTGCCCTTGGTGCTTTGGTTAGTGGTTTTATGGCGGCGTTATTGCCGGAAAAGGTCGTTCGTATCGTGTTTGCTGTGAGCGTAGTTCTTATCGCGATTAAGATGTTCTTAAGCAGTAAAAGCGGCACGCCTAACGAACGAAAACTACCGAATAAAGGGGTATTAACCGTTTTAACAACCATTACTGGCGGGTTGTCTGCCATGATAGGGATTGGTGGCGGTGCGTTGTTAGTTCCACTATTAACGTTCTTTTCGGTCGATATGAAAAAGGCGATCGGCTGTGCGTCTGCGTGTGGCATTGTAATCGCATTGTTTGGTTCTATCGGTTATATCACTGCGGGCAGTAGCCAATTTGCTTTAACCGATGGATTTGCAGGTTTTGTTTATTTACCAGCGTTACTGGGTATTGTGTGCACCTCTTGGTTCACGGCTCCGTTAGGCGCAAAAGCTACAAACCACTTGCCAGTTCCAATAATTAAGAAGATCTTTTCAGTACTGTTGGTTGTTATCGCTGTAAGTATGGTCGCTCGCTAAGTTTTGGTTGTTCGGCTGCCTATGTTGCAGCTATCAGTGGGTAGCTCCAATAATAACAATAGAAAGTAGCAGTCATCAGGCTGCTTTTTTTGTTTGCCAGTCTACATTTATACGATTATGTCTATGAGTATATTGACAAAATATTGTTGTTTAACTGGATTCACTGCTATAGCTAAATGTACTTGTTCAGATCAATGGAATGCTAAAAGTGAGTGATTTATGGATCCGTTAACGCAGGGTGTGCTAGGTGCTTCTTTGTCACAAGCGGCGAGTAAAAAACAACATTTAGTGGTCGCTGGGGGTCTAGGTTTACTCTCTGGAATGGCCCCAGATTTAGATGCGTTTATTCGATCGGAGAGTGATCCTTTACTGGCATTGGAGTTCCATCGACAATTTACTCACTCACTTCTGTTTATCCCTATTGGCAGCTTGATCTGCGCTCTGGTTTTACATCTTTTGATTGCTAAAAGGCGCGGTCTCTCGTTTAAACAGAGCTGGCTGTATTGCGCGTTAGGCTATGGCACACATGCTTTATTAGATTCTTGTACTACGTATGGCACTCAGTTGTTTTGGCCGCTTACCAATGAGCGTTATGCTTGGAATACCATTTCGATTATCGATCCTGTCTATACACTTCCCATTTTAATATTGCTTGTGTTTGCAACATGGAAACGAATCCCTTTGCTGGCTCGCATCGCGTTTCTGTGGGCTTTGATTTATCCGACGTTAGGAATGATACAAAGGGATAGGGCAGAAGCCATAGGCTGGCAATTAGCGCAAGAAAGACAACACACGCCGATCCGATTAGAGGCAAAACCAAGCTTTGCGAATATCTTGGTGTGGAAAGTGGTGTACGAAACAGAATCTCGATACTACGTAGATGCTGTTCGAGCCGGCAAATCCGTTAGAACTTATCCTGGAGACTCAGTAGCTAAACTGAATGTGAGTCAAGATTTCCCTTGGCTCGATCCTAATTCACAACAAGCAAAAGACATTGAGCGTTTTCGCTGGTTCTCAAATGGTTACGTGGCACAAGATCCAATGGATGATCTGCGTGTTATCGACGTTCGATATTCAATTGTACCGAACCAATTGATAGCACTTTGGAGTATCAAATTATCTCAGTCTGCCGATGCCGAGGCACATATAAAGTACGAAACCCACAGAGACAACACACCCGAGTCGAGACAGATATTTTTAGATATGTTGAAAGGCGACTGAGGTCTATGAAGTTCTGAATAGATAGAACGTGGCTGATTTTTATCTGCCGTCAAAAAAGGCTGAGTCAGTAACCTGCTCAGCCTTCTTTCTATTCATTCTATAGGGAATGGTCTTTAAATTATCTGCTCACTATATCGAAAGGCCGCGACCAATTGAGGTAATAGGGCCAGTTGGGCGACCTGTAGAAGAGCCTGTTTCTTGCTCTAAAGTTAGTTCGAACAATTGGTTTTCTGTTAGTGGCGGTAATTCACTAATATTTAGATTAAGCGTTTCGCCTTCTCTGACTAATCCTAGTGAAACAGGTGCATCCCAATCATCGGCTTTTGTCCAAAATTGTAATGCTTTGCCTTCTGGTATTCTCACTGCACCTAGGGGCACTAGTTGCATATGATTGGCATGAGTGGTTTGAATTACCCAACTTGGGTTTTTGTTTTCTGGTTGTACTAACACCGCGATATAAGTCGGTGTGCTCTGCATTGGTTCAAGGGTCTGTAATTTAAAACCTAGTACCATAGCTAGTACAAGACACGCCATTGAGATAGCCCGCCATAAACCGAGACTTTGCCAGAAATGGCTTTGTGGTTCAGGTCTTGATTGCGTTACCGGTTTAGAAGATTCTTCAAGTTCATCTATGCTGCGCTCAATACGTGCAGATAAAGGTTGAGAGGCGACTTTTGGCTCTAATCTATCAGTAATAGACAAAAAATGGGTTTGCCATTGATTAACCGCTTGTTGCAATTCGGTACTGTCAGCTAAACGTTGTTCAAAATTATATCGTTCTTCTTCTGTCAGTGTGCCAAGCACATATTGGCCGGCTAAATTATCATCGTTGATAGGAATTTGTTGCGTATCTTTTTTCATTGCAGACACCCCTTTAAAGCATTCAAGCTGCGCTTAATCCATGATTTTACGGTACCAAGGGGTTTGTTAAGCAATTGAGAAATTTCGTCTTGGGTGTAGCCATCAACATAAGCGTGCAATATACACAATTTGCGTTCGGGTTCTAAATATTCCAAACATGTTTGTAGAGACGTTTGTGCCAAAGGATCTTCTGAAAGTTCAGAAATACCATCTGGCTGCTCTGCTAAGTCTAATACTTGACTATCACATAGAGCGAGTAACAAATCTGGTTCTGATAAGATTTGGCGGTTGGAGTGTTTAAGTGCATTTAACGCTAAATTACGGGTTAACGTATATATCCAACCACGTGCGGACCCTAGCTCTTGATGGTAGGAGTTTGCATTTTTCCAAATTTTTATAAAGGCGTCATGCACAACGTCTTCGGATAAAGCACGGTTTTGCAAAATCCTCAGCACTACAGTGAGTAATCTTGATGCTTCCTGTTCATATAACTGTCTTAAGGCTTGGCGATCGCCTTGAGCGCAGTGCATTAGAACACTTTCATAGTCGAACTCTGTCGATATTGACACACGATATACCTGTTTATAAAACGTCCAGTATACGTAACTGGACGTTTTAAGTCATTATTTAGTCAGTGTTTATTCTCGTGTACGGTGGCGGTAATGCGATCACTTTTGTTTCCAGAATAAATACTCACCAGAGTAGTTAACCACGACTTTATGACCAAGTTTGTCCATAGTACAACCTGTCATTGGAGCAGCACCGCCCTTTAAATTAATACGCTGTATATAAGTGACATCTTTTAATGTACCAGAACGCATAGACTCATTTGCTTTGACTAACTGCATCGGAATACTGCCTTTATCTGAAGGGGAAACGGCCAGTTGTTTACCGGTAATAGATGAACCATCAAGAGATTCCCATGTTGCAGGAGGACCAAAATAAGAGACTAAATGGTTGCCTTTATTATCACTTAAAATGGCTCGAGGACCAGCAAATACCCATTTTGCACTCTTGTCATTTGAACTGTCTACTTTGCACTCCCATGTGATATTACCTTCCGCAACAGTAAACATGGCGACTTTGTTACCCTCCGGTACACGCACTTCACTTGGTAGGTTGTCTTGAGAAAAGGTACCAGCATAGGATTGAGCAGCCATAGCCATTAGAGCTGATGTTGCGGTGATTTTTAATGCTTTCAATATGTATTGTTTTTTCACTGTCGTATCCCTTTTTATCAGTCGATTTTGAATTTGAAAAACAGCTTTTTCCTGCTGTTACTAGGTACTACAATCGAACAAGGTATTTGGATGCAGAAAAGTAAAATAAATTGAAATTATTTTTATGGAAGGTATTTAAAAAAGGAAAGTTTTCACGTAAGTAACTATATTATAATGACTTTATCCCACAACCTAAGTTTGATAAACATTACAGATAATCTGCGGCTATTACCATAGGGACAAAGCTCTATATCAGTGAAGACTAAGCCTTCCTTCAAATAACAATAGGAAGGCTTAGTATCAAGTGATTATAGATAGCGCTCTTCTAGGTGCTTTTTAAAGTATGCAGCGTTAAGTGTTTCACCTGTCGCACCTCTCACTAAATCATCAGTGGCCAGCAGGCTGCCTTTGCTCCAAATATTCGATTCTAACCAAGTGAAGATAGGCGATAGGTCACCACTTTCAATTACTGAGTTCACATCAACCGTTTTCTTCATTGAAGCCATAAACTGAGCCGCGTACATCGCACCTAGTGTGTAAGATGGGAAGTAACCGAATGCGCCATCTGTCCAGTGAATATCCTGCATACAGCCATTAGTGAAATTGCCTTGGGTGCTTAAGCCAAGGTATGACTGCATCTTGGTACTCCAAAGTTCTGGCACGTCGGTGTGTTTGATCTTACCGTTGATCAAGTCACGCTCAATCTCGTAACGTAAAATCACGTGCGCTGGGTAGGTCAGCTCATCGGCATCAACACGGATGAAGTCTTTCTTCACGCGCGTGTAGATCTTCTGGAAGTTCTCTTTCTCAAACTCTGAACCAGAGAATTGTTGACCCGTGAGGTTCGCTAAGTGTCCAATGAACGGATCGCTGCGGCCAACTTGCATCTCGAAGAACAAAGACTGAGATTCATGGATACCCATAGATCGAGCTTCACCGGCAGGTTGGCCTGCTAGGTGTTTAGGTAAACCTTGCTCATAACGTGCATGCCCCGTTTCGTGGACGATACCCATCAAGCTCTGAACGAATTCAGCTTCATCGTAGCGAGTCGTAATACGCACGTCTGAAGGGACGCCGCCACAGAATGGGTGAACACTTTCATCTAATCGGCCGTGTTCGAAGTCGAACTGAAGCAGTTTCATGACTTCTAAACCAAGTGCTTTTTGTTTCTCGGTCGAATAGATGCCAGATGGCGCATTAAATTGCTCGCTCGATTGCTTTTCGATCACTTCATCAATCAAGCCTGGAAGCCAAGTTTTAACGTCTGCAAATAGGGTATCCAGCGAAGCAGAACTGGTGCCCGGTTCATAGATATCAAGCATCGCATCATAAGGTGTTAGGTTAGCAGCATCAGCGCGAATTTGCGCCTCTTCACGTGACAGCTCAACCACTTCACGCCAGTTCTTTTCAAAACCAACCCAGTCGTTTTCTCCACGTTGGCTACGCCATGCATGTTCACATTTTGAACCTGCTAGAGATTTCGCTTCAACCAGTTTTTCTGGAAGTAGGTTCGCTTGTTGCCATTGGCGTTTGATTTCACGAAGTGACGATTGTTGCTCGTTGTTCAGCGCTTCGTTTTCAGCGTCTGCAATCCAATCACCAAGTTGCGGTTGCGTCATTAATCCGTGAATATGAACAGATAGCTCGGCCATCGCTTCACTACGAGCTTGGTTACCGCCAGCCGGCATCATGGAAGCTTGGTCCCAACCACAAATAGCGGCTAGGTGTTGAAAGCGTGAACATTTTTTAGAGTGTTCGACTAGTTTTTTGAATGCGCTCATTTGACTACTCTTAATTTAGTTTCTTTTAATGATCCTACTGGCAACGCCGGAGGTTAGGCTCATCTCAGTGTTTGTTACCTTATTGTGGTTTTTACTTTGCCTGCTTCTAGAAGCTGCGAACTATAGTAGAAAATATATAGCTAGTAGAAAATATAGCTTAAACGACCAAGGCAAGTGATGTCGAAAATTTACTATTTTTTAACAAGTTAAACTGTATCAGTGTGCACAAAATCAGTGAGTTGTATCGCTGATCGAAATTGTTGCTTGCGAATTGTTCAGATACACGGTATTGATGATAAATTGCTGAACAAGAATAACAATGATATGGATATTTTGAACTTTGAGGCATTTCTTATTGCCATCACTATTTTAACATTAACGCCGGGTTTAGATACGGCATTAGTGATTCGCAATACGAGCCGCTCGGGCTTAGCTGACGGTTGTATGACCAGCTTTGGTATTTGTAGCGGTCTTTATGTACACGCCTTTTTCTCTGCTGTGGGGATCTCCGCGATTCTTGCCCAATCAGCTGAACTCTTTCAAGCCGTTAAAATGGTGGGCGCGGTTTACCTGATTTGGCTTGGCTTAAGCAGTTTACGAGCTTTGATGAAAAATGGTGGCGAAGTGAAGGTGGGTGAACAAGTTAAGCAAGCCTACAGTGCTAAGCGTTCTTTGCGTGAAGGCTTCTTGTCTAATGTTCTTAACCCGAAAACGGCAGTTTTCTACTTGGCCTTTTTACCTCAATTTGTAAACCCTGAAGGTTCGCCTTTATTGCAATCTATGCTGATGGCTTCGGTCCACTTTATGATTGCGATGGTTTGGCAATGTGGCTTAGCTGGTGCTCTTAACTCCGCTAAAAACTTGCTTAAGAATGCGAGCTTTATGAAGTGGATGGAAGGTGTGACAGGCATGGTGCTGGTGGGGCTGGGCGTAAAGCTTCTAATGGAAGAGCCTGTGTAGTTCACCGTTTTCTGATAGAACATATGAAAGCCCACGATATATCGTGGGCTTTTGCGTTTTAAGGCTTGTAGAACTTTGTAGCGCTCTGATTAAACAACGTAGTTATTCAACGACGCTAATGTTCATCTCTGCACCTTCAAAACCTAGGTCGCTCAACTCATCAGCATTGAAGTTGGTGGTGACTTCGATATCGCCAATGCGCTCAGTGGTTTCGTTGACGGAATCAACACTTCTTTTGCTACGTAAATTGTTGGTAATCGGTGTTGCTTGGCCAATCTCAATGGTACCGGCAAATTGAGAGTCAGCGTAAAAGTCACCCGACACATAAGAGTGGAATGGGCGTAAGCTTCCGCCTGTTGCGTACTGCATGTTTGATAAGCCAGCTTCTTTGATTGCCCAGCCCCAATCCCACCATTTTGTCTCACCTGGAATGTATCGGTGATCCCACTGGTAACGAATGTCTGCGGATTTATCGCTGCCTCGACCCATAGTAAAGGTGTGAGCTTTGTAAGGGCGGTTGTCTGGATGGGAGTGCCATGCGTTGCCACCCCAACGAAGGAAGCCATTAAACTCAACATCGTAACTAATGTCGGCGTTGAATCGATATGGGTAGGAGATGCTTGAACGATACAATTCAACTCGAATCGGAAGCTCTGAGTTTGCTGGAACCATAGGGCGCGCTTGAAGTGTCACTTGTTCACTAGTAGAACCACCATTGGATTTAGAGAAGCTTTGGTTGGCTTCAAACTTAATAGTGAGTTTAGTTTCGCCAACAAGAGGCCACTTAAACGTATTTTCTGTTTGAACGCTTTGCGAGAATCCATAGCTGTTCGTTTTCGACCAGTTTGTTGATTCGTCTACTTTCAGATCGACAACCACTTGTTGGGCGATATTACTGTTGTTTCTTGCGGTAGCGTAAACGGTCTTCACTAATTCACGGTCTGATTCGACAACATCACCATGCCAAAAGTTGTCATCGTTAACGGTGTAGGCAAAGTTGTCGACGGTGATTTTGGTTTTTTCACCACAACGATAACCGCTACAAGATCCATTGTTATTTCCTTGTATCACCCAACTGTCGCCAGAGCGCTTTATCGTCATGTCTTCGCCAACATACTGACTGTTATTACCGCCAACCCATGCGTAACCTAGGTTGTGGGCTAAATAGCTTAATGGGCGAACAAAGTCGTTACGGTTGTTCACTAATTCATACTGAACATCGATTTCGCTGCCTTCCTGAACCGATTTGGCGGAATAGTTAGGGATTTCAGATTGGTCGTTGTTTGGGTAACAGAACGTTGACCCACTGCTTGATTGCTTAATTTCGCCATGATAACCAGGCCCCATGATTACCCAGTTTCCTTTTAAGCCTGTGATCTGCCAAGTGCCCATACGGGCGACCAAAGCACTCTTCTGCTCTTCGGCTTCATAACGGTCTATAGGACGATAACCAGAGCGACATACATCTTCACCAAGTTGCTCAAACACGATTTGGTCTGGGTAAATCTTTGCGTTTACACCGGTTGATAGAACAGACAACACTGCGGTTGCTAAGAGACTTCTGTTTATTCGGATCATGAACAATTCCCTCATTTGTAATTTTTCTATTTTGATAATGTTTTTTGTGCCGTGCAGTTAACAAGACAAGTTCACTTTTTCATGTTGATAAATAGATAGATACTGAAAAGGGTTGAATTAATTTTCCACTTTAATTCAATGACTTGTAATGTTGATTTTGTTTTATTAATGAAACGATATGCAACGTAAAGGAAATTATTTGATGGAGTTCAAGCTATTTTTATGAAATGAGGAAATACTTTTGATACTCGAACGTCAATATTTCTTGATGTTAGTGAGAAACTGACATTGAGGATGCTATTTGAAGTGTTTAGGTCGACGGAAAGAATATATTAGTTATAGGATGAATAAATAAGATAACCAACCGTTTGTATGGGTAATATAGATGGTTATCCAATTTATTAAATATGAGAAAATGGTAGTTAATTTACTCCATCAATTTAGACTATCGTTTAGCTAGTAGTTGTGTTCGGCCTGTATTACATGTGCGGATTATGGCAAATAAATCGTTCGAACTTAAGATATCAACCTTGAGTGTTAATGGGTCATTGTTGATGAGTAGGTAGGGTGACAACAAGCTGTCATTCATTGTTTTACTTATTTTTTGTACGGAAACTAAGTCGATAGTGCCTGATATTGAAAAAAAAAGTGATTGAGAAGGACCTGCTTCTCCTTTAAAGCGAAGAACAATAGGGTCGGGCACGTTGTCATCTTGAACGGATATAAGGTGTAGAACCTTGTTATCACTTATTTTGGTGAGTCCATCGGTACGTAGTACATTTCCATCGAGTATGAGATCCACCACGCTATGTTGATAATGGCGCTCCTCTTGTGGTGGAGAGGAAGGGATACTCCATATACCAATGAATAACGTTAACGAGGAAAACAGAGCTATAAATGGCATCATAATTGGCCTCTTTCTAGGAATAACGCTATCTCTGCACTCGCTTGATCCAATTGCGTTGCGGTGTAAAAGATATTGACGGATTGACGCGTTGCTTTGTTGAGTATGGAGAGCTCAGAATAGTCAGGTTCATCGCTTATGTATGCTACACAATCACATTGATGTTTATAGAGAATAGCCTCCAGTTCTGGACTTAGGACCATCTCTGGATCCTGGAGAACTTGTATCTGACCAACCCATTGTTCACTGAGTCGGTTAACGGGGGTGAGATCACTGAGGGTCTCATCATTGATCTTAGCAAAAGCCAATAGCGCCGACGCCATCAGTAAACAAGCGGTTGTGAAGTAACACAGTCTGTTTTTGTATAAGCTGACTTGTTGCGCAGCAGGTAAACTCGATTTGGATTCAGGTTTATGATCGTCTGGAATGGAGGCAGCAATGCTACTATGGTCGAGTGGAATTTGGTCGCTCACTGGATTGAAAAGAATAGTGTCTTCGCTTTGTGGCTGTGAGTCGATAAAGACACACTCATCAATAAGGCGGTAACCGACCTTCGGCACCGTGACGATGGGTGTTTCTCTGATGCCAAGCTTAACGAACCCTTGGCGAAGTAAGCTTATACACTTTGCAAGTGATGTATCCCCTATGAACTCGCTTCCCCATGCGAAGCTAATAATATCCTGTTTACTTACAATCTCGGGCGAATTTTTAAGTAATAACTCTAAAACACAAGTCTCACGATATCCTATTTTAATAGAACGTTCGTCGTTATAAATACGGTTTTTAATAGGGTCGAATCTGATCATATAGCCAACGTTTTATTTTTATTATAATTCTCTCAACAGTGTAGATGACTATAAACGGACTCATATATGAATTAAAGTCACATATTTTATTGGGGTGTGTTTTTGAGCGGTTAAAACAAAAGTGCAGTTTATTCGTTTTTGACAAAAATACTGACACTTAGTCACAATTTTTTAAAAGTAAGCAATGTCTAATTAAGAGTTTATTTTATTAGTGAGTTTTATATTAGTGGATTTTTATTAATCTTTGTCTAATATTTAATTGGAACCGTACCCGAATAAATATTGTATTTATTTATGGATATTCGGTAGTCATAACTTAGTCAGTTTAACTTTCGAGTGAATATAAAAAAGCCCGCACTTGAAGTGAGTGCGGGCTTTGTGTTCAATCAATTTAGGTTATACTCTAACTGCTTCGCTATCATTTGAAGAAGTTAGAGGCTTGAAGAAGAGCTTCGTTTCTTCGACAACAACGTGGCGTAGTAAAATAAGTCCGATTAGGTTCGGAATTGCCATTAGGCCATTCACGATATCTGCCATTATCCAGATCATGTCGAGCTTTAAGAATGCCCCAGAAGCCACCAACGCGATGAAGATTATCTTGTAAGGTAGAACGGCTTTAGTACCCAACAAAAATACAACGCAGCGCTCACCGTAGTAGTTCCAACCTAAAATTGTTGTAAACGCAAAGAAAATTAAGCCAACAGAAACCAGCATTGGGCCAAGGGTGTCTGCATTCAAACCAACAGCGAATGCATGAGTGGTCATCGCAGCGCCAGAAAGGTCCGTCTGCCAAGCACCCGTTAAGATAAGCGCCAAGCCTGTCATCGTACAGATGATGATGGTGTCAAAGAAGGTACCTGTCATAGAGACAAGTCCTTGCTTCACGCATGAATTTGTTTTTGCCGCAGCCGCAGCCATTGGCGCACTACCCAAGCCAGATTCATTAGAGAACACACCACGAGCAATACCTGATTGGATGGCAAGCATGATGCTCGCACCAAAGAAACCTCCTGTTGCTGCTGTGTTAGTAAACGCAGAGGTAACAACAAGGGTAATGGCATTCAGTAGTTGATCTGCATTTGAAATCAGAACGCTTAAACACGCGACGACGTACATAACCGCCATAGTAGGGACAACTTTCCCTGCCACTTTAGCGATAGATTGGATACCACCAAGGGTTACAACTGCCACCAATATCGTAAGAACAACCGCAGACATCTCACGCGAAGCGCCAAATGAGATGTGAGTTGCGTCTAAGATTGCGTTGACTTGTGGGAAGGTACCAATACCGAAGCAGGCAACACCCAAAGCGAACACAGCGAACATCACCGCTAAGACTCTTGAGCCGACACCGTATTGAAGGTAGTACATTGGGCCGCCAACCATTTCACCATTACTATCGGTTCTGCGGTATTTAACGGCAAGTAGACATTCTGCATATTTAGTCGCCATACCAAATATAGCAGCAAGCCACATCCAGAATAGGGCACCAGGGCCACCAATCTTGATAGCGGTCGCTACACCAACGATGTTACCTGTACCAATGGTCGCTGAAAGCGCAGTACACAAAGCGGCGAAACTTGATACATCACCCGTACCCGATTTGTCTTTGCTGAACACCATTTTTAGTGCCGTTGGGAGGTGTCTAAACTGGAGCAAGCCTAAGCGAAAAGTAAAGTAGATACCTGTCCCCACTAGCAGAATAAGCAGTGGTGGTCCCCAAACGAATTGGTTGATGGTTTGTAGTGTAGCTTGTAGGTGGTTCATAGATTCCCCTTAATAAATTAAAAATTTAAGGAGAAGAGGGAAGGCAGCGCAGATCACAGGGATCGATAGCACCACTTAATACATACGGATTTCTAGATAGAATTCTATTGTTAATTAAGGTTTGTTGCTTTCCACTCCTCTGTCCTTTTGCCTGAGAGTTTCACTTAGCGAATCACTTATAGATAAGTTACGGGCACTAAGCTTGCTCCTTCGGCGGCCGCTTTCTACAACAAAGTAGTACGGCTCTCTCCAGAGGTTCCTCCAACGACAGTCCTCACTTTTCTGGGGTTAACCAGCATAAAGCACCTGAAAGATTTACTTCTTCGGCGGGTCAATCTAACTAAATGTTAAAGTTTAGTTAAAAACCACTCTCCTGCAGTCTTCATTGGAACAATTACCTAAATAATCAGGTAATCTGTAGGCGTATCCTAGATCATATAAAATGTGATGTCAGCTACAAAATATCTGTTTGCACAAATGTTGTTCAACTAAATGATCAAACAACGTGACTCTGACGTAACTTGCTTATTTAAATGGTATAAAATAGAGAAACAAGGAGGAGTTATGACTCGACTAATAGCGATTGTTTTTTTATTAGCTTTGGCATTTGTACTGTTTCGTTATCGGACTAACGAAAAGGTGCAAAAAGGGGTAGTGATAGTTATCGTTAGCAGCTTCCTTTTGTATACAGCCAGCTTGATGATTTCGGAGTTAACTCGTTAGGCGCGGTGGTTTCTACTGCGTTTTTAAATGAGCGGTGTTCAAACGACAGCGAGCGAGTGGACATGAACTTAGGTGATGTATTCAAGGCTTAGGTGATAGGTTTAACTGAATCTTGAACATCAGTGACCGCGTAATGTTAAACATATTTTGGGAGTACCCGCTAGTGAACCAGCAATCTGGACAAAGCGAACAAGATGAAGTGGTTGTTATTGAAGAACGTGATAAGCGCAGTCAGCTTTATATCGGCATTGCTGCGGTTATAGGTTTAGCGCTAGGTGGCTTAATCGGTTCTACAGTGACGGCTTCGAAGTGGGAGTCCACTTATCAGGTACTTGAAACCCGATATCAAGAATTGCGCGACAGTAAAACGGAATTGATGACGTCAGTGGAAGCGAAGGTGGCAAAAGTCGATACCGAGGTCGATGCAAAAGTAGAAGCCGCGCTAGTCAAACAGGCTGAAGAGCATCAAAAAGAGGTCCAAGACTTAGCGAAACAATCTGCAGTTTTAGAGAAAGCGAACTACTCGCTAGAACAACAGTTAAACGAACAAAAGCAAACGCTAGACAAAACTAAACAGGACAACCTGAAGCTAAACCGTCAGGCGGATATGCAGTCGACTTTGTTTGAACGCTCTCGTGAATTGTTCCGTAAAGAATTACAAATTTCTCAAGAACTTGAAAAGCTTGAGAAAGAAAGAGATGAACTTGAACAGAAACTTGGCTCTTTAAAAAAGGCGTGTGACGTGTTTTTAGATGGCACATCATGGGATTCAAAATCAAATGCTTGTGAGAAACAAGATAACGCTAACTCTCGATTGAGTGATATCAGACAAATGATTCAAGTTCACACTATGGACCTCAAACAAATCAAAACATTAACTGAAGAGATGGGTCTATAAGCCGTAGGCTTTACCAACCTAACGTTAGTTTTGTAGTAAATATTGAAACGCCCACATCACACACGTGATGTGGGCGTTTTGCGTTTTCTCGGGAGCATAGCTCCAGTGTTTTGTCATTATTGATTATTTGCGTGTTTTCATTGTTTGCTTAGATATTTGTGAATAGATACGTATATCCACAATGATATGTTACTTATTGTCTATTAAATGACTTTGCATACATATTTTCAGCTCAGAGTCGCTGCATAATAGTGTTGTTCAGGATGAACACGAAGTCGATTGCTCGCTCGTATTTGGCTGCTTTGACGACAAGGGATGGGGTGATGCCAGAGTATCTTTGTGAGAACTGCACCATAGCTTATTGTTTCGATGATTGTTGTTCGCCATTAGCGCAAAAAGAGATGATCGAAGTAGAAGAGTTGATTCGTCGTGTCGACGTTGAACACGATAGTGAAAAGGGCGAAAAGAGTGAGCAGGGCATTGAGGATAGTTACTCGCCTAATCATTCAGACATAAAAAATCCCCACAAGCCAAGCTAGTAGGGATTTTGGATAAGTTGCAGTCCTGTTTACGCTTTCTCAAGTAAAGGGTCTTACAAAAATTTTTAGAACAGTTTCGTTTTTAGAGCTGTATCGTTTCTTAGAGTCCAGTTAGCTACTAGAGCAACCTCATTCCACTAAACATTATTTCTCATACGTTTTGATTTCGCCTGATTTCACACGAGCAACAAACGATTGCAGTTCTTTCTTCACAACTGGCATCAAGAAGTACAGACCAAGAATGTTGAAGATAGACATCGCAAAGATAGCCGCATCAGAGAAGTCGATTACCGCACCAAATTGAATCGTGGCACCAATAACAACAAACACACAGAACATCACTTTGAAAATCAGCTCCGTTGTTTTGCCTTCACCAAATAGGTAAGTCCAAGCTTTAAGACCGTAGTACGACCAAGAGATCATGGTAGAAAATGCAAACATGATTACCGCGAGAGCGAGTGTATATTTGAATACTTCTGCCGTTTCAGTAAACGATGCTGCAGTCAGCGTTACACCCGTTAAACCAGAACCATCGAACGGACCTACGTTTAAGCCAGCGATAGTGATAACCAATGCAGTCATTGTACAAATGATTACTGTATCAACGAACGGTTCTAATAGGGATACTAGACCTTCGGTGATTGGCTCTTTTGTTTTTACCGCTGAGTGAGCGATAGCTGCTGAACCTACACCTGCTTCGTTCGAGAACGTTGCACGTTTCAAGCCTTGAATTAACGCACCAATGAATCCACCAACAACACCTTCACCAGTAAATGCACCTGTAAAGATTGCGCTGAACGCAGGGCCAACTTGATCAAGGTTAGAACCGATAACAATCAGAGCCATACCGATATACAGAGCAGCCATCCAAGGAACAACTTTTTCCGTAACCGATGCGATAGAAGGCATACCACCAACAATCACAGAGAAAACTAAAGAGGCAAGTACAAGGCCAGTGATCACACCGTATTCACTTGGTACATCAAATGCGTAAGTTAACATGGCATGTGCTTGGTTAGCTTGGAACATGTTACCACCGCCCAATGAGCCCAAAATACACATTAATGCGAAACCAATAGCGAGCGCTTTACCTAGTCCGCCTAAACCTCTTTCACCAAGACCTTGGCTTAGGTAGTACATTGGACCACCCGAAACAACGCCTGAAGGTAGGATAGTTCGGTATTTCACACCTAAGGTACACTCACAGAACTTAGAAGCCATACCCAGAAGGCCACACAAGATCATCCAGAATGTCGCGCCAGGACCACCAATCGCGAGTGCAGCACCCACACCGGCAATATTACCAAGCCCAACAGTACCAGAAAGCGCAGTTGTTAACGCTTGAAAGTGAGAAACTTCCCCTTCGTGTTTAGAGTTAGGATCGGTGTACTTGCCTTTGATAATATCTATTGCCATCCCTACACGTTTAAATTGAACAAAGCCAAAGTAAACAGTAAAGATGATCGCAGCGAGCAGTAGCCAGCCTACAATAATTGGGAAGCTTGCTTCACCTACCGGTACGCTTTTAAATATTAGCCCAACGAACCAACCTGTGTATTCGTTGAAAAATCCATCAACATTTTGACTTAAGTTGCTGATAGCTTGGTTAAATGATCCTTCTTCTGCAAATGCACTGGAACTAAACAATAATATAAACCCAAAAAATAATTCACGTATGTTTTTCATGGTTTTCCCTGTCTTTTTAATAAATTATGTTTGTTGCTGTTGTGTTTGTTTTCTATTTGATTTGTATATCTCAGTGGTTTATCTACTTCATTTGACGGCAACATAAACGGCTGTAGCTAGGTCGAAAAACGAAATAAATATAAGTACTGATCTTGCTTTATATGGATATCCTTTCGGTATGTGCACCAATAAGACTATGGTATTCGGCCTACCAAGCCCTACTGATAATCCTATACATAAAAATAATGCCAACAAAGAAATTTTTACAATAAATTTACAACTGTTTGGGTTTTGTCATCATTTTGGAATAAGTCGGTGCTTTTTAGGCTGAGAAAAGTATATACAGTAGTTGTTTTAGGGGTGGGTGAAGGAGAATTCAGAGTGATGGGTTGTAGGGACATAGAGGGAACGTAGGGGAGTTCGAGTATTCGATATGTTTTCGAGGTGTTTAAACATTCGAAGGCTGAAGGTGTATTCGGATCTGAGGATATTAAAAAAGCCCTTTATCAGAGCTTTTTTGATGAGCGGAAAGCATGAGTACTTTCCGCTAGAACATAAAACTAAACGGCTCGATGACTATTGCTGTTGCCAACCGTGCTTTTGCTGGATTTGTGGTAGAGTTTAAGTGCCAGCAACCAACCCCATAGAACAACTTGTCCCCATAACAGCGTCCATTGAGGTGCTACTTCTTGCCATGAAGCGCCCATCTGATTAAGAGCCAAGAAACCTTGAATCGCCGGTGTACTTGGGAATAGCTGTGATAACAGTACTAACCACTGAGGCATCATTTCAACAGGCCAGATAAATCCAGAGGAGAAGATAAGTGGCATCGAACTGATCAACACCACGACAGTGACTAACTCTCTTCTTGGCACTAGCTCACCAATAAAAATTCCGATCAAACAGCTTGCCAGTAAGAAAGGCAGCAGCAGAGTTAGAATTTGAGTCATAGAGGCGAGCAAGTTAATCCCATACATCGAGAAACTGGCTCCGAAGTAGTACATGGACAACAAGTAATAAACGCCGACTAAGGTACAACAACGAGCAAGGATCAGCTTAGCTGGTGGCATTTTACTCCAATAACCAAATGTCGATTGAGCGTTTTGTGTTGCGCCAACTAAACCAGAAGCCATAGCTAAGGTTTGTTGTAGGATCAACACAAAGACCGCAGGAACAACATAATCGATGTATCCCATGCGACTATTGAAGGTTGGCTTTAGGTTTAAGCTAAATGCACTGTAACTTTTGGCTGCCGATTCTAAAGGCACACCTTCGACTAACAAATGACTGACCTTAACTTGTGCAGCTAACGTGCCTCCGGCTTTGGCTAACCCCTCAACAATGGTTCCGTATACCAAGAAGTAAGATGCATCGCCTGCATAAGAGAGCGTAGGGCTATTTCCAAGAAGTAGATCTTTATAGAAATCTTCTGGGATGACGATGAACCCGCCAATCTCTTGGTTCAGCACGGCTTGTTTCGCATCTTCGATGGTGGAATCTCGACGAACCAAATCGATTTGAGAGGTCGCATCGACCATTCTTTCTAACTGGTAGCTGCTTTTGCTCTTATCCAAGTTCACCACCGACGCTTTCAATTGTTGAGGTACTTGATTAGCGTAAGGCAACGGATACAAAAAGGAATAGAAGACCACACCACCGAACACGGTGAGCAATACAACAGGGTTGCGAAGTACCGCTAAGAGTTCTTGCTTGAGCAGTTGAGTAAAGCTCATCGTTTTACTCCTTGTTGTGCTGATGCTTCTGGTTTCTCTTGCAGTGTTGCTTGTGTTGACGGCGTCGCTTTTGCAGATAGAGCAGCTTGGGCTGTTAGATCCGTTTGTGCAGACAGAGCCGATTGAGCCAAGTGTTTCTTAATTAACAACATCACCACGAAAGCAGGAACCGCGTACCACAACATGGAAGAGAGGCTGATCAGCGACTGTGCTGCGCTCACGCCATAGCTAGACTGTCCTGTTTGTACTTCGATGTAATGACTCACAGGCAATAAGCTTCTCCAAATTTGAGCTACCGTGTTCATGTCTGTCACCGGAAAGGTAATCCCCATGAATGCAAAACTTGGTGCCGTAAATGCGCCAGCGAAACTCATTGCCCTTGCAGGATCAAGTGTTAAGAAGAAAAACAAACAACCCATGATGATACAACTAATCACAGTAAGCAGTTGGGCGATGGTCAATGCCACAAAGCTGCCGTTAAATGGCCAGTCTAAGAGCACATAGAACCAAAAGCTAAACGCGATACCAAACATCAAAAACAAGACAAGGTAGGGCGTTAATGTTGATGCAAGTGACTTCACAGGGGCGCTGGATAACCAAGCGTGAAGCCCACAAGCTCTAACGTTCGCCGTCAAAACCAATATCGTGCCCACCACAATCATGATCTGCCATAGTGCAGGAATAACCGCAGACACCAAGAACTGAGCATAACTGCTGTTCTTGTTGAACAGTGGCGTGATCTGGCTTTGCACTGTTACTGCTTGGCCTAATGCGGATTGCACTGTGGTATCACCATGCGAAAGTTGTTTCACCACTTCGAGTTGCGCGTTAAATGTGCCTTGAACCTGCAGCAGAGCCGAGTTAACCAGTTTGCCGATCAAAATAAATTGGCTGTTGTAGAACACCGATACTTGCGGGTTTAACCCTAAGTAAATATCTCGGTCAAAGTGTCTAGGGATGACAACATAGCCATAGATATCGCGTTTGATCATCGCCTTAGCTGCTTCGCTCACTGAGCTGTATTTCTGACTCACTTGCAGCGTCGGGGAGGCATCAACTAAGCGCGTGAACTGTTGCGAAATTTGACTATGTTCAAGATCAACCACCGCAACGGGTAAGTCACGAGCGATGCCTTGTGAGAAAATTAGCCAAATGCTGGCAGCAAGAAGCAAAGGTATCCACGTTAGGCACGACAACAACCACTTGTCTTTGCTGACTATCGCCCACTGCCTAAGTAATATACTCGTCACTTTATGGTGATCTGATGAGTGAGAGTTAGCAGACATACGCCACCTAAAGCTCAACCACAAGGCTCATGCCCATACGCAGTGTTTCGTCGGTGTCGACAGGGCGTGCTTCTACTTCGAATGTACGTAAGTCAAAGCCTTGCGCTGCATCGGTTGAGCGCCAAGTCGCGAAATCACCCATGACGGCAATATGAGTCACTTTAAAGGTTAGTGATTTATCTAGAGCAGGAAGGTAGGCTTCAAATTGAGTGCCTTTCTCAAAGTGCTTCAACATGTCTTCACGAACATTGAACACAGCCCAGGCGTCTTGAGTATCGATAACGGTGACAACGGGGAAACCTTGTGGCGCTAATTCACCACTGCTCAATAGTACTTGGGCCACTTCACCACTAAACCAGCTGTGGATCTGTGTGTCTTTCGCGTAAGCCTCAACTTCCGCTACCGCACCTGCCGCCATTAACGCTTTTTGAGCGGCTGCCACTTTGGTTTCGTCGCGAGCACCTTCTTGCGCCAATTGGTACATTTGGAAAGCGGCACTTTCGGTGTACTTCGCCGCTTGCCACTGTGTTTTGGCTTCATCACGCTTCTGCTCGGCAACCACACCATCGTTGTAAAGATTATTCACTCGTTGGTAGGTTTTGTTCATTAGGTTTGCAGCAGCTTTGGCTTTCAACCATTGGTCTTTCGCAGCTTGGATTTGTTGGCTACGCGCACCATTCTCGGCTTCTTTAGCCAATGCACCTGCCGCTTTCTGTCCCGCTTTTGCTTGTTCTAATTTTGCATCAATTTCTGGGCTAAGAAGAGAGAAGATCAATTCTCCTTTTTCCACTGAATCGCCCTTGCGTACAAAGACTTGGTCTATTCGGCCGGGCACTTTAGAAGAGATACTGTATTGCTGTGCATCGATTTGTCCTTGAAGCTTAACGGGTTGAGGCTGATACGCTTGGTAAAAACTGTATCCGACCCAGCCAATAATTCCGATACCAACTAAAGATAGAAGAAGGGGCTTAATAGGTTTCATGAATTATCCTTTTGACTGGCTATCGGTGTCTGTTTTTGAATCGAAATCAGACGAAAAAGAAGAAGTTGAGTAACTCGAGTAAGCGTTCATTTCGCTGGTTAGCGCCAAAAGCTTGTTGAGAGAAATGAGGTATTTAAATCGCGCAGCAGATTGCTGGGTTTTAATGCTCGCAAGATAGAGTTCAGCATCAACAACCTCTAACGAATTAGAGAGCCCTTGAGTGAAGGCTTTTTTACGTAGGGATAGGTTCTCTTGAGCCAATGAAAGGCTGGAATTCAGTCCTTGAACCTCTTCAATTGCTTGGTTTGCTTCGAGGTAAGTCTTTTGAACCAACACGGTTAAGTCTTGCTTAGCTTGTGACTTCAGGAATTGGACCTGAGAAACAGCGCTGTGAGCAGCGGCTACTTTGTCTGAGCGCCCTGAGGTATCCAGTAACGGAACGTTCACCCCAATGCCAACTAACCAATCAGGCTTCATTTCGCTGGCTAGAGAGTCATCCTCATACAAGCTGTAATCACCGTAAAGGTACACATCAGGGTAGTATTTACCTTTCTCCGCTTTAATTAAGCTACTTGCTTGTTTCTCTTTCGCATCAAGGATTTTAAGGCCGGGGTAGGTCATTAGTGTTTGATCAATGAACACATCCATATGAGGTAGGTTCTTGTTGATAAACAGTTGCTCTGAAGGTTCGACGCGTTGACTTTGGCCAAGAATTTGAGTCAGTGCTAGCTGAGCAATCTTAAGATCATTCTCAGCCTTGGTGCGTTCAACGACCGCTTTATCTAAAGAAGCATCCGCTTGTAGACGTTCTACTCGTGCAATTTGCCCTTGTTGTTCCATCTTGATAGCGAAATCTCGGTGCTGAGTTAAGCCTGCTTCTACGGCTTGACGCGTTTTCACTACATCTTCCGCTAAGATCACTGAGAAGTAGTATTTGCTTAGGTCTTCGTATCGCGCCTGCTTTTCCATCAACAGTTGACTTTGCGCTTCTTCGCTTTTACCTTCGGCTACATTTTGTGCGGCGGTAATCCGTCCGCCCGTAAAAATAGGCCAAATAGCGCGAATCGAAGAGCTAAAGATGTCTTGTTCGGTGATGGTTGAGGTGATACCGCCCAGCGTATTTACAATTTGAGGGGGAATGGGAAAGCCAATTGAAGGAACTCCACTTAAACTATCCGAAAACTGTTCACCATTAATCGTCACATCACTATCAAGGTGCGTGTAGTTAGCCCCTAAGGTAATAGATGGAAGATTGAGGCTACTCGTTGAGTTCTGAAGGTGTTGATAACGTTCAACGTTGGCTTGTTGAGCCGCAAGTGAGTTATTGTTTTCTTGTAATATTTGCCACGCTTCAGAAAAAGTGAGCGAAGCTGCATAGCCTGGTGAAGCCATAGTGCTGAGAAGCATACTGGCGATCGCAAGGTATCGGAATTTTGGTTTGGTCATCTGTAATTAAATACCAATTAGAGTATTAACTCTAATGTTAGCAGGGCGATAGTTATTTGTCTTGAATAGATTGTATCTGTGAATAGATTGTCTCACACCAACAGAAGTCTCATAACTCGTCAATCAAGTGTAATAAGATAGAGTGATGAAGATGTCAAAGATAAATAACACTTAAAAAGCACGCCGAAGCGTGCACTCTAAGTTCTGTAAATAGTTGTCTTTACAGCATTAAGTGGTCTATTTAAAGCTTGGACAATGGTGATCGGCTCGCCATACCAATTGCTTTGACCCTTGCATTGTTTGTAATAAATCTTTGCCTGACATTTGCGGAAATGCTAACAATACCTTGAGATCGCGTGGGGATGCATCGTCTTTCTCATAGGCTCTTACATGAGTGAAAGTAGATTGTAAGTGTTTGAATAGCATAGTCTTAGTTAGACAAATTCCAAAATTATCGCGTTTCATTGCCTGGTTTCCTTTTCAACAATGTTTGTACGTTATGTTTTTTATCCCGTTGTCATTGGGCATCACCACTGGCTTACATGCCCTTATTATTAGTGTTTTTTCGTCGTTAACTGAGTCTAGCTGATGTTCCACTAGCACCTCTGAGTTTTCATTCCTGTCTACTGTTTAAGTAGAGGCAAACAAATAGGGTTGGAGACATCACTCATTTTTTTAACTTTCTCAACAGCAAAATTACAAGTTTCTTACTGTACGACACGTCTAGCGGGTCAATGATTGTTGCCTTTCTGTTAATCCAAATTGCGACCTAGATAGCTGTCTTAAAATGGAGACTTACAGTTTAACAACAATAAATTTCTTCATATGCAACTATTGTAATTGTATTTATTTTAAACAACCTAAAAACACCTAAAAGCTAAGTGATCTAGCTCAATGTTTACTCGTTTATTTATTTTTTGAGTCAATCAGCTCTGAAATTGAACAATAGCCTAAGTGACATAACGTAAGGGATTACTAATTAAGAGCCAACCCAATTATTTAGTTGAGTAACAGTCACAAATTCGTATAAGTACAAAGGCTATCGAATTAACTTGGTGTTAACATCAATGGCTAAGTATTAGGGACGTTCTATATGAAATGGAGTAGCATCAGCTTCAGAAAAAGGTTGCTGATTATCATGACGGTCACTGGGCTCGTTGAACTTTTGATACTGTCTGCTGCAGGTTTTTATTATATCAAGCAATCTCAAGAGCAAGAGATGGGGTTGAAAGCATTAGGTGTTGCTGAATTTCTATCCGAATCGCCACTTGTCACCAGTATTATTCAAGAAAATGGAACGTTGGATGCTAATGGTGTTCCCTACGTTCTGTCTGAAGAAACCCAAGTTAAATTTCGTAACCTTACTCAGCTGATTGGCGCGGCGTTTATCGTTGTGGGAGATGATAAAGGTATCCGCTTGATCCACCCTTATGATGACAGGCTCGGTAAACCAATGCGTGGTGGCGATAACCAAAAAGCGTTGGTATTGGGTGAGTCTTATGTGTCGACGGCTAAAGGTTCACTCGGTTTTTCTGTACGTGGTAAATCTGCAGTCAAAGATGCTCAAGGCAATGTCATTGGCGTGGTTTCTGTAGGTTATTTATTGGATTCATTGCAAGACAGGATTGAGCCTTATTTAGCCTTTTTGATCGTGATGGCTTTGTTGGTGGTTGCGGTCAACGCTTTGATTTCAAGTTATGTCTCTCGCCGTTTTCAGCGCGCTATTTTAGGCTTTGAGCCTGAAGAGATAGGCCGATTGTATGTTGAGTTAGATGTAACCATGAGTACCGTGAAAGAGGGCATTCTGAGTATCGATAAGCACGGCATTTTGCGTTCTATTAATAAAAGTGCCTGCGATATTTTGTCGATAGACAGGGATAAATCCCTTAATCAGCGCCTTGCCGATGTATTGGCTGGCAGTGATTTGGAGAAACTTTTATCAACGGGAGAAATTGACCACGATGTTGAATTATACCTGAATAACAAACGAATTATTGCTAACCGTAGCCCAATTACTGTGGCCGGTGAAGTGGTCGGTGCGGTGTCCAGTTTCCGATTACGAGATGAGATTAATGATTTAACTGATCAGCTTTCTCAAACTAAAGAGTATGCGGATTTGCTACGTTCGCAAACGCACGAACACCAAAATAAGTTAAACACTATCAGTGGCCTAATTCAGATGGGCGAGTTGGATTCAGTACAGCAACTGATTGGCCAAGAAACCGCACACTACCAAAGCTTGATCGAGTTCTTGCGTGAAACCGTTAAAGACCCGCTTATTGCAGGTATGCTCTTAGGGAAAACGGAGCGCGCGAGGGAAATTGGTTTAGAGCTCAAAGTCGAAGAAGGCTCAAGGCTTGAAGCGCTGCCTAGTTGGCTGAACGCGGATGACGTTGTCACAATTCTAGGCAACCTGATTGATAATGCCTTTGATGCCACTATGACGGCTATTAAGCAAGAGGCTCAAATTGCTCCAGCGCGTCGGGTTATTGAAGTTTCAATCAGTGATTTTGGTAATGAAATTATCATAGAAGTAGAAGACAAAGGGTGTGGTTTACCGAAAGACTTGGAGACCAAAGCACTCACCGAAAAAGGCGTCTCGAGTAAAGCGAAGCAAAATCGCGGTGTTGGTTTGTATCTGATAAAGCAACTGACAGATCGATATCAAGGTCAGCTTGAAATGGTCGACAACCACGACTTTGGCACACGAATGACGGTTTATTTGCCAAAAGATGAACAATAATAATTAAGCGCGAAGCGATCTTGTGAAGATCATCGTGACGGAAAAAGCATGGTTAAAGGAAGAACATAAATGAGCGCAATCACGAGAGTCATGGTCATTGAAGATGATATTGCGATTGCAGAGCTACACCATCGTTATTTAGAACAGATGGGTGGCTTTGATGTGGTGGGGATTGCGACCACGCAGTCTGAAGCCTTAATGCAATTGGATATCTTAAAGCCGGATTTGGTTTTGTTGGATGTGTATCTCCCTGATGGGTGTGGATTGGATATTCTGAATCACGTAAGAGGAAGCAATCAAGGTTGTGACGTTATCTTGATTACTGCTGCTCGGGATGTGGATACTCTGCAACAGGCAATGCGCGGTGGAGTGGTAGATTATTTGTTGAAACCTGTGATGTTTCCTCGCTTAGAAGCGGCGCTGAAAAAGTATCAATCGCGACAGCAAGAGTTTGAAAGTGTATCGGATTTGAACCAAGGCTTGGTTGATAAGATGCTGCAAGCCAATGCGAAAGCGGGCTCAGGAAAGGTATCAACCTTACCCAAAGGAATTGATGGCGTAACGTTGGATAAGATCAGAGCGCTTTTTCAGCAAGTAAGCGCGACCAACATCACGGCGGACGAAGCGGGTGAACGTATTGGTGCAAGCCGAACCACAGCCAGACGCTACTTAGAGTTTTTGATCACGACGGGTGAGTTGGTTGCCGACTTAAACTATGGCACCGTCGGTCGCCCTGAGAGGTGCTATAATAGAGCGAAACGATAGGGCAAAATTAGAAGGTAGTACTCTTTATTTAAAGTCTTCCCTTCTACTTAAAGCTCCTCCTGCTTAAAAGATTCTCGTTTGCTTGAAGGTAGCGCTTAATTTAAACGTAGAATGCGAAATCAGTTGAGTAAAGCGCTGTTTGCTTTCTTCGGATATCCCGCAGTTAACTCCACCGACCAGATACCATTCTTTATTAACTACAATGTTCGTGAACGAGGAATTATCGTCACAACGGGCTTTACGAACTCAATAATCGCTTATATTCCGGACAAAGTGAGCCAATATTTAATCGATTGCCTTCACAGTGGTTGATGTAAATCAAATAGTCATAGACAATACTGTCCCGAATAGAGGTGATAGCTTTCACCCTCGTTTACCAAACGCATTCTCAAGTGTAATAGGCACTTGCTATTGATGTAATAGTTAAGACCTATTATCTATTTTTGTATGTCGCTGATACCTTTGGCGAATACTAAAAACCTTGTTTTTATAGGAAAGATGATGGTAATACCTGAAAACAGCAGCATCGTTATTTTTGGTGCGTCGGGAGATCTAACTTATCGTAAGTTAATTCCTGCTTTATACCACCTGTATGCTAGCAATCAACTTCCTGAATCCTTTGCGATTCTTGGAGTGAGCCGTACTGAGTACAGCGACGAGTCTTACCGTGAGAAGCTGAAGAAGTCTCTTCAGGAAATGGAAAAAACTGAACCAGAGACGCTAAATGCATTCATTGAGCATTTGCATTACCAGGCGATCAACACTTCAGATGTAGACGACTACGCTCGTTTAGCACAACGTCTAGATAATCTTGAGCAAGACTACCAATTCGAAAACCATAACACACTGTTCTATTTGGCAACGCCGCCAAGTTTATATGGTGTGATCCCAGCAAACCTTGCTGCGCATGGCCTGAACGATGAGAAGAACGGCTGGCGTCGTCTTATCATTGAGAAGCCATTTGGTTACGACCTAGCATCTGCTCAGGCGTTGGATGAAGAGATCCATCATCACTTCCAAGAACACCAGATCTACCGTATCGACCATTACCTTGGTAAAGAAACGGTACAAAACCTTCTAGTGCTTCGTTTCTCAAACGCGATGTTTGAACCACTGTGGAATCGTAATTTCATTGATTACGTTGAAATCACGGGTGCTGAGTTCCTAGGCGTTGAAGAACGTGGCGGATACTACGACAGCTCTGGGGCTGTGCGCGACATGTTCCAAAACCATCTGCTACAAGTACTAGCAATGGTAGGCATGGAGCCGCCAGCTCAAATCAATGCGGATTCTATTCGTGACGAAGTGGTTAAAGTCCTTCAGTGTCTAAAACCACTAGAAGAAGATGATCTGCGTAAAGACTTGGTCCTAGGTCAATACACAGCATCAGACGTTCGCGGCCAGCAATTGTTAGGTTATCGTGAAGAACCAGGTGTTGCGGATGACTCTCGTACTGAAACTTACATCGGCTTGAAAGCTCACATCAATAACTGGCGTTGGAATGGTGTTCCTTTCTACGTACGTACTGGTAAACGTTTACCTACACGTGTAACTGAAATCGTGATTCACTTTAAGAACACACCACATCCAGTATTTGGCCAAGATGCACCAGAGAACAAACTGATTATCCGTATCCAACCGGATGAAGGTATCCAGATGAGCTTTGGTTTGAAAGAACCTGGTGCAGGCTTTAAGGCAAAAGAAGTCAAGATGAACTTCTCTTACTCTGACTTGCCTGAAACTCAAATGCTAACGGCTTATGAGCGTCTGCTTCTTGATGCGTTAAACGGTGACGCAACTCTGTTTGCACGTACTGATGCGGTAGAAGCATGTTGGAAATACGTTCAACCAATCTTAGACTTCAAACAAGATCCTCAAGCACTGTTTGGCTATGCTTGTGGTACTTGGGGCCCACAGGAGGCGGATGAGCTTCTGCAACGTGATGGCCGAGCATGGCGTTTCCCATGCAAAAACTTAACAGACACGGATTACTGCGAATTATGATCAATCACAAGATCTTTGCAACGCCAGAATTGGTCGTTGAAAACCTAGCAAACGAAATGAAAGCTTACAGTGAACAGGGCAGACCTGTTCATATTTCATTGTCGGGCGGCAGCACGCCAAAAATGCTCTTTAAGCTGTTAGCTCAAGCACCATACGCAGAAGGTATTCAATGGAATAACCTTCATTTTTGGTGGGGCGATGAACGTTGCGTGGCACCAGATGACGCTGAAAGCAACTTCGGTGAAGCGAATGCGTTACTGTTTTCGAACGTGAACCTTCCGGCAGAGAATATCCACCGCATCCGTGGTGAAGATGAGCCTAACGCTGAAGCCGAGCGCTTTGCTAAAGAAATGGCTGATGTGATTCCTTGTGAAAACGGCACGCCTATTTTCGATTGGATTCTGTTAGGTGTTGGTGCCGATGGCCACACAGCTTCGCTATTTCCGGGTGTAACTGATTACCAAGACGAGAGACTCTCTCTATTAGCTTCTCATCCTGAGTCCGGTCAAATCCGAGTTTCTAAAACGGCAAAAGTTTTAGAAGCAGCAAAACGAATCAGTTTCCTAGTACTGGGTGCAGGTAAAGTTGAGATCGTTAAAGAAATTCATACAACTCCTGCTTCAGAATTGCCTTATCCGGCAGCGAAAATCCAGTCTAAAGCTGGCGAAACAGAGTGGTTCCTAGATTCAAGTGCAGCAAGTGCTATCGCATAAGTGCGAATAGCCGCAAGGAGATAAAATAATGAAAGGTGATATCGGTGTAATTGGCCTAGCAGTAATGGGTCAGAACCTTATCCTAAACATGAACGACCACGGCTTCAAAGTTGTGGCTCATAACCGTACTGCTGCTAAAGTAGACGAGTTCCTAGAAGGCCCAGCTAAAGGTACTAACATTGTTGGTGCTTACTCTCTAGAAGAGCTAGTTGAGAAGCTAGAAGCGCCACGTAAAGTGATGCTTATGGTTCGTGCTGGTGACGTTGTAGATACGTTCATCGACAAGCTTGTACCACTTCTAGACAAAGGCGACATCATCATTGATGGCGGTAACACTAACTTCCCAGACACTAACCGTCGTGTTGCTGCTCTTCGTGAGAAAGGCATCCACTTCATCGGTACTGGCGTTTCTGGTGGTGAAGAAGGTGCTCGTTTCGGTCCTTCAATTATGCCAGGCGGTTCTCCTGAAGCTTGGGAAGCGGTTAAGCCTATCTTCCAAGGTATTTCCGCGAAAACTGACGCGGGTGAGCCTTGTTGTGATTGGGTTGGTAACGACGGTGCTGGTCACTTCGTTAAGATGGTTCACAATGGCATCGAATACGGTGACATGCAGCTTATCACTGAAGCATACCAGTTCATGAAAGATGGCCTAGGTATGAACCACGACGAAATGCAGGCTGTATTTGCTGACTGGAACAAAACTGAACTAGACAGCTACCTAGTAGAAATCACTGCTGATATCCTTGGCTACAAAGATGAAGACGGTGAAGCGCTAGTTGAGAAGATCCTAGACACTGCTGGCCAAAAAGGCACAGGTAAATGGACAGGTATCAACGCACTAGACATGGGTATCCCACTGACTCTAATCACTGAATCTGTATTCTCTCGTTGCCTGTCTGCACTTAAAGACCAACGTGTTGAAGCTGAGAAACTGTTCGGCAAGACGGTTGCTCCAGTTGAAGGTGACAAGCAAGAGTGGGTTGATGCAATTCGTCAGGCTCTACTGGCTTCTAAGATCATCTCTTACGCTCAAGGTTTCATGCTAATGCGTGAGGCGTCGAACGAAAACGGCTGGGATTTAAACTACGGTAACGTTGCACTTATGTGGCGTGGCGGTTGTATCATCCGTTCTGCATTCCTAGGCAACATTCGTGATGCTTACGAAGCGAACCCAGAGATCGCTTTCCTAGGTTCAGATGCATACTTCAAAGGTATCCTAGACAACTGCATGAGCGCTTGGCGTAAAGTTGCAGCTAAGTCTATGGAATCTGGCATCCCAATGCCATGTATGACTTCTGCACTAACGTTCCTAGATGGCTACACTACAGCCCGTCTTCCAGCGAACCTTCTACAAGCTCAACGTGACTACTTCGGTGCTCACACTTACGAGCGTACTGACCGTCCACGTGGTGAATTCTTCCACACAAACTGGACTGGTACAGGCGGCGATACTGCTTCTACAACTTACGACGTATAATCGTTAGTTAGATTCAGTTAAGAACAATATTGTTCTTATCAGCGATACAGAGAAAACAAAAGGATGCTAATCGGCATCCTTTTTTGTTGCTTGAGCATTTTTGTTAATTTGAATGGTGAGGTTTCGGAACCGAAGAGGACACCCGAGATGCAGGGCCGTTGATGATACCCCGAATGTTAAATGACCAATTCGAAATTAATTTTAAAGATAAATAGGATAACGAGCATGCTTTATGCCATCATAAAGGCATAAATAAGGGCAATGGATGTAATGCCCAAGTGATTGAGCTAGAAATGGTCAGTGATGACGGTGTTCTAGAGTAAATTCAAGGCCTTTAGTTGCCTTGAAAAAGGTAATGTTATGACTGAAGAAGAAAGAATCGAACTGCAACAAAATAACCCATTGCACGGCTTAAAGCTTGAAACCATGATCACTGAATTAGTCGATCATTATGGTTGGGAAATTTTAGATGCGGCAATGCGCATGAACTGCTTTAACACTAAACCAACGGTAGCAAGTGCTGTTAAATATTTAAAGAAGACAGAATGGGCTCGTGAGAAGGTAGAAAACTTTTACCTGTACCGTTTTAAGCGTATGCCTAAAGCGTCTGATATCGAATATCAGATGCCACCACGTTCACGTACGTTCCGTCACGGTTTAGAACCTCGTGAACCAATGGAGTTGACGGTTGAGTCTATTCAAGCGTCACAAGCTAAAGCCGCGTCTGCTTTCAAAGAGCGCCGAGGTGGCAACGGTCGTAACTTTCGCCGTTAGAGCGGACGTCGCTAGTTCGACGACGTGATGAGCACAGAATATATTAGGAGCCTAAGTGCTCCTTTTTTATGAGTTAAATTTGAAACCGTTGAAGATTACCGATCGCGTCTCTTCTTTTTATTCTTGCAAAGATCGGCGATATAAACGATCGCACTGATAATCAAAAATAGTGCTGACACGGAAAACAGAGCTGGCATATTTAAGATCCATGCGAATGTTGCTGTGAGAAAAGCGACAAAGCAGATGAGGCGACTTGATGACATGACATGACCGAGTTTAATGTTCATAACGTCTCCTATGAAGTATCACGTACCACATAAGAATTATCCCATTCTCAGTAAAATAAAGGCTAAAAAGAGTCTAAATTATTCTCAAATTTGCTAATTGGCAGACTCGCTTCACATATTATTGCGTGGTTGTTTTATGAGCTATAAAGTAGTGAAAGATAAACTCAGATGTCATTTTTACCGGTGACCTCTGTTTAGTCTATGTAATGTTTGAACCCCAATTAACTTGAATAAAAGAAATATGCGGTGATTAAGAAACTCGCGATGATCACTGTGTTACGAACATATTGTTGTGGGATGCGGCGAGAGATTTTTGCTGAGTAATAGCCACCAACCAAGGTCCCCATCAAAACGGCTATGCCTGACGGCCAATCAATAGAGCCATTCACGATAAAAAATACGATCGCAGCGAGGGAAGCACACGCGGACACGAGCAGTTTGATGCCATTCATCACGTTGATATTGGTGTAACCAGCCAGCGCCAAGTAGCTCAATGTCACAATGCCCAAACCTGCATTAAAATAACCACCGTAGATACAAACAATCAAAAGCAATAAAGCGGAAAAGAATGCACCTGCGCTGGTGGCATGCTTATGTTTTGCTGTGGCTTGCTTTAACCATTTATTGAGCGTGCCGCCAAACGTGAATAGCAAAGCTGCAAACAGCAACAGCCAAGGAACGGATTGAGTGAACAGAGCTTCTGGTGTGTGAAGTAGCAAGAAAGCCCCGATACCACCGCCAATGACACATAAAGCAATGGTCAGTTTTAGCTGCTTGGTACCAGATTGAATTTCGTGGCGCAGAGCGTAGGCTCCGCTAATGTATCCGGCACACGAAGCAAAGGTATTGGTCGCGTTGGCTGCTATTGGTGGAACGCCAGCAAACAATAGAGCAGGGAAGGTGATAAAGCTGCCGCCACCCGCAATGGAGTTAAGCACACCGCCAATCACGCCTGACAAGAATAGAATCAACCAATCCATAGTTTAGAATCCAATACGTTAACTAATTGGTTACCTTACTTGAATTTGTTATGAATATCAGCGCAATGTGTGTTGTAAAGATAGGTTTGTGAGTTTGCTACCATCTTTAACCGTTGGTTCGAATTGAGGCTCTAAATGAAAAAAGGAGCCAATGGCTCCTTTCGTTGAGGTTTAGTTGATTCGGTAAAGCTTTACACTTCTACTGGTTTTGTTCTAAAGCTCTTGAACAGCTTAACTAGAATCGGACTAGCAAGAACCAATACAGCCAAGATAGTGAATGTCATGGTGATAGGACGCTCCCAAAGGAAGCTTAGTTCACCATCGCTGATCATCAGTGCGCGTCTTAAGTTTTCTTCCATCAAACCACCTAAGATAAAGCCAAGTAGTAATGGCGCCAGTGGGAAGTTGGCCAGCCTCAACGCTATCGCTGCCATCGCCACAATTAGCATCACAAACACATCCATCGTGTTGAATGACACCAAGTACACACCAGTGATTGAAAAGAAGATAATCATTGGCAGTAGAACCGTTCTAGGTACCGCTAGCAGTTTAGAAATATATGGGATAAGCGGCAGGTTCAGAATAACCAATACAATGTTGCCAAAGTACATAGAGATAATCACCGACCAGAATACATCTGGGTGTTCAACGAACAGGCGAGGGCCCGGTTGGATGCCGTAAGCGATCAATGCACCTAGCATGATTGCAGTGGTACCAGATCCCGGAATACCTAGCGTCAGTAGTGGAACGAATGAGCCACTTGAAGCTGCGTTGTTTGCTGATTCAGGAGCAACAAGACCACGGATACTGCCTTTACCGAACTCTTTCTGCTTGTCTTTGGGCGCTAGACTACGCTCCATGCCGTAGCTTAAGAAAGCTGCGATCGTCGCGCCTGCGCCCGGTAGAACACCGGTAAAGAAACCGAGAATAGAAGAGCGGATCGAAACTGGCGCTACTTCTTTGAACTCTTCTTTGGTGACCTTCATGCTACCTATATCGGCCATCTTTTGGCTTTCTTCTGCGCTGGTGTCTTGTTCTGGTTTTAGAATACCCATCAAGGTTTCACCCAGTGCGAACGTTGCCATCGCTAATAATAGGAAGCTGAAGCCATCCATCAGATCCGTTAGGCCAAAAGTGAAACGTTCAACGCCAACGCCTTTGTCGATACCAACAGTTGATAGCATTAAACCAAGAATGGTCATCATCCACGCTTTGATTACCTGACCTGGGCCTGCAAACGCCGCTACAGCGGATAAGCCTAATAGCATCAATGCAAAGTAGTCTGAAGATTGGAAGCTCAATGACACGCTTGCTAGAGCCGGTGCGGCAATCAAAAGCATGATTGCTGAAAGCGTACCGCCTGTGAAAGAAGAGTAAGCTGCGAGTGCAAGAGCTTTACCCGCTTGGCCTTTTTGAGCCATCGGGTAGCCGTCAAACGCGGTTACTACCGTTGAAGAACAACCCGGAGCATTAATTAAGATTGATGATGTTGAACCACCAAATACCGCACCGTAGTAAACACCGGCCATCAAAATAAGACCAGAAGATGGGTCTAGGCCGTAAGTGATAGGGATCATCAGAGCAATGGCTGAGATTGGACCTAACCCCGGAAGCATCCCGATGAAGGTACCTACGAAACAGCCCACGATTACCATCATGATGTTCATTGGCATCACAGCGGTAGAAAGTCCTTGTAAAATTCCGTCTAACATAATGTTATCCCTACCAAAGAGTGAAGATTAAACCAGGCTCTAGGTAGATATCTAAGCCTTGAGTTAAAAGAAGAAAGAACGCGATAACGAAAGGAAACGACGCGCCAAACAAGATTGATTTACGGCGCTCACCCAGTAGGTAGAAGCCCGCTAATAAGAAGAAGCTTGTTGCTAAAACAAAGCCAAGATACGTCAACCCAACACCATACAGTGCCATTAACACCAAGAAGCCAATCAGCAGTTTCCAGTTCAGCGGCGTTGTTTCACATTTGACTTTCTTGTTTGGTTCTCCAGTGACAAGCAAAATCAACGATAACCCGATACCGATGAAAGTCAGCAGGGTAGGCAGTGTTCTCGCGGTAAATGGTTCATATTCATCACCGGGAAACAAAGGAATCAGCGTGGTTTGATAGCCGTAGCACAAGCACGCCAGCATAAAGATCAAAGCTCCGAGACGATCGCCTGAAAGCAAAGATTCCTTACTGAAAAATTTGGTTGGTAAGTCCGACATATCCAACTCCATTTGGGTGGTGTAGAAAAGTAAAAAAGCCGTACATGAGCGAGTCAATGAAATGTCTGGGATCACTAACCAAAGGTAAGCGAATTACGGTACTGGTTTATCAGCCACTTGCGTTTACAACGAATCGGCAAGCGTTAGTAATACGTCTACGAATAAACAAAGGAGTTTGAAGTTAACTCATGTACGGCGAAACAAGGAAAGAGTAAGAGGGCACATAGACCCTCTCTGGTTGTTGGTTACTTCAAGAAACCAAGCTCACGCATTAGATCGCCCATCTGTTTTTCTTGGTCTTCTAGGAAGGCGTAGAAATCTTTATCTGCTTTGTAGTTGTCGATCCAACCGTTACGGTCACGAACCACTTGCCACTCATCGGTTTTGTACATTTTGCCAAGAGCTTCGTTCCACTCGTCGATTTTCGCTTGGCTTGTACCCGGTGCCGCGAAGAAACCACGCCAGTTAGCAAATACTGTCTCGTTGCCGTACTCAGTCAGTGTTGGGATGTTAGGCGCAGCGTCAAGACGCTTTGGAGCCGTCACAGCAAGCACTTTTACTTGGCCAGATTTAGACATCTCTAGCACTTCACCAAGGCCCGTTGAAAGAAGCTGTGTTTCGCCAGAAAGCAGTGCCGCCATCGCTTTACCACCAGCATCGTAGGCAATATAACGCACTTTCTTCGCATCAAAACCTTCGCCTTTGAACGCTGCAGCAACCACAAGGTGGTCCATGCTGCCACGAGCTGAACCGCCAGCAATTTTTACTTTACGAGGGTTTGTTTCGAATTCTTTTACTACGTCTTCCCACGTGTTGTACTTAGAATCTGCAGACGCAACGATTGCGCCGTAATCGGCAATGGTTGCAGCTACAGGTGTTAGGTCTCGGAAAGACTGTGGAAAAATACCCGTGAGAGAGCGCACAACGATAGGTGTTGAGTTCACCATCAGCGTGTCTTCTTGGCGTTGAGCCGTTTCAATTAGGTGCGCAATGGCTTTACCGCCGCCACCACCAGATAGGTTTTGGAAAGAGACATTTTCTACGATGTCTGATTTCACCAGTACATCACCGGTACCACGAGCTGTCATATCCCAACCGCCACCAGCGCCGCCAGGGATTAGGAAGTGTATTTTTTCTACGTCAGCAGCAAAAGTGTTGAAAGAAAAGGTTGCTGCGATGATAGAAGCCGCAAGAGTAGGTTTCAGTGCCTTGAACATGGTTCACGTTCCTTATGTAGGGGATCTCTTCAATGGAGAGAAACTTATGTTTTCTATATAGCTGCTAAACAAACGGGTAGGACATTGCTTAGCAGGTAAGGTTAAAGTTAACGATGTGTTAATGAATTGTCTGTAATGCGGCGATATTGAGGATAAAGAACATTGGGTGAATAAAGTTCATAAAGTTCACGACGGGGAGTAATGTCTTTATTCGTTGAGAGACATAAGGTTTATCGTTGAACTCGCTGACAGGTATAGGTTAAGTGGTGTTTGGCAACTTGGCTTAGCTAGTTGTCGACACATCGATTCCAAATGACTTTAGGGTAGATAAGGGTTTAGTGACTCTTACTCTGATTAAGTCGATAAATAACATATGGTTGAGTTGTTTTTGGTGTCCTTTTGGATAAGTTTTTATCGTCTATAAAAGATACTACCTTAGTCTAAATTGTCGACAATTGGCTTGATTGTCGACAATTTAATCGTGTATTTTATGTTCATGTTATGGAATTGTTGACAATTAAGGTTCAGCAATCAGAAGTGAGCAGCGTGAATATGAATACTGCGATAAAAGATCTCAGCTTAAATGCAAACACGAAGACACGTGTGAACGATAAAGAGAACACTAAATCAGAAAACCTCACTGAGTATCTTGTTGAGGCGATTGTTAACGGTGAATTACCACCGGGCAGTAAGATCTCGGAGCCTGAACTGGCTAAACGCTTTGAAGTAAGTCGAGGTCCATTACGTGAAGCGATAATGCGTGTGGAGGGGCTAGGGCTTATTGAACGAATTCCTCATGTCGGCGCACGAGTTATTACTTTTTCGGCAGAAAAACTGCTAGAGCTTTACGCGGTGCGAGAGGCTTTGGAAGGCATGGCTGCTCGACTCGCAGCGAGACATATCACACAAGAAGAACTGATCGGCCTTGAAGGCTTATTGTCGACACACTCTCAGCATATTGATGAAGTAGAAGGTTCTTCTTATTTCCACCAACACGGCGATTTTGACTTCCATTATCGAATCATTAAAGCCAGCCGCAACAGCAAACTCATTTCTCTACTGTGTGATGAGCTTTATCACTTATTACGCATGTATCGCTACCAATCGCCTAGAGCGCAGTCTCGACCAAAAGAGGCGCTTGATGAACATAAATATATCCTACAAGCCATCCGTAACCGTGATGAAGAGCTAGCAGAAATGCTGATGCGACGACATATATCAGGTAGTCGAATGCTTATCGAACAACAAATTCAATCCAAACATATGGATTAATAGGCTTACAAATAAACAATTAACAGGGAGCGTCATTATGAAGTTATCAGCAGGAGCTAAGTTCCGACAAGCTGTGCAAGACAACGACCCATTGCAGATCGTCGGCACGGTGAATCCGTATTGCGCGATGATGGCAAAGAACTTGGGGCATCAGGCGATCTATTTGTCGGGTGGAGGCATCGCCAATGCGTCTTATGGTTTGCCTGATTTAGGTATTACGACATTGAACGATGTGTTGGTGGATGTTGAACGTATTACCAACGCGTGTGACCTGCCATTGCTGGTGGATATCGATACGGGATTTGGTGGCGCATTTAATATTGCACGTACCATCCGAGCGATGGAAAAAGCGGGCGCGGCTGCAATTCACATGGAAGATCAAGTCGCTCAGAAACGCTGTGGTCATCGACCAAATAAAGCGATTGTGAGCCAACAAGAGATGGTCGATAGAGTCAAAGCGGCAACCGATGCTAGAACCGATGACAGCTTTGTGATTATGGCTCGTACCGATGCATTGGCGGTTGAAGGCATTGACAGTGCGATTGAACGAGCTATTGCGTGTGTTGAAGCGGGTGCTGACATGATTTTCCCTGAGGCGATGAATCAACTCGATCAATACGTGAAGTTCTCGGCGGCGCTGAAATCGGCAACGGGTAAGCACGTGCCTATTCTTGCGAACATCACTGAGTTTGGCCAAACACCACTCTACAACTGTAGCGAGTTAGCCCAATCAAGTGTCGACATGGTGCTTTACCCATTGAGCGCGTTCCGTGCGATGAACAAAGCGGCGGAGAATGTTTACAAGCATTTGTTAGTTGAGGGTAATCAAGAAGCTCTGTTGGATTCGATGCAAACCCGTAAAGAGCTTTACGAACACCTGAATTACCACGACTACGAGAACAAGCTTGATCAGTTGTTTTCAAGCGAAGGGTAAACCGGTTTCAATTAATCAAAAATCAACTTAATCCAATAACGTGAAATGGTTGGTCGCCATATCCAGTACCGATGATAAAGATCATCGGACACATAAACAGGCAGCACCAAAGAGTGCAGGCGACTAACACAGAAAAGGAGTTCACCATGTCTGTATCTTTGAGTGATAAAGCAGCTGTCGATAAGGCTTCAACAGAAAACCACCAACAAAGCGAAAAAACAGCCAGCGCACCTGCAATCGGTGGTGCTGGTCTACGTGGCCAGAGTGCGGGAACCACAGCGCTATGTACGGTCGGAAAATCAGGAACCGGTTTAACCTACCGTGGTTATGATATTACCGATCTTGCTAATCATGCTCAGTTCGAAGAAGTGGCGCATCTACTACTAAGAGGTCATTTACCCAGTGAAAAAGAGCTAGACGATTACAAAACGTTGTTGATTGGTCTGCGCGGGTTGCCTCAACCTTTGAAAGCAGCACTAGAGCTTATTCCAGCAGACGCTCATCCTATGGATGTCATGAGAACGGGTTGTTCAATGCTAGGTAATTTAGAGCAAGAGACTGATTTTTCTGAACAACTGTCTGCGACCGAACGCATGCTTGCGCTTTTCCCTGCCATTATTTGTTATTGGTACCGCTTTAGCCATGATGGTGTGCGAATTGATACTGAAGATCAAAGTGAAGAGTGTTTAGGTGGCTACTTCCTGAAGATGCTAACGGATAAAACACCTAGTGAACTTCATAAGAAGGTGATGCACTGCTCGCTAACCCTTTACGCGGAACATGAGTTTAATGCTTCAACCTTTGCGGCTCGTGTGTGTGCATCAACGTTGTCAGATATCCATTCTTGTGTCACCGCAGCGATTGGCACACTGCGAGGCCCATTGCACGGTGGAGCAAATGAAGCGGCGATGGAAATGATCCAAGATTGGCAAACCGCCGATGAAGCGGAAACGAACATCATGAATATGCTTGCTAACAAAGACAAGATCATGGGCTTCGGTCATGCCATTTATCGTGAAAGCGACCCACGAAATGCTCTAATCAAGCGTTGGTCAAAAGAGCTTGCTCAAGAGGTGGGAGGTAAGCAGCTTTACGCGGTTTCTGAGCGTGTTGAAGCGGTAATGAAACGCGAGAAAGGGCTGTTCTGTAATGCTGATTTCTTCCATGCGTCGGCTTATCACTTCATGGACATCCCAACCAAACTGTTTACACCAATCTTTGTGATGAGCCGCCTCACAGGTTGGACGGCACACGTGTTCGAACAAAGAGAAAACAATCGCATCATTCGTCCAAGTGCAGACTATACCGGACCAGAGCATCAAGACTGGCTACCTATTCATCTACGTTAGCCCTCTATAACGAGCCGACTTATGTCTGAGGTGACTTCCGTCTTCATACGACAAGGCCTCAAGAAACAACGAATAGAATTTAACAGGTAATGGTGGATGTATGTCTGATGTAAAACTTCAAAGAAACCAAGAGCTTGATGAAAGCAAGTATCGAAAGGTTTTACCGGGTACGGGCTTAGAATATTTCGACGCTTGCGAAGCGGTAGAAGCAATATCCCCGGGCGCTTATAAAACCTTGCCTTATACGTCGCGAGTGTTGGCAGAGCAATTAGTAAGACGCTGTGATCCTGAAACCCTTGAAGACAGCTTAAAACAGATCATTGAACGCAAGAGCGACTTAGATTTTCCTTGGTATCCTGCGCGCGTTGTATGTCATGACATTCTTGGTCAAACAGCCCTAGTAGATTTGGCTGGATTAAGAGACGCGATTGCTGACCAAGGCGGAGACCCTGCCAAGGTGAACCCCGTTGTTGAAACCCAACTGATTGTTGATCACTCTCTGGCAGTGGAACACGCAGGCTTTGATAGCGAAGCGTTTGATAAAAACCGAGCGATTGAAGAGCGCAGAAACGAAGACCGTTTTCACTTTATAGAATGGTGTAAAACCGCATTTAAGAACGTCAGTGTGATTCCAGCGGGGAACGGGATCATGCACCAGATTAACTTGGAGAAGATGTCTCCGGTTATTCAATCTAAAGAAGGCATCGCGTTTCCTGATACTTGTGTTGGTACCGATAGCCACACTCCTCACGTTGATGCGCTAGGTGTCATTGCCATTGGAGTCGGCGGCTTGGAAGCTGAGACAGTGATGCTCGGTCGTCCGTCAATGATGCGCTTGCCTGATATTGTGGGTGTTAAACTGACGGGTCAACGACAAGAAGGGATAACCGCAACGGATATTGTGCTCGCAATTACAGAGTTCCTTCGCAATGAGAGAGTGGTTTCAAGCTATTTGGAATTCTTTGGTGAAGGGGCTCGTGCGCTGACCATTGGTGACCGCGCAACCATCTCCAACATGACGCCAGAGTATGGCGCAACAGCCGGTATGTTTTACATCGATGAGCAGACCATTCAATACCTGAAACTCACAGGTCGAGAGCCTGAGCAGGTTGAATTAGTTGAACGCTACGCTAAACAAACCGGGCTATGGGCTGACGATCTCGATTCTGCTCAATACGAACGTGTATTAGAGTTTGATTTATCGAAGGTTGAGCGCAATCTTGCAGGGCCGTCTAACCCACATCGTCGTTTGCCAACCAGAGAACTGGCTCAGCAAGGCATCAGTCAAACATCTTGGAAAGAGCAGCATGCTAAGCAGTACAGCGATGATCAAATGCCTGATGGTGCCGTAATCATCGCAGCAATTACCTCTTGTACTAACACCAGTAATCCAAGAAACGTGGTCGCCGCGGCATTGGTGGCTAAGAAAGCCAATCAACTTGGATTAGTTCGTAAGCCGTGGGTGAAAACATCATTTGCGCCGGGCTCTAAAGTTGCCAAGCTCTATCTTGAGTCGGCAGGTTTGCTACCTGAGCTGGAACAATTAGGCTTCGGTATCGTGGGTTATGCGTGTACTACCTGTAACGGAATGAGTGGGGCGTTGGATCCTACAATCCAACAAGAGATCATCGACCGCGACCTGTACTCAACCGCTGTGTTGTCAGGGAATCGAAACTTTGATGGTCGAATCCATCCCTATGCCAAACAAGCGTTTTTAGCATCACCGCCATTGGTGGTTGCTTATGCCTTGGCTGGCACGATTCGCTTTGATATCGAGAAAGACAGCTTAGGCACTGACAGCAACGGCAAGCCAATCTACTTAAGTGATTTATGGCCGAGTGATGCGGAGATCGATGCCGTTGTCGGTGAGCATGTTAAGCCTCAGCAATTCCAACAAATTTACGTAAAAATGTTCCAGCCAGACGAGGAGCAGGTAACGACTGAACCGCTTTATGACTGGCGACCTCAAAGTACCTATATTCGCAGACCACCTTATTGGGAAGGGGCTCTTGCGGGAGAGCGAAGCTTATCTGGTATGAGGCCTTTGGCTATTCTGGGTGACAACATCACGACCGATCATTTATCTCCATCAAATGCGATTCTAGCTTCAAGTGCGGCAGGTGAATACCTCGCAAAAATGGACGTTCCAGAAGAGGACTTTAACTCGTACGCGACTCACCGAGGCGATCATCTTACGGCACAAAGAGCGACCTTTGCTAACCCGAAACTGTTCAATGAAATGGTCAAGGAATCAGGAAGCGTGGTACAGGGTTCATTAGCACGAGTTGAGCCTGAGGGACAAGTAACTCGCATGTGGGAAGCGATAGAGACCTACATGAACCGTAAACAACCTTTGATTGTTGTGGCTGGCGCAGACTATGGGCAAGGCTCATCACGCGATTGGGCGGCCAAAGGAGTTCGCTTAGCGGGTGTTGAAGTGATTGTTGCTGAAGGCTTTGAGCGAATCCACAGGACCAATTTAGTCGGTATGGGCGTTTTGCCTTTGCAATTCAAAGAGGGAACGGATCGCAACACCTTACAACTCGATGGCACTGAGCTTTACGATGTGTATGGCGACATCCAAGCGGGTTCAGATTTGGCGTTGGTAATCACTCGTAAAAGCGGTGAAAAGCTTGATGTGCCAGTAACCTGCCGACTAGACACTGCAGACGAAGTGAACGTGTATAGCGCTGGTGGCGTGTTGCAACGTTTCGCCAAAGACTTTCTCGCGCAATAGGAGCCTGTGATGGACATTAAACAGATAAAAGTCCCGGCAACTTATATGCGCGGAGGGACCAGTAAAGGTGTTTTCTTTTGCTTGAATGACTTGCCAGAAGCGGCGCAAGTTGCGGGATCTGCGAGAGACGAATTCCTTCTGCGTGTGATTGGCAGCCCAGATCCTTATGGTAAGCAAACCGATGGTATGGGTGGTGCAACATCCAGTACCAGTAAAACCGTGATTGTTTCGAAAAGCAGTAAGGCCAATCACGATGTTGATTATCTCTTTGGTCAAGTGGCGATAGACAAGCCGTTCGTTGATTGGAGCGGTAACTGCGGCAATCTGTCTGCTGCAGTGGGCCCATTTGCTATTCATAGTGGCCTAGTCGACTCGAATCGTATTCCAGAAAACGGCGTGGTCGAGGTGCGAGTATGGCAAGTGAACATAGAGAAAACCATTATTGTTCATGTACCTATCGCTGGTGGTGAAGTCCAAGAGTTGGGTGACTTTGAGCTCGATGGTGTAACTTTCCCTGCTGCTGAGATCCAAGTCGATTTTCTAGACCCAGCCGATGCGAGTGGCTCTATGTTCCCAACAGGGAATATTGTCGATTTTTTAGATGTTCCAGATTTGGGTTGCATCAAAGCGACATACATTAATGCTGGGATACCCACCATTTTTGTTGATGCTGAATCGGTTGGTTACCAAGGCACTGAACTTCAATCAGATATCAATAGTGATACCAAAGCTTTGGCTCTGTTTGAATCCATACGAGCACATGGCGCCGTTGCGATGGGGCTTATTGATTCGTTAGAACAAGCTGAATCTCGCCAACACACACCTAAAGTCGCCTTTGTTGCTAAGCCTCAAGCGTATCAAGCTTCAAGTGGCAAGTTGGTTGCTGCGGATGATACTGACGTTCTGATACGAGCTTTGTCTATGGGGCAACTGCATCACGCCATGATGGGCACAGCAGCGGTTGCGATTGCTTCAGCCGCAAGTGTCCCGGGGACTTTAGTGAATTTAGCGGCGGGAGGAAGCTCTCGTGACTTTGTGACCTTTGGTCATCCATCAGGAATCTTGAAGGTGGGTGCTAAAGCTTTGCAGACCGAAAGCGGTTGGAAAATAGAAAGGGCGATCATGAGCCGTAGTGCCCGAGTGATTATGGAAGGTGCCATTCGTGTGCCTTTTCCCAAGTAAAGCGATTGTCGTGAGCGGTTAAATGTTCCGAAAACAACGCTGAGAAAAGAGTGCAACCAAGTGCTACTGCCAAAGGCTAGCCGCTTGGGAAATGGATAAATCATGGAGGAGGCACTATGTCTGCTACGAATCGAATGACTAGAAAAACGGATTACATCACCGAGTATCAATGGGCGAGGGAAGACCCAAATTCATTTTGGGAAACACAATCACAAGCCATTGATTGGTTTGAGTCTCCAAAAACGATATTACAAACTGACGATAACGGTATTGAACGCTGGTTTCCTGATGGGGTGATGAATACTTGTTGGTTGGCGTTGGATTATCATTGTGAAAATGGCCGTGGTGATAAGGTTGCGCTGATCTATGATTCGCCAGTCACGGGTATCAAGTCGTTTTACACCTACAATGAGCTTCGTGAACAAGTGGCTAAGACAGCGGGTATGTTGGCTCAACAGGGTGTAATCAAAGGCGATCGTGTGGTTATCTACATGCCAATGATTCCTGAAGCGGCAATGGCAATGCTAGCCTGTGCTCGGTTAGGCGCAGTGCACTCTGTGGTGTTCGGCGGATTTGCTCCGCATGAGCTTGCGGTTCGAATTGAAGATGCCGAACCCAAAGTCTTGATTACGGCTTCATGTGGTATCGAAATCAACAAGGTTCTACCTTATAAACCGATGGTTGACCGCGCGATCATGGACAGCCGTTGGAAACCTGAGAAAGTGGTGGTATTCCAAAGAGAGCAGTCTCTAGCCGAGTTGAACAATGAACGCGATGTACTTTGGCAACAAGCGGTGGCTGGTATTGAGCCTCATGAGTGTGTGCCTGTTTTGGCAACCGACCCGTTATATATCCTCTATACCTCGGGTACGACAGGGAAGCCGAAAGGGGTTGTCCGCGATAATGGCGGTCACGCGGTCGCAATGAAATACTCGATGAGTACTATCTATGATATGCCGCAAGATGGTGTGTTTTGGGCGGCTTCCGATGTGGGTTGGGTGGTTGGGCATTCTTATATTGTGTACGCACCACTGATTCATGGCTGTACCACGATTCTGTTTGAAGGCAAGCCAGTCAGAACACCAGACCCCGGCGCATTCTGGCGTGTGTGTGAAGAATACAAAGTCGATGTATTGTTTTCTGCTCCAACGGCATTTAGAGCCATTAAGAAAGAAGATCCAAAAGGCGAGTTGCTCACCAAGTATGACTTATCATCGCTCAAGTCGATTTTTATGGCGGGAGAGCGTTTAGACCCGCCAACATTGGACTGGGTTGAGTCTCATACCAATAAACCAGTTATCGATCATTGGTGGCAAACAGAAACAGGCTGGGCCATTTCCGCCAATCCAACAGGGTTAGAATCTTTACCAGTGAAAGCGGGCTCTTCCACTAAACCTGTTCCGGGTTACCAAGTGGAGATTCTCAATGAACTCGGTGGAGTAGCTCAGCCTAATCAACAAGGTTTTGTGGCCCTTAAACGTCCACTACCACCCGGTTGTCTGCCAACGGTTTGGCGTAATCATGATCGATTTGAATCTGGCTATCTGAGCCAATTCCCAGGCTATTACGTTTCGGGTGATGGTGGTTATCTCGATGAAGATGGGTATCTATTTATCATGGGCCGTATCGACGATGTGATAAACGTAGCGGGACACCGTCTATCGACGGGAGAAATGGAAGAAATCGTGGGTGGTCACCCTGCTATTGCAGAATGTGCGGTAGTCGGGATTCATGATGACTTAAAAGGGCAGCTACCTCTTGGTTTAGTTGTGCTGAAAGATGGCGTAAAAGTCGATGGTATTGAGTTACAAGCGGAGTTGGTTGGCAAGGTTCGCAATGAGATTGGCGCGGTCGCCTGTTTTAAGCAAGCCTTGGTTGTTGAGAGACTACCTAAGACACGCTCAGGCAAGATCTTACGCAGAACCATCCGACAAATTGCAGAAGGTGAACAATATGTGGTGCCTTCGACGATTGACGATCCTACCAGCTTAACTGAAATTGCTAAGAAGTTAGGCAAATAGGTTTGAATCAAAATATCAACTTATGGTCACAATAATGTGGCCATTTTTGTATCTAAACGTGCCGTTCAAACAATGAATTAATTCAATTACTTGTATAGATACTGACTGCAAGTAAACTAGACTTAATTTAAATACTAATTTGGTTTGAGAAGCGTACTCGTCATGAATGTCACCCTAAGGGCAGCAAAGCACACCGATCTAGAGCAACTTAATGAGTTGATGTTTGATCTTCACCAACATCATCATATTGCATGTCCTGAGCATTTTAAAACGGCTGAAGAAATAGAGCAGGAAAAGAGTATCGCACGATATTTGGATAACCCTGAGTGCTTGGTGTACGTGGCATTAAAAGGGGGACTGATTATTGGTTTTATCTCGGGGCATTTTTGTGAGCTTATCTCAACTGTGAGTAAACCGGTACAGATGGGCAGTGTCGACGAGCTTTTTGTTTTGCCGGAATATCGTAAACTGAAGGTGGCGAAAATGCTGTTTAGTCGTGTTGAGTCGACTTTTGAGGACTATGGCGTGACGCAGGTTTTTGTCGAGGTTTGGGATTTTAATTCACCTGCCAAGGATTTCTATCAAAAAATGGGGTTCACTCCTCATATTCAATGGATGAGAAAGTCTTTGCACGAAACATAGACAGCAGTCTTCGTTGTGTAGGATTACACTAGAGTATTCTGTATTTTCAGCTTTTATTTTTAGGTAAATTTGTTGGTTATTCGATATTTATTAGTTCTTATTTTTTCTCTTTTGAGTACTACTTCCGCTTGGGCTAGCAACACCTTGCCTGATCATGTCGCGGGTGCCTTGTGTGTAGTGCGTGCTGATAACCAAATCGTGTTGGTTGATGAACTGATCACAGGGCGATTATCTCTGCCGGGTGGCACTGTTGTTTCTGGTGAGCCTCCAGCTATCGCAGCGCAACGTGAAACTTGGGAAGAGGCCGGTTTGTCCGTTACTGTTGGTGATGTGCTGGGTTACACCGATAGCGCCGTTGTGTTTGACTGCGTCTCTGATTCTGAAGTGGTCAGTTATCGAGCTCAAAATGAGCTAGGTGGCTTTGAACTTCCTGTCTGGTTTGCTCCTCACTATGGAGTCGAGGTTAGCAGAGCGATGTTGCTTCCTCCTAATGAGTTGGAAGCAAACCAATACCGTTACCCAGAACAGTGGTCTGAGATTAACGAGCTGTTTCTTTCCGCGAAGGAGCAGCCAGTGACTTATGTGACTGAGCTAGTGGGCGCTGCGCCGAAAGTTCACCAAGTTGAACTGAACTGGATTGTTTCACTTCAAAACATGTTCGATAATTTGCCGAGTGTGTTTTCTAGTACGGCACTTTTGACTGACTTACTCGCAAAGCCCTGGGTTTTCATCATTATCCTGCCGTTGATAGCTTGGTATTTTGGCCGTAATTTTGCGTTGAAGTTTGGTTTCACGTTGATATCAGTAACACTGCTTACTTTAATTGCGCACCAAGGCTTTGGTTTTCCACCTCCGCACGCCTATTTACCAACATTGAAACTGGTGCTGAGCAGTGGGTATAGTTTTCCAAGTTTGTTAGCTGCCCTATGGGTCAGTTTAAGCTTATTAGTATTTTGGAAACTAAAGTGTTTGTTTGAACAAAAGTCGATAGTGATTGTGGTCGTTGGTCTACTTTGGATAATGCTGTTTAAGTCTTATTCAGGCAGTGCTTTCTTTAGTGATGTTTTGATTGGCGGCGTATTGGGAGCCTTAACAACGTGGCATATTGTGAGATTAGACGCGAAACCTGATGTTGATATTAGTGTGTTATTGAGCTCTAAAGGTGTTTGGTGGGGCTTGTGCCTGTTATCAATCGTACTTACGGTTATCTGGCCATTACCAACATTCTCATTCTGGGTGGCGATTTTGATGACAATTGCTTGCCTTGTAACATTAACAGACTCAAAACCTTTGGTCGGTCAGTTCTCATTTAAGGTCGTGATTGGGGTCATTGTGATACTACTTGCTGGTAATTTGCTGATCAGTTGGGCGGGGAGCTTTGTCTCTTTTAGTGGTATCGCTTCTTTTATTGTTGAGACGTTACGTTTTCCAATCTTGATTTTATTTGGTGTAGTGGCGTTTCGTCTGCCTTGGGCTCGGAAATAGTTAAACCACTCTTGTTAAATAAAAGAAGGCTGTGCACTGCACAGCCTTCTTTATCTCAAGATGTTTTAGGGCGAGATAGATAAAGCCTAAGGGTTTATCTAACGTTTACGAGTTGAAGATAAATTTTTCAATCGCGACGGCTACACCGTGGTCGTCATTGCTTGCTGTTATGTAGTCAGCTAACTTCTTGGTCTCCTCCATTGCGTTGTCCATTGCAATGCCAAGGCCAGCAAAATTAAGCATGTGATGATCGTTCTCTGCATCACCCATACAGATCACTTCTTCTGCTGCAATACCCAAGTGCTTAGCAATGGCTTCGATACCGACACCTTTGTTTGAGTTCGGGTTAAGAAATTCTAAGAAGAAGGGGGCACTTTGCACGATAGTGAACTGATTCTTAAGCTGCTGAGGTAAGTTGCTTATGATTTCAGTCAATTTCGTTGGTTCAGCTACAATCATAGTTTTTATAATTTCATGATCGTCTTCCAGTTGAGAGAAGTCGAGTTCGGTTATGTCTAAGCCGTTAATACGCGCTTCAATACTTGTGTACTCATTATTCTCTGGAGTAATCAAACCATGAACCTTGCTGAAAGCATGAACATAGCCACCAAGTTGTTCAGCCAATACCGCGACCTCTTTCGCTGCTTTACCATTACTGATCTCGCTATGGATGAGCTCTTTTGTTGAAACGTTCTGAACCATACAGCCATTGTAGAAGAGCACAAAGTCATCGTCGCCATTGATTGAAAGTTCATCTAACTTACTCTGCATGCCTTCTAAAGGGCGACCAGAAGCCAGAACGACTTTCACACCGGTAGCACGAGCTTTGGCAATCGCGTCTTTGTTCTCTTGAGAAATTACTTTTTTACTGTTGAGTAGTGTCCCATCCATATCAAGAGCAATTAGTTTGTACATGTTGTTCCTTACTAAAAATTAAAGCTTAACGAAACCTAATGAACGAAAGGATAAGGGAACTTGAAACTTCAGGCTAGGGGTTTGAGCAACTCATTTATCGCTATTCATTTGTTTGACCAAAACGAGTAAGTGCTTTAAGGTCTGCGGTTGATTAATTTCATCAAATAATAAAGCAGAGGGAAAGTTGTACAAGATTAATGAAATGTTTGAAACCATCCAGGGTGAGGGCATGTTTACTGGCGTTCCCGCTGTTTTTGTTCGTCTGCAAGTTTGTCCTGTAGGCTGTTCTTGGTGCGATACCAAACAGACTTGGGACGCATTACCTAAAGATGAAACTAGTCTTGGTAACATCATGGTTAAAACAGAGGATTCACCAACTTGGTCAGCAATTGATGCTCAAGGAATTGTGAATGAATATATCAAGCAAGGTTACACTGCTAAGCACATTGTGATTACTGGTGGTGAGCCATGCATTTATGATCTTGTTCCTCTTACTGAAGCATTTGAGCAGCACGGTTGTCGCTGTCAGATTGAGACTAGCGGAACATCAGAAGTTAAAGCCACACCGGATACTTGGGTTACGGTGTCACCGAAGGTGGCGATGAAAGCGAAACTGGAAATTTTAGATAGCGCTTTACAACGTGCTAACGAAATTAAGCATCCAGTAGGCACAAGCAAAGACATCGAACAACTTGACGGTTTATTGGAGCGAGCTGCGGTTGCTAGTGACACTGTTATCGCTCTGCAACCAATCAGCCAAAAAGACCGCGCTACTCAACTTTGTATTGATACCTGCATTGAGCGCAATTGGCACTTATCAATACAAACTCACAAATATTTGAGCATCGCATAGGTTGTATTTTTACTGGGCAAGATAAGTCGCTAGTAGAAGGTTCTCGTAAGGATTTAAGATGAAAAAAGCAGTGGTAGTATTCAGTGGTGGTCAAGACTCAACAACGTGTCTTGTTCAGGCATTAAAAGAGTATGATGAAGTTCATGCTATTACGTTTGATTATGGTCAGCGTCATAGACTCGAGATTGAAGTTGCGGAGTCATTGTCGAAAGAGCTTGGTGTAAAAGCGCACAAAGTGATGGATGTGACTTTGTTGAATGAACTGGCTATCAGCTCTCTGACTCGTGACGATATTCCTGTGTCTCATGAGCTGCAAGAGAATGGGCTGCCGAATTCATTCGTTCCTGGTCGTAATATTCTATTCCTAACTCTAGCGGGCATTTACGCTTACCAAATCGGTGCTGAAACCGTGATTACAGGTGTGTGTGAAACAGACTTTTCTGGTTACCCTGATTGCCGTAATGACTTTGTGAAGGCGATGAACTCGGCACTTGTACAAGGTATGGACAAGAAGCTTGATATCAAAACTCCATTAATGTGGCTGAATAAAGCTGAAACATGGGCGATGGCCGACCAGTATTCAGCACTTGATCTTGTTCGTAACAAAACCCTGACTTGCTACAACGGTATTATCGGTGATGGCTGTGGCGATTGTCCTGCGTGTGAACTGCGTAAAGTTGGCCTTAACGACTACTTAGCTGACCGTGAAAGCATTATGGTTGAGTTGGTTCGTAAACAGACGGAGTATAAATAGCTTCAGGTAGATCAATCGGTTCGCTATAAGCATCAATGATACAGTTTCGACCATTACTCTTTGCTTGATACAACGCTTGGTCAAGAACAGAGTAGAGCTCATCAAAGTCACTTAGTGCGTTTGAGGTTGCTAGATACGCAAAACTCGCGGTTACATTAAGTGGCTTTTTGCTTTCTGACAGAAAGATACTGTTTGATATTGCATAATGCAGTTCTTCTACACGTTCACGCACCTCAGAAGGCTTGATGTCGGTCAGCATGACAAGAAATTCTTCGCCGCCCAAGCGGCCAAATAACTCACCTTTTACTAAATGCTTTCTTATTTGATTACCCACATAAACGAGTGCTCTGTCACCTGTTGGGTGACCATATTCATCATTAATCTGCTTAAACTTATCTAGGTCGAGCAAAATAAGAACATGTTGCCTATTTGTTCTTTGGCAACGTTTAATTTGCTTAATTCTGCGTATTATCTCGGTGCGGTTGTATGATTTTGTCATGCCATCAATAGTAGCCTTCGCTCGAATTGCTCTATTTACTAACATGGTTAAGATTGTTGTGCATAGCAACACCATTACAATGATATTGTACACTCGCCGTTGATGTTCCATTTTTTCAATATAAAGTCGGTCTTGTCTTGTTTGATGTGTTAAGAGTGAGTGTTTTAATTCTTGATCGTATCTGGCGTGAGTAAGATCGAGCGCTTCAAAAGCTAACCTGATGTCTGTGTTTCGCGCTTCCATTTCTATAGCCGTGTATCGTTGATACAAATAGAAAGCCTGTTTGTAATCTTCGAGGGTTTGCTCAATATCAGATAGTTGAAGAAGTGCTTGAGCAATATATTTGGGCCTTGTGACTTGTTCGGCTAATTCTAGCGCTTGTTGAGCATAATTAAGTGCTTCTGTTGTTAGTTGTTGTTCTTCGAACATGTCACTTATTGTAAGGTAAGCATTAATTCGAATGACATCATTATTGAGTTCATTGGATGCTGAAAGAGACTCGACTAGGTAGCTTTGGGCTAAATCATATTCTTTTGCTTGGGTATAGGCTTTTCCTAAACCTAAGTTTGCCATAGCGATGCCGTAGTTATGAGAAGATGCAACCAATAGTGTTTTTGCTTTTATAAAATGGTCGATTGCTAAACTGTTTTTTCTTTGGTTTAGGTATAGGTCAGCTAGGCTGTGATGAACTTGAGCTCTCATCAAATCAGAAGCATTAGCTCTGAGAGTCAACGCTTCCTCTAAGTACTGCGCCGACTTTTCGTATTGCTTTAGCTCTTTAAGTAAATTACCAACATCGTTATAGATTCCTGAAATATCATGCCCTTGTGGAAACACATTGATCAAAGATAGGTAGGTATTTAACGCAGCTTGATAATCACTACGGAAATGGTGATTATTGGCGATTACGCGATAAGTAGTGAACTTAGGGAGTACAGGGTCTTCTATCTGCTCCAAAGCATTTTTAAGTGCTGAGCAATAGTAGTTTGCTTGATGATACTTAGCTTGCTCGTTTAACGAACGACATAACTGATACTTCAATAGCGCACGGCCAGTTTGGTCGTTCCATGACTGCATTTTCGTCAGTAAGGTTAAAAAAATCTTTTGAGCTTGCTCATTTTCTCCTTGAGCATCCTTTGTAAGAGCCAAAATAAACGCTTCTTCAATGGCTTGATATTCCTTATCTTTGTTGTCCATACCATAAAATGGCTGACCTCTGTGCATCATATATTGATATAACAGGGATGATATGTAGAGCTTATCTCCAAAATGACTTAGGTTAGTGTAGCGCGTTTGGAGCATATTCAATGCACGTGCTGGTGAGTGTTTCAGAGTCGATAGATAAAGCGCATTCCAATCGGCATTGGGAGTCTCATGTAGATTGGAGGAGGGGATTGATGAATCATGTAGTTCATCTGCTGTTGATATTTGGCTATAAGAATAAAAGCTAATGAAAAGCAGCAAGGCAATGAAAGTGGAGTGTATCACAATGAACTATCAATCAAATAAAGAACGATATTCTATAATTAGTTTGATGTTGCTTCAATTTTTAAGGGTGTCGGTGGGGGACTATGCGAGGTAAGTCTCTAACTTGTTGATATCTATTTAAGATAAATAGGCCGTACGCACTCGTACGGCCTATAATGAAAATTAGATGTATAATTTCGCTAGGTCCGAAGGCTCTAGTTCTTTACCTTCTAAGCTTGCATTCCAGTTAGTACCAACAAGAACACCATCTTCAGCAAGAGTCAGTAACCAATCTTCCACAAAAATATCAAGTGGAATTTCTAGTACTTCAAAGTCGGCCCACTCTTCTACGTTATGAGCGAGGGCATCTTCTTTTGATGACCAAAATGGCATAACTTCGCTAGTTTCGAATTCAGTTGAGTCACATGCTAGCCAACCTTCTTCATTGCGAAGGCCCCATACAAGTTTTGTCTCTTGTGTTTCTGAAACGAAAAGTTCTAGGTTTGCTTGAGTATCAGCTGTTAGTTTGCTCATGGATTAAATCTCTATGTTGATAACGTGGCAAGATTAACATTATAGAAGGCTTAGGTACATGCTGTTCAAGGAATTATAAGAAAGCTGAAACGTTACTTATATAACGTTTCAGCTTAGATACCGTGGGTTGTGACTACCTTCCAAGTTTTGTGAAGATATGCCATTCTTCTTTAATATTACCTTTAAATCCAGCAACGGAAGCAACTACTTTTCGGTTTAATGCGTGGCTGATTTTGGTCCCCTCGCTATCGAAAACGGTATCCCCATAACCAATAATAGTCACTCTAGATGGTTGAATACCGTTGCTAATTAGAGCTCGTCTTACGTTTGATGCTCGTTTTTTAGATAGATCTAAGTTATGAGCCGAATTTCCGACTTTGCTGGCGTAACCTTGAAGGCGAATAGTGGTACTTTCATAGCGTTTTAAAAACGCTGCCATTTGACGGATTTGGCCAAGAAAAACAGGATTAATTTCTGTTGAGTTGTTGGCAAATAATATATGAAGTTCTTTCTCCTCCGTAGACTCGAAATAAGAGCCACAGCCATCATTATCTATCTCTGCGCCAATTTGTGTATCAATACATAAATCACGGGCGTTGATAACACCATCGTTGTCATCGTCTTCTAGATCGTAACTTTGCACGCTCTCTGGGAGCGCTCGATATTCGAATTCTTCATCGTTTGTGTCAGCTAAAATGTTGGCGGAAGCAACAAATAGACAGAGCGGAAATACAGTTTTTAGTAGCTTCATTAATATTCTACCTTTTCATTCCATTCTTGTGGGATATCGACACGTAAACCTGTCAGCAAATTACCGGTCGCGTTCATGACCCGATATTTAGCATATTGTTCATCATACTTGGCATCTAAATAACCTTTACGAGCTTCAAAGAGTTCATTCTCAGTGTTAAGTAAATCCAGAAGTGTTCGTTTACCGATGCGGTATTGCTTCTCGTAAGAGATAACCGTATCTGATGCTGAGTCTACGTGGTCTGATAAGAACTCTTTTTGTTGTACGGTTAAATCCAGAGCGCTCCACGAGAGGCGTAAACTCTCTTCTACATTACGGTAAGTGCTCTCGCGAAGGTCTTTGGCCTTGTTGAGTTGGTAAGCTGCACTTTCTGCACGGTCTTGGTCTGAACCACCGTTATACAGGTTGTACCTTAAACGAACCATAGCAGAAAACTCATCGCTGCTACCTTCATTACCGCCAGCATCGTCACGCCAGGTTTGAGCTGCTTCAAAAGAAACGGTCGGGTAATTTGAGCTTTTAGACTGTTTATATTGGAACTTAGCTGAGTCCACATCGGCTTGTGCAATTTTGATTACAGGGTGTTGGTTAAAAGCTTTCGCAAGAGCGCCATCTACGGTGTAAGGAATTGCTCCAGCGTCCGCTCGCGGAAACACTAAACCTAAAGGTGACTGTCCAACAATACGCTTAAATTGAGTATGTGTATCAAACAAATTGTTTTGCGCTGCGAGTAAATTACCATGAGCTTTAGCAATACGAGCTTCTACTTGGGACATATCTGCTGTAGAACCAATACCTGATTCGACACGTTTTTTAATATCGCTGTAGATATCCTTGTGTGTTGCTAGGTTGTTTTCAGAAAGGGTGAGTACTTCATAAGCTTTCACAGCATCAAGGTATATTTTGGTTACCTCTAGAGCGATATCTTGGGCGTTAGAGAGTAATTGGTAACGAACAGATTCTGCATCAGCCGCGGTACGATCAATATCGTTGGAAGTATTTGCGCCATCCCAAATTAACTGAGTCAAAGTAATCGTCGCTTCCTTTCGAGTCAGATCTGTCGTGTTCTGGTTAGTGACGAGATCCGTATGCTCATAGCCAATTCCACCATCCAAATCTATGCTCGGCCGGTAAGCACCACCGGAAGCATCATTTAGGTAACGTTTACTCACGTATTCGTTATACGCACTTTTAATTTCAGGATTACCTTCTAGAGTAAACGCAACGGCTTGTTCTAAGGTTTGCGCCGCCGCAGGTAAGCTCAAACTTATAGCTAACCCCAATGTTGTTTTTTGAACCCAATTCAATTTACATCTCCCCACAATTAAGCCCACACCTAAGTCTTCAATTTCTATCGTTATATATGAATTTTAGGTGAACCGCCAAAAAAATCACGTTCGCTAACCTAGTGAACGTAAATAGTTGTAAAAATGTTAACAGATTAATGCGCATTTTATGGTGTTATCGAGAGCATTAATCTTATGTGTTTAAACCTATTATTTGCCGTAAACACAATAGCTTATATCGTTGATATGAGCACTTTGATTATTGTGTGATGTGACCACTGTCATTACCTTGTCACTTAGCTTGATAAATACTAGATTCATAACTAGGAATTATACGTTGTTAAGTGTTATATTTTAACTAATATTATAAATAAGATGTCATAAGTTTGACGTTGCTAATGAAAAGTGGGTTTTAGGGGATTATATGGACGTGACAGTATTGAATTTGGTTAGTTTACTTGCACTTGGTCAGCGCATTGTTATCTCACTCGATGGTACGATTCGAGTCCTACAAGATGGTGAGTCTCTGCAACCAGGGGATGTAATTCTTGAGTCCCCAAATGAATCTCAGATATCAATAAAACGATTTTCACCTGAAGACGGCAGCGAAGTTGAACTTGAACAAGACATCGCAAATATCTTTGCGGCTTTAGAGGAAGGTCAAGACCCGACCGAATTAGGCGAAGAGTTTGCGACTGAAGCTGGTCAAAATGGTTCGAGTATAAGTATCAGTGCAACCATTGAGCGAAATGGTCAAGAAACTACCCCAGGTACCGAATTTGTCACAACGGGCTTTGAAGCGTTGGGTATGTCTCGTACTCAAAGCTTGAGTCTGCTAGATGCCTTTCGTTCGATTGAGCAATCTAATAATCTTTCTACCTTTGTTGATAGCAATAATGACCCTATTGGCAATACTGAGGTCGTGGCCTCTGAAACCGATGCGGCGTTGAGCTTGACCGGCACCTTGACCGCGACGGACGTGGACAACGCAGACAACACCTTCACAGCGACAAGCAAAGAAGGCAGCTACGGCACGTTCAGCATCGCGGAAAACGGCGAGTGGACGTTCGTGGCGAACAGTGCGTTCAATGAGATGAATGTTGGCGACAGCAAAGTCGAAAGCTTCACGGTGACGTCGGTAGACGGCACAGAGCAAGTCGTGAAAGTGACGATCAATGGCACCAACGATGCGGCGACGATAGAAGGCGACACTGAGGTCGTGGCCTCTGAAACCGATGCGGCGTTGAGCTTGACGGGCACCTTGTTCGCAAGCGACGTGGACAACACAGACAACGTGTTCCAGGCGCAAACCGATGCGGCGGGCGAATACGGCACGTTCAGTGTGGATGCGAATGGCGAGTGGACCTACGTGCTGAATAACGGCAACGAGACGGTCGATGCGTTGAACGTGGACGATACACTGACAGAAACCTTCACGGTGAAATCGGAAGACGGCACACCGCAGGTGGTGACCATCACCATCAAAGGTGCGAACGACGGCGCGGACATCACAGGCGATGTCGCAGGCGACGTGACCGAAGACGCGGCGGATAACACCGCGACGGGCACCTTGTTCGCAAGCGACGTGGACAACACAGACAACGTGTTCCAGGCGCAAACCGATGCGGCGGGCGAATACGGCACGTTCAGTGTGGATGCGAATGGCGAGTGGACCTACGTGCTGAATAACGGCAACGAGACGGTCGATGCGTTGAACGTGGACGATACACTGACAGAAACCTTCACGGTGAAATCGGAAGACGGCACACCGCAGGTGGTGACCATCACCATCAAAGGTGCGAACGACGGCGCGGACATCACAGGCGATGTCGCAGGCGACGTGACCGAAGACGCGGCGGATAACACCGCGACGGGCACCTTGTTCGCAAGCGACGTGGACAACACAGACAACGTGTTCCAGGCGCAAACCGATGCGGCGGGCGAATACGGCACGTTCAGTGTGGATGCGAATGGCGAGTGGACCTACGTGCTGAATAACGGCAACGAGACGGTCGATGCGTTGAACGTGGACGATACACTGACAGAAACCTTCACGGTGAAATCGGAAGACGGCACACCGCAGGTGGTGACCATCACCATCAAAGGTGCGAACGACGGCGCGGACATCACAGGCGATGTCGCAGGCGACGTGACCGAAGACGCGGCGGATAACACCGCGACGGGCACCTTGTTCGCAAGCGACGTGGACAACACAGACAACGTGTTCCAGGCGCAAACCGATGCGGCGGGCGAATACGGCACGTTCAGTGTGGATGCGAATGGCGAGTGGACCTACGTGCTGAATAACGGCAACGAGACGGTCGATGCGTTGAACGTGGACGATACACTGACAGAAACCTTCACGGTGAAATCGGAAGACGGCACACCGCAGGTGGTGACCATCACCATCAAAGGTGCGAACGACGGCGCGGACATCACAGGCGATGTCGCAGGCGACGTGACCGAAGACGCGGCGGATAACACCGCGACGGGCACCTTGTTCGCAAGCGACGTGGACAACACAGACAACGTGTTCCAGGCGCAAACCGATGCGGCGGGCGAATACGGCACGTTCAGTGTGGATGCGAATGGCGAGTGGACCTACGTGCTGAATAACGGCAACGAGACGGTCGATGCGTTGAACGTGGACGATACACTGACAGAAACCTTCACGGTGAAATCGGAAGACGGCACACCGCAGGTGGTGACCATCACCATCAAAGGTGCGAACGACGGCGCGGACATCACAGGCGATGTCGCAGGCGACGTGACCGAAGACGCGGCGGATAACACCGCGACGGGCACCTTGTTCGCAAGCGACGTGGACAACACAGACAACGTGTTCCAGGCGCAAACCGATGCGGCGGGCGAATACGGCACGTTCAGTGTGGATGCGAATGGCGAGTGGACCTACGTGCTGAATAACGGCAACGAGACGGTCGATGCGTTGAACGTGGACGATACACTGACAGAAACCTTCACGGTGAAATCGGAAGACGGCACACCGCAGGTGGTGACCATCACCATCAAAGGTGCGAACGACGGCGCGGACATCACAGGCGATGTCGCAGGCGACGTGACCGAAGACGCGGCGGATAACACCGCGACGGGCACCTTGTTCGCAAGCGACGTGGACAACACAGACAACGTGTTCCAGGCGCAAACCGATGCGGCGGGCGAATACGGCACGTTCAGTGTGGATGCGAATGGCGAGTGGACCTACGTGCTGAATAACGGCAACGAGACGGTCGATGCGTTGAACGTGGACGATACACTGACAGAAACCTTCACGGTGAAATCGGAAGACGGCACACCGCAGGTGGTGACCATCACCATCAAAGGTGCGAACGACGGCGCGGACATCACAGGCGATGTCGCAGGCGACGTGACCGAAGACGCGGCGGATAACACCGCGACGGGCACCTTGTTCGCAAGCGACGTGGACAACACAGACAACGTGTTCCAGGCGCAAACCGATGCGGCGGGCGAATACGGCACGTTCAGTGTGGATGCGAATGGCGAGTGGACCTACGTGCTGAATAACGGCAACGAGACGGTCGATGCGTTGAACGTGGACGATACACTGACAGAAACCTTCACGGTGAAATCGGAAGACGGCACACCGCAGGTGGTGACCATCACCATCAAAGGTGCGAACGACGGCGCGGACATCACAGGCGATGTCGCAGGCGACGTGACCGAAGACGCGGCGGATAACACCGCGACGGGCACCTTGTTCGCAAGCGACGTGGACAACACAGACAACGTGTTCCAGGCGCAAACCGATGCGGCGGGCGAATACGGCACGTTCAGTGTGGATGCGAATGGCGAGTGGACCTACGTGCTGAATAACGGCAACGAGACGGTCGATGCGTTGAACGTGGACGATACACTGACAGAAACCTTCACGGTGAAATCGGAAGACGGCACACCGCAGGTGGTGACCATCACCATCAAAGGTGCGAACGACGGCGCGGACATCACAGGCGATGTCGCAGGCGACGTGACCGAAGACGCGGCGGATAACACCGCGACGGGCACCTTGTTCGCAAGCGACGTGGACAACACAGACAACGTGTTCCAGGCGCAAACCGATGCGGCGGGCGAATACGGCACGTTCAGTGTGGATGCGAATGGCGAGTGGACCTACGTGCTGAATAACGGCAACGAGACGGTCGATGCGTTGAACGTGGACGATACACTGACAGAAACCTTCACGGTGAAATCGGAAGACGGCACACCGCAGGTGGTGACCATCACCATCAAAGGTGCGAACGACGGCGCGGACATCACAGGCGATGTCGCAGGCGACGTGACCGAAGACGCGGCGGATAACACCGCGACGGGCACCTTGTTCGCAAGCGACGTGGACAACACAGACAACGTGTTCCAGGCGCAAACCGATGCGGCGGGCGAATACGGCACGTTCAGTGTGGATGCGAATGGCGAGTGGACCTACGTGCTGAATAACGGCAACGAGACGGTCGATGCGTTGAACGTGGACGATACACTGACAGAAACCTTCACGGTGAAATCGGAAGACGGCACACCGCAGGTGGTGACCATCACCATCAAAGGTGCGAACGACGGCGCGGACATCACAGGCGATGTCGCAGGCGACGTGACCGAAGACGCGGCGGATAACACCGCGACGGGCACCTTGTTCGCAAGCGACGTGGACAACACAGACAACGTGTTCCAGGCGCAAACCGATGCGGCGGGCGAATACGGCACGTTCAGTGTGGATGCGAATGGCGAGTGGACCTACGTGCTGAATAACGGCAACGAGACGGTCGATGCGTTGAACGTGGACGATACACTGACAGAAACCTTCACGGTGAAATCGGAAGACGGCACACCGCAGGTGGTGACCATCACCATCAAAGGTGCGAACGACGGCGCGGACATCACAGGCGATGTCGCAGGCGACGTGACCGAAGACGCGGCGGATAACACCGCGACGGGCACCTTGTTCGCAAGCGACGTGGACAACACAGACAACGTGTTCCAGGCGCAAACCGATGCGGCGGGCGAATACGGCACGTTCAGTGTGGATGCGAATGGCGAGTGGACCTACGTGCTGAATAACGGCAACGAGACGGTCGATGCGTTGAACGTGGACGATACACTGACAGAAACCTTCACGGTGAAATCGGAAGACGGCACACCGCAGGTGGTGACCATCACCATCAAAGGTGCGAACGACGGCGCGGACATCACAGGCGATGTCGCAGGCGACGTGACCGAAGACGCGGCGGATAACACCGCGACGGGCACCTTGTTCGCAAGCGACGTGGACAACACAGACAACGTGTTCCAGGCGCAAACCGATGCGGCGGGCGAATACGGCACGTTCAGTGTGGATGCGAATGGCGAGTGGACCTACGTGCTGAATAACGGCAACGAGACGGTCGATGCGTTGAACGTGGACGATACACTGACAGAAACCTTCACGGTGAAATCGGAAGACGGCACACCGCAGGTGGTGACCATCACCATCAAAGGTGCGAACGACGGCGCGGACATCACAGGCGATGTCGCAGGCGACGTGACCGAAGACGCGGCGGATAACACCGCGACGGGCACCTTGTTCGCAAGCGACGTGGACAACACAGACAACGTGTTCCAGGCGCAAACCGATGCGGCGGGCGAATACGGCACGTTCAGTGTGGATGCGAATGGCGAGTGGACCTACGTGCTGAATAACGGCAACGAGACGGTCGATGCGTTGAACGTGGACGATACACTGACAGAAACCTTCACGGTGAAATCGGAAGACGGCACACCGCAGGTGGTGACCATCACCATCAAAGGTGCGAACGACGGCGCGGACATCACAGGCGATGTCGCAGGCGACGTGACCGAAGACGCGGCGGATAACACCGCGACGGGCACCTTGTTCGCAAGCGACGTGGACAACACAGACAACGTGTTCCAGGCGCAAACCGATGCGGCGGGCGAATACGGCACGTTCAGTGTGGATGCGAATGGCGAGTGGACCTACGTGCTGAATAACGGCAACGAGACGGTCGATGCGTTGAACGTGGACGATACACTGACAGAAACCTTCACGGTGAAATCGGAAGACGGCACACCGCAGGTGGTGACCATCACCATCAAAGGTGCGAACGACGGCGCGGACATCACAGGCGATGTCGCAGGCGACGTGACCGAAGACGCGGCGGATAACACCGCGACGGGCACCTTGTTCGCAAGCGACGTGGACAACACAGACAACGTGTTCCAGGCGCAAACCGATGCGGCGGGCGAATACGGCACGTTCAGTGTGGATGCGAATGGCGAGTGGACCTACGTGCTGAATAACGGCAACGAGACGGTCGATGCGTTGAACGTGGACGATACACTGACAGAAACCTTCACGGTGAAATCGGAAGACGGCACACCGCAGGTGGTGACCATCACCATCAAAGGTGCGAACGACGGCGCGGACATCACAGGCGATGTCGCAGGCGACGTGACCGAAGACGCGGCGGATAACACCGCGACGGGCACCTTGTTCGCAAGCGACGTGGACAACACAGACAACGTGTTCCAGGCGCAAACCGATGCGGCGGGCGAATACGGCACGTTCAGTGTGGATGCGAATGGCGAGTGGACCTACGTGCTGAATAACGGCAACGAGACGGTCGATGCGTTGAACGTGGACGATACACTGACAGAAACCTTCACGGTGAAATCGGAAGACGGCACACCGCAGGTGGTGACCATCACCATCAAAGGTGCGAACGACGGCGCGGACATCACAGGCGATGTCGCAGGCGACGTGACCGAAGACGCGGCGGATAACACCGCGACGGGCACCTTGTTCGCAAGCGACGTGGACAACACAGACAACGTGTTCCAGGCGCAAACCGATGCGGCGGGCGAATACGGCACGTTCAGTGTGGATGCGAATGGCGAGTGGACCTACGTGCTGAATAACGGCAACGAGACGGTCGATGCGTTGAACGTGGACGATACACTGACAGAAACCTTCACGGTGAAATCGGAAGACGGCACACCGCAGGTGGTGACCATCACCATCAAAGGTGCGAACGACGGCGCGGACATCACAGGCGATGTCGCAGGCGACGTGACCGAAGACGCGGCGGATAACACCGCGACGGGCACCTTGTTCGCAAGCGACGTGGACAACACAGACAACGTGTTCCAGGCGCAAACCGATGCGGCGGGCGAATACGGCACGTTCAGTGTGGATGCGAATGGCGAGTGGACCTACGTGCTGAATAACGGCAACGAGACGGTCGATGCGTTGAACGTGGACGATACACTGACAGAAACCTTCACGGTGAAATCGGAAGACGGCACACCGCAGGTGGTGACCATCACCATCAAAGGTGCGAACGACGGCGCGGACATCACAGGCGATGTCGCAGGCGACGTGACCGAAGACGCGGCGGATAACACCGCGACGGGCACCTTGTTCGCAAGCGACGTGGACAACACAGACAACGTGTTCCAGGCGCAAACCGATGCGGCGGGCGAATACGGCACGTTCAGTGTGGATGCGAATGGCGAGTGGACCTACGTGCTGAATAACGGCAACGAGACGGTCGATGCGTTGAACGTGGACGATACACTGACAGAAACCTTCACGGTGAAATCGGAAGACGGCACACCGCAGGTGGTGACCATCACCATCAAAGGTGCGAACGACGGCGCGGACATCACAGGCGATGTCGCAGGCGACGTGACCGAAGACGCGGCGGATAACACCGCGACGGGCACCTTGTTCGCAAGCGACGTGGACAACACAGACAACGTGTTCCAGGCGCAAACCGATGCGGCGGGCGAATACGGCACGTTCAGTGTGGATGCGAATGGCGAGTGGACCTACGTGCTGAATAACGGCAACGAGACGGTCGATGCGTTGAACGTGGACGATACACTGACAGAAACCTTCACGGTGAAATCGGAAGACGGCACACCGCAGGTGGTGACCATCACCATCAAAGGTGCGAACGACGGCGCGGACATCACAGGCGATGTCGCAGGCGACGTGACCGAAGACGCGGCGGATAACACCGCGACGGGCACCTTGTTCGCAAGCGACGTGGACAACACAGACAACGTGTTCCAGGCGCAAACCGATGCGGCGGGCGAATACGGCACGTTCAGTGTGGATGCGAATGGCGAGTGGACCTACGTGCTGAATAACGGCAACGAGACGGTCGATGCGTTGAACGTGGACGATACACTGACAGAAACCTTCACGGTGAAATCGGAAGACGGCACACCGCAGGTGGTGACCATCACCATCAAAGGTGCGAACGACGGCGCGGACATCACAGGCGATGTCGCAGGCGACGTGACCGAAGACGCGGCGGATAACACCGCGACGGGCACCTTGTTCGCAAGCGACGTGGACAACACAGACAACGTGTTCCAGGCGCAAACCGATGCGGCGGGCGAATACGGCACGTTCAGTGTGGATGCGAATGGCGAGTGGACCTACGTGCTGAATAACGGCAACGAGACGGTCGATGCGTTGAACGTGGACGATACACTGACAGAAACCTTCACGGTGAAATCGGAAGACGGCACACCGCAGGTGGTGACCATCACCATCAAAGGTGCGAACGACGGCGCGGACATCACAGGCGATGTCGCAGGCGACGTGACCGAAGACGCGGCGGATAACACCGCGACGGGCACCTTGTTCGCAAGCGACGTGGACAACACAGACAACGTGTTCCAGGCGCAAACCGATGCGGCGGGCGAATACGGCACGTTCAGTGTGGATGCGAATGGCGAGTGGACCTACGTGCTGAATAACGGCAACGAGACGGTCGATGCGTTGAACGTGGACGATACACTGACAGAAACCTTCACGGTGAAATCGGAAGACGGCACACCGCAGGTGGTGACCATCACCATCAAAGGTGCGAACGACGGCGCGGACATCACAGGCGATGTCGCAGGCGACGTGACCGAAGACGCGGCGGATAACACCGCGACGGGCACCTTGTTCGCAAGCGACGTGGACAACACAGACAACGTGTTCCAGGCGCAAACCGATGCGGCGGGCGAATACGGCACGTTCAGTGTGGATGCGAATGGCGAGTGGACCTACGTGCTGAATAACGGCAACGAGACGGTCGATGCGTTGAACGTGGACGATACACTGACAGAAACCTTCACGGTGAAATCGGAAGACGGCACACCGCAGGTGGTGACCATCACCATCAAAGGTGCGAACGACGGCGCGGACATCACAGGCGATGTCGCAGGCGACGTGACCGAAGACGCGGCGGATAACACCGCGACGGGCACCTTGTTCGCAAGCGACGTGGACAACACAGACAACGTGTTCCAGGCGCAAACCGATGCGGCGGGCGAATACGGCACGTTCAGTGTGGATGCGAATGGCGAGTGGACCTACGTGCTGAATAACGGCAACGAGACGGTCGATGCGTTGAACGTGGACGATACACTGACAGAAACCTTCACGGTGAAATCGGAAGACGGCACACCGCAGGTGGTGACCATCACCATCAAAGGTGCGAACGACGGCGCGGACATCACAGGCGATGTCGCAGGCGACGTGACCGAAGACGCGGCGGATAACACCGCGACGGGCACCTTGTTCGCAAGCGACGTGGACAACACAGACAACGTGTTCCAGGCGCAAACCGATGCGGCGGGCGAATACGGCACGTTCAGTGTGGATGCGAATGGCGAGTGGACCTACGTGCTGAATAACGGCAACGAGACGGTCGATGCGTTGAACGTGGACGATACACTGACAGAAACCTTCACGGTGAAATCGGAAGACGGCACACCGCAGGTGGTGACCATCACCATCAAAGGTGCGAACGACGGCGCGGACATCACAGGCGATGTCGCAGGCGACGTGACCGAAGACGCGGCGGATAACACCGCGACGGGCACCTTGTTCGCAAGCGACGTGGACAACACAGACAACGTGTTCCAGGCGCAAACCGATGCGGCGGGCGAATACGGCACGTTCAGTGTGGATGCGAATGGCGAGTGGACCTACGTGCTGAATAACGGCAACGAGACGGTCGATGCGTTGAACGTGGACGATACACTGACAGAAACCTTCACGGTGAAATCGGAAGACGGCACACCGCAGGTGGTGACCATCACCATCAAAGGTGCGAACGACGGCGCGGACATCACAGGCGATGTCGCAGGCGACGTGACCGAAGACGCGGCGGATAACACCGCGACGGGCACCTTGTTCGCAAGCGACGTGGACAACACAGACAACGTGTTCCAGGCGCAAACCGATGCGGCGGGCGAATACGGCACGTTCAGTGTGGATGCGAATGGCGAGTGGACCTACGTGCTGAATAACGGCAACGAGACGGTCGATGCGTTGAACGTGGACGATACACTGACAGAAACCTTCACGGTGAAATCGGAAGACGGCACACCGCAGGTGGTGACCATCACCATCAAAGGTGCGAACGACGGCGCGGACATCACAGGCGATGTCGCAGGCGACGTGACCGAAGACGCGGCGGATAACACCGCGACGGGCACCTTGTTCGCAAGCGACGTGGACAACACAGACAACGTGTTCCAGGCGCAAACCGATGCGGCGGGCGAATACGGCACGTTCAGTGTGGATGCGAATGGCGAGTGGACCTACGTGCTGAATAACGGCAACGAGACGGTCGATGCGTTGAACGTGGACGATACACTGACAGAAACCTTCACGGTGAAATCGGAAGACGGCACACCGCAGGTGGTGACCATCACCATCAAAGGTGCGAACGACGGCGCGGACATCACAGGCGATGTCGCAGGCGACGTGACCGAAGACGCGGCGGATAACACCGCGACGGGCACCTTGTTCGCAAGCGACGTGGACAACACAGACAACGTGTTCCAGGCGCAAACCGATGCGGCGGGCGAATACGGCACGTTCAGTGTGGATGCGAATGGCGAGTGGACCTACGTGCTGAATAACGGCAACGAGACGGTCGATGCGTTGAACGTGGACGATACACTGACAGAAACCTTCACGGTGAAATCGGAAGACGGCACACCGCAGGTGGTGACCATCACCATCAAAGGTGCGAACGACGGCGCGGACATCACAGGCGATGTCGCAGGCGACGTGACCGAAGACGCGGCGGATAACACCGCGACGGGCACCTTGTTCGCAAGCGACGTGGACAACACAGACAACGTGTTCCAGGCGCAAACCGATGCGGCGGGCGAATACGGCACGTTCAGTGTGGATGCGAATGGCGAGTGGACCTACGTGCTGAATAACGGCAACGAGACGGTCGATGCGTTGAACGTGGACGATACACTGACAGAAACCTTCACGGTGAAATCGGAAGACGGCACACCGCAGGTGGTGACCATCACCATCAAAGGTGCGAACGACGGCGCGGACATCACAGGCGATGTCGCAGGCGACGTGACCGAAGACGCGGCGGATAACACCGCGACGGGCACCTTGTTCGCAAGCGACGTGGACAACACAGACAACGTGTTCCAGGCGCAAACCGATGCGGCGGGCGAATACGGCACGTTCAGTGTGGATGCGAATGGCGAGTGGACCTACGTGCTGAATAACGGCAACGAGACGGTCGATGCGTTGAACGTGGACGATACACTGACAGAAACCTTCACGGTGAAATCGGAAGACGGCACACCGCAGGTGGTGACCATCACCATCAAAGGTGCGAACGACGGCGCGGACATCACAGGCGATGTCGCAGGCGACGTGACCGAAGACGCGGCGGATAACACCGCGACGGGCACCTTGTTCGCAAGCGACGTGGACAACACAGACAACGTGTTCCAGGCGCAAACCGATGCGGCGGGCGAATACGGCACGTTCAGTGTGGATGCGAATGGCGAGTGGACCTACGTGCTGAATAACGGCAACGAGACGGTCGATGCGTTGAACGTGGACGATACACTGACAGAAACCTTCACGGTGAAATCGGAAGACGGCACACCGCAGGTGGTGACCATCACCATCAAAGGTGCGAACGACGGCGCGGACATCACAGGCGATGTCGCAGGCGACGTGACCGAAGACGCGGCGGATAACACCGCGACGGGCACCTTGTTCGCAAGCGACGTGGACAACACAGACAACGTGTTCCAGGCGCAAACCGATGCGGCGGGCGAATACGGCACGTTCAGTGTGGATGCGAATGGCGAGTGGACCTACGTGCTGAATAACGGCAACGAGACGGTCGATGCGTTGAACGTGGACGATACACTGACAGAAACCTTCACGGTGAAATCGGAAGACGGCACACCGCAGGTGGTGACCATCACCATCAAAGGTGCGAACGACGGCGCGGACATCACAGGCGATGTCGCAGGCGACGTGACCGAAGACGCGGCGGATAACACCGCGACGGGCACCTTGTTCGCAAGCGACGTGGACAACACAGACAACGTGTTCCAGGCGCAAACCGATGCGGCGGGCGAATACGGCACGTTCAGTGTGGATGCGAATGGCGAGTGGACCTACGTGCTGAATAACGGCAACGAGACGGTCGATGCGTTGAACGTGGACGATACACTGACAGAAACCTTCACGGTGAAATCGGAAGACGGCACACCGCAGGTGGTGACCATCACCATCAAAGGTGCGAACGACGGCGCGGACATCACAGGCGATGTCGCAGGCGACGTGACCGAAGACGCGGCGGATAACACCGCGACGGGCACCTTGTTCGCAAGCGACGTGGACAACACAGACAACGTGTTCCAGGCGCAAACCGATGCGGCGGGCGAATACGGCACGTTCAGTGTGGATGCGAATGGCGAGTGGACCTACGTGCTGAATAACGGCAACGAGACGGTCGATGCGTTGAACGTGGACGATACACTGACAGAAACCTTCACGGTGAAATCGGAAGACGGCACACCGCAGGTGGTGACCATCACCATCAAAGGTGCGAACGACGGCGCGGACATCACAGGCGATGTCGCAGGCGACGTGACCGAAGACGCGGCGGATAACACCGCGACGGGCACCTTGTTCGCAAGCGACGTGGACAACACAGACAACGTGTTCCAGGCGCAAACCGATGCGGCGGGCGAATACGGCACGTTCAGTGTGGATGCGAATGGCGAGTGGACCTACGTGCTGAATAACGGCAACGAGACGGTCGATGCGTTGAACGTGGACGATACACTGACAGAAACCTTCACGGTGAAATCGGAAGACGGCACACCGCAGGTGGTGACCATCACCATCAAAGGTGCGAACGACGGCGCGGACATCACAGGCGATGTCGCAGGCGACGTGACCGAAGACGCGGCGGATAACACCGCGACGGGCACCTTGTTCGCAAGCGACGTGGACAACACAGACAACGTGTTCCAGGCGCAAACCGATGCGGCGGGCGAATACGGCACGTTCAGTGTGGATGCGAATGGCGAGTGGACCTACGTGCTGAATAACGGCAACGAGACGGTCGATGCGTTGAACGTGGACGATACACTGACAGAAACCTTCACGGTGAAATCGGAAGACGGCACACCGCAGGTGGTGACCATCACCATCAAAGGTGCGAACGACGGCGCGGACATCACAGGCGATGTCGCAGGCGACGTGACCGAAGACGCGGCGGATAACACCGCGACGGGCACCTTGTTCGCAAGCGACGTGGACAACACAGACAACGTGTTCCAGGCGCAAACCGATGCGGCGGGCGAATACGGCACGTTCAGTGTGGATGCGAATGGCGAGTGGACCTACGTGCTGAATAACGGCAACGAGACGGTCGATGCGTTGAACGTGGACGATACACTGACAGAAACCTTCACGGTGAAATCGGAAGACGGCACACCGCAGGTGGTGACCATCACCATCAAAGGTGCGAACGACGGCGCGGACATCACAGGCGATGTCGCAGGCGACGTGACCGAAGACGCGGCGGATAACACCGCGACGGGCACCTTGTTCGCAAGCGACGTGGACAACACAGACAACGTGTTCCAGGCGCAAACCGATGCGGCGGGCGAATACGGCACGTTCAGTGTGGATGCGAATGGCGAGTGGACCTACGTGCTGAATAACGGCAACGAGACGGTCGATGCGTTGAACGTGGACGATACACTGACAGAAACCTTCACGGTGAAATCGGAAGACGGCACACCGCAGGTGGTGACCATCACCATCAAAGGTGCGAACGACGGCGCGGACATCACAGGCGATGTCGCAGGCGACGTGACCGAAGACGCGGCGGATAACACCGCGACGGGCACCTTGTTCGCAAGCGACGTGGACAACACAGACAACGTGTTCCAGGCGCAAACCGATGCGGCGGGCGAATACGGCACGTTCAGTGTGGATGCGAATGGCGAGTGGACCTACGTGCTGAATAACGGCAACGAGACGGTCGATGCGTTGAACGTGGACGATACACTGACAGAAACCTTCACGGTGAAATCGGAAGACGGCACACCGCAGGTGGTGACCATCACCATCAAAGGTGCGAACGACGGCGCGGACATCACAGGCGATGTCGCAGGCGACGTGACCGAAGACGCGGCGGATAACACCGCGACGGGCACCTTGTTCGCAAGCGACGTGGACAACACAGACAACGTGTTCCAGGCGCAAACCGATGCGGCGGGCGAATACGGCACGTTCAGTGTGGATGCGAATGGCGAGTGGACCTACGTGCTGAATAACGGCAACGAGACGGTCGATGCGTTGAACGTGGACGATACACTGACAGAAACCTTCACGGTGAAATCGGAAGACGGCACACCGCAGGTGGTGACCATCACCATCAAAGGTGCGAACGACGGCGCGGACATCACAGGCGATGTCGCAGGCGACGTGACCGAAGACGCGGCGGATAACACCGCGACGGGCACCTTGTTCGCAAGCGACGTGGACAACACAGACAACGTGTTCCAGGCGCAAACCGATGCGGCGGGCGAATACGGCACGTTCAGTGTGGATGCGAATGGCGAGTGGACCTACGTGCTGAATAACGGCAACGAGACGGTCGATGCGTTGAACGTGGACGATACACTGACAGAAACCTTCACGGTGAAATCGGAAGACGGCACACCGCAGGTGGTGACCATCACCATCAAAGGTGCGAACGACGGCGCGGACATCACAGGCGATGTCGCAGGCGACGTGACCGAAGACGCGGCGGATAACACCGCGACGGGCACCTTGTTCGCAAGCGACGTGGACAACACAGACAACGTGTTCCAGGCGCAAACCGATGCGGCGGGCGAATACGGCACGTTCAGTGTGGATGCGAATGGCGAGTGGACCTACGTGCTGAATAACGGCAACGAGACGGTCGATGCGTTGAACGTGGACGATACACTGACAGAAACCTTCACGGTGAAATCGGAAGACGGCACACCGCAGGTGGTGACCATCACCATCAAAGGTGCGAACGACGGCGCGGACATCACAGGCGATGTCGCAGGCGACGTGACCGAAGACGCGGCGGATAACACCGCGACGGGCACCTTGTTCGCAAGCGACGTGGACAACACAGACAACGTGTTCCAGGCGCAAACCGATGCGGCGGGCGAATACGGCACGTTCAGTGTGGATGCGAATGGCGAGTGGACCTACGTGCTGAATAACGGCAACGAGACGGTCGATGCGTTGAACGTGGACGATACACTGACAGAAACCTTCACGGTGAAATCGGAAGACGGCACACCGCAGGTGGTGACCATCACCATCAAAGGTGCGAACGACGGCGCGGACATCACAGGCGATGTCGCAGGCGACGTGACCGAAGACGCGGCGGATAACACCGCGACGGGCACCTTGTTCGCAAGCGACGTGGACAACACAGACAACGTGTTCCAGGCGCAAACCGATGCGGCGGGCGAATACGGCACGTTCAGTGTGGATGCGAATGGCGAGTGGACCTACGTGCTGAATAACGGCAACGAGACGGTCGATGCGTTGAACGTGGACGATACACTGACAGAAACCTTCACGGTGAAATCGGAAGACGGCACACCGCAGGTGGTGACCATCACCATCAAAGGTGCGAACGACGGCGCGGACATCACAGGCGATGTCGCAGGCGACGTGACCGAAGACGCGGCGGATAACACCGCGACGGGCACCTTGTTCGCAAGCGACGTGGACAACACAGACAACGTGTTCCAGGCGCAAACCGATGCGGCGGGCGAATACGGCACGTTCAGTGTGGATGCGAATGGCGAGTGGACCTACGTGCTGAATAACGGCAACGAGACGGTCGATGCGTTGAACGTGGACGATACACTGACAGAAACCTTCACGGTGAAATCGGAAGACGGCACACCGCAGGTGGTGACCATCACCATCAAAGGTGCGAACGACGGCGCGGACATCACAGGCGATGTCGCAGGCGACGTGACCGAAGACGCGGCGGATAACACCGCGACGGGCACCTTGTTCGCAAGCGACGTGGACAACACAGACAACGTGTTCCAGGCGCAAACCGATGCGGCGGGCGAATACGGCACGTTCAGTGTGGATGCGAATGGCGAGTGGACCTACGTGCTGAATAACGGCAACGAGACGGTCGATGCGTTGAACGTGGACGATACACTGACAGAAACCTTCACGGTGAAATCGGAAGACGGCACACCGCAGGTGGTGACCATCACCATCAAAGGTGCGAACGACGGCGCGGACATCACAGGCGATGTCGCAGGCGACGTGACCGAAGACGCGGCGGATAACACCGCGACGGGCACCTTGTTCGCAAGCGACGTGGACAACACAGACAACGTGTTCCAGGCGCAAACCGATGCGGCGGGCGAATACGGCACGTTCAGTGTGGATGCGAATGGCGAGTGGACCTACGTGCTGAATAACGGCAACGAGACGGTCGATGCGTTGAACGTGGACGATACACTGACAGAAACCTTCACGGTGAAATCGGAAGACGGCACACCGCAGGTGGTGACCATCACCATCAAAGGTGCGAACGACGGCGCGGACATCACAGGCGATGTCGCAGGCGACGTGACCGAAGACGCGGCGGATAACACCGCGACGGGCACCTTGTTCGCAAGCGACGTGGACAACACAGACAACGTGTTCCAGGCGCAAACCGATGCGGCGGGCGAATACGGCACGTTCAGTGTGGATGCGAATGGCGAGTGGACCTACGTGCTGAATAACGGCAACGAGACGGTCGATGCGTTGAACGTGGACGATACACTGACAGAAACCTTCACGGTGAAATCGGAAGACGGCACACCGCAGGTGGTGACCATCACCATCAAAGGTGCGAACGACGGCGCGGACATCACAGGCGATGTCGCAGGCGACGTGACCGAAGACGCGGCGGATAACACCGCGACGGGCACCTTGTTCGCAAGCGACGTGGACAACACAGACAACGTGTTCCAGGCGCAAACCGATGCGGCGGGCGAATACGGCACGTTCAGTGTGGATGCGAATGGCGAGTGGACCTACGTGCTGAATAACGGCAACGAGACGGTCGATGCGTTGAACGTGGACGATACACTGACAGAAACCTTCACGGTGAAATCGGAAGACGGCACACCGCAGGTGGTGACCATCACCATCAAAGGTGCGAACGACGGCGCGGACATCACAGGCGATGTCGCAGGCGACGTGACCGAAGACGCGGCGGATAACACCGCGACGGGCACCTTGTTCGCAAGCGACGTGGACAACACAGACAACGTGTTCCAGGCGCAAACCGATGCGGCGGGCGAATACGGCACGTTCAGTGTGGATGCGAATGGCGAGTGGACCTACGTGCTGAATAACGGCAACGAGACGGTCGATGCGTTGAACGTGGACGATACACTGACAGAAACCTTCACGGTGAAATCGGAAGACGGCACACCGCAGGTGGTGACCATCACCATCAAAGGTGCGAACGACGGCGCGGACATCACAGGCGATGTCGCAGGCGACGTGACCGAAGACGCGGCGGATAACACCGCGACGGGCACCTTGTTCGCAAGCGACGTGGACAACACAGACAACGTGTTCCAGGCGCAAACCGATGCGGCGGGCGAATACGGCACGTTCAGTGTGGATGCGAATGGCGAGTGGACCTACGTGCTGAATAACGGCAACGAGACGGTCGATGCGTTGAACGTGGACGATACACTGACAGAAACCTTCACGGTGAAATCGGAAGACGGCACACCGCAGGTGGTGACCATCACCATCAAAGGTGCGAACGACGGCGCGGACATCACAGGCGATGTCGCAGGCGACGTGACCGAAGACGCGGCGGATAACACCGCGACGGGCACCTTGTTCGCAAGCGACGTGGACAACACAGACAACGTGTTCCAGGCGCAAACCGATGCGGCGGGCGAATACGGCACGTTCAGTGTGGATGCGAATGGCGAGTGGACCTACGTGCTGAATAACGGCAACGAGACGGTCGATGCGTTGAACGTGGACGATACACTGACAGAAACCTTCACGGTGAAATCGGAAGACGGCACACCGCAGGTGGTGACCATCACCATCAAAGGTGCGAACGACGGCGCGGACATCACAGGCGATGTCGCAGGCGACGTGACCGAAGACGCGGCGGATAACACCGCGACGGGCACCTTGTTCGCAAGCGACGTGGACAACACAGACAACGTGTTCCAGGCGCAAACCGATGCGGCGGGCGAATACGGCACGTTCAGTGTGGATGCGAATGGCGAGTGGACCTACGTGCTGAATAACGGCAACGAGACGGTCGATGCGTTGAACGTGGACGATACACTGACAGAAACCTTCACGGTGAAATCGGAAGACGGCACACCGCAGGTGGTGACCATCACCATCAAAGGTGCGAACGACGGCGCGGACATCACAGGCGATGTCGCAGGCGACGTGACCGAAGACGCGGCGGATAACACCGCGACGGGCACCTTGTTCGCAAGCGACGTGGACAACACAGACAACGTGTTCCAGGCGCAAACCGATGCGGCGGGCGAATACGGCACGTTCAGTGTGGATGCGAATGGCGAGTGGACCTACGTGCTGAATAACGGCAACGAGACGGTCGATGCGTTGAACGTGGACGATACACTGACAGAAACCTTCACGGTGAAATCGGAAGACGGCACACCGCAGGTGGTGACCATCACCATCAAAGGTGCGAACGACGGCGCGGACATCACAGGCGATGTCGCAGGCGACGTGACCGAAGACGCGGCGGATAACACCGCGACGGGCACCTTGTTCGCAAGCGACGTGGACAACACAGACAACGTGTTCCAGGCGCAAACCGATGCGGCGGGCGAATACGGCACGTTCAGTGTGGATGCGAATGGCGAGTGGACCTACGTGCTGAATAACGGCAACGAGACGGTCGATGCGTTGAACGTGGACGATACACTGACAGAAACCTTCACGGTGAAATCGGAAGACGGCACACCGCAGGTGGTGACCATCACCATCAAAGGTGCGAACGACGGCGCGGACATCACAGGCGATGTCGCAGGCGACGTGACCGAAGACGCGGCGGATAACACCGCGACGGGCACCTTGTTCGCAAGCGACGTGGACAACACAGACAACGTGTTCCAGGCGCAAACCGATGCGGCGGGCGAATACGGCACGTTCAGTGTGGATGCGAATGGCGAGTGGACCTACGTGCTGAATAACGGCAACGAGACGGTCGATGCGTTGAACGTGGACGATACACTGACAGAAACCTTCACGGTGAAATCGGAAGACGGCACACCGCAGGTGGTGACCATCACCATCAAAGGTGCGAACGACGGCGCGGACATCACAGGCGATGTCGCAGGCGACGTGACCGAAGACGCGGCGGATAACACCGCGACGGGCACCTTGTTCGCAAGCGACGTGGACAACACAGACAACGTGTTCCAGGCGCAAACCGATGCGGCGGGCGAATACGGCACGTTCAGTGTGGATGCGAATGGCGAGTGGACCTACGTGCTGAATAACGGCAACGAGACGGTCGATGCGTTGAACGTGGACGATACACTGACAGAAACCTTCACGGTGAAATCGGAAGACGGCACACCGCAGGTGGTGACCATCACCATCAAAGGTGCGAACGACGGCGCGGACATCACAGGCGATGTCGCAGGCGACGTGACCGAAGACGCGGCGGATAACACCGCGACGGGCACCTTGTTCGCAAGCGACGTGGACAACACAGACAACGTGTTCCAGGCGCAAACCGATGCGGCGGGCGAATACGGCACGTTCAGTGTGGATGCGAATGGCGAGTGGACCTACGTGCTGAATAACGGCAACGAGACGGTCGATGCGTTGAACGTGGACGATACACTGACAGAAACCTTCACGGTGAAATCGGAAGACGGCACACCGCAGGTGGTGACCATCACCATCAAAGGTGCGAACGACGGCGCGGACATCACAGGCGATGTCGCAGGCGACGTGACCGAAGACGCGGCGGATAACACCGCGACGGGCACCTTGTTCGCAAGCGACGTGGACAACACAGACAACGTGTTCCAGGCGCAAACCGATGCGGCGGGCGAATACGGCACGTTCAGTGTGGATGCGAATGGCGAGTGGACCTACGTGCTGAATAACGGCAACGAGACGGTCGATGCGTTGAACGTGGACGATACACTGACAGAAACCTTCACGGTGAAATCGGAAGACGGCACACCGCAGGTGGTGACCATCACCATCAAAGGTGCGAACGACGGCGCGGACATCACAGGCGATGTCGCAGGCGACGTGACCGAAGACGCGGCGGATAACACCGCGACGGGCACCTTGTTCGCAAGCGACGTGGACAACACAGACAACGTGTTCCAGGCGCAAACCGATGCGGCGGGCGAATACGGCACGTTCAGTGTGGATGCGAATGGCGAGTGGACCTACGTGCTGAATAACGGCAACGAGACGGTCGATGCGTTGAACGTGGACGATACACTGACAGAAACCTTCACGGTGAAATCGGAAGACGGCACACCGCAGGTGGTGACCATCACCATCAAAGGTGCGAACGACGGCGCGGACATCACAGGCGATGTCGCAGGCGACGTGACCGAAGACGCGGCGGATAACACCGCGACGGGCACCTTGTTCGCAAGCGACGTGGACAACACAGACAACGTGTTCCAGGCGCAAACCGATGCGGCGGGCGAATACGGCACGTTCAGTGTGGATGCGAATGGCGAGTGGACCTACGTGCTGAATAACGGCAACGAGACGGTCGATGCGTTGAACGTGGACGATACACTGACAGAAACCTTCACGGTGAAATCGGAAGACGGCACACCGCAGGTGGTGACCATCACCATCAAAGGTGCGAACGACGGCGCGGACATCACAGGCGATGTCGCAGGCGACGTGACCGAAGACGCGGCGGATAACACCGCGACGGGCACCTTGTTCGCAAGCGACGTGGACAACACAGACAACGTGTTCCAGGCGCAAACCGATGCGGCGGGCGAATACGGCACGTTCAGTGTGGATGCGAATGGCGAGTGGACCTACGTGCTGAATAACGGCAACGAGACGGTCGATGCGTTGAACGTGGACGATACACTGACAGAAACCTTCACGGTGAAATCGGAAGACGGCACACCGCAGGTGGTGACCATCACCATCAAAGGTGCGAACGACGGCGCGGACATCACAGGCGATGTCGCAGGCGACGTGACCGAAGACGCGGCGGATAACACCGCGACGGGCACCTTGTTCGCAAGCGACGTGGACAACACAGACAACGTGTTCCAGGCGCAAACCGATGCGGCGGGCGAATACGGCACGTTCAGTGTGGATGCGAATGGCGAGTGGACCTACGTGCTGAATAACGGCAACGAGACGGTCGATGCGTTGAACGTGGACGATACACTGACAGAAACCTTCACGGTGAAATCGGAAGACGGCACACCGCAGGTGGTGACCATCACCATCAAAGGTGCGAACGACGGCGCGGACATCACAGGCGATGTCGCAGGCGACGTGACCGAAGACGCGGCGGATAACACCGCGACGGGCACCTTGTTCGCAAGCGACGTGGACAACACAGACAACGTGTTCCAGGCGCAAACCGATGCGGCGGGCGAATACGGCACGTTCAGTGTGGATGCGAATGGCGAGTGGACCTACGTGCTGAATAACGGCAACGAGACGGTCGATGCGTTGAACGTGGACGATACACTGACAGAAACCTTCACGGTGAAATCGGAAGACGGCACACCGCAGGTGGTGACCATCACCATCAAAGGTGCGAACGACGGCGCGGACATCACAGGCGATGTCGCAGGCGACGTGACCGAAGACGCGGCGGATAACACCGCGACGGGCACCTTGTTCGCAAGCGACGTGGACAACACAGACAACGTGTTCCAGGCGCAAACCGATGCGGCGGGCGAATACGGCACGTTCAGTGTGGATGCGAATGGCGAGTGGACCTACGTGCTGAATAACGGCAACGAGACGGTCGATGCGTTGAACGTGGACGATACACTGACAGAAACCTTCACGGTGAAATCGGAAGACGGCACACCGCAGGTGGTGACCATCACCATCAAAGGTGCGAACGACGGCGCGGACATCACAGGCGATGTCGCAGGCGACGTGACCGAAGACGCGGCGGATAACACCGCGACGGGCACCTTGTTCGCAAGCGACGTGGACAACACAGACAACGTGTTCCAGGCGCAAACCGATGCGGCGGGCGAATACGGCACGTTCAGTGTGGATGCGAATGGCGAGTGGACCTACGTGCTGAATAACGGCAACGAGACGGTCGATGCGTTGAACGTGGACGATACACTGACAGAAACCTTCACGGTGAAATCGGAAGACGGCACACCGCAGGTGGTGACCATCACCATCAAAGGTGCGAACGACGGCGCGGACATCACAGGCGATGTCGCAGGCGACGTGACCGAAGACGCGGCGGATAACACCGCGACGGGCACCTTGTTCGCAAGCGACGTGGACAACACAGACAACGTGTTCCAGGCGCAAACCGATGCGGCGGGCGAATACGGCACGTTCAGTGTGGATGCGAATGGCGAGTGGACCTACGTGCTGAATAACGGCAACGAGACGGTCGATGCGTTGAACGTGGACGATACACTGACAGAAACCTTCACGGTGAAATCGGAAGACGGCACACCGCAGGTGGTGACCATCACCATCAAAGGTGCGAACGACGGCGCGGACATCACAGGCGATGTCGCAGGCGACGTGACCGAAGACGCGGCGGATAACACCGCGACGGGCACCTTGTTCGCAAGCGACGTGGACAACACAGACAACGTGTTCCAGGCGCAAACCGATGCGGCGGGCGAATACGGCACGTTCAGTGTGGATGCGAATGGCGAGTGGACCTACGTGCTGAATAACGGCAACGAGACGGTCGATGCGTTGAACGTGGACGATACACTGACAGAAACCTTCACGGTGAAATCGGAAGACGGCACACCGCAGGTGGTGACCATCACCATCAAAGGTGCGAACGACGGCGCGGACATCACAGGCGATGTCGCAGGCGACGTGACCGAAGACGCGGCGGATAACACCGCGACGGGCACCTTGTTCGCAAGCGACGTGGACAACACAGACAACGTGTTCCAGGCGCAAACCGATGCGGCGGGCGAATACGGCACGTTCAGTGTGGATGCGAATGGCGAGTGGACCTACGTGCTGAATAACGGCAACGAGACGGTCGATGCGTTGAACGTGGACGATACACTGACAGAAACCTTCACGGTGAAATCGGAAGACGGCACACCGCAGGTGGTGACCATCACCATCAAAGGTGCGAACGACGGCGCGGACATCACAGGCGATGTCGCAGGCGACGTGACCGAAGACGCGGCGGATAACACCGCGACGGGCACCTTGTTCGCAAGCGACGTGGACAACACAGACAACGTGTTCCAGGCGCAAACCGATGCGGCGGGCGAATACGGCACGTTCAGTGTGGATGCGAATGGCGAGTGGACCTACGTGCTGAATAACGGCAACGAGACGGTCGATGCGTTGAACGTGGACGATACACTGACAGAAACCTTCACGGTGAAATCGGAAGACGGCACACCGCAGGTGGTGACCATCACCATCAAAGGTGCGAACGATGCGGCGACGGTAACAATTTCACAACAATCTCCAATCACAACCGACGAAGACACTGTAACCTTCATCGAGTGGGATTTCTTCGGAATAAGTGATGTTGATTCACCTGATTCAGCTCTAGGTATTGTGATTACCGATCTTCCTGACGACGGAAAACTAGAGTACAAAGATAGCGATGGTTTCTGGCAGAGTGTTGAGCTCGGTACGGACTTAAACAAGTCTCAGTTTGACGCTGGAGAGGTTCGATTCACCCCTGACCCAGACGAGTCTGGTTACGACTCGTACGCCACAGAAGGCGTTGGAGATCAAAAGCAAGATTACGCTGAGATTGGCTTTAAACCAACAGATGGGGTTAACGTAGGCGAACCTGCGACTATTACGATTAATGTTACGCCTGACGCAGATAAACCAACGATATTTACTTCTACCGATGGTCTTCATTTGCCGTCTCAAGAGTTTGCAGTCTCAACTTGGGAAGATATTGACCTTGGTTCAAATGGTCATGGGATTGACGCAAATATTCTAATTAGTGTTATCGATGCGCTTGACAAACAAGACGCAACGGCAACATCAACTGGTGATGCACAAGGTTCAACAACACCAAAAGATAATGCTGTACTTGTCACTGGCCTTGTCTTTCTTGATGTTAATAAAACTTATGACTTTGTGGGCTCGGGGGATGATAGTTTAGCGATTAGAATTGGCGGTGAATTAGTCGATCAGGCTCGTTGGGGATCTAACAGTGGCATAATTTCTAGTGGTAACGAATTCAAGCCACCTGTGTCAGGTTTTTATCCTATTGAGATCTACCATCATAATCAGAGTGGCCCTGGTAATTTTGATATAAATGTATCTGTAAATGGTAAGGGTGCTATTGATTTAAATAGCACAAACTTTGGTATTGTTTCCGATTCTTCTCAACTTGATTCTATCGAGGTACGCACCTCTGAATTGAAGTCTGAAAATGGTCTTGAATTCTACCAAACTTACGGTATGAACGAAGGTGAACAAGATACAGCAATTCCGATTTCTAAGCTTACCCCTCAGTTAAATGATACCGACGACTCAGAGGAGTTAAGTGTTAGTGTTGAAGGCCTGCCTTCGGGCGCGGTGCTTAGCGATGGCAGTAACAGTCATACCTTTAGTGGATCTACGGAGTCATTTGATATTACTGACTGGGATCTATCAACCCTAACGGTACAGCCCCCATCAGGTAGTCATGATGACTTCGATATTCATGTAGTTGCGACAGCGAGCGAAAAAGAATCCGCAAGTACCGCTAATACCTCTACCACAATATCAGTTACGGTACATGAAAACGCACCAACGGTGACTAATTCTGATATTGGTATTGTCCATGAGGACCATGATCTAAGCGGAAACGTTTTGTTAAATGACAGCGATATCGATAACACTCTTACTATTTCGTCAATTTCTATTGGTGGTCGCGAACATGCTGTAGGACAAACGGTTACTCTCGATGCGGGCGATTTGGTTGTTAATACTGACGGTAGTTATATGTTCGAACCAAACCAAAACTGGTCTGGTCAATTGCCAACAGTGACATATACCACGAATACCGGTACGGAAGATAACTTAGTTATAGACGTCGTAGGTATTGCAGATAAGCCAACAGTTGAAGTTTCGTTGTCTGGCAATAGTCAGCCGATATTCTCAAGCACCTTTTTGACTTGGGGAACGACAACGGAGCAGTTCCAGTCCGGTAACTTTAATAAAGCCCTGTTTAATATTAGAAATGAGCAGTCGGATAGCCAGGCTTGGGGGGAAAACCTTTATGGAAGCTCGTATGTTAATAATTACTTAGTAAGCCACAATGGCGGTCAAGATTCACTATACGCTCAAGCTCACTATAACTCGTATGCGACTAATGACGTTCTGGTTGGAGCCAATGGTATTTCCGGCCAGTCTCTGTATGCGGGCGGTGGTAATGATGTCCTTGTGTCAGGTACCGGAAATGATGGGGTATATGGCGGTACAGGAACGGATACCCTGATTGTAAAAGGGAATCTAGGCGATTACGAGATAGACGATAGCAAGTGGTCGATTAATGATAAGTGGTTGAGCTTCACCACGACAGAGCATGGACAAGCGACGACGAAAGAAGTCCATAATGTTGAATATGTGCAGTTTGATGATGGTATTTATCAAATCGACACCACATCTGGTCAGTTAACTGCTGTTCAACCACTTTATGTAGATTACTCTGTTGATATCAGCGCTTCAGTAACGGATTTGGATGGCAGTGAGTACTTGTCATCAGTTGTGCTAAGTGGATTGCCGCAAGGAACACTGCTTTATGACTCTGCAGGTACTTTGCTAGGGACTGCGAGCGGGCAAGGGGAGATTACCTTGGACGGATTTGATTTAGCCGATAACAACCAAAGTGTCTCATTACAAGATCTCGTGGTTCGAGTACCTGGTGCTGATGCTGGAAATGTTGCGTTGAAAGTAGAAGTGGAATCGACAGAAAAAGAAACAGGTATATCAACTAGCGCAACGGCAGATGACTCTATTCAACTTTCAGGTTTTGAAGGCCATACCGAATCTGCTGACTCGCAAAATATCAATCTTGGTAACGAACATAATATTAATGTTGCTGATCTTTCAGGAGATATCGTAACTCAAGGACAAGACTATAATATTGCATTCATGGTGGATACCTCAGGGAGTGTGAGCCAACAGTCTCTGAACGCAATGAAAGGGCAGCTTAAAGAAGTTTTTGAGTCGTTAATCGAGAGTACAGGTACAGGTAATAGTGGGAGCGTTAATGTATTTATAACAGACTTCAACGACTATGCGCTCAAGTCTGTATCAGTGAACTTAAATTCTTTGAGTGATTACGATGACTCAGAATTAGAAGATTTAGTTAATAAATTTGTAAGCGGTGGCGGTACGAACTATGAAGATGCATTCAATACTGCTGCAAACTGGTTTAGCGATGTGAAGCAAAGTAATCCGGATGCTGTTAATAAGGCTTACTTCATTACAGATGGTGAGCCAACCTACTTTAATAAGGAAATAGACAACCCGCGCTTGCTTGACTATCGAGGGCATTGGAATGATGTTTATCTTAATGATGTTACTGGCGGAAACTATGTTCAGGGCCAAACGTATAGCTACCATAATCAGGTTACGATTGATGAGATTGGCACACTTCGAGTGTACGGTAATGTGAAAGGTTATATGCGTCCTGATGGAGAAGGTGGTTTTGGGTATGCAGAACATATCACCAACTGGAATGATATGATGGACGAATCACTAAACGCGTATGCAAATCTTGCAGAAGATGGTGTCGAAGTAGAAGCTATTGGGATTGGGAATAACATCCAAGAGAATGTTCTCAATCAGTTTGATTCTGACAGGAAGGTTGCTGTAGGTGTTGATGCCGATAAATTAGCGGATGCAATTCTTGGTGGTACAGAGGAGCGTTTACCTGGAAGTGACTCGGTTGATGGTGGGGCAGGTGATGATATTTTATTTGGTGATGCGTTGCACTTTAATGGAGTTTCTGAACAAGGTTATGCTGGTATTGAGCAATATGTTGCCTCAAAACTTGGAGCTTCAGATGTAACTGATGCGCAGGTACATGAGTATATTAGAGAGCATGTGGAAGAGTTTGTCCAAGCAGGGACGAATGATAAGGGAGATACACTCCAAGGTGGTTTGGGTGACGATATACTCTTTGGTCAAGGTGGCAACGACACCCTATTAGGCGGCTTAGGCTCTGAGATCCTAACTGGCGGTGACGATGCAGATATCTTCAAGTGGGTAGATGGTGATCTTGACGGTAGTACTGACAGAATTACAGACTTCTCGGTTGCAGAGGGAGACAAGGTTGATCTATCAGACTTGTTTACCGATGTTACAGAACAATCGGACGCCACTGCTTTACTTAATACTATCGGCAATAGTATTACAGGTGACAGCAACCATTCAGCACTAACGGTCGAGAAAGGTGGTCAACAAGTTACTATCGAGTTTGATGGCTTATCGGTGACAGATTTAACAAACAGTCTAAGCACTATCTTAGTGATCAAAGATGATTAACTAATAAGTTACACCCAACATAAAAAACCGAGACTTCAAAGTCTCGGTTTTTTATACCTATAACGCAAAAAGAGTTATTCTTTTCAGCTTTCAGCCTGCTCTTACAACACCTTACAAGCAAAACCTTTTAGGTAGAAACCTTCTGGATAGGCTGTATCTGTTAAGTGATCGGCAGCTTGCTCGAAGCGTTCAACAAACTTCACTGTTCTGCCTGCATCTAGAGCGGCATCTGCAATGATCTTTTGGAATAAGTCAGCACCCATTAAACCTGAACAAGAGTAGGTGAGTAGAGTGCCACCTGGTTTCAGGATTTGCATCGCAAGCATGTTAACGTCTTTATAGCCGTTAGCACCTGATGTTAGGTTATTTTTGCTTGAAACAAACTTTGGTGGATCCATGATAACGACGTCAAACTTGGTGCCTTGGTCACGGTATTCACGAAGCAGTTTGAAAACGTCTGCGTTTAGGAATACTGCTCGCTTTTTCGAGATGTCGAACTCATTTAGTTCAGCGTTGAACTTAGCTGTATCAAGAGCCAGCTGCGAGACGTCAGCATTGATTACACGCTTAGCATCACCTTTAAGGGCATACAGACCAAAACCACCTGTGTACGAGAAACAGTTAAGGACATCTTTGCCTTTAACGTATTTCATAGATTCTTTGCGGCTATCACGTTGGTCCATATAGAAGCCCGTTTTGTGGCCTTCCATAATATTCACGCTGATCTTAACGCCGTTTTCTTCAATCACGATAGACTTCGGTGGTTCTTCACCGTAAAGAACGCCAACAACCTGTTCTAAGCCTTCTTTCTTACGAACTGCCACGTCTGAACGCTCGTAGATGTTACAGTCAGGGAAGCATTCAATTAACGCTTCAACCAGTACGCTTTTGTTAAACTCAGCGCCAGCACTTAGCAGTTGGCAAACAAGGAAGTCTTGGTATTTGTCGATTGTGATACCAGGCAAGCCATCAGACTCTGCAGCCGTTAGGCGGTAGCCCGTTAGACCATCACGCTCAATGATGTCTTCACGTAAAGATTGTGCGTCTTGAATTCGTTTTACGAAGAACGCCTTGTTGATCTCTTCTTTTTCAAATGTCCAAACACGAGCTCGAATTTGAGATTCCGGTGAGTAAGCTGCTTTTGCAAGCCACTGACCATTTTGAGCATATACGTCTACAGTTTCACCTTGTTTTGGTTCGCCTTCGACCTTATCGATACCGCGTGAAAATACCCAAGGGTGTTTGCGGCGTAGTGATTTATCTCGGCCTTTAGCTAGATGAATTGAAGGAGTCATAATTTACTCTGTTTGTTGAATTTGAAGGAGGGGTATTGTCGGGGAAGTACTGGTGAAAAGCAAATAAGAAAGGGCTGTCAAAGCAGCCCTAGTAATGATTAATCAACACATTGAGGTTGGATATCAGTATTAAGCTTTAAGACCTGTCAGCAAACCTTCCATCGTATCGCTTTGTTTACGAAGTTGGTCAACATTTAAATTACTCTTACTGATCATCTCGCAGATGCTGTCTGACTGATGACGAATCTCTTCAACACTCTGTGCAATGTTGTCAGCGACTACGCCTTGTTCTTCAGCCGCGGTAGCAATTTGAGTGCTGCTATCAGAAATAGATTGGTTCTTTTCAGCTAACGATCCAATCTCAACGTTTACTTCCGACATCAATGTTTGACCTTCGTTAGCATTGCTAACAGTCACTTCCATCAATTTTGTCAGTGATTGGCTGTTACGTTGTAATGATTCAATCATACTTTGGATTTCAACCGTCGCTTGTTGAGTACGGCCGGCAAGGGCACGAACTTCATCGGCAACAACAGCAAATCCACGACCTTGCTCGCCAGCACGTGCAGCTTCGATAGCGGCGTTCAACGCCAACAGGTTAGTCTGTTCTGAAATACCGTTGATGGTTGTGACTACTTCATCGATTTGCGCCGCGTTGGCATCCAGTTCTTCTACTGCTTGTGAAGCGGATTGGATCTCTTGAGATAGGCTAGAGATAGACTCCAATGTATTTGAAACCTTGACTTGACCGTTCTGAGCAACGCCACGAGCGTCCATCGTTTGTGAACTAGACTCATGAGCAAGGGTAGCGACTTCGCGAATTGTAGCTGCCATTTGTTCTGTTGCACTTGCCAAACTATTCAAGTGCTCCTGTTGGTTACCTGAGATGTCTGAACTTTGTTGTGTTGACTGGTTCAAGTCCGAGCTGATTTGCTGCATGAGAGCGACAGACTCTTGGATTGATAGAACCATGTTTTGTTCACGTTCAGCGACTTTATCGATTGTAATCGCGATTTCACTGAACTCGTCACGAACTAAGAAGTAGTTCATGCGGCAAGTTAAGTCGCCATTTGCTAGGGTGTTCAAAGCTTTGTTCATAGAGAACATCGCGCCGCCAATGAAAGTCATGATGTAGTAAACACCTAGTGCGATAAGCGTCAGGGTTACAGCGATGATAGAAACCTGAGTCGTCGATAGAGCAGACCAAAGGTTTTGGTCATGGTTGGCAACTAGGCTGAACGCACCATTCATTACTGAAATAGAACCAGCACCGTAGCCTAAAGAGATAGTTTCAGAGCTGCTGACAAGCTGAGCAACTTGATCTTTAGTGAGTTGACTTGCTTCGATAAGCCCTTTCATTAAGAGCATTTCTTCTTGATAAAGGTGAGCAAGTAAAGAGTCCGCTGCACTATCTAAAACGAGAGTTAATATAACCAGGGCGAGAAGAGGCAATAAGAAGAGTAGATAGAACTTTTCTTGGATTTTTAGGTGAATGAGATATTTGTCAATCCAACGAAATGGGATTTCTTTCATAATCGTTATACTCGAAGTAAGTCCACCAATAAGCGGTGAATGAATAGAAGCTCGACTATATCATTCATATAATTTATGAGGCAACGTTATGGAAAGTTCACAATATATTTTTGTCGTGTCAGGCGTAGTTCAATGTGTTGGGTTTCGTTACCACACCAGTAGGCAGGCGCAAGCTATGGGTCTCTCAGGTTATGCAAAGAACTTAAATGATGGTCGAGTTGAAGTGTTAGCTGTCGGAGAGAGTCAGCAAATAGAGAAGTTACATACTTGGCTCAATATTGGCCCTTCGAGCGCAACAGTAGACAAGGTAGTGATGCATCAAGTGAAAGATAGTGAGCGCCAGGACGTACGCGTAGGGACGTTTAAAATACTGTAGTTATAGCACTACAGTATTTATATCGAACGTAACTTAATGGCGTAAAGCAGATCGGGTTCTACAAGCACTTTGCTGGTTTAGGTAAACCGGCGAGCTTGGTTGCTTGTTTTGCTGGGCCTTTTTTGAATAACTTGAAAAGGTATTTACTGTTGCCTTTTTCTGGGCCGTGGGCTTTTTCCATTGCTTTAACTAGCATGCGAACCGCTGGTGAGGTATTGAACTCTTCGTAAAAGCTCCTTACAAAATGTACGACTTCTAAGTGTGCATCCGTAAGTTCAATGGCCTCGTCTTGAGCAAGAATTTCAATCATACCTTCTTCCCATTGCGTGTAATCCAATAGGTAGCCTTGAGCGTCGGTTTCGATGTGCTTGCCGTTATATTCAAACATGTTTAATCCAGAATCCAATTAACAATGTGGATAGGGTACATGACCAAGTTTATCTTTCTCAACAGAAATTGTAGCTATCTAATGAAATATCGCACTTATAGATACAAAAAGCCCAAGAGATAGGCTCTTGGGCTAGATATTCTTCAATGATGGGAACGATTAGTCGTCGCTGCCCATGATGCCTAGGATGCTTAGTAGGCTGATGAAGATGTTGTAGATCGATACATACAAGCTGATCGTTGCAGAGATGTAGTTTGTTTCACCGCCACGAATGATGTTTTGCGTTGTAAGCAAGATAACACCAGTCGAGAATAGGATGAACATACCGCTCATTGCCAATGATAGTAGAGGCATTTGTAGGAAGATGTTTGCAACCATACCTACAAGTAGTACTACGAAACCAGCTAATAGCATGCCATTAAGGAACGACAGGTCACGCTTAGTTGTTAGTGCGTAAGCAGATGCGCCCATAAATGCCAGTGCTGTACCGCCAAGTGCAGTTAGGATGACATCACCCATACCTGCGCCAACGTACATGTTTAAGATTGGACCGATGGTGTAGCCTAAGAAACCTGTAAATAGGAATGTGAAGACTAGACCCATGCTGTTGTCACGGTTCTTTTCTGTTAGGAAAAGTAGGCCGTAGAAGCCAACCAGCATGATAATAAGACCCGGGCGAGGAAGGTTCATCGCCATGGATACGCCTGCTACAACAGCAGACCAAAGTAGTGTCATAGACAGTAAAGCGTAGGTGTTACGCAACACTTTATTGGTTTGCAGAGCACTTTCTTGAGATGCTGTGCGTGAAAACATAGGGCTGTTCATAATCTTCCTCGTAAGGTGACTTCAATAGTTATTAGTACATTTATGGGGGTGAAAGTTCGAAAAATCAAGTCTCTCATTCCTCTTGTATACGTAAAATAATAATCAAAATAGTCGGTTAAGTGTTTCTGAAGGTGTAACAAAGTATTTCTTTAGACTGTAATTGAGTATAGCTAAGATACGATGGTCAACCTTTGGGCGTTCTATTCAGTTACTTAAAACTTTAAAAACTATCTATAAATTTGAAAAACAAAGAGGCGACCTAAGCCGCCTCTGTAGTTTATGCATCATAACACATTAGTGGTGTAAGATTTGGCTTAAGAAGTTCTGCGTTCTGTCTGATTGTGGGTTTTCAAAGAAATCGACAGGGTTGTTCTCTTCGATGATTTCACCGGCATCCATGAAGATAACGCGATCCGCGACCTCTTTAGCAAAACCCATCTCGTGCGTTACACAAAGCATCGTCATGCCTTCTTCTGCAAGCTCAACCATTACGTCTAACACCTCACGAACCATTTCTGGATCGAGCGCCGACGTTGGTTCATCAAACAGCATCACTTGAGGGTTCATACACAAAGAGCGAGCGATAGCTACACGTTGTTGTTGACCACCAGAAAGCTGACCTGGGAATTTATCCGCTTGCTCTGGGATTTTAACACGTTCTAAGTACTTCATTGCTATCGCTTCGGCTTCGTCTTTAGGCATCTTCTTGACCCAAATAGGCGCTAAAGTGCAGTTCTCTAGAACTGTCAAGTGTGGGAAGAGGTTGAAGTGTTGGAAACACATGCCTACATCTCGACGAACAGCTTCGATGTTCTTTAGATCTTCCGTTAATTCATTACCTGAAACGAAGATATGACCTTTTTGGTGTTCTTCCAATCGGTTAATGCAACGGATCATCGTTGATTTACCAGATCCTGAAGGACCACAGATAACGATTTTCTCACCTTTTTTAACTTCTAGATTGATGTTCTTAAGTACGTGGAATTCACCGTACCATTTATTCATGTCTTTCAACTCGATCATAAGACCTTGAGAGTTGTTTTCTGTCTGCTGCGTCATAATACGTCCTTGATCTTGTTAATTATCGTTTGTGACCGGTGTGAAGTCTGTTTTCTAACCATATCGAATATCTCGACATGCCAAAACAAAACACCCAGAACACTAACGCGACAAATACATAACTTTCTGTTGAATACCCAAGCCATTCAGGGTCGGTATTCGCGGCTTGGCCAATTCCTAGTACGTCAAACATACCGATAATTAAGACAAGACTCGTATCTTTAAATAACCCAATGAAGGTATTAACGATTGAAGGGATTGTAATTTTTAATGCTTGAGGAAGGATAATTAATCCCGTCTTCTTCCAATAGCTAAGGCCAAGTGCGTCTGCGGCTTCATATTGCCCTTTTGGTATGGCTTGTAAACCGCCTCTAACTACTTCTGCCATATACGCTGAACTGAATAAAACGACACCGATTAAAGCTCGAATCAATTTGTCTGTTTCAGTTCCTTCAGAGAGGAAAAGCGGAAGCATTACTGAGGCCATGAATAGAACCGTAATTAGCGGTACGCCGCGCCAAATTTCGATATAAACAGTACACATACTGCGGATTATTGGCATCTCGGAGCGTCGTCCTAGTGCTAAAGCCACGCCAATTGGCAATGAAACAACGATGCCGACGAGAGCAATGATTAGCGTAACTAGCAATCCTCCCCATTTATGTGTATCTACGACTTCTAGGCCGAAAACACCACCATATAACAAACCTGCGATAAGGAATGGGTAAATGTTTACAAAGAAAAGCCAAATCCAAGTACGTTTAGGTGTTTTTTCGTAAGCGAGTAAAACGACAAATATAGCTAGTGTGATATAGAAAAGTTGAGGCCGCCAAAGTTCTGCTTCAGGATAAAAGCCAAACATGAACTGATCCCAGCGAACACTAATGAAAACCCAACAAGCCCCTTCACTTGTACAAGCATCACGTGTTGTTCCTATCCAATCGGCACTAATAAATGCCCAATCAGTAATTGCCCACAACAGGGTAAAAGCAAAGTAAGCAAGAACTACAGTGACTACGCTGTTAATAGGGCCATTAAATAGATTTTTTCTTAACCAACCAACAGGTCCAACGGTATTCGCTGGAGGCGGAAGGTCTGGTTGAAATTGATGTGTACTCATCTTATCTCTCCACCAACGCTACTTTGCGGTTGTATATATTCATTACAGCTGACGTTAACAGACTTAAGGTCAAGTAAACGCCCATGGTCATTGCGATTACTTCAATCGCTTGCCCGGTTTGGTTCAAAGTTGTACCTGCGAAAACAGAAACAAGATCTGGATAACCAATTGCCATGGCCAGTGACGAGTTTTTGGTCAGATTTAGATACTGACTGGTTAATGGTGGGATAATAATTCTTAGTGCTTGAGGAATGATGACAAGCTTAAGAGTGCGAGAGCGAGGAATACCAAGGGACATCGCTGCTTCAGTTTGACCGTGACTTACAGCATTGATACCTGATCGTACAATCTCAGCTATGAAAGACGCTGTATAGATACTTAAGGCAAGCATTAATGCGGCAAGTTCTGGAATTATGCTAATGCCACCTTTAAAGTTAAAACCCTTAAGCTCCGGATATTCGGCCGAAATAGGCATGCCCATAATAAAATATGTCACTAGTGGTAAACCAATAATTAGAGCCGTCGCAACGCGCCCCATCGGTGTTTGTTGACCGGTGAGTTTTTGTCTGTTGTTAGCCCAAATATTGATAAAAAATGTGGCAATAATACCAGCAATAAACGCGATGATAACAATACTACTACCTTGTTCAAAGATAGGTGCTGGGAAATATAAACCACGAACGTTAAGGAAGATCGCTTCACCTAAACTCATACTTTGACGAGTTGACGGAAGAGCTTGCAGCACTGCGAAATACCAAAAAAAGATCTGTAAAAGAAGGGGAATATTTCGAAATATTTCTATGTAAACGGCGGCAAAGCGACTTACTAACCAATTCGAAGAAAGTCGCGCAATGCCCATACTAAAACCAATGACAGTGGCTAATATGATGCCAAGAATAGATACAAGTGCCGTGTTAAGTAAACCTACGAAGAAAGTTCTGCCGTAAGAGAACGTTTCATCGTATTCGATAAGTGTTAGGCCAATACCAAAACCAGCCTCTTGGGATAAAAAGTCAAAACCAGTGGCAATTCCACGGGCGTCTAAGTTCGTGAGCGTGTTATTTATGATGGTATAAATTAACGCTGCGAGAGCTCCAACAGCAAGGACTTGGAACACAACAGAGCGGAAAGTCGGGTTGTAAAGAAGGTTGGCACTCTTTGTTTTCGGCTTCGCCTGAGATGGCGAAGGAGTTTCATTAGGTTTCATACTGCTATAACCTCAAATCCATTTAATAAAGAGGGCGGAAACCTCCGCCCTAATTGATGTTTATAATCTTATTAACGGATTGGTGGAGCGTACATAAAGCCGCCCGCATTCCAAAGTGCATTTACACCGCGAGAAATCTGAAGTGGAGAGCCCGTACCAACAGTGCGCTCAAAGCTCTCACCGTAGTTACCAACTTGCTTAATTACTTGGTAACCCCAATCGTCGCGAATGCCAAGGCCTTTGCCTTTAGGACCGTCTACACCGAGAATACGCTTGATGTTTGGATCTTTTGACTTAAGCATTTCATCTGCATTTTTAGAAGAAATACCGTACTCTTCAGCATTGATCATCGCAGAAAGAGTCCATTTAGCCACGTTAAACCACTTGTCGTCATCTTGGCGAACAACAGGACCTAGTGGTTCTTTTGAGATGATTTCAGGAAGTACTTGCGCAGACTTAGGATCAGCTAAGTTCAAACGAAGTGCGTAAAGACCAGATTGGTCAGTGGTAAGTGCATCACAGCGACCAGCATCGAAACCTTTAGAGGTTTGAGCAGCGGTATCAAATACTACAGGTTTATAAGACATACCACTATTTCGGAAGTAATCAGCTAGGTTGAGTTCTGTTGTTGTACCTGACTGAACACACACCGAAGCACCATCAAGTTCTCGAGCACTCTTAAGACCCAACTCTTTTTTCACCATAAAGCCTTGACCGTCGTAATAGTTAACACCGACGAAATTTAGACCTAAAGCGGTATCACGATGCAGCGTCCATGTCGTGTTACGAGATAGTACGTCTATTTCACCAGACTGAAGGGCAGTGAAACGCTCTTTTGCAGTCAAAGGTACATACTTAACTTTAGTTTTATCTCCGAGTACAGCCGCTGCAAGAGCTTGACAATACTCAACATCGATTCCTTCCCACTCACCTTTTGAGTTAGGGTTAGAGAAACCTGGAAGACCCGTACTTACGCCACAAGTTAAAAAACCTTGAGATGTGACTTTGTCCAGTGTGCTTTCTGCAGCTGATGCTGATGTTGCCATAAGCGCAGTTGATGCAGCGACTACTGAAGCAAGAAGTGTTAGTTTATTTGTCATTTGTATCCTTCCTTGTTAACCAGGTGACACCTGATACTCGTGCTCGTTTTTGTTTTTCTAGCTGTATTGCTTTTACTGTGACCTTGTTGTTTAAATCAAAAAAATTGCATTATGCAAATAAAGCTTTGTGTGGTTTAAACAACTATTTATAAGGTTAGGAAAGGATTCGTAGTTTCACAAATGTATAATTTAAAAAGAATTTTGAAAGAAACCACAAATCCCAACACAACTAGGATGGCTAAATGTTAACTGAATGTAAATAGTGCAACGGTTCACACTGTTGGTGCAACGAGATTTAGATTTTAATATTGATAATCGTGTAGATAAATCTTCTTAACTTAGCCGTTAACGATGAAATATAAATCCTTAAAAAGATTGAAATTTGGTCAATAAATATTTTTATTACACTTTGCTAGTTATTAATATGCTCCAAATTTGGTAGCATGGCTGAATAGTTATTGCAGTACTCTCAAGGAAGAACATGCGTTATTTCCCAATGTTTCTGGATGTAGAAAATAAACCAATTCTAGTGGTTGGTGGGGGTGAGGTTGCTTGCCGAAAAGTTGACAGTTTATTACGAGCAGGTGCTAATGTGACTTTGGTTTCTCCCAAGGTAGCACCATACTTAAGTAAGCTTGTAGAGGAGAGTAAGCTTCACTGGGTTCAAAACTTTTACTCGTCACAAATTCTTTCGAAAGACTACCTGCAGGTATGGGCCACTACAGATAATCCGAGCCTGAATCATCAAGTATATAATGATGCGAAAAAACTCGGTGTTTTAGTCAATGTGGTTGATGATTTGCCTTACTGTGATTTTATCACTCCATCAATGATTAATCGTGGGAGAATTCAGATTGCGATCTCAAGTGGTGGAGCGTCACCTGTTTTGGTGAGAAATATTAGAGAAAAACTCGAAACGGTGCTTCCTCAGAACATCGGTTTAATCGCAGACTTTGGTGCATCAAAACGTAACTCGATAAAAGAATCTCTTCCTACCGTTGATGATCGTCGTAAATTTTGGGAGCGATTCTTATCATCCAGCCTTATTGAGCAGGTGGCTGACAGAGATCAGTTAGAGTTATACTATCAACAAGCGTTAGCTGAGGGCATTGATACCGAAGGTCAGGTAACCTGGGTTGAATTCGGGCAAGATGTAGAGTTGCTACCGATGAAGGCCTTACGTTTGATGCAAGAGGCAGAGTTAGTCCTTTCCCCGAGCGATTGTCCATTCGAGTTTATTGACTTGTGCCGTCGAGATGCAGAAAGAGAAGGTTATGCTAACAGCGGAGAGTTATCTACCAAACTTGAGAAAGCAAGAGTAGATAAATTGCGAGTGTGTGTGTTTATTCCACCAGCGAGCGTTGAATTCAACCTTTTAGTCGGTAAAGACCTAAAACTTTCTTCTGCTAAAATACTCAGTTGAGGTGAGAGCCTTCTAGTTACTTAAAATCAGCTGGGAGGCTCCAATCAAAATAATCACACAAGTAAAAAGCCACTTCCCATAAGGAAGTGGCTTTTTGATATTTTAAAACCATACTTTGCTGTTTAATCAAGAGCAAACAAAAGGTGAATAGTAAACAAAATCCGCTGGATATAACCAGTGTGATTAGTCACGGAAGTTGTCAAACTGGAAAGGTTGACCAAGTTCTCCGTTACGAACTAAAGCCATGACTGCTTGCAAGTCATCACGTTTCTTACCTGTGACACGAACCTTGTCACCTTGAATGGAAGCTTGAACTTTTACTTTGTTGTCTTTGATTAGCTTAACGATTTTCTTAGCAACGTCAGTTTCGATGCCCTGTTTAAAGATAACCGTTTGGTGCCAAGTTCGACCTGTTTGGTCAGCAGCTTTTGCTTCCATCGCGTTAGGATCAACATTACGCTTTGTCAGGTTGCTACGAAGAATATCGCGCATCTGCTTTAGCTGAAAATCGTCTTGAGCGCTCAGTTTTACTGATTCATCTTTGTAATCAAAGCTAGCCTCTACACCACGGAAATCGAAACGAGTCGATAGTTCTCGGTTAGCATTGTCTACAGCATTGCGTAGTTCTACTGATTCTACTTCAGAGATAATGTCAAATGATGGCATTGTGTTGTGTCCTTAAGCTAAATTTCTATCTTTAATTGCCGTTGCAAGCATGTCTAGCATTGTTGCGGTATCTTCCCAGCTTAGGCATGGGTCAGTTATAGACCTGCCGTATTCTAGGTTATTGATGTCTGTCATTGGCTGGTTGCCTTCAACAATGAAGCTTTCCGCCATGATGCCTGCAATTTGATTCTTGTTAGATTTTATCTGTTCACAAATATCTTGCGCAACCTCTAACTGTTTACGGTGCTGCTTTTGACAGTTTGCGTGGCTAAAGTCTACAACTAAGCGCTGAGGAAGATCGAACTCGGCAAGTTGCTTACATGCAGTATCTACAGATTCAGCATCGAAGTTAGGGCCCTTATCACCACCACGTAGAATAATATGACCGTATGGGTTACCAGCAGTACGATAAACTGTCATGCGGCCATTCTTGTCTGGTGAGTAGAAGTAGTGGGAAGCGTGTGCAGCACGAATCGCATCAATAGCAATCTTGATATTGCCGTTCGTTGCGTTTTTAAAACCCACAGGGCAAGAAAGTGCGGAAGCCATTTCACGGTGAATCTGAGATTCAGTCGTACGAGCGCCGATTGCGCCCCAAGTAATAAGGTCTGCAATATATTGACCAGTGATCATATCAAGGAATTCAGTCGCAGTAGCAAGGCCAAGCTTATTGATATCAAGCAGAAGTTTGCGAGCTTTGTTTAAGCCTGTTTCAAGTGCGTATGAGCCATCAAGATTGGGATCGGTAATCAAACCTTTCCAACCGACAACAGTACGTGGCTTCTCGAAGTAGGTTCTCATTACAACGAACAACTCATCTTTGTATTTTTCTTGAATCTGACTTAGGCGCTCAGCGTAGTCAAGTGCGGCTTCTGTGTCGTGAACAGAGCAAGGGCCTACGATAACTAATAGGCGGTTATCACGACCCGTTAGGATATCTTCGATTTGGCGGCGAGAATTTTTAATGCGTTCAGCAACGTCATCAGTAATAGGGTGTGCATTGCCTAATTCGGCAGGAGTTGGCATAGGACCCAGAGCTTGGGTTCTCAACTCATCAGTTTTTAATGGCATGTGATAGTTTTTTATTCTATTGCGAAGTGGTTAAGATAACGGAATTGAACAGAGGAATAAACTCTCTAAGTCAAAGTTATCTCTGTTATTGCTAATATTCTTATTTTTATCCGTGTGCCAATGCTAAATAAAGGATTTTCACTTGTATTAACAGGCAGCTATCGGTACTTTCGTTTGAACACAACATAAAAAATGCTGGAGCAGCAATGACTCAAAAAAATCAAAGCACTTTGCACCCAGAACTTGTTTTAGGCGATGTGCTGCCTTCTTATAACGATAATCATAATTCCAATCACTTATACGTTTCACTATCTGAATTGGTCATGGAGCGTGTTTTTTATCATCCAAGCATTGGCTCTCACTTTGAAACACTTTCTGACATTGAGAAAACGTCGCTAAATGCCATTCTTGGTGATAAGAGTGTCGATGAACATTTTGTTTCAACACTCGTTATAGCGATTCAAGCAGCAGTGCAACCCCATCACAAGACGGTACGTATTGCTTTGAGCGATGCAGATAGTTACAGTTTTCGCTCTTTGTTGGGCGGGAGTTGCGAAACAGAAGAAATTAATCCAGCGCTTGGTATTCGTGGTGTAGGTCGCTACGCAACACAAGAATACAGTAAGGCATTCGCACTTGAGTGTCAGGTAATCAAAACGCTGCGAGAGCAGGGCATTAACGTTGAAATCGTTGCTCCTTACGTTCGAGCATTAAGTGATGCTGCTAAGATTATCGATTTACTTGCCGAACAAGGGCTACCTCGTGGGTTGAATGGCTTGAAAGTGTTGTTTTCGTGCGATGTGCCATCAGCTGTAATTTTGAGTGAACGATTATTGCATTACTTTGATGGCACGGTAGTGAATATCGATAGTTTAGCGTCTTTCACTTTAGGTGTAGATAAGCAAAATGAAGCACAACAACATGCCTTTGATCCCCAGAACGAAGCGGTTATTACCTTATTGGACATGATCGTTAAAGCAACACTTCATGTTAAGAAACCAGTATTGCTAGTGACTCAAGGGTTGGTAGATTATCCTCGATTACAAGGTTACATTGCCGATCTTGAAGGTGTTGATACGGTTGTTACCGCATAGACTAATAAGCCCAGCGATATAAGTTTGCTTGAAGCGTTAATTCTTCGAGAATGAAAGAGATATTATCGTTAGATGATATCTCTTTTTTGTAACATTTTTTTGACATTGCTATCTTGAGTCTATTAACTGGTCAGATGACTAATAGTGCTAGGTGACTTGGATGCTAACTAATCTACAAAAAGCTAATCTCTACTTAACTATGTTTGGTATGTTTAAAGTGCCGTTAATTTGGTTGTGTAGGCCGAAGTTACTCGCTCTTGATGATCAGCATGTTGAGCTTAAGATTCCTCTAAAAAGAAGAACTAAGAACCACTTAAATAGTATGTATTTTGGTGTACTAGCAGTGGGAGCTGATGTCGCGGGAGGCTTTCTTGCTATGAGTAAATCCCAGCAGCAGGGAGAGAAGATTTCTCTGGCGTTTAAAGAGGTAACAGGCAACTTTTTGAAACGCCCTGAAGGTGACGTACATTTCACATGTAACGACGGTGAGCTCATCAATACTATGCTAGCCGAAACGATCTCGACTGGAGCGCGTGTTAACCAACCCGTGACTATTACCGCTACCTGTCCATCTTTGCATGGTGATGAACCGATGGCCGAATTCACGCTAACGCTTTCGATCAAGAAAGTCCCGTCTAGGAAATAGCTCGGAAGTTGATGGAAATTTGAATAAGTGGAAGAGCGGTATGTGATTTTGCTTCCCGCATACCGTACAACGCTAAGACTCTTGAGTGATTTGCTCTATATCAACAATTTTTGAACGGTTCATTACTATTTTCCAACGGTAATATGTTGGATCACTATCGTGGTTGTTTTCTTTGATGATCAAGTTAAGAAGGTGGCGCTTTTCAACGGATTCTCGACTGACTTGCCCCTCATTCAAGCGATAAACCTTATTTGAACTCTTGTCCATCAAACGTGTCAGTGCTCTTAGGCTGATAGAAAGCGTTTCACGAGTCTCCTCGTAACCACTCATAAATGTAGATGTCGACATTTCTGTGTGCGAACGATAATGTAATACCTGCTCTTCACGCTGTACAACCCGCCTCTTACGGAGCAATTGAATGCGATCAGCTAACTTAGAAAAGTTTGCGTAATCTAACCATTCAAGCTTATGGCCGACTAATTTGTTGGTAGTTGGGTCAAAGTAGCGACGTTTCCACCTTGGTTTGCCTTTACGAAGCCAACGCCAAAGGATATCCCTTAAGTCATCTTTGAATATCTCGCGTAAAGCATAGATGAATGACATAGACACAATGAAAGAAGCGGTAATCTCCCCCAGGAAATCACGAGCCAATATGACGGTTGTGGTAACCACTACCATGACTAAACCTGTAGCTATACCTTTAACGGCACGCTTTACGTTTTTACCCAGTGATGTGGTTTTCTCTTTGAGAACAATAGGGTGCTCAATCAAGCGGCGCAGTAAGCGCATTTTGTTACTCAGACGAGTAACGTCTTCTCTTACCTTGGCTGAGTTATAACGATTGAGTTGACGGTGAGCCGTTTCCTTATCACAGAGTATTAAGAGACGCTCTTTGATAGTGGAATATTCACTACCGCGTGGCATGTGTGAAACCAGCGATAAAAATTTTTGCTCGGTGTACCAAGAGAGGTAGTTATCAATGTTTTCGTAGTAACGTTTGAGGTTTTCTTCATAAGGAATACTTCGACGAAGCTTCTTCAAAATATCCAACGCCAACTCTATGACTTCGTCGACCTCATCGGACATTACGTTGTCACTATCGGTTTTATTCAAACTACTGACTGCTTTATCTAAAGCGATAACATACTGATACGCAAACAAACTCAAACTTACACGATATTGTGTGGTTGATAAGCGTCTGCGTTTTGCCAAACGGCTGTGTACGAGTGGCAAGAGTGTTTTATCACTGTAGTAAGCTCGTTGCTGAGTAATTGAACTGTAAAAGAAGGCACTTTCAGACAGTACTTCAGGCGTCAGTCCGAGTTCACCGGGGATGAATAGATAAACGTCCATGTCGAGCTTCTTTGTCTTAGCCATTGCATGGTTAATTTTAAGTGTTATCGCATCTTGTTTATCGACGGTGATCAACGATGTCTCCTAGAATATAAAAATATGAATGAAACTAGCGAAAGCATATCAGAGATCACGTATAATCTCCGCCAAATTTAAAGTAGAGACAATCTTGATGATTAATATTGGTCAAATAAACAATTTAGAAGTAGTAAAACAAGCAGAGTTCGGTGTATTCCTTGATGCTAGTGACTATGGAACTGTGTTGCTTCCGAAACGGTTTACTCCTGAAGGTGTGGAAATTGGTCAAAAACTAGATGTTTTCTTATACATTGACTCTGACAACCAGATTGCGGCAACCACAGAAAAGCCTATTGCTCAAGTGGGTCAGTTTGGCTTGATGACTGTCGAAGGTGTAAACAGCACTGGTGCATTCATGAGTTGGGGCGTGAAAGGGAAAGACCTACTGGTTCCTTTCAGTGAGCAACGTGGCCGCTTAAACGAAGGTCAATCAATCTTAGTATATGTGTATATCGATAAAGCATCGAGCCGTATCGTTGGTACAACGAAGTTCAATAAATGGTTAGACAACACGCCTGCGACTTATAAGCAAAATGAGCAAGTCGATCTCATTATCGCTGAGCGCAGCCAACTTGGTTACAAAGCGATCGTGAACGGTGAACACTGGGGTATGATTTTCCCATCTGACATCATCGGTAAGCTGTTCATTGGTAAAACACTAAAAGGCTACATCAAAAACGTTCGTGAAGAAGATGGAAAAATCGATCTGTCACTTCAGAAGATTGGTGTGGAGAAAATGGATGATCTAAGTATTAAGGTTATTGCTCTGCTTGAGAAGAAAGGCGGTTATTTGCCTTTGAATGATAAGTCTTCTCCTGAGGTTATTTTCTCTGCATTTAGAACCAGTAAAGGTACGTTTAAGAAGACAATTGGTGGTCTGTACAAATCTGGCAAGATCACTATCGACAAAGAAGGTATCAGCTTAGTTAAATAAGCGGCCCTCTCGGTCAAAAAAAAGCCCAAACCTTCCTGTTTGGGCTTAGGGGAAAGGGCTCCGAAGAGCCTACGCGAATCGTTTTAATTTTTTGACTATTAGATTGAAGTCTAGTTTAGATTCCCTAAAATGTGATTTTTCTTTTTGGAAATAGTGGCTTGAATTGATATTTATATAATTAGTTGTTGATTTACAAGCGCTCGCACACTGAGTTACATGACCGATAGAATAGAAAAAGCCCAAACAATTAACGTTGTTTGGGCTTTTTGTTTATCAAAGTGTGTTCAGTGCGAAAGCTTTTAGAAAAGGTTTTTATCGCGCACTAGTTCGCGTGGTAAACCGTTCTTCACTCGGTTACCAATCCACTTACCAAGGCCGATGATTGCACCATTGTACTTCACTAGTACTTCACCTTTTCCTGACAAGTTTTCAGGGCGAACATCGCGTCCCATGAACCATTCACGAGCATCTTCAATACTTAGCTCGACAACATTAGCTTCATTACCTGTTGCAAGCGTTGTCGCCACTTGGTGCTGCCAGCGGTAACCTTTTTTATGGGTTTCGGCGATCTTAATTCCCATGCGAGAAAAACGGAACTCACCGATCATAGGTTCTAGCGCTTCTGGGAATAGCCAAACGTCTTTGTCGCGAATCCAAACTTGAGTATCGCTTGGCAATTCGATATCGAGAGTGCTCATCAGTTGTTCAGCGACTTCTTGCTGAGTTTTCTTTGATGCTTTTTCAAATGGGAATTTACCCATACGTTTTTTAACTTCTGGTGGAGTAACAGACGCTAATTTACGGATACGTGCAACAAAGAAGCCTTCCGAGTCATAAACTTGTGGAAAAATGTGTAGAAAGCCTTCTTCTGTCGTGGTTGCTTTTGCGTCGTCGAACAGGGATTCTAGAGATTCAAATTCTACCGCGTCACCAAAGGTCTCTTTTAAGTGATAACACACTTGTTGGTTCTCTTCGGTGCTAAGCGTACACGTTGAGTAAACCAAAACACCATTAGGTTTAAGAGCTTGGAATGCGCTTTCAATCAGGTCTTTTTGCGTGTCGGCAATATCGACTACAGATTGATACGTCCAGTTCTTCATCGCATCCGCGTCTTTACGAATCGTACCTTCACCAGAGCAGGGGGCGTCTAGTAATACGGCATCAAACTGTTCTGGTAACCAGCCGCCGAATACACGTCCATCAAAATTGCTCAGCGCTGTATTGCGAACGCCACAACGCTCGATGTTAGCGTGAAGTACTTTCACTCGGCTTGCTGCGTACTCATTGGCAACCAGTACGCCGCGATTATTCATTAGCGCCGCGATTTGCGTTGTTTTAGAGCCGGGTGCAGCAGCTGTATCTAACACGGCTTGATAATCTTCTTCGCCTTGAAACAATGCAGAAGGTGGCATCATAGAGCTGGCTTCTTGGATATAAAATAAGCCAGACATGTGTTCAGCTGTATTGCCTAAAGGCGCCTCGCTTTCATCAGCGGTGATCCAAAATCCCGTTTCACACCACGGCACAGGTTCCAGTTCCCAACCTTTATCTTTCGCACGTACGAGAAAGTCTCCGACACTGATCTTTAGTGTGTTTACTCGAATACTTTTACGAAGTGGCTTTTGGCAAGATGCGATAAAAGAAGCCATGTCTAAGTGGCTTGGCATAATGCCTTTAATGTGAGTTAGGAATTCTTCTGGGATATATACGTTAGCGTGCAAAAGAGTATCTCGATTTATTGCATTAATGCGGGGGAGTTTAAAGCAAAAAGAGGTCGTCCTAAACAATATTTACGGCAAACAACAAAAATGCAGCCGAATAGCTGCATTTTGATGAAGAATTAATCTTCCGGAAAGGTCAGGGAGTTCACCCTATGGACTAGGAATCGCGGTTCTCCATGACTTCCACTCATCTTCTGCTTGAGGGTATAGGTAGAAAGACTGGTCTTCGCTTGCCACTGGCTGTAGTTCACTCGTCGGTGGCGTTGAGAAGGTAATTCCGCCTCTTAATAAACTGTCTACCGTTCCGGCTTTGATGTTTGCACCAGAGAGACCGATAGAGACATCAACGCCCGATACGTTCCAGAACACAGTGTTTGCGCGGATTAGGTAGGCGTAGTCTGGCTCTATTTGAATCGTAGAGATGATGCGGTCAGCAAACTCGCCTAACTGAACATCGATAACACTGCCGATCTCTAGCTCACGGAATAGGATAGGTGTGCCTTCAGATACCGAGCCTCGCGTTTCGCTTTGTAGCTGGAATATCTTACCTTCGGGCTGCACTGGTCCTTTGCTGAGCTTAAATTTCGTGTTTCTTTCGCCTTTGCCCGGATCTACATTTATGTGCTTAGAGAGCAGCGCAGAGACGTTTTTGATACCGTTAAGGCCAATCTCAGGTTCTGCCAACCAGAAGTGACTGTTCGCCACGGCAATCTTGTCAACGTACTCAGGTAAGATACGCGCGGTAATTTCAATACCGCCTTTGTTGAAGTTCGGAATCACCAGAGTAACCTCACCAACAGTGACACCTTTATATTTGATCGCCATGCCCTTGCTGACTTCTAGATCGCCGGAAGAGGTGATAGTAATCGCGCGGCCAAATTTTCGAGCGGATTTCGAATCTTTATAAAGCTTCCACACATCGCCGAGTTTGTTATCGATTCCCGGTAGAGAGTCAAAAGCAATACCGCCTTGAATAAGGGTTTTAACCGGTGCAGCTTTAATACTGATACCCGATAGCGACGCATCAACTTCAACGCCTGACCGGTTCCAGAAAACGGTATGCTTATTGAGTAAGTGAGTGTAACGATTTTCGATCGTAACTTTGATTCTTACACCACCATCAGCAAGCTGAAAATCAGAAATGCTACCCACTTGTAAATTGCGGTAGAGAAGCGGGCTTCCTTTAGATATCGAGGGTAATTCACTAGCGAACAGCGAAAGAGTTTTGGACCCAGACTGATTAAACTTAGCAATTTCAGCTAGCGACTTGCTTTGAAAAAGCTGGTAGTCAGCTCGAGCTTCAGGTTTACCTTCGCTCACAAAACTAATTGATCCAGTAAGAAGCTGTTTTGCAGGTGGAACCGTAACACTTAAACCGGATTCGGTTAGTTCTGCAGTGGCACTGCCTGTCACAAAGAAACGGTTGTGGCTTTTGATAAGGTGAGCGTATTCATTATCGATCAATGCATCCATGAACACTTCGTGTTTATCAGAGCTCTTACCAACACCATCGACTAATCCTACTTGGATGATAGAGCCGACGGCAATGCCTTTGTAAAGTAGTTGAGTGCCCACATCTAAGCCAAATGAATTGTTTGACGTCAGGCGAATTGCCACTGATTTCTCTTGTTCTTGGCTGTATTCGGTTTTACGAATAGCGGTAAATCGACGCGCTTTTTTGCCTTCTCCAGGTACTAAGGTCAAGAAGTTACCAGTCACTAAGTTGGCGATATTTTTCATGCCAGTAAGAGATAGCTCGGCTTCTTCAAGAACGAATTTACTGCCGCTGTTTAAGAAATCGCTGAATGCTGGTTGGATTGCCGCAGATGCAACAACATTTTCCCGACCTTCACTCAAGGACAAGTCGGTAATTTGACCGATTTCAATACCTCGGTACATGATAGGAGCACCCGTTGAACTGATCTTGTTATCATCAGGTACCGCGATTTTTACTGAGATACCACGCCCTGCAGTCTTTAAATCAGGATAGAGTTTGAACTTTGTGTTCATTTTGACGGGTTGGCCTTCTCCTGGGGAATCGACCGCAATAGAGCCACCAAGAAGGGCACTTAAGCTCTCTAAGCGAACGTCAACACCAGAAAAACCAATACTGGCGCCCAAGCCGCTCACGTTCCAGAAGCGGCTTTGGTCTGTGATGATGTGGCTATACTCATCTTTGATCGCAGCTTGAATGGTGACAGATTTCGCATTTTTATTGAGTTGGTAATTGTAGACTTCTCCAATTGGGATTTTTCGGTACACGATCTGAGAACCAACAGATACACCACCAAGATCTTCTGTCGTTAGTGAGATATTAAGTCCTTCTGATGCTAATAAATCTGAAGGGGAAGAGTCTAATGCATAAAACACGGTTTCTGGCTCTTCTTTTGTTTCACTAGGGTGAATCGCGATATAGTTACCTGAAACTAGCGCGTCCAACCCCGATATACCCGACAAGCTCGCTGTTGGCTTTACCAACCAGAAACGCGTGCCTTTTGATAAGAGCTGTTGTGCTTCAGGGTAAATGTCGGCATCGACGTAAATGCTAGACAAATCCTTGGATAGAGTTATGTCTCGCACCATACCCACCTCTAAACCTTGGTAGCGAATAGTGGTTCGGCCTGCGACTAAGCCAGCAGCATCTGAGAAGTAAATTTGTACACGTTGTCCTGCATCGTGTATTGACTTCATGACCAGCCAACCAGCCAGAACGACGGTTAAAATTGGTAGAATCCATAAAGGAGAAATACCTTTATTTTTTCTCACTTCTGGTGAATATGATGTTTGTGATTGGTTATCGTTGTTCATTCACTGACTCATCTTTAGAGGTGTAGTTATCCCAAATTAGCCTAGGATCTAAACTTTCGGCTGCTAACATCGTAAGCACGACAACGAAGCCAAAAGCGACAGCACCATAACCTGGTGTAAAGTTTAAAATTTGTCCACGGTCGATCAATGTCATCATGATCGAAATGACGAATAGGTCCATGACTGACCATTTCCCCACCCATTTTACTATGAAATAAATCGTCATACGCTGCCTGTGGTAGACCGCGCGTTTCATTTGAATGCAAATTAAGATGTACGTGAGGCCGAGTATTTTGGCAACTGGCACTACGATACTTGCAATAAATATGATCGCGGCGATGCCATACATATCACTATTAACTAAGGACGCAACACCAGAAATAATCGTGTCTTCAAGCCTTTGACCGTTCGTTATAAGTATCGATATCGGGATAATATTGGCCGGTATAATTGCGATTGTAGCGGCGAATAACAGTGACCAAGTCTTGTATATAGAGTAGGGCTTGCGATGATATAAGTCGTGGTGACACCGTACGCACACATGTCCATCAGGTTGAGACATATGGCAGTTGTGGCAATGAACTTTCTTACTGTCAGGGAAAGAGTAGTCCGACTCTTTAGTCCACGCTTCCCAGTAGCGTCGTACGCTGATACGACTTACCAGTAAGACACTGAACAGTTGCAATAAGAGCAAACCTGCCAAGCCAGGGCCGACAAATATGTCTGAATAATCTTGGAGCTTGAAGCATGAGACCGCCACACTCACTAAAAATACATCTAACATCATCCAATGTTTAAGGGTTTGGACAATAGTGAGTGCGTAACGAAACGGAGTAAAAAGTCTGAAGCGAAGCGATAAGTGGCTGACCAGAACAGAACCGCAGACAAGTAAAGGAGCAATAGAACTACAGAATAGGATAAGTAAGCCAAGTAAAGGGAAACCTTCGCCCATCAAGGTAAACACGCCGGATGGCAGAGTCGCAGGTATCATTACTCCAATCAGACGGATACTAATGAAATCAAAAAAGTGAGAGGGGATAAATAGCAGCAAGCACGTGAGAGCAATAGCTAAATTTCCAGAGAGACTTGGTGTTCCACCACGATATAACTGAGTACCACATCTTGGACAATACGCTGATTTTCCTTGTGATATCTCCACTTTATCAACAGGAAGCTCGCAGCCTTGGCACAGTCTTACGTTACTGTTATCGCACAAGTGTTTACTTAATAGATGGCTTGTTGTTGGCCTATCTGATGATGGATTGTTGGTAGAGGAGGTCACATGACCTCCGAAGTTAGAACGTAAGTCAGGCCATTAACCTGACTTAAATGTATAGGGTCGCGTACATTAGGCGTGCGATTGCACACTGCCATAAAGTGTTTGATATAGTCCTTGTTGTTCAACCAGTTCACCATGTGTTCCCGTCTGTGTGACTTGCCCATCTTCTAAAACATAGATTAGATCGGCCTGTTTCACCGCTGATAATCGATGAGCCACTATCAAAGTTGTGCGATCTTTCAAAAACTCGCTTAGCGCTTTATGCAGAGCTGACTCAGTAGCCGTATCTAGCGCCGATGTCGCCTCATCAAGAATAACAAACTTGGGGTTACTCAGTACCATGCGGGCGATTGCTAAGCGCTGTCGTTGACCGCCAGACAGTCGAACGCCATTCCTACCAATTGGAGTATCCAAACCATTATTCAGTTGCTTGATAACATCTTGCATTTGAGCGACTTCAAGTGCACGCCACAGTGACATTTCGTCGTATTCTGCACCAAGGGTCAGATTATGCCTTAATGTATCGTTAAAGAGTATAGGTTGCTGTAAAACAACGGCAATTTGATTGCGAATCACATCAAAGCTGATGTCGTCGCTCGTTTCACCGTTATAGCGTATACAGCCAGAGTCCGCTTGATAAACCCCAATTAACAACTGGATCAACGTTGATTTGCCACCACCACTGGCACCCACCAAAGCGACTTTCTTACCAGCCGGAATATGTAGGGATAGTTTATTTAAAACAGTGTTTTCTAACGTGTAAGAGAAGGTAACGTTTTCGATGTCGACTGTCACTTCCTCATGTTCATTAAACGGGTTGACTTTACTAATCGGACGTTTTTCTTCCTCTAACATTAAAAGCTCATTGATACGATGTAATGCTGCTTTCGCGCTATACCAAGAGAATTGAATCCCTAATAACTCCTGCACAGGGCCCAGCATGAACCATAAATAGCCGAATACCGCAAAAATTTGACCGATAGTTAGGTCGCTAAATAGCACCATCAGCATCGCGACTGCGCGGAACAGTTCAAAACCTAATAGAAAGAGTAAGAATGATAAACGACCAGCGGCTTCAGACTGCCATGCGTATTTGTCCGCATCGACTCTTACTTGGTTTGCTTGGGCCTTAAGTTCGTCTAAGAAAATACGCTCTTTATTAGCAGCGCGAAGTTGATAGATTCCGTCTAACGTTTCAACCAACCGATTCTGAAAGCGTTCAAAAGATTGATTCTCGTACTTTTTAAGGTGTTTAACCTTACTACCTAGTTTACGAGAAAAGTAAATGACAACAGGATTGACCAGTAATATAAACAACCCAAGACGCCAATCGAGCCACAATAGAACCATTGCTGTCCCTAATACCGTCAAGAAGCTAATCAGAAACTTAGACAGGGTAGAGCCAATGAACTTATCGATAGTCTCTATATCTGTTATTAAGTGGGCGTTAATACCGCCGCTGCCCCTAGTTTCGTATTGTCTAATACTGATACGACCAAGCTTATCTATCATCTTACTGCGCATCTGATAGGTGATCGTTTTGGATACGAGTGTAAACTGACGTCCTTGTAGAATATTCAGCGTTTGGCTTGCCGTACGCATGATAATGACTAACAGTAAAGTCAGGGCGATATAGCCAGTCGGTGTCTGTAACGATGAAGGAAGTAGGTGGTTCATCATTTCTAAGCCAGAAGCGGGCTTATCAAGCAAAACTTCGTCGACCATGAGTGGCATTAGCAACGGGATAGGAACGCTTATGAGAGTTGCAAAAATGGCAATAATGTTAGCAAACAGTAATTTGGACTTGTGTTTTTTTACTTGAGTTATTAACCAAGAACGGCTAATAGTGTCTTCTGAATTGTTCATTGTAATGAGAATAAGTCCTATTTGGTTTAATGGCCGCATTTTACTGCGTTCTCTTGATAATGGAAGTCTCAATTTAATTGGAAGTTAATATGAAAATAGAACATTACCAACGCTTAACCAAACAAGCTGTTGCATTAATTGAATCAGAAACCGATCTTATTGCTAATCTAGCCAATATCAGCTCATTATTATTCATGGAATTGGATGATCTGAACTGGGCGGGCTTCTATTTAATGAAGCAAACCCCATCTGAGGTACAAGGTGAACTTATACTAGGTCCATTCCAAGGCCAGCCAGCTTGCGTTCGAATCCCGGTAGGGCGTGGTGTATGTGGAACTGCGGTTGCGACAAATACAGTCCAACGTATTCATGATGTTCATGAGTTCGAAGGACATATTGCTTGTGATGCTGCAAGTAACTCAGAAATCGTAATTCCGTTCTCGATTGGTGGAAAAGTCGCGGGCGTTTTAGATATCGATAGCCCAAATGTTGGCCGTTTCTCTCAAATCGACGAGGATGGATTGACATTTTTTATGGAAGAAGTGGAAAAGCTGCTTAATTCGCACGCGAACAAGGTATAAATTATTCTCTTACTGTGGTTTTTCCCAAGCATCTCTTTATAATACGTAAAAATATTTTCTTAATGCTCGCGGAAAACCGCAAAAACCAGGAACCCACATGGAAAACACTGAAAAGTTAAAAAACAGCAAAGAAGTTATCGCATATATTGCTGAATGTTTCCCTAAATGCTTTACTCTAGAAGGTGAAGCTAAACCACTTAAAATTGGTATTTTTCAAGATCTTGCTGAACGTCTAAATGAAGACGAAAAAGTAAGTAAGACTCAGCTTCGTGCAGCGTTAAGACAGTACACATCATCATGGCGTTACCTGCACGGCGTAAAAGCTGGTGCGGAACGTGTTGACCTAGACGGCAACGCGTGTGGCACACTAGAAGAAGAGCATGTAGAACACGCTAAAGCTACACTTGCAGAAAGCAAAGCGAAAGTTCAAGCTCGTCGTAAAGAACAAGCACAAAAAGCTCGTGAAGAAGGCAAAGCAAAACCTAAGGCGAAGAAAGCTCAACAGCCTCGTCGTCAAGCGCCTAAAGCACCGAAAGTCGAAAAGCCTGTTGAAACTCGCGCTTTGAACGCTGACGAATTTATCGCTGGCAAAGAAGTAAATGTGAACATGGGTAAAGGAAACATGGCTGCGACCATTGTTGAAATCAATAAGGAAGATGTGCGTGTTCAGTTAGCAAACGGCCTACAAATGGTTGTTAAAGCGGAGCACTTGCGCGCTTAAAGGAGATACTCCTACGCATGAAATGCCGTTCAAAATTGACATTGATTGCTGCTAGCTTTTGGCTAGCAGCTTCAACTCAGGCTCTCGAAGCCAAATTATCTCAGGACGATTTACCTCTACTCGTTCCTGAGGCCCAACACGAAACTGCTAGTAAACGTGTGACTTCTCGATTTACTCGTTCTCACTACAAACACTTCAATCTCAACGATGATTTCTCTCAAGCTATCTTTAATCGTTATTTAGAGATGCTGGACTATAATCGAAATATCTTCACTCAAGCTGATATTGACTCTTTCGCTGCGTCATCTACACAAATTGATGATCAACTGAAAGCAGGCAATAACCAGATTGCATTCGATGTTTATAATTTGTCTATGCAGAAGCGTTTTGAACGTTTTCAATATGCATTGTCTTTGCTAGATACAGAGATTAAGTTTGATACTGATGAAAGTATTGAGCTTAATCGTAGTGAAGCTGAATGGCCAAAAGATATCGCTGAAGTGAATGAGCTTTGGAGAAAACGCGTTAAATACGATGCGTTGAATCTAAAACTTACTGGTAAAGAGTGGCCAGAGATTCAAGAAGTTTTGGAAAAGCGTTACAACAATGCGATGAAGCGTATTACGCAATCGCACAACGAAGATGCTTTCCAAATCTACATGAACGCATTCGCGCGTGAAGTTGATCCGCACACCAGTTACCTTTCTCCAAGAAATGCAGAACAATTCCAATCTGAGATGAATCTATCTCTAGAAGGTATTGGTGCAGTGCTACAGATGACTGAAGACTATACCGTTATTCGCTCGTTAGTTGCTGGTGGCCCTGCGTCAAACAGCAAACAATTGAGTGATGGTGATCGCATTGTCGGTGTAGGCCAAGACGGTGAAGAAGTCGTGGATGTTATCGGCTGGCGTTTAGACGATGTAGTGCAACTGATTAAGGGTCCGAAAGGGACTAAAGTTAAGCTACAGATCTTGCCGGAAGGTAACGATGCAAAAAGTCACGTTGTCACAATTGTACGCGATAAGATTCGTTTAGAAGACCGTGCCGTTAAGTCTGAAGTTATCGAGAAAGATGGTAAGAAGATTGGTGTTCTAGAGGTACCAAGTTTCTATGTTGGCCTTTCTAAAGATACCGATAAATTGATCACTGAGCTTAAACAGCAAGGTGTTGAAGGTATTATCGTAGACCTCCGAAACAATGGTGGTGGCGCATTGACTGAAGCAACCGAACTCTCTGGTTTATTTATCAAAGAGGGGCCGGTTGTTCAGGTTCGTGATAGCTACGGTCGTGTCAAGGTGAACAGTGATACTGATGGCGAAATCAGTTACCAAGGTCCATTAACGGTCTTGATAAATCGCTACAGTGCTTCAGCATCTGAGATCTTTGCAGCAGCGATGCAAGATTACGGTCGTGCAATCATCTTAGGAGAGAACTCTTTTGGTAAAGGAACGGTACAACAGCATCGTTCTTTGAATCATATCTATGATTTGTTTGATAAAGAGTTGGGCTACGTTCAATATACAATCCAGAAGTTCTACCGAATCAATGGTGGTAGTACGCAAAACAAGGGTGTAGTGCCTGATATTGCTTACCCAACACCGATTGAGTCAGATGATACGGGGGAAAGCGTTGAAGATAATGCTTTGCCTTGGGACAGTATTGATAAAGCTAATTACTCAATGTTACAACGTAATGATGATAAAATCCTCACTTTAACCGCTAAACACCAAGCTCGTGTTGCTTCTGATATGGAGTTTGGCTTTATCGCGCAAGATATTGAAAAATATAAGTCAGATAAAGATGACAACGACCTTTCTCTCAATGAAAAGGTACGTAAGCAAGAAGGTGATGATGTGGAAGCACTTCGTTTAGAGCGTATCAATCAACGTCAAAAAGCCGCTAAGTTAGAGGCGTTTAAAACGTTGGATGATATTCCTAAAGACTATGAAGCCCCGGATGCTTATCTTGATGAGTCTGTTGCAATCATGCTGGATATGATCAAGAAATAGATCGGATAGTTACCGGAAGGCAGTAATTCAAAAGTGCAATATTTAAAAAGCGAGCCTAGGCTCGCTTTTTTTCCTTAAATTTTACGTAATCTTTAAATTTTATCCCTCGCTACTTTGCCAAACCGCCCTCTAATAATCGACTAATGTAGATACATTCATGCTAATGATGATGTCACTTATGTTACTTCGTATTTAAAATTTAGTGATCTAGCTCGTGTTTTTTCGCTTTCTATGCATTACGGACCTAAGATTAAAAGAAACGAGGAGGCTATTATGAAATGGATTCTATTATTTTTATCTTGTCTAAGCTTTGTTGCTTTTGGTAGCGAAGTTACTTCAGGCGAACAACAATCAAAAAGTGATAGCAATTTATCCTATTTTGACCTTCCTCTGTTGCTTGGCGATTGGTATTTGATGAACCCAGATCCTGAGCAAGGAACTGAAAATTTTAGAGCAATCAAACTCACTCTTGATTCCAATTACTCATTCACTATCGATATCCAAAAGAAAGACTACAGCGTGGATCATTGGGAAGGTTTGTATAACGCCAATGAAGACACCATTATTTTGGGTTTGAATACTTCTGAGCCTCAGGTTTACGCGTACAGCAGCAATCATAATATGCTGAATCTTAACGGTGTTATGTTTACCAAAGCCTTGCCCAACGCCCTAGCTGGAATATGGTCAAGCGCCGAACTATCTGGGAGCGATTTGCGTGCGAGTAACATTCAAAAAATGGATTTAGTGCTTCAACCTGATTTTATCTTCATGTTCCGAGTGTCCGATGAAGAAGGGGGGGAAGTGATTCGTCGTGGTGTGTATTACACCGAGGGCGACCAATTAGTACTACTTTATGAGAACGGCGAACACGGTACTCGTTACACTTTGAACAGTGATGTTTTGACGCTTCAAGGTGAAGAGGGAGACATGTTCGCGGTGCTTAATCGCATACGTTAAGGACGAGTTTTAGCCATAAAATCGGCTCGTTGAAAATATGGCACACAGTTCATTTCTTAGCCGTTCCTTTCTGATTTGATTGATAAAATAGCAAAACATGGAGGCATTTTCCTACAATGCCTCCTTTTTTTAATATTCCCCTTGTGTTCTTGGCGCTCAACCTTTAGATATATACAGTTAACAAATAATTACGTATAACGATCAAAAGGAACCCGTCATGGCACATACACCTCAAGCCAAGTATCGTAAAGATTATCAATCACCATCTCACACTATTTCTGAAATCGATCTTACTTTCGATTTGTACGATTCAGCGTCCATCATTACGGCGGTGTCTAGTGTTAAGCAAGAGAAAGATAGCTCGACCTTAGTACTTGATGGTGAGGGCTTGAAGTTAGTGTCTGTTTTGGTTGAAGGCAAAGAGTGGACGCAGTACGAGCTGTCTGAAACTCAACTTACGCTGAATGACCTTCCAAAAGAATTCACATTAATGATCGTGACTGAAGTTGATCCTGAGGGGAACAGTGCACTTGAAGGCCTGTACAAATCGGGTGGTGCGTTTTGTACTCAATGTGAAGCTGAAGGCTTCCGTCGCATCACTTACTACATGGATCGCCCGGATGTATTGGCAAAATTCACCACAACGGTTATCGCCGACAAAGCAGAAAACCCATTCTTATTAAGCAATGGTAACCGTGTTGATGAAGGTGAAGCTGAAAATGGTCGTCACTGGGTGAAATGGCAAGACCCACATCCAAAGCCGGCATACCTGTTTGCTTTAGTTGCGGGTGATTTTGACGTACTTCGTGATGCTTACACTACGCAATCAGGTCGTAAAGTTGACCTAGAAATCTTTGTCGACAAAGGCAACCTAGACCGTGCGAACCATGCGATGGTGTCTTTGATTAATTCAATGAAGTGGGATGAAGAGCGTTTCAACTTAGAGTACGATTTAGACATCTACATGATCGTAGCCGTTGATTTCTTCAACATGGGGGCGATGGAAAACAAAGGCCTGAACGTATTTAACTCTAAATTTGTTCTAGCCAACGACCAAACTGCAACGGATACAGATTACCTAGGTATTGAAGCGGTAATCGGTCATGAATACTTCCACAACTGGACGGGTAACCGAGTGACTTGTCGTGATTGGTTCCAATTGAGCTTGAAAGAAGGTTTAACCGTATTCCGCGATCAAGAATTCTCATCAGATCTTGGTTCTCGTGCAGTCAACCGTATCAACAATGTGCGTATCATCCGTGGTCCACAATTCGCTGAAGATGCGAGCCCAATGTCTCATCCAATTCGCCCAGAAAAAGTGATAGAAATGAATAATTTCTACACCTTGACCGTGTACGAAAAGGGCTGTGAGGTGATCCGGATGATCCACACATTGTTGGGGGAAGACGGTTTCCAAAAAGGCATGAAGCTGTACTTCGAACGTCATGACGGCACAGCTGCAACGTGTGAAGATTTCGTCGCAGCAATGGAAGACGCATCGGGCGTTGACCTGTCTCAGTTCCGTTTATGGTACAGCCAGTCTGGTACGCCGACGCTCTCTGTTCAAAGTCACTACGACGCAGAAAAGAAACAATACACGTTAACAACTCGTCAAGTGACGGCGCCAACTCATGATCAAATTGAAAAGCAGGCTTTGCATATCCCTTTAGATATCGAGTTATACACAGCGTCTGGTGATGTAGTTGAGTTACAATGTAACGGAAAGCCAATTCATAACGTATTAGATGTGAAAGAGGCGGAGCAAACCTTTGTATTTGAAAACGTTTCTGAGCAACCAATCCCATCATTGCTTCGTGAATTCTCTGCACCAGTGAAATTGGAGTACGACTATTCAGATGAAGAGCTTATCTTTTTGATGGTGAATGCGCGCAATGAGTTCTCTCGTTGGGATGCTGGCCAAATGCTATTGGCTAAGTATATTCGCAGTAATATTAAGAAGGTTCAACAGGGCCAAGATTTCGAACTTTCATCTTCTGTTGTTGATGCATTCCGTGGCGTGTTACTTAGTGACTTGCTAGAACCTGCGTTTATTGCGGAGATGCTTTCTTTACCAAGCCACAATGAAGTGTCTGGTTGGTATGAGCGTGTAGATATCGATGCTATCGCGTTGGTACTAAATAGTATGAAAGTTACGCTAGCGAAAGAGCTTGAAGATGAATTGTCGGCGGTTTATCACAGTCATGTATTAAACGATTACACGATTGATCATGATTCGATAGGTAAGCGTACTCTGCGTAAAGTTTGCCTAAGTTACTTAGCTCATACTGAGCAGGGTAATGACTTGGTTGTTGCAATGTACCAGCAAGCAAACAACATGACAGATACCATGGCAGCAATGGGCGCGGCAAACAGTGCACAACTACCTTGTCGTGAAACCTTGATGGCGGATTACAGTGACAAGTGGAAACACGATGGTCTTGTTATGGATAAGTGGTTTGCATTGCAAGGTACAAACCCAAGTTCAAACGCACTTGAAGTGATCAAAGCGTCGATGTCGCACCAAGCGTTCAGCTTGAAAAACCCGAATCGTACTCGTAACTTGGTTGGTTCATTTTTAAACATGAACCCGGTACAGTTCCATGATAAGTCTGGTCAGGGGTATGCGTTTGCCGGTGAAATATTACGTGAGCTTAACTGCAGCAATCCGCAAGTAGCTTCGCGTTTAATTGACCCGCTACTTAAGTTCCGTAAATATGATAATGAGCGCCAAGCTCTGATCAAGAGTGAACTTGAGACGTTAAAGAATATGGATAACTTAGCTAAAGATCTCTTTGAAAAAGTTAATAAAGCATTAGAGGCTTGAGTTAAACTAAAGCATTATTAAACTGCAAATCAGTGACAGAGCATCTCTGTCACTGATTTTGTGGCGCAAAACATCGATGCTGTATATTTAAACAGGTATGTATGAACCACTATATTTTCCAACTTAATATCTCATATCAACAATTTATGGCTAGCTATTCTGGTGTGGCAAGTAAAGTTCAAGTGATAACAACAACAGGTTTACGCTTACAATTACCGGCAACTCGATTCAGACCACTTCTTACACAAACAGGAGTCAGAGGACGGTTTAGGCTTACAACTGACCAAAAAAATAAGTTTATAAAGTTGGAAGCTCTGTAAAGCTCGACATGCCCAGTGACTTAAAAGGAATCTTAATCACATAATCAAACATTTCACCTCTTACCACCTCCAAAACAATTAACTATTTTTCAATAATGCTTTTACAATAAACGAATGCATTACCTTTGCTTAACTCGTTAGTAGAAGTGGGCTTTACAGCGCGAATTCAAACACCAGCTTAAGTGATCCCCCTATAATAAAATACAATTCTAATTGTGGAGTGTGACTATGACCGCACGTGAAACTGTGGTTCCAGTTTTACTTGAAAAAGTGTACAAACTCATTCAAGACAAACTTGACCTTGCTCATCGACCTCTCGTAACTCAACTTGCTCAACATTTGTTTAGTAATGTTTCTCAAGACGACTTAATCCAAAGAAACGAATCTGATTTATATGGTGCTGTAGTTAGTTTATGGCATCACATCAACGAAAAAAAACCTGACGAAATTTCTGTTCGAGTATTTAATCCAACAGTAAGTCGCCAAGGTTGGCAATCTACTCACACCATCGTTGAGATAGTGGTACCAGACAGCCCATTCCTCGTTGATTCTGTAAAAATGGCATTAACACGCTTGGATCTTTCTTCTCACCTTATGCTGCATAATCCAACGCAAATTGATCGTTCTGGCGCCGGAAGTGTGGTTGGCGTGAGTAACAATAAAGGCGCGTTCCAGTCGCTTTTCCATATCGAAGTGGATCGTCTTAGCAGCAAAGCCGAAATGACAGCGCTTAAAACGGAACTACTGGATATTTTCACAGATACTAGCTTAGTTGTGAATGACTGGCTTAAAATGGTTGAAAGACTTGAAGAAGTAACTAATAAAGTTGAAAAGCAAAAAGATAGCATACCAGTTGACGGTCAGCGCTTTGATGAAACGTTGGCGTTTCTTCGTTGGTTAGGTGAACACAACTTTACCTTTATGGGCTACAAGGAATATGACCTTGTATCTGTGAATGGTGACACTGAGCTGCAACCGACTAAAGAGCAAGGTCTTGGTTTGTTCGCAAATTCAGATCGCGTACGTAATGTTAAGTTGTCGGAGTTTTCTGATTCGGCACGCTTAGAGGCAAAAAAACCTTATGTACTTATTCTCACCAAGGGAAACACGGCTTCACGTATTCATCGACCTGCTTACAATGATTATATCGGTATTAAGAAGTTTGATAAGAATGGAAAGGTAATCGGTGAACATCGTTTTACCGGTCTTTATACCTCTGCCGTGTACAACCAAACTGTTGAAACGATTCCATTGGTTCGTGAAAAAGTAGAGCGTATTATTGAGGCGAGTGGTTACCGTGAGGGGTCGTACTCTTACAAAGCACTGCATAACATTCTTGAAAATTACCCGCGTGATGAACTGCTTCAAGCTCGTGAAGAAGAGCTACTGGAAGTCGGTACTGGCGTTGTGCAAATGCAAGATCGTGACCTTCTACGCTTGTTTGTTCGTAAAGACCCGTTTGGTCGCTTCTTTAGCTGTATGGTTTATGTAACAAAAGATCGTTACAACACTGAACTTCGTCGTCAAACGCAGCGCATCTTGAAGCAGTACTTTGGCTGCGAACAAGAAGTTGAATTTACAACTTATTTCTCTGAAAGCCCGCTGGCGAGAACGCATTATATTGTTCGTGTTGATAACAACAACATGGATGTGGACGTGAAAACAATTGAGCAGAATTTAATGGAAGTATCGTCTACGTGGGATGACCGCTTATCTGAGTCAATCATTGCTAACTTTGGTGAAAGTAAAGGACTCCCACTGTCTAAAGAGTACATGCGTGCGTTCCCACGCTCGTACAAAGAAGACATGATGCCTGGTTCTGCGGTGGCCGATATCGAGAGTTTGGAAGCATTAAGCGAAGATAACAGACTTGGTATGCTGTTCTACCGTCCTCAAGAAGAAGCAGCAGATTCGAAAGCCGTTCGTTTGAAACTGTTTTATCACAGTGACGAGCCAATTCACCTTTCTGAAGTAATGCCAATGCTTGAAAACTTTGGTCTACGTGTGATTGGCGAGTCCCCTTACGAAGTGCGTAAGACCAATGGTTTAACATATTGGATCTTGGACTTTTCAATGCTGCATAAGAGCGACAAGACCGTTGATCTTCGTGAAGCTCGCGATCTTTTCCAACAAGCCTTTGCGGCAATTTGGGCGGGCGAGTTAGACAGTGATGGTTTCAACCGCTTGGTATTGGGCGCTGGTCTTTCTGGCCGTGAAATCTCAATCTTACGTGCTTATGCTCGTTATATGCGTCAAGTTGGTTTCCCATTCAGCCAACAATACATTGAAGACACATTGTCTCATTACCCAGAGTTAGCTAAAGGGTTAGTGAGCTTATTCGGCAAGCGTTTTGACCCGAAACTGAAGGGTAGCGCAAAAGGTCAACAAGATCTTATTAAGAAGATCACTGAACAGTTGGATCATGTAGAAAGCTTGGATGATGATCGTATCATTCGTCGTTACATGGAAATGATCACTGCGACACTTCGTACTAACTATTACCAGTTAGACGAAAACAAACAGTTTAAACCTTGGTTGGCTCTGAAAATGAGACCAAGCGAGATTCCAGATATTCCGGCTCCTGTCCCTGCATTCGAGATTTTTGTCTATGCGCCTGATATAGAAGGTGTGCATTTACGCGCAGGTAAAGTCGCTCGTGGTGGTTTGCGTTGGTCAGATCGTCAAGAAGATTTCCGTACTGAGATTCTAGGCTTAGTTAAAGCACAGCAAGTTAAGAACACAGTAATTGTCCCAGTTGGTGCTAAAGGTGGTTTCGTTTGTAAACGCCAGCACACAATGTCTGGCCGTGATGAAATCTTCGCTGAAGGTCAACGTTGTTACAAACGTTTCATTCGTGCATTACTGGATGTATCTGACAACATCATCGAAGGCGAGGTTATTCCTCCTAAGAGCGTGATTCGTCACGATGAAGATGACCCTTACTTGGTTGTTGCAGCCGATAAAGGTACCGCGACATTCTCAGATATCGCCAACTCAGTAGCTGGAGAGTACAACTTTTGGCTGGGTGATGCATTTGCATCTGGTGGCTCAAACGGTTACGACCATAAAGCAATGGGTATCACGGCTAAAGGTGGCTGGGAATCCGTTAAGCGTCACTTCCGTGAAATGGGCATCAACTGCCAAACAACAGATTTCACTGCAGTTGGTGTGGGTGACATGGCGGGCGACGTGTTTGGTAACGGTATGCTGCTATCTAAGCACATTCGCTTACAAGCTGCGTTTAACCACATGCACATCTTCATTGACCCAAATCCAGATTCAGCATCAAGTTGGGTAGAGCGTGATCGTCTGTTTAATCTGCCTCGTTCAAGCTGGGAAGATTACAATAAAGATTTGATTTCTCAAGGTGGCGGCATCTTCTCTCGTCGCGCGAAATCTATCCCTTTAACACCTGAAATTCAGAAAATGCTGGGTACCAAAAAAGCATCAATGGCGCCAAATGATTTGATCAAAGCGATCTTGTCTATGAAAGTGGATCTACTTTGGAATGGCGGTATTGGTACTTATGTTAAGTCTTCAAACGAGACTCATACCGATGTAGGTGACCGTGCAAATGACGTGCTACGTATTGACGGCCGTGACCTGAAAGCTAAGGTTGTTGGTGAAGGCGGTAACTTGGGTATGACGCAATTGGGTCGTATTGAGTACGCTCTAACGGGCGGTCGAGTTAATACTGACTTTGTTGATAACGTTGGTGGTGTAGATTGTTCGGATAATGAAGTTAACATTAAGATCTTCTTGAATGGCTTGGTGTCTAATGGTGATCTAACCGTTAAGCAACGTAACCAAGTTCTTGAATCTATGGAAGACGAAGTAGGTGATATCGTACTAGACGACGCTTACTGCCAAGCTGAGTCTATCTCTGTTACTGAGCATCAAGGTGTAGGCTTAGTGAAAGAGCAGATCCGCTTTATCCACACAATGGAAAAAGCAGGGTACTTGGATCGTGGTTTGGAATACATCCCAGATGACGAAACGCTGCTAGAGCGTGAGAAGCAAGGTCAAGCACTAACAAGACCTGAGCTATCAGTATTGATCGCTTACGGTAAAATGGTTCTAAAAGAAGATCTTGTGAGCGATGATATTGCGAATGATGAGTTCCATGCTCAACAACTGATGCAATACTTCCCAACAGAGTTACGCCGTAACTACTCTCAGCACATGGATAACCATCCACTTCGTGCAGAGATCATTGCGACTGCGCTTGCTAACCAAATGGTTAACGAGATGGGCTGTAACTTCGTGACTCGTTTGCAAGAAGAGACAGGCGCAAACATTGTTGAGATTGCAAATGCTTACGCGGCATCCCGTGAGATTTACGGTTTAGGTAAAGTTCTGAAAAGCATTCGTGAGCTGGATAATATCTCAAGCTCTGAAGCTCAATACGAGTTGCTTTATCATGTGCGTCGTACGCTTCGTCGTCTAGCGCGTTGGTTATTAAGAAACCGCAATGGTAAGCAATCAGTGAATGCATTGATTGAACTTTACCAAGGGGATGTGGCGGCTATTACTGAGAAACTGGATGAAAACCTAGTGGCTTCAGAAGTAGAAGAGCATCAAGCAATGGCTCAACTATGGATTGACCAAGGTGTCAACGCTGAGTTGGCTAATTCAGTGGCTCGTTTGTCTAGCCTGTACTCAGCACTGGATATATCTACAGTGGCTCGTGAAACCGGTAAAACAGTACAACAAGCGTCTAAGCTTTACTTTAACCTTGGTGACCGTTTGTCTCTGCACTGGTTCTTGAAACAAATCAATGGCCAAGCAGTGGACAACAACTGGCAAGCTCTGGCACGTGCGGCATTCAGAGAAGATCTGGATTGGCAGCAACGTCAGCTAACTGGCCAAGTGCTTAATTGCGGTTGTGGTGCCGACCTTGATGTGATTAAAGCATTGGATGATTGGATGGAAAGTAACTCTGTTTCTCTGCATCGTTGGGAAAGTATCTTGAACGAATTCAAAGTTGGTTCGGTTCATGAATTTGCTAAGTTCTCAGTAGCGTTGCGAGAGTTGATGCTATTGAACTTAAACTGCATGTCGACAGACTAGCGATTAGATAAAAACGAAAAGAAACAAGGGCAGGCCATAGGTCTGCCTTTTTCGTTTAGCTGAATAGTGAATGACGTGTCTAATTATTTTGTTGAGTCACTTATGCTTGGTCAAGTTAGCTTATAATTGGCCGAGTTGACAAATGCTCGTTACATGAATGATAGTCAAGTGGATCACTCGTTGGAGGATACGATAACGTTTGCTTAATAATGAACCTCTTTCTTTAGCAAACTCGATTATCTTATCCTTACAGACAGTAATAGATTGAATAGTTGGGTAAATAAGTAAATAATATCGCCCCGTTTACACGGCGCTTTTTTCTATCGGAGGCACAATGCTTTACCGTCTAGCCAGAACTGGCTTTTTCCAACTTGATGCCGAAAAGGCACATGATCTTGCAATCCAAAATTTCAAACGCTTCACCGGTACACCTATTGATCTTTTGTATCGTCAACAATTACCTCACCGACCTGTAGAGTGTATGGGTCTTACTTTTAAAAACCCAGTTGGCCTTGCTGCCGGCCTAGACAAAAACGGCGAATGTATTGATGCATTTGGCGCAATGGGTTTTGGTTTCGTGGAAGTAGGGACTGTTACTCCTCGTCCACAAGCAGGTAACGACAAACCTCGTTTGTTCCGTCTTGTTGAAGCCGAAGGTATTATCAACCGCATGGGCTTCAATAACCTAGGCGTCGACAACCTTGTGGAGAATGTTAAGAAGTCAAACTATGACGGAATTTTAGGTATCAACATCGGTAAGAACAAAGACACACCAATTGAAAAGGGTGCGGAGGATTACCTGATCTGTATGGAGAAGGTATATCAATACGCAGGTTACATTGCGGTAAATATCTCTTCACCAAATACTCCAGGACTTCGTTCATTACAATATGGTGAAGCTCTTGATGATTTATTGTCTGAATTGAAAACCAAGCAATCTGAATTAGAAGCGAAGCATGGTAAATATGTCCCGCTTGCTCTTAAGATCGCTCCAGATCTAAGTGATGACGAAATCAGCCAGATTTGCGAATCATTGATCAAAAATAAGATCGATGGTGTGATCGCAACCAACACAACATTAGATCGCAGTATTGTTGAAGGCATGAAGCATTGCGATGAAGCGGGTGGCCTAAGTGGACGTCCTGTTCAATCTCGCAGTACTGAAGTGGTTCGTAAACTCCACGAAGAGTTGGGTGACCAACTGCCGATCATTGGGGTAGGTGGTGTTGACTCTTATGTTGCTGCAAAAGAGAAAATGATGGCTGGCGCTAAGCTTGTACAAGTTTACTCTGGTTTCATTTACAAAGGTCCAGGCCTTGTAGGCGACATCGTCAAAAATTTATAAGCTTCAAAAAGCTTTTATCCTTATAAAAGCGACAATCTGGCATCGTCTTGTTAAAAGAGACACTGTAACTCACTGAGTTGTAGAGAAAAGCGATAAGAAAGAGGAATTCATTTCCTCTTTTTTTTTGCCTATTGCTCAGTAAAATTACTGTAATTGAAGGTAATTTTGCGTTTTACCTAACGGAATGGTTCAACAGTGTGAGACGAAATGATGCTTAAACCTAGCGATACATGGAATTGGTATTATGATGATCAGCAATGTTCATTAATGCTAAACCTCGGAGAGGATATGGTTTTTAAAACGAATCTGGTCCGCAACAAGCTGGTGGACTGCGCGTTTAAAGATAATGAATTCACTGTTGATGATGCATCTGCATACCAAACCTTCAAAGAACAAATTTCTGGCTTAGATCTATCTGAGCCTCGTCAAGCTGAACTGGCACTCTATTGTGTGGCAGCAAAGCGCTTCCATAAGCCTGTACAGCCTAAGAGTTGGTTTTTCGACTCACAAGGCACTGGCCATGAATATCCTCAAGAAGGGGATATTGTACAAATGAATAACGAGCATAGCTTAGGGTATTTCATTGTATTAGAAGTGGGAGAGTGTGCGAGCCTATGTGCATTTGTCGACCTAGAAGAGTTCCTGCTGACGCCTTCAAAAGGGCTGCGCTTTGGAGACTCAATCAAAGTAATGCACGATAGAATGGTAGACGCGAATACTATCCTGCATAAAACACACATAGCGATGGTAGGTTAGCTTCTAATCTAGTATGTCATTTAACGTTCCTCACTAGACAAAACTCACAGAAACCTTCCTCATAATCGGCTTAATAGCCGATTTTTTTGTGCCTAAAAAATCTCATCTTGATAAATACATCACCTCCCAATCATATAAATAGTGAACTTATGGTTATTTTTTCACCTTAATTTCTGCCTATTTCCACTACTAGAAGTGGAAATTGACTGCCATTATTCCCTGTTTTAAGTCTTTTGTAACTAAATTTCACCTATAAATGTTTACTGGTATATACCAATTTTAAGGTGAATATAAATTCACATTGCTACTTTGGTTAATAGATGGTCAGAAATGGAGTTGGTTTGATAGGTCTTGTGTCCTCAGGGGATGTGGGTAAGCGATCGCTTCAACACTGCGCATTTGCTAGCCAGTTAGTTGAAAGATTCAATGAAAATCCGAGTTTAGTGTGATGCTCTAGTAGCAAATTCAGGTATAATCGAGCTAATTTTTATCAATAAAAGAACACTATGAATCAATATCTAGCGGTTACCTCAAATGGCCTTGAGAATTTATTAGTTGAAGAACTAACCCAACTAGGGATTACAAACGCAAAACCTGTTCAAGCAGGTGTTAAATTCAAAGCGACCAATGAGCAAATTTATCGTTGTTGTTTATGGAGCCGTCTGGCTTCTCGATTTGTACGTGTCCTTTCTGAATTCACTTGTATGGACGACATGGATTTGTACCTATCAACCACTGCGGTTAACTGGGTAAATCAATTCCATAGCTCTAAGCGTTTCGTTGTTGACTTCAATGGTACGAACAACGAAATCCGTAATAGCCAATACGGTGCGATGAAAGTAAAAGATGCCGTTGTTGATTGCTTCGAGAAGAAGTCTTTGCCACGTCCTTCAATCAGCAAAGAAAATCCAGACGTTCGTATTCACGTTCGTCTACACCGTGATAAAGCGATTCTTGGTGTTGATATGGTAGGTAGCGGTCTTCACCAACGTGGTTACCGTCCTGAATCAGGTCGAGCACCATTACGTGAAACTCTTGCTGCTGCAATCCTTCTTCGAAGTGGTTGGGATGCAACTAAACCTTTCTTAGACCCTATGTGTGGTTCAGGTACGTTAGTGATTGAAGCGGCTATGATGGCTGCAAACCTGGCTCCAGGTGTTAAACGTCAGAAGTGGTGTTTTGAATCACTAGAAGACTTTGAACCTGAGCTATGGGCTGAAGTGAAAGCTGAAGCGAACGTTCAAGGCCGTCGTGGTGTTAAGAAAGTGGAATGTAAGTTCTATGGCTACGACAATGATGAACGTATGATCAAAACAGCGCGCGATAATGCTCGTCGTGCTGGTGTTGAAGAACTGATTGAATTCGAAGTAGGCGATGCTGCAAAGCTTAAGCGTCCTACCGAGTTTACTGATGGTGTGATTGTTTCTAACCCACCTTATGGTGAGCGTCTTGGTACAGAGCCGGGTCTTATTGCACTTTACACGGCGTTCGGCGCGCAGCTTAAAGCGGAATTTGGCGGTTGTAACGCGTCTATCTTCTCTAGTTCAGACGAACTACTGAGCTGCTTACGCATGCGTGCAGACAAACAGTTCAAATTGAACAACGGTGCATTACCGTGTCACCAAAAAAACTACTCAATTTCAGATCGTCCGATGTCAGAACGTCCAGCGGGCGAACAAGAACAACTGATTGCGCCAGACTTTGCAAACCGTCTTAAAAAGAACATCGGTAAAATTGGCAAGTGGGCTAAGAAAGAGCAACTAGATTGTTACCGTATCTACGATGCGGACTTACCAGAATACAATGTAGCGATTGACGTATACCCAGGTCATCTTGTGATTCAAGAATACGCAGCGCCTAAAGATGTACCGGAAGAGAAGGCAAAACGTCGCTTGACCGATATTATCCGTGCTTCTATTCAAGTAACGGGCGTTGAAGCAAACAACGTGGTTCTTAAGGTTCGTCAGAAGCAGAAAGGCCGTTCTCAATACCAGAAGATGGCTCAAGACTCATCTAATCTAGAAGTGAACGAATACGGCGTTAAGCTGATTGTTAATCTTCATGATTACCTAGATACAGGCTTGTTCTTAGATCATAAGATCACTCGTCGTCGTATTGGTGAGATGGCTGCAGGTAAAGATTTCCTAAACTTGTTTGCTTACACAGGTAGTGCATCTGTTCATGCTGCAGTGGGTGGCGCACGTTCTACAACAACGGTTGATATGTCGAATACCTACCTTGAGTGGGCAAAACAGAACATGGAGCTTAATGGCCGTGTTGGTCGTCAACATCAGTTTGTTCAAGCTGATTGCTTACAGTGGTTGGTTAAAGAGCAGGGTTCTTACGACCTGATCTTTATTGATCCACCTACGTTCTCAAACTCTAAGCGTATGGATCAATCTTTCGATGTTCAACGTGATCACATTCAGTTGATGGAAAACCTGAAGCGTCTTCTTCGTGAAGAAGGCACGATTGTGTTCTCTAACAACAAACGTCACTTCAAAATGGATCTAGAAGGTCTAGAAGCGTTAGGCCTTAAAGCTCAGAATATCTCAGCTAAGACGCTTCCATTGGACTTCTCTCGCAATAAGCACATTCATAACTGCTGGTTGATTACACATAAGTAGTTAAGAGATTTTATAAGGATATAGAGTGCTGACTCTCTACAGTACAGAAGGGTGCCATCTATGTGAGATGGCATTCCAACTCACGGAACAGTTAAACATTAGCCATCACGTCAACGTTGTCGACATTGCATTTGATGATGAGCTCTTTTCCCGTTACGGGGTCACTATTCCGGTACTCAAATTTGAAAGCTCTGACTGTTCTCAAAGCTCAGAGCTTAACTGGCCATTTGGCTTGTTAGAACTTAATGATTGGTTAAAGAAGAATGGCATTACTTACAATTCATAACGGGCAATTAGCGTTTGGCGATCACCCGTTATTAGATCGTGCGGACTTTGCACTGCAAGAAAACGAACGTGTGTGTTTAGTAGGGCGCAATGGCGCTGGTAAGTCTACATTGATGAAAATCCTGTCTGGGAACATCATCATGGACGACGGTAAGATGCAAATCACACAAGACGTGGTTGTATCTCGCCTTGAGCAAGATCCACCGCGTAATGAAGAAGGCACCGTTTATGATTACGTTGCTGGTGGCCTAGCGGAAATCGGTGAGCAGTTGAAGATCTACCATGATCTTCTGGATCTTATCGGTACTGACCCTAGTGAAAAGAACCTAAATCGTCTTACTCGGGTTCAAGAGCAATTGGATCATGCGAATGCATGGCGCTTTGAAGATCGCGTAAGCAACGTATTGGCTGCACTTAAGCTGACAGCTGAAACAAAACTGACCGATTTATCTGGTGGTTGGCAACGTAAAGCGGCACTTGCTCGTGCGCTTGTATGTGACCCAGACGTACTTCTACTCGATGAACCGACTAACCACTTGGATGTTGCGACAATCGAATGGTTAGAAGGCTTCCTGAAAGACTTCCGTGGTTCAATCATCTTTATCTCGCATGACCGTGCTTTCATCAAATCGATGGCAACACGCATTGTTGATCTTGATCGTGGTAAGTTGAGCTCGTTCCCTGGCGATTACGAAAACTACCTAGTAGAGAAAGAAGAAGCGTTGCGTGTTGAAGAGATGCAAAACGCTGAATTTGACAAGAAGCTTGCTCAAGAAGAAGTATGGATTCGTCAGGGCATTAAAGCTCGTCGAACTCGTAACGAAGGCCGTGTACGTGCACTGAAGAAACTGCGAGAAGAACGCATCAATCGTCGTGAAGTGCAGGGTAAAGCGGTTATCCAGATTGATGATGGTCAACGCTCAGGCAAGATTGTATTCGAAGCAGAGAATCTTAACTTTGGCTTCGAAGGCAAAGAGATTGTCAAGGACTTCAACTTCAACATTATGCGTGGCGATCGTATTGCTCTGATTGGCCCGAATGGTTGTGGTAAGAGTACGGTACTTAAGTTGCTTCTTGACCAACTTAAGCCTGATTCTGGTCGCTTGCATTGCGGTACTAAGCTTGAAGTTGCTTACTTTGACCAATACCGGGAAACCCTAGACCCAGAGAAGTCTGTAATTGATAACTTAGCGGATGGTAAGCAAGAAGTGACAGTCGGTGGCCGTGAGCGCCATGCACTGAGCTATTTACAAGATTTCTTATTCTCTCCTAAACGTGCTCGTACTCCTGTTAAGGCACTATCTGGTGGTGAGAAAAACCGTCTGTTACTAGCTCGTATCTTCCTTAAGTCGAACAACTTATTGATTCTCGATGAGCCAACCAACGATCTCGATATCGAAACTTTGGAACTTTTAGAAGATTTGCTTGCCAACTATCAGGGTACACTTCTTTTAGTAAGCCACGATCGTCAATTTGTAGATAACACTGTGATGACAAGCTGGATCTTTGAAGGTAACGGCGTGATTGAAGAATTTGTTGGTGGCTACCACGATGCTCAGCAACAAAGAAAGCAAGCATTAGAGTACCGACAGGTTGAAAAGCCATCAAAGCCTGAAAAAGTAGTTGAGGAAACTCCCAAAACTGCCCCAGTTAAGGCTAAACCTAAGAAGTTATCGTATAAGCTACAACGAGAACTAGAAGCGTTACCAATGCGTTTAGAAGAATTGGAAACTCAAATTGAAACTCTTCAGGAAGAAGTCAACGATCCAAGCTTCTTTTCAAAATCTGTAGAGCAGACACAACCAGTATTAGATAAGCTATCTGCAGCAGAGCAGGAGCTTGAAGTTGCTTTTGAGCGCTGGGAAGAGCTCGAGGCACTACAACAGGAAAGTTAAGAAGTAATAATGACTTGTACTAAATTTAAATTAACATCAGTTGCAGCATTGGTTTTTGCCGCAACTAACGCCAACGCTGCGCTTTATAAAGTCGTGGAAGTTACTCCTTCGATTACTGACGCATCTGAGATCTATGGTGTAGCTATTCAACCTGCTATGGTTTCCGGGACCGAAAGTTGTTTTACGACTGGTACCGTTGGGGGAGTTGCGTGTGCTGACTTTAAACTGGCTGGCGAGACACGAGATACTGTCGAAGGAATCAGTTATCGCGAAGAAGTCCCTTTCGCTATGGACGCTGCGTTCCAATACCTTCAAGAGTTCGATGACTTTGAAAATTACTGTAACCGTGAATTAAGATATTCAACGTGTGAAGCTTGGGCTACAGATCATTGGAACGCTTGGAGCAAAGAGCGGACAGACCTTACTTATGTGAATGCAAAGGCTTTTGTTGAAGGTGGTGATACATTTACGGGTCGAAATACTGTCATTAACTCACTCTATGCTCAATCGGCGACAGAAGTTGAACCTTTGGGTGTTAAATCCGAAGGCGGTATCCGTAATACTGCCCTTCATACTGATTCGGTAGCTCCAGTTGGCTCTTCGGAAACTCGTGCGTGGCGAGCGATTAAAGCGAGCAATGGCACCGTTTATAATGTAGGTAGTGTTTCCGAAGACCGTGGTACGACTGATACCTCTAAACCCGATAAAGTATTTAGTTCTAAAGCTGCGATTTGGGATGGTACGACGACTGAACTAATCGATTGGGATAACAACTCTGCTTTTCCAGCGAAAACGGGTGACTTCTTTGCTCAAGGTAGTATGCGTTCTATCGCAGAGTCAAATTCCGTTTTTTATGGTGTAGGTTATAACACTACAGATGGTAGTGGTGACCTACAAGATATGGATGCGGCGGTTTTTATCAGTAAATCTCTGGACTTGTCTGATAGCAGTAACACATGGGTAACTAAATCGATTAGTGGTGCTGCGGTTAACTCGAACTCATCTGATGACTATAAGTACAGTAACTCAGTAGCGACCGATATTAACGATAATTTGTTCGCTGTTGGTTACTCTAAGCGTAACGGCTATGTACCAGAGAGTGGTAGCGCAGGTAACAAGATGTTCGTTGTGACAGATGCGTCTGCATCTACTCCTACTGCAACATATCTGTCTGGCGGTATCTTCTTCGGTGGCTCAAGTGGTGAAGCTAAAGCTGTGAACAACTTCAATGAGTTTGTGGGTCAGATTGACGCAGAAACGACTCGTGAGGTTGATGGTAGTGAGCGTAGGCATCGTGGTTTTATATACCCGTACAATGTTGATTCATCTAAAGATGAACGTCGTGTAGACATCTTTAACGGTCAAGCTTGGTGGTTAGATGATCTAACCAATGATGGTAACGTTTCTGGAAATAACAACCAGTTCCGAATTATTGACGCAACTGACATTAATGATGCAGGTGTGATTTCAGCAACAGCTATCAAATGTACCGTTGGTGGTAAAGTTCAAGCGTATGATACAACATCTCATAACTCTTACTGTGGTGGCGCTGCATCTAACGCAGTAGAAGAAGTTGTTGCTGTTAAACTGGTTCCAATAGCTGGTGCTACTAAAGATGATATTCAAACTCGTAGTTCCGACTCAGAGAAAGTCGATCGCCAAGGTGGTAGCCTAGGCTGGTTAAGTTTGACTGTGTTTGTTCTGTTAGGGTTCCGTAGAAAATTTAAATAATTTCACCTCGTGAGCCCGAGTTCACAATTCTGAACTCGGGCTTTTTTTCGCCTTGAGAAAAGTGAAAAATTGATCGATTCTTAAAGTTGGAGTTACAAAAACTCCTCAAAGTTGTAATCATTATATGTTAGTAAATCAACACCCGTATGAGGACTGCACGATGAAGAGACAGAAGCGAGATCGACTAGAACGAGCACAATCTCAAGGCTACAAGGCTGGTTTGAATGGTAGGTCGCAAGAAGCTTGCCCATACAGCCAAATGGATTCTAGATCGTATTGGTTAGGTGGCTGGCGAGATGCTAAAGATGATAAGCATTCAGGTCTCTATAAGTAATAGGGCGTAACGTATTCCAAAATCAAGGCTCCATTGCCTGTTGTTAACTACAACTGATGGGGCTTTGTTAGTTTCTGAAAGGGATATTTTAAATGATACAGATACTAGAGGTGGGCTAGTAATTCTGAGCAAATTATCTAGAGTCTTACTATAGCTGGTGGACATATATAGGTTTAATAAGTTCTCAGTATATTATAATGCACTATAACTAAATTTATTGAGGTAAAAATAAAGCGGTCAGCGACCACTTTATTAAAACTTTAACGATTCGATTAGAATGCTGACGTATCTTGGAAAAGGCCAACTTTCAAATCTTTAGCAACATAGATCTCTTTACCATCAACAAGTACGCGACCATCAGCAAGACCCATCACTAAGCGGCGGTTAACAACGCGTTTCATGTGGATCTCATAAGTGACTTTTTTCGCTGTAGGTAGAATTTGACCTGTGAATTTCACTTCGCCAACACCTAGAGCACGGCCTTTACCTTTGCCGCCAACCCAACCAAGGTAGAACCCAACAAGCTGCCACATTGCGTCAAGGCCTAGGCAACCAGGCATTACTGGATCGCCAGGGAAGTGACAGTCAAAGAACCATAGGTCAGGAGTAATATCCAGCTCAGCAAGAATCAACCCTTTACCGAAATCACCTTCAGTCTCAGACATTTTTGTGATGCGATCCATCATCAACATGTTCGGTGCTGGTAGTTGAGGACCTTCTGGCCATAGTTCGCCCTGGCTTGATGCTAGAAGATCTTCGCGAGTGTAAGAATCACGTTTGTTTTGCATTATCAATTACTCCGATTTTTGATAGGTGCATATTAGTGAACAGGTGTACGCTAAACAAGTCCGATCAGTACTAGACAAACCAGTTTTTAATGCGTCCAACAATTCCAATACGGTGTTCATGTCTTTCAAAGTTTTCAATACGTTCCGCTATTTTGCTTAGAACGTTTTCTTGTTCATCGTCTCTAAATGGTTTGTTCATAATCAGAGGAATTGCTTCATCTACATTAGACACAGACCAAATATGGAATTCTTCATTTTTGATGCTCTCAATGAGATCAGGTTTCAGAGCCAGATGCCTTAAGTTAGATTTTGGAAGGATCACGCCTTGTTCGCCAGTTAAGCCATTGTGTTTACACACATGATAGAAGCCTTCAATTTTTTCGTTTAGCCCGCCTACCGCTTGTACGCGACCGAATTGGTCAACAGCGCCTGTAACCGCTATTTGCTGGTTAATAGGGTATTCAGAAAGCGCACTTACTAACGAGCATAACTCAGCTAGAGAAGCGCTATCTCCGTCGACTTCGCAATACGACTGTTCAAATACCACGGAAGCTGCATATGGTAGGGGATCTTCTAAGTTGAGCGAACTGCTCAAAAACGCTTGCATGATCATCATGCCTTTCGCATGAAGGTTACCCCCAAGTTCGGCTTTACGCTCAACGTCGGCAATATCACCATCACCAAAATGAATGACACATGAAATACGTGCAGGTTCACCATACGATATAGGGTGTCCCGGTACATCAATAACAGTCAGACCATTAACTTGACCTACTTGTTCACCCTTTGTTTCGATAATGACTTGACCATCTCGAATATCATCAAGAGCACGCTCAGGCAGATATGATTCACGGTTGTACTTGTGTTGCTGAGCTTGTTGAACGTGGTGAAGGTCAATTTCTCCGTTATTAGCTTCAATCAAAGCTTCGTTCAGCAATGCGTTGTGCCAAATAGGGCACAACGGAATATAGCTTTGATCTTCGGTCTCCCTGGCGCCAGCGGTAAGAACTCCAATTAGCGCTTGTTGCGTAATTTTTGGCAAGCTATAACGTTGCTGAAGCCATTTTAGATAACCCAGATATTGAGTCAAAGTGTCGTGTGAAAGCTTGATGTCTTGTTCAATTTCACTGAATAGGCAAAAACCGGTTTGAATATCACTATCTAGATAATCAAGGTCACCTAATTGGGATCTGTCTCCAACAACAATCAGCTTAATGTCATAAGTGAGAGGTAAAGCCGGAGATTGGTTTAAGTGTTCAGGGTTACTACTGATTGGTTCTACCGCATCACCAAGGAGCGCTGACTTTAACAATAGCCAGCTTCCCGGGTTTGCCAAGATCAAGTTTGCTGAAACGATCAGGTAGCCGTTGTTTGCTCTAGCCAGTAAGCCCGGCTTTGTCGCAATAACTTTACCGTCTTTTGATTGAACTTGGTTAAACAAAGAAATAGCATTTAACGATTCAGTTTTTATTACAGGCTGTGTTTGATCATCTAAAGCAGTAACTAAAGATTCGACAATCATCTGACGATAGATAGAATTGTCTGGAGCGTTTACAAGTAAAACACGCGAAAGGTTAGATAAGCGAGTAAAGCGGGTTAACGCATCTCTAAATCTATGTTGAATGTTTGAAAACGGGAAAGGCGAGATGTCAGGGAATTGCTCTAATTGAGCGTTATATTCGTCGTACTGAGGCGTAACATGTCGCCAATCTACTTGAGTCATTTAATTTTCTGATTACGATAATGAGGTAGGGATTATATAGAAAAACCGATCTCGCTTGTAGCTCTATGTTGTAGTTACAGTTCAGTAAGCCAAAATAAGTATTATCTTAGTCTATTCTTACAAGACAATAATTGTTAAACATCCCATTATGGGTTACGCTGTCACTAAGATTAACTCTCGAGATTAGACATGAAATATCAGCAACTTGAAAATCTAGAATGTGGTTGGAAATGGAACTATCTGGTCAAAAAATGGAAAGAAGGTGAACTGATCACCTGCCATATTGATTCAAGTGAAGCTGAGGTTGCTGTACAAGCCTTATTGAAACTCGAACATCAACCCACAGGTGTTCTTGAGTGGATATCTAATAACATCTCTCAAGAGATCGATAACAAGCTTAAACAAGCGATCAGAGCCAAGCGAAAGCGTCACTTCAACGCAGAACAAGTTCACACGAAGAAGAAATCGATCGATCTTGATTATCGTGTATGGGAGAAACTTTCCCAACGAGCTAACGAGCTTGGTTGCACTCTATCTGATGCCATCGAGTACTTAGTCAGTGAAGCATCTCGTAGTGAACAAGCCAGTAAGACAGTAACCAGTCTCAAAGAAGACCTGAGTAAACTCCTTTCTGACGATAAATAATCATCAACTGTAGTGGTGACATTATGATGTACGTAATCTTAATTGGTGCAGTATTGGTTTTTTGGTTAGTCGCAATTGATAGGCCAGTATTAAAAATCAAATTTAACGATGGGGCGATCGAGCAAGTTAAAGGTCATCTTCCACCTAGTTTTAAACACAACCTTGAAGAGATTGGTCATAAAAATCACTTCAAGGGAGAACTTAAAGTATATGCCAAACGCTCTGGTTATAATCTCAAGTTCACTAAAGATGTACCTAAAAGCGTTCAGCAGCGCATTCGCAACGTATTCCCGCACAATGGATTTAAATCTAAAGGTTCAAAGAGGGCGTAATTGTCGAGAACTACGCCTTACCTAGTAAACTGTCATACTAAGTTAATTCTCAACCTATCTTAACTATTAGCATACTGTTCTTAATTTCCGCTAAGAGAGAACAGTATGAAATATTTAGTATTCTTATTGTGTGTTTTATCTCCGACCGCATCTTCCGATGATTCACTGATTAATCCTGTAGCAAAAAAGATCAAAGCTAGCGTCATTAAAGGGCTAAACAATAGCAATACTGATATGTATGGCTATTGTGACCTAATGATCGAGATGAAGCACTCGAAGGGATACACAAGAATCAAAAAGGTGAGGACATCGGGTGATAGCAAAGTTTGCAAACAGGCTAAAAAGCATTTACCGAAAAAGAAAAAGTTCAAATACAGTTTTCCTGAAAAGTATATCCGCCTTCATATCACGGATTGATAACCTAAAGCACTATAACTAAAATTCTGTAAATTTATTGAAACAATTTCGTGAACCAATATCTAATTTCTATTAATATTAGTTTTGTTATCAAGGCGGGATATGCCAGAAAATAAATCTTAGGGCAAAGGAAAGTCACGGTTGTTGTTAGTAAATAAAAGTTATTCCCCTGAAGTCATAGAAATCTCTAGGAAAGTCTCGATGAACGTCGAGGCACGTTTTACCAAATGGTTAATATCGCCACAATACAAACTAGAACAATCTACAGTTGATACGCTGCTGAGTTTAGAAAATAGATATTGTGATAGTGTCATTTTTGATGAAGCCGACCGTATTTCACATAACCAACGTATTTTATTACGTTGCGAACAAGACAGAGTGAATGCACATCGCGAGAAAGTGGTCGCGAAGCAACAAACACTACAATACGTTATTGATGATGTTAGCAATGCAGCCTCGGATCTAATGCTTGATAAGCTCCAAAGCACCTTAATAAGCTCGTTGTTTTCAGAATTACCAGATTACAATCAGCTTGCTAGCGTTGCTTATTCGCCGTCTTTAAACTTTGCTAAACTCCATGAAATATCAGCTAAAAGCAGGTCATTGAGCTCAAGTTTAATCGAATTTGTTTCCAATCAAGAATTTGCCGAGAAGTATGGAAAGAAATCTAAAGTCATTCTTGATCCTAAAGTAGCAGTTCGGCAGATAGGAATAGAAAATTGTCGTTTATTGTTTCCTTTGTTAATGAGCCAGCAACTGATTAAGTGGAGTGATGGCAATATTAAACATATTGTGCCTAAGGTTTGGCAACACCTAGTCGTAACTTCAAACGTTACGCGGCTTAGACTCCAAGAAACCTCTGTAAAAGATCCTAATGTTGGTATCTTGCTTGGTGTGATACGAGTTTTGCCTTTATTCTTAATTTGTAACCACTTTTCTTCAACGTTTGAAGACGCATTGGTTAAAACCATGCTGGATTACCGAGATGCAAGTGATAGGCATGATGAATATTACGCTTGTACTGAAGTTTTACCCAATACACAGTTTCTCGAAGCAATGGTCAAGCCATTGGAACTCAAGTTACTTAAAAAAATTGTCGAATTTATTGATTGGAGCCCGGACAACCAATACATAAAGTACGCGCTTCTTGAGGAAGTAAATGATATTCCAACTCTTGAACGAACCGTTTGTGGTGCAGCACTGGCTCAAGGTAGAAAATTCTCTGTGTATGAAGCGTTAGATAATAGTGATTTATTTAACGCCAAACATCGGTCGTATTGGTTCTCTACAGTACAAATGGCGGCTGAGACGATAGGGCAAGTACAAAGTAAAGTTCCTGGTAAACTAACCACAGATATGTAGAAATAGAGAGAAGAGAGCCACATTTAATGTGACTCTTTTTTGTTGCAGTGTAACTTTTCATGATCGATTTAAGCTTAGTTAACAACTTGAAAAGTAAATGAGTCCTGCTTAGCTCTCGCATGTTTAACGGGAATGCCTAGCTCTTGACAAGTCATTAGGACTTTCAGCTTTCTATCAACAGGGGCGTGTTCTGAAAGAATCACTGACCTCAAGCACTCTCTATTCAGATATAATTTATGCCCAACGATCTCTTCATCAGGCAATACCCATCGATATTCTTGCTCGAAACGCCAATTAGAATGTTTGATTTTAAATAATTCGGTACCTATCTTAGTCGTTTTATCATCTTTGGGAGGCGAATTAAAAACGGTGATGTCATCTTCATATTGGACTTTAAAACAGTTGAGGTCAGCTTTGCCTTTATAATAATTAAGATCATACTCGATACACATACCCCTGAAATTATCGCCATACTGTGACCACAATATTGGGTGATCACTAGATTGAGAGAAGCACATTACTTTGAAATCGTTTTGAAGGTTTTCGTTTAGCGCGAGGTTAGATTCAAAAGGGTTATTAAAAGTTTTTGCGTAATCAAACCACAACGAGCACTCAGATATTGACTGTATATTTCTATCGTGAAGAGATCTGAACTTATAAAGCCTAGGTAACATATCAAACACCTATCTCACAAAATTTCCTGATGTTAGCACTTATAATTACAATAAGAGTGAGAATGTATTGCGTTTGATTGGTTAATCACCTTGTTTATTCATGTAACTGATTGATAGATCAAAGTTTAAACAAAAATAGTAGCGTGATTTTACAGTGTGGGACAGCAGCTAATAAGCTTCTCGGATTTTTTGAATAAGATACAACGTAACTTTAACCGTAGAGAAAGTTACGACTATAAAATCGAAGTCGAGTAGGGAACCTGAAGATTTAAAAGCCGAACTCGAAAAGAACGGCTTAATTTGAAATAAAGCTTACGATTGAATTGAGATTAGAAATGGTACCTTGCACCGATGTATGCCGTTTGAGATGAAACATCGACGGAGTCTATTTCCACGCGTGCATTTCGGTAACCAAGATGGATGTCGATGTTGTCTGTAAGGACCGCACCAAGCTCACCGCCAACCTGATAAGCCGCTTCAGATTTCGAGTCTGACACTCCGAATGCTTTTGCTTCCATATCCATAGAACCAATGCCAGCTAATAGAGACACATACAGATCTAGTACGTCACCTTTAACAATAAACTTAGGTTTAAAGTTAACGAAGAAAGCTTGGCCTTCAACATCCATTATGTCGCTATAGTTAACTTTTCCGATTTTGCGGTACTCGGCCTCTAATCCCAGTTTGACAGCATCGTGCGTATTGAATTCGTAGCCACCAACTAAGTTATAGCTGAAGTCTGATAGATCAGATGAATCTTCAATTGCGCTACCACGGTATTCTAATTCAGTTTCATTATAAAATCCGGCATCGATGCCAGCGTAAAAATTACCAAGGTCTCTAGAATAGGTTTCATTGTTACTAGCAAGTGTGTATGTGTTCATCCCAAAAATGGTGAATAGTGATAGGGCGATTGTACTAATTTTCATATTAAGCCTTTTATATTATTGATTTAGAGAATATCTTAACAAAATAAAGGGCTTTGAACTATTAGAAATTACATCTAACCACCTGATTTAAAAGATAATTATAAATCTCGCCAATTTTATGCGTTCTCCACGTAGTCGAGACATTAGTTTAGGTTGACGTCTGATTTCAAGCTTCTTTAAAACAATAGGTTAAAGTTATAATTATTCGCACTTGTGTTACTTTTTCTTCAAAAAGATATTGGTGTTCAGGACCTATGAACGTGATAGCTCAAGCTTTACCGTGAATAACTTCGGTGGACTGGAATTAAAACGCTTCGGTATCAAGCTCATGAGGTAGTTAAAATAATGGTTGCCAAGCGTCTCAGTACAAAAAAGTCTTCGACAGCTTAGAGTTACTAAAAGAAATGCTGCTCATAAGTGAATCCAACAAAAAATCATGTACAGATGCTTGGCTATCGAGATGACACAGACCAAGTTCAATGTATGGTGTCGAATGTTGTTGGCTTAAACTTCCAAGAAGTGAATGAACTTGCTGATGAGATATTCTTGGTTGGTGACTGGTTCATGTCAGTTACAAACATTGATGGAGATGAAAACCACAACGTAAAAATCTATGGACCATATGAGACAGACCAACAAGCAATGGAACATGCACGTAAAACCTTGTCAGTAACAACGTTCAGAAGTTCTGTATGAGCTTAGAAAGCCCCTCAAAAGCAAATTATCTCAGTGCGTATTATGTATATTATGTTAAATATCGTTTAGCCTTTATAAGGCAGGACTCTTTGTGTGATGCCCTGCCTTCGTATTGTGTTGTTATTCTCTGGTTTTATACTGTGTATTTAACCATGGTGGGTATTTACCATAAAATACCTAATAAACATATTTCTTAATCTTCATTTAAGAAATATGTTTATTAGGCGTTAAGCATTAATCTATTAATTGCTTCTGTTATCTCTTTGGTTCGTACAGGCTTCGTTACGAAATCATTCATGCCTACATTTAGACACGAATATCTGTCTTCTATTGATGTGTGCGCTGTCAACGCAACGATTGGGGTTTCGATATTGGCGTCTCTAATATATTTCGTTGTGGTTAAGCCATCCATTACTGGCATCGACACGTCCATTAAAATAATGTCTATCCGATCGTTGTCTTTCTCGATAAAGTTAAGTGCTTCTTCACCGTTACTTGCAATAAAAACTTCGTGCCCTTGTCGCGTTAGGATTAACTTGATCACCATTTGATTCGTTGGGTTATCTTCAACAACTAAAACTGTATAGCGACTTCTTAGCTTTCGAGAGCGTTTATTTGCTTTAGTGCAATCCTGTTTGTTCATTGCTCTAGTGAGCACGGGTAAATGCACTTTGAACTTAGAACCTTTGCCTAGCTTACTCTCTACGCTAATGCGACCACCCATCAATTCAACAAGTCGCTTAGTGATAGCTAACCCCAAACCGGTACCACCAAACCTACGTGTGATTGTGCTATCGGCTTGTACGAACGGGCTGAACAATGACGAAATTTGCTGTGAGCTAATGCCAATCCCGGTATCTTCCACCGTTATATCAAAAGAGCTCTGTTGGTAATCAATCGATACGTGAACATGTCCATATTCGGTGAACTTTATCGCGTTACCAATCAGATTAAATAGAATCTGTGTTAAGCGAGTTGGATCGGTATAATGAAGTTCCCCTTCAGGTATATAACTCGTAGAGGTTAACTCCAATCCCTTATTGTCTGCTGTCTTCTTTTGTTCAGATAACACAAAAGTTACAGCATCTCTTATGTCGCTCCATTGGGGAGCCAAAGAGAAACTTCCAGACTCTATTTTAGAAAAATCCAACACGTCACTGATAATTGCTAACAAAAGCTCAGATGATGTACTCATATTAAGCAGTATAGACTGTTGTTCTTCATCTAACTGTGTTGACTTTAGTGTGTCGATTAAGCCTATGACCGCGTTTAATGGGGTTCTTAACTCATGACTCATCATTGCTAAGAATTCAGACTTTGCCTTATTGGCTCTTTCTGCCTCTTTTCTTGCTGTGACAAGCTCCGCTGTTCGCTTTCGAACGGTGGCTTCGAGTTTCTCTTTATTTTCTATATCAAACACCGCTCGTTCAATTAGCGGACGAAAACGGCTTAGGGTAGCTTTGGTTTCAATATCAAAATGCTTGGTGTTGGAATGAACAAAGATAATGACGGACTGAGTTAATCCACTATCAATGCCGGTGATCAAAACAGAGTTAATTTGGTCGAGTATGATGGGATGCAAAGAGTTAAATTCACCCAACGATTTGGGTTCAAAAAGGATTACGCATTCTCCATTTATCACTCGCGATAGTTTACCGCTATCACTCCATTTTATCTTTCCAAATACTCTATTATTGGTTAACAAAGTTTTGAATTTCCCTTCATTCCCGACCCTTGAGATCACGATAAAATCATCGAATTTTATGTATTTTTTGAGTACAAATTCAATACTAGAGAATATCTCTGCGATGTTATTCGCTTTACTGATAGCCGAAATGGTTGATAAGATCACCCTATTTTCTTCAGCTAATTTCCGTTCACGTGACTTTAGTTTTTGCAGTTCAATACGGGCTTCTTGTAGCTCTTCTTGACCTTCAGAACTCATTATTTTTTTAGCCTATAGAAAGTTGCTGACGACACCATTAAATTTCCATGTGCATTTTCGCCGCCAGAGAGTCTACCTTGTTCACCAAATGTGAAAGAGCAAATGTAAGGTAGTCCATCAAGTGCTTGATTTATTTGGTTGCATACCTCATCCATGTCTTGTTTTAGATTTAACATCGGACCCGCACAGAATATATTAATAGCCCCCAGTTTTTCCTCAAATGCCATGTCATTATAGTAAGATGAATGAATGATGTTGGCTGCGCGGCCTATTAATTGTTGTTTGCAGCCTTGCATCAAATAGATGGTATCGCCTTCATTTATGTCGGTAAATAACTCGATCCCGTTGTTTTCGGTTTCTCGGATTGAATGCGACAACTTGAAATATGGGTAGTCGTATGAAGAACCTACTTTTCTGCCCAATGGATAGACAGAAGACTTTTCGAATATATAGCCGTCATCACTGTCACCTAAGTGGAAATTGGTCCATTCATTATAAACGGTGACAGCAGGCCTATGATCGATCTCCAACAATACTCTGTTTCTGACTTTAGTCACGGTACCAGAGTACTGTGTGGGTGTGTGGCCGGCGCTTAAGGAGGAATATATCGATTGAGAAGCGAACACCGCCATTAGAGATAAACCGTTAACAGAGAGAGACTCTTCGGTGAATATGCTCCAATTGCCGGAAACCTGATTATCTGCAGCACTGCCACCAATAATTGGTACGGCTGTTCCAAACTTGTTGTCTATGGCTGCCATGATTTTTTCTTCATTGCCAGGCGTAGAATGAAGCAAGATTAAATCGGGTATTTCGCCTTCTCGGTTGGCGTTTTTAAGTGCTTTATCGATCGCTCGGAAGGTGTTTTTTTCTATAGAATCACCGAAGTGCTCGATACCCGTTCCGTAGGCGTTGATCCCTGTATCATAAATGATAAGTGCACCAATCACAGGGCCAGAATGGAACCCTGTTTCGGTCATTATGCCGTGACAAGTAGTGCATCCATGAATGGGAGTATGAGGAAGAGCGTTGACCAAATGTTGCTGCACAGCTAACGTTGAGTACTCTTCTGTGCAGTAGCAAATAAGACAGGCGATATCATCGCTTTTTACTACTCCGGAGAGCAACTCATCGACCGCTACTTTATAATCTAAGGAATAAGAGACTTTTGATAGAAATTTCATAGATTGCTGAAGGATTTATTAATGTTCTCTTTATAACACTTTAATGCACTGTGTTTCACTGATTTAGTATATGTTTCTACAAAAGTATCGATGCCGTGATTCAGTTTGCTTTAGATAGATTTACAGAATACGTACTGACCTGTTGTGGGAATGTAACCGTTATTGAGGCAGTTTCATCGTTGGTTTGTAGTAGCCAATGAGAGCCCCCGTTTGGTTCTAAGGTTCCGCTGCCATCATAATTAATGATGAATTTACCAGTTTCGGATGTTTTGATTGAATACCCCTTGCTATAACCTGAAATTAAAACATTATGTTGTTCAATACCAAATTGACAAGGTTTTGAAATTATACAGTCTATTGTTTCGTCGTTAACGTATGTTACTGTTCTCCAAGTAAATGCAGCTATTAAAACAACCAATATGATGATAATTTGAACAAGTCTGCCTTTTGTTAGCTTTTGTGCTGCCATTATAATCTTTACTCCTTGTTACAAAGTTCAAAGTTTTTAAAGAAAAATCCAATTCCGGACCATGCGTAAGGTTACTACTCTGTCATTGATTTGTTAATTCAAGTATAGTGTCGCGTTGAAAATGCCACTTTTTTTTAAAATCAGCAAGTGGAAATAAAGTCATGAATAGGCTGAATTTCCTTTTCTAATTTGGGTGGCATTACGACGTGAGTCGTGTTGGAAGTAAAGTGTAGTAAATAAGAAATTGGAAGCATGCAAATGAGCCAAGAAAAGCAGCTTGAACAAAACTACAACTATACGGTCGTCCGTCAATTTACCCTCGTTACAATTTTGTGGGGTATTGTCGGTATGGGCGTTGGTGTTTTGATTGCCGCTCAATTAGTTTGGCCACAGCTAAACTTTGATACGCCGTGGCTGACGTACAGTCGTTTACGTCCCCTGCATACTAATGCGGTTATTTTTGCGTTCGGTACAAGTGCGCTGTTTGCAACATCATATTATGTTGTACAACGTACCTGTCAGACGCGTCTCTTTGGTGGCCCTCTCGTAGCCTTTACCTTTTGGGGTTGGCAAGCGATTATCCTGTCCGCTGCAATTACTTTACCGTTAGGTATGACCTCTGGTAAAGAATACGCAGAACTTGAATGGCCAATCGATATTGCTATTACTCTTGTGTGGGTAGCTTATGCGGTCGTGTTCTTTGGAACTATGATTAAGCGTAAGACATCGCATATTTACGTAGCAAACTGGTTCTTCGGAGCTTTCATCATCACGGTTGCCGTGTTGCACATCGTTAACAGCCTTTCTGTTCCTGTATCTGCGTTTAAATCGTACTCGATTTATGCAGGCGCAATCGATGCAATGGTACAATGGTGGTACGGACACAATGCGGTAGGCTTCCTATTGACAGCTGGTTTCCTAGGTATGATGTACTACTTCGTTCCTAAACAAGCTGGTCGCCCTGTTTATTCTTACCGTCTGTCGATTGTTCATTTCTGGGCTCTTGTGTCTCTGTATATCTGGGCTGGTCCTCACCACCTACACTACACTGCACTTCCCGACTGGACTCAGTCTCTAGGTATGGTTATGTCTTTGGTTCTGTTTGCTCCTTCTTGGGGGGGCATGATCAACGGTATTATGACTCTATCAGGTGCTTGGCATAAGCTTCGCTATGACCCAATCCTACGTTTCCTAATCGTTTCTCTATCATTCTACGGCATGTCGACTTTCGAAGGCCCTATGATGGCAATCAAAACGGTTAACGCACTATCTCACTACACGGACTGGACTATCGGTCACGTTCACTCTGGTGCGTTAGGTTGGGTTGCAATGGTTTCTATCGGTTCGGTTTACCACTTAGTTCCTAAACTGTTTGGTCAAGAGCGTATGTACTCTGTATCTCTAATCAATGTTCACTTCTGGTTAGCAACGATTGGTACGGTTTTCTACATTGTTGCGATGTGGATCTCTGGTGTGATGCAAGGTCTGATGTGGCGTGCAGTTAACTCTGACGGTACGTTGACTTACAGCTTTGTAGAGTCAGTAGAAGCGTCTTACCCGTTCTACTTTGTACGTTTCTTAGGTGGTTTCATCTTCCTATCTGGTATGTTCTTACTGGCATACAATACGTACAAAACTGTTTCAGCACCTAAAGATAGCCTTAAAGCTATCCCTCAACCGGCTTAAGGAGATTTAGAATGAGCTCAAATTCAAATAATCGCCATGAGTTGGTCGAGAAAAACGTTGGCTTACTAGCGATCTTGATCGTTATTGCTATCAGCTTTGGTGCTTTAGTAGAGATCACACCTCTTATTTTCCAAAAACAGACAACAGAACCTGTAGAAAACCTACGAGTTTACTCTGCTCTGGAAATGGAAGGTCGTGATATCTATATCCGCGAAGGTTGTAACGTATGTCACAGCCAAATGATTCGCCCTTTCCGCTCTGAAACTGAACGTTACGGCCACTACTCAGTAGCTGGCGAAAGCGTTTGGGAACATCCATTCCTATGGGGTTCTAAGCGTACTGGTCCTGATCTAGCACGTGTTGGTGACCGTTATTCTGATGAGTGGCATCGTGTTCACCTTCTAGATCCTCGTGAACTTGTTCCTGAATCAAACATGCCAGGTTTCCCTTGGCTTGCTGAGAATGTACTTGATGGCAAATTGACTCAACAGAAGCTTGAACTCTTCCGTAATCAATTTGGTGTTCCTTACACAGACGAACAAATTGCTAATGCTAAACAAGATGTTGAAGGAAAAACAGAGATGGATGCAATCATCGCTTACCTTCAATCGCTTGGCCACGCAATGAAATAAGGAATAATTATGGACATTATTACATTTCAAAGTGTTTGGACTGTGACTGTTTTTGCTTGCTTCATCGGTATCGTTTGGTGGGCATACGGCAAGAAACGTAAATCACGTTTCGACGAAGATGCGAACCTAGTGTTTGCTGACGACGAGCCAGCAACAAGTTCTAAAAATGAAGGAGTGACAAAGTAATGAGTACATTCTGGAGTATCTGGGTTAGTGCGATTACGATTGGTACCCTAATTGGTTGTGCGGTCTTACTTCGTTGGTGTTTTAAAGATAAAACAGGCGTAGAAGAGGGTCATGATATGGGCCATGAATACGACGGTATTCGTGAGCTCAATAACCCACTACCTAAATGGTGGACGTACCTTTTCGTTAGCACAATTGTGTTTGCAGCTGTTTATCTTGCTCTATACCCTGGCCTTGGTAACTTTAAAGGTCTACTAGGTTGGACGAGTTCAAATCAAACAGTTCGTAGCGTAGAAGAGTCTCGCTCTGCAATCGCTGCAGCTCAAGCTAACAAACAGTTAGACGAATACGCTAAAGAGCTTGATGATGCAAATACCTACTTTGGTGAAGCGTTTAAAAAGCTAGCTCACGACGAAAACGGCCTACGTTCTGTCCCTGACATTGCATCAGATACTGACGCAATCAAAGTGGGTCAACGTTTGTTCCTGCAAAACTGTTCTCAGTGTCACGGCTCTGATGCTCGTGGTCAGAAAGGTTTTCCTAACCTAACTGACGACGCATGGCTATATGGCGGTGAGCCACAAGCTATTGTGACGACGATCATGCACGGTCGTGTTGGTCAAATGCCAGGCTGGAAAGATGCACTTGGTGAGCAAGGCGTTAAAGAAGTGGTTAGCTACACGCTTAGCCTTTCTGGACGTAGTGTGAACGCACGTGAAGCAGAAGCTGGTAAAGCACGTTTCGTCGTGTGTGCTGCGTGTCACGGTACTGATGGTAAGGGTAACCCTGCTGTAGGTGCGCCTGACCTAACAGACCGCGATTGGTTGTTCGGCGATTCTCGCGCTGATGTCACTGAAACAGTTATGAACGGACGTTCTGGCGTAATGCCTGCTTGGAAAGATATTCTAGGCGAAGACAAAGTTCAGCTTGTTGCATCATACGTGTGGAGTTTAAGCAACTCAGATAATAAGTAACATTTCAATAACAGCCTCTTTTTAAGAGGCTGTCTTTCCTTTATTTTATAACCCCTTCTTTTTATTCTTTTTTGAGATATTTTTTATGGTAAAGCCTTGGTATAAACAGTTTTGGCCGTGGTTCTTAATCGCGTTGCCGGCGACAGTAGTTATTTGGACCATCATGACGGTTATTGTGTTTACAGAGAACTCTGTAGATTTGGTGACTGAGGATTACTATAAAAAAGGAAAAGGCATTAATGTCGATATTTCGAAAGTAAACATCGCTAAAGAACTTGGTCTCTCGGCTTCAATTAATGAGAAAGGTAACTCTGTTATCATTACTCTAAATAAAGGCAAACTTGATCACTTCCCTGCTATTAACGCAATGTTCGTTCACAGAACACTGCCTGACCGTGATTTCACTCAGTTGCTTACCGCTGATGCGAGCGGCAATTACACGTTGACTCTAGACCACGAAATGCAAGGTCCATGGTTTATCGAGCTTTCTCCACATAACTCTGAATGGTTAGTGCAAGGTCGCATGAACTTCCCTATTGAAACTTCTACTCAACTAACGAACTAAAAGCTTATGTGTGAATCCTGTTATCACTGCGGTGAAGATGTACCAGCGGAAACGGATTTTAAAGTAGAGATCTTAGGAGCGACTCGAAAGATGTGTTGTCCGGGCTGCGAAACCGTAGCCCAAACAATCGTTGATAGCGGTTTGGTTTCTTACTACCAATATCGCACCGCTCCAGCTGAAAAAGCTGATCTAGTACCAGAGCAACTTCTGGCTCTCAGCCATTATGATAATGAAGATGTCCAACTAGAGTTCGTTCGTAGCTCTGAAAACGCCTCTGAAGTGACATTGTCACTTGAAGGCGTCTCTTGTGCAGCCTGTGCATGGCTTATTGAAAAGCAAGTTTCTTCAAAGTCCGGGGTCGGTAGCATTCGTGTTAATACCACCACTAACCGTGCCCTGCTTAGTTGGGATAATACGCAAGTGAAACTTAGCGAGTTGTTATCAGCAATCCATACACTAGGTTACAAGGCTGCACCTTTTGAAGCCGATCAACAAGAAGCCGCCTATCATCGCTCGATGAAAAACTACCTCTATCGTCTTGGTGTTGCTGGTTTGGCGACCATGCAAGTCATGATGTTGGCTGTGGCACTTTATCTTGAAGTGTTTGGTAGCCTAGAGCCGGAATTCAAGAGTTACTTCCGCTGGGTTAGTTTGATCTTCGCAACCCCTGTCCTGCTCTACTCAGCGCTACCTTTCTATATTAATGCGTGGCGAAGCATTAAAGGCCGAATGCTAGGCATGGATGTGCCTGTGTCGATTGCTCTGCTATTTGCTTATGTTGCGAGTGTAGTGGCAACAGTTACAGAACAAGGCGAAGTATTCTTTGAATCAATCTCAATGTTTACCTTCTTCCTTCTACTTGGTCGCTTCCTTGAAATGCGCGCTCGTCGTAAAGCAGCAGCTGCTAGTGGTAACCTGCTTAAGCTCGTTCCTGCTATGGCGACAACGTTAGATGGCGATCAAGTTCCGGTGAAAACCTTGAAGGTTGGCGATCGGATTCGTGTTCTACCGGGCGAACATATTCCTGCTGATGGCAGAGTATTGTCTGGCAGAATTCACATCGATGAGTCAATGCTGACTGGCGAATCTATTCATGTGGTTAAGAACGAAGGCGATGCCGTCTTTGCTGGCACACTGAATGGTGATGAATCGTTTGAATTAGAGGTGATGGCATCTAAGGCCGATTCGGTGATTTCTAATATCGTTCGTCTGCAAGATGAAGCGCAGTTGTCTAAGCCTCGCATCGCGGAAATCGCTGATGTGGTCGCACGGTACTTTGTGGCAATTATCTTAGTTATTTCATTCGGCACCTGGTTCTATTGGCATCAAACAAGTCCAGAAGACGCGTTTTGGATCATGCTTTCAGTACTCGTTGCAACGTGTCCATGTGCTTTATCACTTGCAACACCAACGGCAATTACCTGTTCAACCTCTTGTATGGGGAACTTTGGTATTTTGCTGCGTAAAGGGCACGTATTCGAAACTCTGTGTAAAGTTAACCACTTAATCATTGATAAAACAGGTACCTTGACTGAGGGGGATATTCGCATCAGCCAAGTAGACACCTTTTCAGACCTTAATAGAGAGACATGTTTACAAATTGCTTCAAGCCTAGAACAACACGCTAATCACCCTATAGCTAAAGCGTTCAAGACTCATCTTTCTGATGATATCGAAGTAGAGTCAGTCAATAACGTGATTGGTTCAGGCATCACTGGTGAGTGGAATGGCCAAGAAGTGGCGATTGGTAGTAGTGAATTCATTCTAGGTGAAGCTCAACCATCGGAAAGTAACGGTATTTATTTGTCAATGGCGGGGCGTCATATCGCGACGTTCACTTATGAAGATCCCATTCGCAAAGAAAGCATCGAGTTTATTAAGCAATTTAAAGAAGCGGGAATCAAAACGACTCTGCTGACTGGCGATTCTTTGATTAACGCGAAGCCTGTTGCTGAAGAGATCGGCATTACAGACATTGTTGCTAACGCGAAACCTGAAGATAAACTTGCCTACCTGAACTCTCGAGATGCAAGTGACATTACCATGATGGTTGGTGATGGTATTAACGATGCGCCTATACTTGCAGGTGCGCACCTTTCGGTTGCAATGGGGGGAGGTACAGATGTAGCGAAAGCCTCAGCGGATATGGTGCTATTGGGTGATAATCTCGATAGATTACTTAAATCACGTACATTAGCGCTAAAAACGCGTAAGATAATCCGTGAAAACTTGGCGTGGTCATTGGGGTATAACTTGCTTATCCTTCCTCTAGCAGTGTCTGGTTTAGTTGCTCCTTACATTGCCGTCGTCGGCATGTCGGCTAGCTCTATTATAGTTGTGTCTAACTCGTTAAGGCTTTTAAAAGAGCAAGGGAAATAATGGAAAGTTTATACATCCTCATTCCAATAGCGATCGTACTTGTGTGCATCGCAGTCGGAATCTTTCTTTGGGCAGTAAAGAGCGAGCAGTTTGAAGATCTTGAACGTCAAGGCCATAGTATTCTATTCGATGAAGACAGCCATGCTAACCATAACTCTGACAACAAACCAGCTGCGGACAAGAAAGCCGAGATGAGCGCCCCTGCCTCTAGAGAAAACTACGTTAGCGTAGAAAACCAAACTAGTTTAGAAAAAAAGAATGATGACACCTGATTGGATCGGCGCTTTTGTTGTTGGATTGATAGGCTCAGGTCATTGCATGGGAATGTGTGGTGGCATCGCTTCGCTTCTTTCTATTGGCAACACTAAACCTTCCCCTATTACTCCCCTCCTGTATAACCTTGGACGCCTATTAAGCTATGCCGTAATTGGTGGCGTGATTGGCGGTGCAATTTCTTCGATTGCTCAACTAAGCGATTTCAATGCTTTGCTTGGTTGGCTTCGTCTGTTTGCTGCCGCCTTTATGATCATCTTAGGGTTGTACATTGGAAAATGGTGGTTTGGATTGTTGTTTTTTGAAAAAGTCGGGCAGAAGCTATGGCGTTATATATCACCTGTAGGTCAATCATTTCTGCCATTGAAGCACCCCATCCATGCTTTACCATTTGGTTTCATCTGGGGTTGGCTCCCATGTGGCCTTGTTTATTCAATGCTTACGTGGGCAGCGGTATCTGGAAGCTGGTATGACGGAGCAGGAATCATGCTAGCCTTCGGTTTAGGGACCCTTCCAGCAATGTTAACCGTTGGTATGGGGGCTAATTTCTTCAAGAAACTGCAACAAGTTGATTTATTTCGCCAGTTAGGCGCAATTTTAATCCTAATTTACGGCTTTTATACTGGATATATGGCTCTACACCTTATTATTTATACCGTATAGCTATTCTTTAAACCCGGTTTTTTTACTACCCTTTAGGATTAAGGAATGCTAAAATATTGATGTATGTCAAATAGTGAAAGATTGTTATGATTTCTGAAAAGCCTGCGACGAAACGTGTTCAGTCTGGTGGTTGTGCAATCCATTGCCAGGATTGTAGTATTAGCCAGCTCTGTATTCCATTTACTTTGAATGAATCTGAACTCGATCAACTTGATCAGATCATTGAAAGAAAAAAGCCTATTCAAAAAGGCCAAGAGCTATTTAAAGCCGGTGACGAGCTTAAATCTCTGTATGCTATTCGCTCTGGAACGATCAAGAGCTATACGATTACCGAGCAAGGTGATGAGCAGATTACTGCGTTCCACTTAGCTGGTGACCTTGTTGGCTTCGATGCGATTACAGGTGATCTACACCCTAGTTTCGCTCAAGCACTAGAAACGTCTATGGTATGTGAAATCCCATACGAAATTCTTGATGATTTATCGGGGAAAATGCCTAAATTGCGTCAGCAAATTATGCGCCTGATGAGTAATGAGATTAAAGGTGACCAAGAAATGATTCTGCTTCTCTCTAAAAAGAATGCGGAAGAGCGTCTTGCAGCATTCCTTTACAATCTTTCTACTCGGTTCTCTCAACGCGGCTTTAGCCCTAGAGAGTTCCGTTTAACTATGACTCGCGGCGACATTGGTAACTACCTAGGTCTAACTGTCGAGACGATTAGTCGCCTTTTGGGGCGTTTCCAAAAAGCTGACATCTTGAGTGTTAAAGGAAAATACATCACTATCGAAGATCATGATACGTTGATGGAACTCGCTGGTGTTTCAAAAGAATAGTCTAGATATCAATGATGTAGCCTAATAATGAGCTACATCATATTTCTCCCTTAAAACCTCTTATATTTCTCTTCATCTCTCTATAACTACGCTACATTATTTATATATTCGTTCTGAAAAGTAGGCTTAGTTATGAGTATCTATAACAAAATTTTAGTTGTCGCTGACATTAATCACGATGAGCAACCTGCTCTAGTTCGTGCTATCCAACTTGCGAAGAAAAGCACCTCAACAAGCCATATCACTTTCTTTTTGTCGATCTATGATTTCTCGTATGAGATGACATCGATGCTCTCTGTCGACGAAAGAGACGCAATGCGCAGAGGAGTTATTCATCAACGTGAGATCTGGATGAATAAAGTAGCAGAACCTTACCTTGATGATTTCATTGAATTCAACGTTAAAGTCGTGTGGCACAACCGCCCGTACGAGGCGATCATTGCAGAAGTATACAGTTGTGACCACGATATCTTAATCAAAGGTACGCGCAAGCACGATACTTTAGAATCTGTTATTTTCACTCCTACTGACTGGCACCTACTTAGAAAATGCCCTAGCCCTGTGCTGCTGGTTAAAAATGACTTCTGGCCTGATGATGCGAAGATCTTTGCTTCAGTTCACGTAGGCTCAGAGACAGAAGCTCACTTAGAGCTCAACGATACGATGGTTGATAGATTACTGGAGATCACCGGCCGCTTGGATGCAGAACCGTTCTTGGTTAATGCTTACCCTGTGACACCGGCGAATATAACAATTGAATTGCCAGAGTTTGATCCAACATCTTATACCGACGCAGTTCGTGGCCATCACTTAACGGCAATGAAAGCATTGCGTCAGAAGCACGGTATGTGTGAAGAACAAACCGTGGTTGAGCAAGGCTTGCCTGAAGATGTTATTCCTCGTGTAGCTTCTGAAAATAACGCTGCGATGGTGATTCTTGGTACTACGGGCCGTACCGGTTTGTCTGCTGTGTTTATTGGTAATACTGCGGAACATGTGATCGACAAGATTAATTGTGACGTGCTTGCTCTTAAACCGTCTGGTTACGTGAGCCCATTAGACCCTAACCTTTCGAAAGGTTAAGTTAGCGACAAGTTTAACTTATAAAAAATGCCTCAAGCATTGCTTGAGGCATTTTTGTTTATCTAGAGCAACGCCATTCCAAATACAGAATGGCTAAAATCATCTTTATTCACTCAAGTGGCTAAACATTCGTTACGTCGATGAACATTGACTCATCAATGTTTGAAGATGATATTTCAGCTTCTTCGAATTCGTATGCTTTGCGATCTTCACTACGGTCAAGTGGAAGGTTTATGAAGTCAAACAACTCGCGATCAGCCAGTTGACTTGGGCTAACGTTCTGGATTGATTTAAAGATCTTCTCAACACGGCCTGGAGTTTTCTTGTCCCAATCAATTAGCATCGCTTTAATGTTCTGACGCTGTAGATTCTCTTGAGAGCCACACAGGTTACAAGGAATGATTGGGAACTCTTTGTGTTCTGCGTATTTGATCAGGTCCGTTTCACGACAGTAAGTCAGTGGACGAATAACAACGTTACGACCATCATCTGAACGAAGCTTTGGTGGCATTGCCTTTAGACGAGCACCGTGGAACATGTTCAGGAACATAGTTTCAACGATATCATCAAGGTGATGGCCAAGTGCGATCTTAGTTGCCCCAATCTTCTCAGCGAATGAGTACAAAGTACCACGACGAAGACGAGAACATAGGCCACACGTTGTTTTGCCTTCTGGCACTTTCTCTTTAACCACTGAATACGTATCTTTATCTACGATGTAGTAAGGAATGTTCAGCGTTTCAAAGTACTCAGGAAGAATGTGTTCAGGGAACCCAGGTTGTTTTTGATCTAGGTTTACCGCCACAACATCAAATTTGATCGGTGCTGCTTCTCGCAAACGTAGCAAAATGTCTAACATCGCAAATGAATCTTTACCACCACTAATACATGCCATTACAACATCATTCTCTTCGATCATGTTGTAGTCGATGATGGCATTTCCAACATTTCTTCTCAGACGTTTCTGAAGTTTGTTGAATTCAAGTGTTTCTTTTCTATTATCGTTTTGGTTCATTGCGACTCTCACACTGTCGTATTACCGACTGTAGATTGCTAGTGGGATGTTTTAGGGCGTGGATTATACGGATTTTTATTTGAGGTTGAAATAGTAACGGCAGTATAACCAAGCTGAGTAATAGAAAGTTTTTGCTTTTATTGTTCGATAAGCCCCTAAACGGTTAGAGAGACGCGTCTTAGTAAGATCTCGGTTGGTATCGCAGATAAAGAAAAGCAGCCTGATCTAATTCGATCAGGCTGCTTTAAGATATGTCACAAAAGCTTAGAGGAATGATTTCGCTAAGCTTTTACTTCACTAACAATGATTCCGTTAAAAATTATTGCGCGGGAATGTACGGCAATACGCGTACTGTTGGTTCTGGCAACGTGATGCTGTCACTTCCACTCAGTTCTTCTAAGGTGAATTTCGCACGCCCTTCTTTGATTGGTAGTTGCTTGCCATTTGAAAGCTCAATGTTACCTTCCAGCTTATTAGCGAACTCTAGTGTTAGCCCTTGGATGTTTGGCGTGAACCAACCAGAGAACATGCCGCTGACGTCTTCAAGCATCGCCTGCATCTGTGGCAATAGGTTTTCTATCTGTGCAACTTCTACTGTGCCAGCTAAAGGCTCTTGAGTCATCACAACTAAAGAATACGCACACTCTTGTTCTTGAGTTTGTACAAAGATAAGAGGATTTGCTGAGCGTAGGTTTTGATCTACCGGTAGAAGCAGTTCATTGGCTGGAGAGACTTTTAGCTCTTCGTAGTGCTCTTCTTTTTCCATCCAAGCTTTGCTGATGTGACAGGTTTGCTGAGCTTGTTGATCAACAAAGAAGACCGCTACTTTGACGTCATCATGCCCTTCTTTGGTGTTGTTTTTCAGCTGAGTATAAAGCTTAGAATACGTGAACATGTATTCTTGTGCTGCAGCGGGTAAAGAGACCCCAAGGCTTAGTGAGGCTAATAAAGCGAGTGCTGTCTTTTTCATTTTTATAATCTTGTCGAAGTTGAGCGTTTATAAATAGAAAGAGCAGCCAGTGAGCTGCTCTTTATGTGATGTAGATTGACTTAGCCGACTATGAAAGGCTGCCAACTGATATCAAATCGAGTTACTTTTTCCAGTATACCTCGTTGTGACGGATCATAGCTTGTAAATCAGTCACATAGTCTGAACCTCGCTCAGAATATTTTAACAAGCCATTGGTAAGCTCTGTAGCGGTGCCTGTCGTTAGCAAATCATCGCCTTGTGCCGCAAGCTTGGCGCGGATCGCTCTTAAATCAGCATAAGCACGATTTCGGTTCAGGTTCATAAAGTAACGGTGTACTGACTCTTGGCTTGAAGAGAATGTTGCCACTTCATGGGAGCTACCTTCGTTACGTTGTAGCGGAACAAGACCACAACCTTTGGCGTAACACCAATGTCCGAAATAGTTGTTCGCTTGGGTTGCAAAGCGCGATGTCCCCCAAGCCGACTCGTTTGCCGCCTGAGTTAACACAAGTGCTTCAGGCAAGACGTTTACGCGATTAAGCATTTCTGTAAGCCAAGCTTTATCTAAGCCTGATGAAGGCACAGGCAAGCTGTACAATTTACCTAACCTTATAGCGTATGACAAATCTTCCGCATCGATGTTCGCAATGCTTGATTCAGAAACCTTAGTCAAAAACGCGCGTTCTTTAGCTATTCGTTTGTTTTCGATGTTGATGCTTGGACGTAGATAAGAAAAGAACGTGTCCTTTTTCTCATTCACATCTTCGATGGCCGCAAAGTTTGGTTTGCTCGAAGAAACCGTCAAGTCACCAAACTGGTCGGTCGAATTGGAATTCTGTTCTGTCGTACGTCGACGCTCTTCTTCTTGGTAAATATAAGGACCAATCAGTGAGATAGACCCAACAAGAGCCAGTGCCGTCACTTTAAGCGCAAGTGATTTGCTTGCGCTTGCCTGCGTGTCTTTATGCATCGAACACCTGTGGATTTTTGTTGTTACTGTCGTTATTATCGCTGCCGTCGTTATTGTCGTCATCGTCCTTTGGCCTGTCTGACGCAATAAGCTTTAACTTGATGCCAAACATTTCACGGTAAAGAATACCTTTCACGTGGAAAAAGAATGGAAGAACGAAAATTAAACCAATGCCATACATCATCGCCGCAATGATGAACATCAACATCACCATTAAGTAGATAGACGCGATAGTGAGGATTTTCTTGTTTACGGCCCGCAAAGAAAGCAACAGTGATTGCATTGGAGGTACTTTTTTATCGCAAATCAACAGAATTGCATGGCTAAATGCAAGTGAGAAATAGATAGAAAGGAACGGGAGTATCATCCCCGCGATACCTTGTAACATAAGGCTGAACAAAGTGACTAAGATAACAGGCACTGTAAATTGTAGACCTTTACCTATGTGACGAGTCTTGGTTTGTAAGCCTGCAGCGTGGCTCATTGCCATTAAGCTAATACCAGCGTAAATAGGAGCGCTGACTACTTCATAGCTAAAGTTAGCAATGAAAATAGATTCAACGATTTGTGGGGTGAAAGCCTCTGGGTCTATAACGGCATCTAGGATAACCGCAGGATCACCCAGTTGTAATTTTAATGCGATATAAAAAATGGCCAGTTGCACTAACATCAGAGCAACAATAGCAGGAGAGAACGAAAGAAAGTGACTGATGGTTTGTTTCCAAGCCTCTTGGAATACAGCCGTTGCTTTGAGCTCATAATCGCCAGAAAGTGCACGGTCGATACTACCGCCCAGATTAAAATCTTTTTCGATGTCGTCGTTCATAATGATACCTAGGTGTACTTACTTTATCGAAGCCACCTAACTTATTGATAAAAAATTGTCTTCATTATACTCATATGTCGGATATAAACTAAAATATGAATCTGTAACAAGCTTTGCTTTTAAGTCTTAATGGTTAATAATTAAACACTTATTTGGCTGTAAAGCTTGTAAATATCAGTATGGTCAAAGAAGTTTACTTTTACCTGCGAAATTTTTTATCTTCGAATGGTAAAAAGTGCTTTGAATTCACGTTTTTGGTGATTATGATGCGCGCCTTAAAAGTGTATAGCAACAGGTGTCAAAAAGAACCAAGGTGGAGAAAAACAGACGTTGAAAGCTAAAAAATCAGTAGGAAAGCCAGTCGTACAACTTAGTGGCATTAGTAAAAGTTTCGATGGTAAAGAAGTCATCGGCAATCTTGATCTAAACGTAAATCATGGTGAGTTTCTCACGATTTTAGGCCCATCAGGCTGTGGTAAAACAACCGTATTAAGAATGATTGCGGGTTTTGAAACTGCAGATAGTGGTCAAATACTATTAGCTGGTCAGAATGTAACTCAAGTTCCTGCTGAACAAAGGCATGTTAACACTGTATTCCAAAGCTATGCCCTATTCCCGCATATGACAGTCTTCGATAATGTGGCATTTGGCTTACGCATGCAGAAAGTTCCAAGCAACGAGATTGAACCTCGTGTCATGAATGCTTTAAAAATGGTGCGTTTAGAACAAATGGCACAACGAAAACCACACCAGCTATCCGGTGGTCAACAGCAACGTATCGCAATCGCTCGTGCCGTCGTGAATAAGCCAAAAGTCCTTTTATTGGATGAATCTCTCTCTGCTCTTGATTACAAATTGCGCAAACAGATGCAAATTGAGCTGAAACAATTACAACGCCAACTTGGTATCACTTTCATTTTTGTAACACACGACCAAGAAGAAGCGCTGTCTATGTCTGACCGTATCATTGTTATGCGTGATGGCGTGATTGAACAAGATGGCACACCAAGAGAGATCTACGAAGAGCCGAAGAACCTATTTGTAGCACGTTTCATTGGTGAAATTAACGTATTCGAAGCGACAGCAAAATCTCGTCAAGATGAAAAACGCATTGTTGCGACAATCGAAGGTGAAGAGTCTGTTATCTATCACGATAAAGACATAACACCGGGTCAAAAACTGCAAGTATTGCTTCGCCCTGAAGATCTTCGTATCGAAGAAATCAAAGAGTCTGAGCAACGCGGTATTGTTGGCCACATTGTCGAGCGAACCTATAAAGGCATGACATTAGATTCAGTCGTAGAACTTGAATCTGGTATGCGTGTCATGGTTAGCGAATTCTTCAACGAAGATGACCCTGATGTTGATCACTCACTGGGCCAAAAAGTTGCAGTAACTTGGGTTGAGAGCTGGGAAGTGGTATTAGAAGATGAGCAAGAAGTTTAATTTACAAAACGCAATTGTTGCTTTAATCACAGGTTGGTTAGTGCTGTTCGTGATGATTCCAAACATCATGATCATCGGTACTAGCTTCTTAACTCGTGATGAAGCGAACTTGATCGAGATGACCTTCACTCTCGATAACTACGTGCGTTTGGCTGACCCGCTGTATTTTAAAGTGTTGGTGCACTCTTTCTATATGGCAATTGTCGCAACCCTACTTTGTTTAATTATTGGTTACCCGTTCGCTTATATCGTGGCAAAAATGCCTGCGAAGTGGCGTCCAATCATGTTATTCCTAGTGATTGTGCCATTCTGGACTAATTCTTTGATCCGTACTTACGGACTAAAAGTGGTGCTGGGTACTCAAGGTGTGTTGAATAAGGGCTTGTTAGCGTTAGACATTATCGATAAACCGCTACGTATCATGTATTCAGAAACAGCAGTAATGATCGGTTTGGTGTATATCCTACTCCCGTTCATGATTTTGCCGTTGTACTCAGCGATTGAAAAGCTAGACGATACTTATTTAGAAGCGGCTAAAGACTTAGGTGCGAATAAACTTCAAACGCTATTGAAGGTTGTTTTACCCTTAACGATGCCAGGCATTATCGGCGGTTGTTTATTAGTACTTCTTCCGGCGTTAGGCATGTTCTACATCTCTGACCTATTAGGCGGCGCTAAGAACCTATTGATTGGTAACGTGATTAAGAGCCAAGTGCTCAACGCTCGAGACTGGCCGTTTGGCGCAGCAACCAGTATCGCATTGACCATGGCAATGGCTGTGATGTTATACGCCTACTACCGAGCAGGTAAGCTATTGAATAAGAAAGTGGAGCTAGACTAATGGGTCGTACAGTTAAGTTCAGCTTTATGGCGCTGGTATACGCGTTTCTATACCTACCTATTATTGTATTGATTGCAAACTCATTTAATGCCAATAAGTTTGGTATGAAATGGGGTGGCTTCACCACTAAGTGGTATGACGCGCTGATTAACAACGACAGCCTAATGCAGGCTGCGTGGCACTCGATCAACGTAGCGGTGTTCTCAGCAACAGCCGCAACGATTGTCGGCAGCCTTACAGCAGTAGCCCTATTCCGTTACCAATTCAAAGGTAAAGGCATCGTAAATGGCATGTTGTTCATCGTGATGATGTCACCAGATATCGTAATGGCGATTTCGCTTCTTGCACTATTTTTGGTAATGGGTGTTCAACTGGGGTTCTTTACCCTACTTGCGGCGCACATTACTTTCTGTCTGCCGTTCGTTGTTGTTACGGTTTACAGTCGTTTGAATGGCTTTGATGTGAAGATGCTAGAAGCTGCAAAAGACTTAGGCGCAAGCGAATGGACGATCCTAAAACAGATCATCTTACCTCTTGCTAAGCCAGCAGTTGCTGCGGGTTGGTTATTGAGCTTCACTTTGTCTCTGGACGATGTGATCATCAGCTCTTTCGTAACAGGCCCAACCTATGAAATCTTGCCACTGAAGATTTACTCAATGGTTAAAGTGGGTATCTCTCCTGAGGTAAACGCCCTAGCAACAGTGATGTTAGTGGTGTCGTTAGTACTGGTGATTATTTCTCAGTTACTAGCGAGAGAGAAGATCAAATAAGTCTCCTATTCTATATAAAGACGGACTTGATAAGAAGTTAACAAACTTCATGTTCTACAAAGTGTTAATCATAAACAGAATGGTAAATTGCCATTCTGTTTTTCTATCTAGTGCCTTCGGGCCACGTTTAGTTTGGAGCTAACGTCAATGAAAAAATGGGCTACTCTATTGGCTGGTAGTGCATGTGCGCTTTCAATGTTATCTGCACCATCTTTTGCAAAAGATAACAAAGAATTGGTATTCATGAACTGGGGGCCTTACATCAACAGTGAGATTCTAGAACAGTTCACTGATGAAACTGGTATCAAGGTAATTTACTCGACTTACGAGTCGAATGAAACTTTGTACGCAAAGCTAAAAACACACAATAAAGGTTACGACCTTGTGGTTCCTTCAACCTACTTCGTGTCTAAAATGCGCGACGAAGGCATGCTTCAAAAGATCGACAAAACCAAGCTAAACAATTTTGCGAATCTAGATACAAACTATCTAGATAAGCCATATGATCCGAACAACGACTACTCTATTCCACACGTAGTCGCGATCACAGGTCTTGCTGTTAACACAGACATGTACGACCCACAAGACTTCCAAAGCTGGGCTGACCTATGGAAACCTGAGCTTGAAGGTCAGCTGATGATGATGGACGACACGCGTGAAGTGTTCCACATCGCACTGCGCAAGTTAGGTTATTCAGGTAATACAACCAACGAGAAAGAGATCGACGAAGCTTACGCTGAGCTGCAAAAGCTAATGCCAAACGTTCTCGTCTTTAACTCAGACAACCCAGGCGCACCGTACATGGCAGGTGAAGTAGGTCTTGGTATGCTTTGGAACGGTTCTGCGGCTGCAGCGCAAAATGAAGGTTTGCCAATGAAACTGATTTTCCCTAAAGAAGGCGGCATCGGTTGGGTTGATAACTTTGCAATTAGTTCTGGCGCGGTAAACGTAGAAGCGGCTCATAAGATGATCGACTTCCTACTTCGCCCTGAAATCGCAGAGCAAATCTCTCGTGACACTGGCTACCTAACGGCAGTTAAAGCGTCTAATGATAAGTTCAAAGGCAGCCCTGCTCTTTTTCCATCGCAAGAAGACCTTGACCGTGTTGAATGGCAAGCAGCGGTTGGCAACAAGACCGTGAAGTACGAAGATTACTTCATGAAGCTTAAGGCGGGTCAGTAAGCGAGTGTGTTATCCAGTTGGCAGCAAGTAATTGATTTACTTAACAAGTCTATCTATATAATCAACAAGTTAAAAATAATAATATCAATGAATAGGCAGCTTAGGCTGCCTATTTTGTTATATCGCTGATATAATCTAGCGCGATTTTTAAAAATCCTTTTACTTTGGGTTCACTACCCAGCTCCAAATCAAACAAATGAACGGAACAGTAATGAAAAAGACACTGTATACCGGCGCATTGTGTGCTGCTACTTTACTTTCTACGCCCTCTTTCGCAGCTGACCAAGAACTGTATTTTTACAACTGGTCTGAATATATTCCAAATGAAGTACTAAAAGACTTCACCGAAGAAACTGGCATTAAAGTCTATTACTCAACCTATGAGTCTAACGAAAGCATGTACGCTAAGTTAAAAACTCAAGGTACAGGTTATGACCTAGTGGTTCCTTCGACTTACTTCGTTTCTAAGATGCGTAAAGAAGGCATGCTTCAAGAGCTTGATAAAACCAAGCTAAGCCACTTTGCAGATTTGGACCCAAATTACTTAGATAAGCCATTTGACCCAAGCAACAACTACTCGATCCCATATATTTGGGGCGCAACAGGTATTGGCATTAACTCAGATATGCTAGATAAGTCTTCAGTTAAAGGCTGGGGTGATCTTTGGGATACGCAGTGGGAAGGTCAATTGATGATGATGGATGACTCTCGTGAGGTTTTCCACATTGCCCTGTCTAAGCTAGGTTACTCTCCAAACACGACTAACCCTGAAGAAATCAAAGAAGCGTACGAAGAACTGCGTAAGCTAATGCCAAACGTATTGGTATTCAACTCAGATTTCCCTGCGAACCCTTTCTTAGCGGGTGAAGTATCTCTTGGTATGCTTTGGAATGGCTCTGCTTACATGGCGCGTCAAGAAGGCGCAACAATTGACATTATTTGGCCAGAGAAAGGCGCTATTTTCTGGATGGACAGCCTAGCGATTCCAGCAGGCGCTAAGAACACTGAAGCGGCACATAAAATGATCGACTTCCTTCTTCGTCCTGAAAACGCAGCTAAAATTGCTCTAGAGATCGGCTACCCGACGCCAGTTAAAACGGCTTACCCTCTTCTTCCTAAAGAATTTGCTGAAGATAAGAGTATTTTCCCACCACAATCAGTGATGGATAACGGCGTTTGGCAAGATGAAGTTGGCGAAGCGAGCGTCATTTATGACGAGTACTTCCAAAAACTTAAAGTAAACAACTAGATTTTTACCGATAGGTTAATAAAGCGGCGTAAGCCGCTTTATTTTTATCTACACTTTATAGAAGATTAAAAGGAAGCAATACGGAGTATTATTTGTTATGCCAACAAACCCTATTCTACTCGTTGTGATTTTAACGCTTCTAACGTCACTCCTTTTGTTTGGGCTGAACTCACTTATTCAAGTTGATTCTAATTACGATCTGTTCTTTGAAACGAATACGCTCGTAATTACGACATATATCTGCTTTGTTGCTCGCCGTTCTATTCGCCGAAATAGAACACTTATGCTCGGCTCACTGCTACTTATCTTTAATTTATTTTATGATGTATCGAGTGAAGTCCAATATCTCGATGAATGGGCTGACCAAAATGAGCTAATTGATACCTTTCTCGAAGATGGCTTACTTCAAATTGCTTTTTTGTTAATCGCCATCGGTATCACTAAATTAAATACCCACTTAAAAGACCAAAGTAAGAAAGATGAGCTTACAGGACTATATAATCGTAAAAAGTTCGATGCGATTAAGCTTGAAGAATTTGAGCTGATTTATTTCGACTTAGATGGGTTAAAGCAAGTGAATGATCACCAAGGGCACCAAGTCGGTGATCTAATGATTGTTCGTTTTTCTCAAGCACTAAATCAGGTAGTACTTGAAGATGAAATGGTGTTTCGTGTTGGCGGCGATGAGTTTGTAGCAACCATTCAACTTGGCCGCGGTGGGGAGTTTATTAAACAAGTTACCAACTTACTCCTTGATGAAGACATATCATTTTCATACGGTATCGAAGTTGCCCAACGAGAAAATTTTAAACAAGCATTGATTGAATCTGATAAAGCTATGTATGTCATGAAAAAAGCCCAGCGCTCTGACACAGACGAGTTTTAAGTGTTTTGTATGGATATACACAAACAAAACGACAACTTACTTGTTTACCCTAAATGGTTCCAAGTAGACGCTGCTCGGGTAGAGCTGGCATAACAACGACCAGCCTCAGTCTGTCGTCGTTTTATACCTTAATTAAGCCGTTAAAGATCCTGGCTCCGTGCTCAGCAGTTCACCAACCAGTTTAGGTACTTCGATACTTGCTTTGCCGTAACGCTTCTCTTCAAACTCACTTTCAACAGCACTTGGTTCGAGGTTTATTTCGATAGTATGTGCGCCATGCATTTTAGCGTCATGTACAAAACCGGCCGCTGGATAAACCACACCTGATGTACCGATTGAGATAAACAAGTCTGCGTCTTCTAACGCTGAATATATGTCGCCCATTCTTAGAGGCATTTCGCCAAACCAAACAATGTGTGGACGCATTTGCGCGGGAATCTGGCAACAATGACAAAGCTCACCAGTGTCGATGTCATCTTTATGTTCGATAACCTGATTAGACTCGCTACAGCGTGCTTTTAGTAGCTCACCATGCATGTGAATGATATTGCTGCTACCGCCTCTCTCATGCAGATTATCGATATTTTGAGTAATGATCGTGACTTTGCCATCGAGTTTGTCTTCAAGCTCACCTAGCGCCTTATGGGCTGAATTTGGTTGAATGCTGTCACTTTGCAATCCGGAACGACGTTTGTTGTAAAAAGCTTGTACTAAGTCAGGATCTTTTTCAAAGCCTTCAGGTGTCGCGACATCTTCGATTTTATGGTTTTCCCATAGCCCGTCTTGTGCTCGGAATGTTTGAATCCCTGACTCCGCTGAAATACCTGCGCCAGTAAGAATTACGATATTTCGATATGGGAAATGCATATAACGTCCTTTTCAATATGTCACTTTGTAACAGCTTAGCACTGATCAAATTTCAACAATAGTTTTAGGAATTAGACCATAGTCTTAGCCAACTGAATTCATTGGTTATTTGTGACATAACTCGATTGGCTATCGTTTGGCTTTCTTACCGAAGCTTTCGATGTGTTTTCAACTGACACAAAAAAGCGGCCGAAGCCGCTTATTATTCACTGTTTTCTTAATTTATATTTACTTGAATAGCTTACAACTCAACGCTGCAACTAGCGTTAGTCTTCATTGATAGAAGAGATTTTATGAATTGAAAGGTCCGCACCGTTGAACTCTTCTTCTTCACTCAAACGTAAGCCAGTTAGTCTGCTCAGCACGCCATAAACAATCAAAGCGCCAGTCAGAGCAACAGCGATACCAGCTAACGTACCGACAACCTGAGAAGCAAAACTCACCCCCCCTAGCCCCCAGAATGCTTGCTGGCCGAAGATACCAGCTGCGATGCCACCCCAAGCGCCACACACGCCGTGTAGAGGCCACACACCCAATACATCGTCAATCTGTGTTTTGTTTTGCATGTACGTGAACAAGTAAACAAACAAAGCGCCTGCAACGCCGCCCGTCACCAAAGCGCCTAGTGGGTGCATCAAGTCTGAACCAGCGCAAATCGCGACTAAACCAGCCAAAGGCCCATTATGGATAAAGCCTGGGTCATTTTTTCCTGCCACAAGCGCCGCAAGAATACCGCCGACCATTGCCATTAATGAGTTCATCGCAACTAGGCCGCTGATGCCATTAATAGCCTGAGCTGACATCACATTGAAGCCAAACCAACCCACACATAAGATCCACGAACCCAGAGCTAAGAATGGAATGTTCGACGGTGCGAAGTTGGTGTGTTTGCCAGCGCGGATACGGCCTTTACGCATGCCTAGGAAGTAAACTGCGACCAATGCAATCCAACCGCCAACGCCGTGAACAACAACAGAGCCCGCGAAGTCGTGGAATCCGTAACCAAATTGGCCTTCTAGCCACGCCTGGAAGCCAAAGTTACCGTTCCAAATGATGCCTTCAAAAAATGGGTAGATGCAACCAACGGTAAACAGTGTCGCAATCAAAATGGGATAGAAACGTGCACGCTCTGCGATACCGCCAGAAACAATCGCAGGGATAGCCGCTGCAAAGGTCATTAGAAAGAAGAACTTAACCAGTTCGTATCCATTACCTTGTGATAGCGTTTCAGCATTGGTAAAAAAGTGCGCGCCATAAGCGACCCAGTAGCCGATAAAGAAGTAAGCAATAGCGGAGACACCAAAATCCGAGAGAATCTTAACCAGCGCATTGACTTGGTTCTTCTTTCGAACAGTACCGACTTCGAGAAAGGCAAAGCCAGCGTGCATCAAGAAGACCATGATGGCACCGAGTAATAGGAATAAAGTATCTGAACTTTGGGTAAGGGTTTGTACTGCACTATGAACTTGAGTCACCGTTTCACTCATTAAAGCATTCTCCTTCGCTTTATCTGATTTGCACTGATATCGTGCGATTCAATGATGTAATTAATTAAAGACTCAACAGTGAACGCAAGATGTGTTCCAACTGCATGGCGTAATTTTCGTGCAACAGAATTGACTTTTAAGTTATTGATTAAAAATAAATAAATTTCCCGCTGCACGTTCTTGGCTCTTAGAGGGCGAAAAAGCCACATGAACGATTGCACCAACATAGGGAGTTGCACTATATTGAAGCGGTCAATGGGGCGAATTTTATTCAGAGTTGAGTGACTCAGAGCTGCTTGTAGTTATCTAGGTGTTTAAACACAAAAAGCCCAGTGAAATGAATCACTGGGCTTTATAAATGACTATTGCTCTGGGCAAGTCGTTATCGCGCTAGTTCGAAGCTTAACTCTTCCATTCGCTTGCTAGTTAGAGCTAGAGGTTCGGTCCTGTTGAAGGGTTTTGAGGTAGGTTTTGACTTAAACGCTGCATACCTTGATACATGCGGATAAACCAAACCACAATTGCGATACCACCGAATAACATACCTACATATGGAATGTAGTAAGCGATGTAATCGATAATATGGTTTTGATACCAGTAATCGTTCACACCGATCAACACGCCATTAGAGGTCGCTACCGTTACGATAAGCACCACAAAGAACGTTAAGTTCAAGAAGAAAGAGCGAATCAAGCCGTAATAATGCGTATCCACGACTTCGCCGTCTTCCCCTTTATCTAAACGATAGCCTGCGTAGATAATCGCGACCACACCAGAGAGAAGACAAGTAAATGGTGTAAAGCAGCTTAGGATGTAAGCAACCCAAATACCTTTATGAGGTTTGTTCATTTTTATTCACCCTTTCACTTTTCTCTGTTACTGCGTTCGCGCTTTGTTCAACGCCGTTTTTCTCTTGTTCCATCACTTCTTTGTACCAAAGGTCATGGTGTTCTTTTGCCCAGGTTTCGTCTACTTCTCCAGTTACCATACCTTCTAGTGCGCCTTCCATACCGAACAGGCCGATGTAGATGTGGAATACGAAACCACAAATAAGGATCAGAGCCGCCAACATGTGAACAAGGTTTGAAAGCTCCATATCACGTCGAGTTTGACCAAAAATTGGGAAGTCCAAAACCAAGCCACTGATCGCAGCGATACTACCCATAACAATCAATAGCCAGAATAACGCTTTCTCACCCGCGTTAGAAAACTCTGCAGATGGATGAGAACCTTTATGTTTCCCGACCATACCACCCAGTTTTATGAACCACTGGATATCGACCATTTTGAAAATCGATTTGCGCCACCATTTGATAAGAAGAGCCATCAACAGCACATAGAAAATCGGGCCGATGTAGTTGTGGTATTGCTTGGCCAATAGAACGATGAAACCCCAAAGGTCCGTTGGAATGTACGGCTTCAAGAAGTGCTTACCGTAAACCAACATCAAACCACTGAACGCCAGTGTTAAGAAGGTAAACGCCATACTCCAGTGCAAAGCACGGTCAAGTCGAGACCAACGTTTGATCTTACGGCCTGTTCTTGGTGCGCTCAGCATTAGTGGGCCAATCACAACGTACATTAGAGTAACGAAAGCAATACTGCCAAAGATAGCAACAGCGCCGGCTGGCGACATCCACTTCTCTTTCAGTATGTACCATGTTTGCCCAGGGGCACTGATTAACACACCGTGCTCAGCAGATTGAGATGTGGTGTAACCTTCCTCACCGTTTCTTACTTGTCGCCAAAAATCGGCGCCAGCAAGTTGTGTTATTTCTCTTTCTGCACTATTCGATTGAGTTTGTGATGAGTTCGTCTCAGATGCATGACTCATAGGAGAAAGCACTGTTAGTGCTGCCAACATTGGCAGCACTACAAGGAAGAGACGCTTAAACATTGTAAGCATATGTCTCTCCTAACTAGCTCTTCATCGCATCGTAAGAAAGGTCGTTGCCGTCTGTCCAACCGGCACCTTTCGCACCGCGCTCTACAATACGCTGACGGAAGATATCAGAGACTTGATCAGCATCACCGGCAAGTAGCGCTTTTGTCGAACAAAGCGAAGCACACATTGGTAGCTTTCCTTCAGCAATACGGTTCGCACCGTATTTTTGACGCTCTTCAACAGAACCTGGTTCTGTTTCAGGGCCGCCAGCGCAGAAGGTACATTTGTCCATCTTACCGCGCTCACCAAAGGCTTCCTGTTTAGGAAATTGAGGTGCGCCAAACGGACAAGCAAACAAGCAGTAACCACAACCGATACAAAGATCTTTATTGTGAAGTACAATGCCGTCTTCGGTATGTTCAAAACAGTCTGCAGGACAAACTGCCATACAAGGCGCATCAGTACAGTGCATACACGCTACTGATATTGAGTTTTCACCCGGTTCACCGTCGTTCAGTGTCACAACGCGGCGACGTTGGATACCCCATTCCAGAGCATCATCGTTTTCATTCTTACATGCAGTGACACAACCGTTACATTCGATACAACGTTTGGTGTCACAAAGAAATTTCATTCTAGCCATTTTAAGACTCCTTACGCTTTACGAATATTACAAAGGGTTACTTTCGTTTCCTGCATCAACGTGACAGGGTCGTAACCATATGTGGTTGCTGTGTTAGCAGCTTCACCAATAACGTAAGGATCAGTGCCTTCTGGGTATTTAGAACGCAAATCTTCGCCTTGGAACTTACCACCGAAGTGGAATGGGATGAACGCCAGCCCCGGTTTCACACGACGTGTGACCATCGCTTTCACCTTAATACGACCTTTTTCTGCGCCCTCGACCCAAACATCGTCACCGTCTTTGAAGCCGATGTCGTTTGCGTCTTTTGGGTTCACTTCAACAAACATCTCTTGTTGCAGTTCTGCTAACCAAGGGTTAGAACGAGTTTCGTCACCACCACCTTCGTATTCAACCAGACGACCAGAAGTCAGGATAATCGGGTATTCACTAGACTTGTCTTGGTCTTGAATTGACTTGTACAACGTAGGTACACGGAAAATCGCTTCTTTGTCATCCCACGTTGGGTAATCAGCAACAAGATCACGACGTGGTGTGTAAAGCGGCTCACGGTGTAGTGGCACTCTATCTGGGAATGTCCAAACAATCGCACGCGCTTTCGCATTACCAAACGGGATACAACCATGCTTGATAGCCACACGTTGAATACCACCAGAAACGTCAGTCTTCCAGTTTTTACCTTCAGCCGAGGCTTTCTCTTCTGCTGTTAGGTCATCCCACCAACCCAGTTGTTTCAGTAGTTTGTCACTGAACTCAGGGTAGCCATCTTTGATTTCGCTGCCTTTTGAGTAGCTGTCTTCAGCTAACAGGCTTTGACCTTCAAATTCGACACCGAAACGAGTACGGAAGTTACCGCCGCCCTCAGCAACAGGTTTAGACGTATCGTAAAGGATATGCGTACCTGGGTGTTTCATCTCTGGGTTGCCCCAACATGGCCAAGGCAGACCGTAAGTCTCACCATTTGCTGGGCCGCCTTCTGCAGCAAGCGTGGTTTTGTGGAACGTGTGCCAGTTTTGTTGGTGTTCTTTCAAACGCTCTGGGCTTTGACCTGTGTAACCGATCGTCCACATACCTTTGTTGAATTCACGCGTGATGTCTTCAATCAGTGGTTGGTTGTTCTCTACACGGATGTTTTTGAATAGTTGATCAGAGAAACCAAGCTTCTTAGAAAGAAGGTACATGATTTCGTGGTCAGGCTTAGATTCGAACAGAGGATCAACCACCTTGTCACGCCACTGTAGAGAACGGTTTGATGCCGTTACACTGCCGTAGGTTTCAAATTGAGTAGTCGCTGGAAGCAGGTAAACGCCGTCAGTACGATCGTTCATTACCGCTGCGACTGTTGGGTATGGGTCAACGATAACCATCATATCCAGCTTCTGCATCGCCTTCTTCATTTCTGGACCACGAGTCTGAGAGTTCACTGCGTGACCCCAGTAGAACATGGCACGGATGTTTTCGCGTTGACGAATCTTGTCTTTGTCTTCGAGTACGCCATCAACCCAACGAGAGACAGGAATACCTGCACTGTTCATTGGTTTTTGACCGCCGTATGCGTTGTCGTCGAAACGTCCTTTGATCCAGTCAAAGTCTACGTCCCAAACTTTCGACCAGTGGCGCCATGAGCCTTCAGACAAGCCGTAGTAACCTGGAAGCGTGTCTGATAGTACGCCAAGGTCAGTTGCGCCTTGTACGTTATCGTGACCACGGAAGATGTTTGCACCACCACCTGACTTACCGATGTTACCTAGTGCAAGCTCAAGTACACAGTAAGCACGAGTGTTGTTGTTACCCGTAGTATGTTGAGTACCACCCATACACCAAACGATACAACCCGGACGGTTTTCAGAAAGCAGTTTTGCAGTGTGGTAAACGTCTTCTTCGCTTACGCCAGTAACGCGCTCAACTTCAGCAGGGCTCCACTTCGCGACTTCTTCACGGATCTCGTCCATGCCGAATACACGTTGGCGAATGAACTCTTTGTCTTCCCATTGGTTTCCAAATACATGCCATAAGATGCCCCAAATGAAGGCAACATCTGAACCTGGGCGAAGAGAAACATAGTGATCAGATTTCGCAGCAGTACGCGTACGACGAGGATCCGCAACCACGATCTTACAGTTGTTCTTTTCTTTCGCGATCAGGATGTGTTGCATCGCAACTGGGTGAGCTTCCGCAGGGTTCGAGCCAATGAACAGCATTGATTTACAGTTGTGCATGTCATTGAACGAGTTTGTCATTGCACCGTAACCCCAAGTGTTCGCAACACCAGCTACTGTGGTTGAGTGACAAATACGCGCTTGGTGGTCAACGTTGTTCGTTCCCCAAAGCGACGCCATCTTACGGAATGCGTAAGCTTGCTCGTTACTGTGTTTTGCACTGCCTAGGAAGTAAACCGAATCAGGGCCAGACTCTTTGCGAAGTTCTAGCGCCTTGTTGCCGATTTCTTCAATCGCTTGTTCCCAAGAAAGCTTCTTCCACTTACCGCCTTCCAATTTCATTGGGTACTTAAGACGACGTTCACCGTGGCCGTGCTCACGCAGAGCTGCGCCTTTAGCACAGTGTCCACCAGCGTTGAATGGGTGATCGAATGCAGGCTCTTGACCCGTCCAAACACCGTTTTGAACTTCAGCGTAAATACCACAACCCACAGAACAGTGAGAACAGATCGTACGTTTTACTTCTGTTTTCGCTTCAGGGTCGACTGATTTAGCCTGTGCTTTCTTCATCATGCCCGGAGCGAATAGACTTGCGCCTACTACCGCACCACCAGCAGCCAATGAAGTATTTTTCATGAACGCGCGACGAGACACACCTAACTGATTGGTTTCTTTGCTCACACTATCGGAGCGTTTGACAAGTTTCATCCGTTATCTCCTAAAGTGTGTCGTAGTAATCGCGAATATGTTGCGTTTCACGATAGCCCGTCTTCTTCACGTCTTCTTTGGGCATTTCAACCGTTTCTGAAGCGGTTGCCACTTTGGTTGTACCAGCGACAACGGCACCAGCAACGGCTGCAGTCGTTAAACCTTTGAGTAAGTCTCTACGGCTTGTATCTATTTCTTTATTATCTTTCATCATTGCTTCCTTACCTTGCGGTAGATCTTTTTGGAGGCTTCATGCCCCTCTATCGATATAATCGCGTACTGCTCGATTACTCGTAATCAGTGACGTTTTTCACATCAATCTTTAATTTGTGTTTACTGCTTTTTGTATTCACGCTGAAACGAACCTGCTCCAACGTTAAGAATGCTTCACATAACTGAGCTGCAGATTTGTAGAAGTTGGCACTCTCTGCTGCTTCAAGCTGACGTGTAAAAGAGTTAAACCAAGGACCGATATGTTTATTGAAAACGGCTTGTTGTAGCGCGTCTTCTTCATCGGTTAGCATCGCCATTACTTCACAAAGAGCCGCGATATGATCTTCAGGCTCTTTAACCTGCTCATCACGCTCAATGCCAAGCAATTCAAGATCGTGACGGATCTCAGCTAATGGTTTTTCCATCATCGATCCTGTTCTGTGCCAAGAACCGAATGGAACAATCTCTCCGCGGCCAATGCCTATGAACAAGTCTTGATATTCGTCTTTTAATGCTTCTTGATTTGATTCAGTTGCTGCTTGTTTAATAGCAATCCAAGCCTTTTGCATCGCGCTTTCAGACGCTTCAATGTCTAGCGTCTTTAGAAAATCAATCACCTCTTCAGAAGGTGCGCTACGAAACAATGCAGAAAGAACCAAATAGATTTCAACTCTTAGTGTCTGTTCCTGTGCTTGTTCTAAATGAGTATCCAAAGCCAACTCCTAGTATTTAAGTTGTTTCAATGGGTCTTGAGCCATTGAGTCGAACATGTCCACTACACGACAGTCTTCACACATCGCAATACGATTAATCGCAGTTTCATCTGAAAAATGAGAGTGACCGCGTAACTTATTCTGTAACATGTCAATCATGGACTGTGGTGCGAATGGCTTATGACAACGTAAACATTCCGCGGCTTTCTCTTCATGAATCACAACGGCCTTCTGACGTTCTTCTTTCACCCAGTTCATGCGAGGCGTTAGAGTCAGAACATTTTCAGGACACGCTTTTTCACACAAACCACATTGAATACAGTCTTGTTCTACAAACTTAAGCGATGGAGATGTACCGTCGGTATGAAGCGCACGTGTCGGACACACAGCCACACAACTCATACATAACGTACAATCTTTGCTTTCACACGAAACTGTGCCATATGGCGCATTTGATGGAAGCTCAACAATGTTCTCAACAGGAATGCGAGATGAAGACATAGCATCAAGTGCTGTGAAGAGGCGTTGACGTTTATTGCCTTGAAGATCGCCAAGTGCAAGATCGAATGAATCAACACACAGAGTTGGAGGACCTTCACGTAGAGACTCTAAATACAGAATATCGATGGTTTCTTTTGGAACACCGATTTGGTCCAGTAACTCTTGAGCGATCCCTACTTCGTTATTCAGAACACGAATGATCGTTTCTGGCATAAAACGAGAAGCAGCAAACAGAACTTGAGTTGCGCCATTCACTAGCGCTGCAAACCAAGTATCGATACCAATAGAAGGCAGTTCTTCAACAACGATTGGAATCACGTTATCTGGCAGTGCTTTTAGAGCCATCACATTGTAAGTCTCATGACGAGAGCTACAGATGAGTACGATTGGATCCAGACCGCCCGCTTGCTCATAGTTCGCTAGCGTACGTTCAATGAATTTTTGAGTGTCGTCAGGATTTGGAAGCGCATAGGTAATCGCTTCTGTAGGACAGCTTGTTGCACAAGTTCCGACGCCTTGACATAGATAAGGGTTAATCTCGATCTTGTGACCCGTCTTATCCGAGCCTTCACTTGATAGTGCACCAGCAGGACAAGCGTCAACACAACGCTCACAGCCTTTAACGCCACGTGAACTGTGCGCACATAGGTCTGTGTCTAAACGGAAGAACTTAGGCTTATCAAATGTGCCCATTAGCGTTGGAATCTCTTCCAGTGCTTCAGCCAGTTTTGGATAGCCACGGCCTACTGGGTAATAACCCGGTACAGGCACTTCTTCTGTCATGCAGCTATTCAGACATAGGTCTAGAACAACATCGAAACAATCGTGATTAATCGCGACTTTCGCTAGGTTGCTTGATGTGCCTTTACTTTCGATCACAACTTCAAACGTGCCAAGGAAACCGGATACTTGAACCGAATTCGCGAAGTACAATTCTGGGTTTGTGCCCTTTTCACCATCTGTCGACAATAAAGTTAGGCTAGTTAGCTGAGGTAATTGCGCAGCCGCACTTTCGATGATCGCAGTTGGACCAATAATGAGTGTATTTCCCCCGCTCTCATAACTGACTGTCGGTGGAATTAGGTTTGTTAATTCGACTGTATTTTCAAATGCATACAGTCTTGCTTTAGCGTTATTTGAAGTTGCTTGTTCTAATAATTGTTTAAGCATTGCTCAGTTCCATCTTTGGACATGGATAATCTGTTCAACCTTCATTGTAGTTAGCGTTAGAGAACTTGCTGAGTAATCAGTTAACAGCTAATTGTTTCGTTAGCTATTCATTATCCATTCAACCTTACTCAAGCTATCTACAAAAAAGTCGATAATGAACGATATTTAGCAAGTGCCATGCCAAATTAATAATTCATTATTTTCAATGAATTAGTGTGATTCTGAGTATCTTTAGATAATAAAAAAGCCGCTTGGGACATTTTGTCGCAAGCGGCTCATTGAGTGTTTAGTCAAAATGTACCTATTCTTTGTGTGGTATATTTTGTCTCACCTCTTTTAAGTATCTTCGTTAGTCACTGTATCATTATTGCTGGTTACTGTGTTTTTATACAGTTCTTTTTATTCCCCCGCAATTTCGTCACTTTCACTGAGTTCTGATTCGGTCACTTCGGCTTCGTTAATAGAGTCATCAACCTCATAAATCAAAATTTCTTCTTCATTATCAGCGACTTGATCTGATTCGTTTACTGTGTCTTCTTCTGTCTTGTCTTTTACCCAATCGCGAAGCGTTTCTGCAACACCTTCAGAGAGAGTCTTCAAATTGCTGTAATCGTCGTCGTAATCGTCCAAGCCATCACGCACGTTAAACTCCTCTGAGAGGAATAATTTACGTAATGCGGTTTTTTTTACGCTTTCTGAGGCTTCTGACACCAATAATTGAGCAACAGGCAAATCTTCAGTCGATTCTGATGCCGTATCTTGGGAGTCGACAGCATGAGCTTCTTCATCGCTTTCTAAAGCATCACTTTCTAAAGCATCACTTTCTAAAGCATCACTTTCTAAAGGCTGAGGTGCTTCTGCGGCAGCAGCAGGTGAAAGATCAGTAGATAGAATCTCAGAAGATACAGAATCGGAGGAGGTAAGTTCTATTTCTTCCAGTGTTTGTTCTGCTTCAAAAGGCTCGTCAGTGGATTCATCAAGTTTTCGTTGAGACCAACGGCTAAAGAAATTAGTTGCCATTTGATCTACCCACCCCTTTACGTTTCTTGCGCCTTGCTTCTAATAACTCGCCATGACGACCGATGAATGCTTCCATCCAAGCTTGTACGGGCAGAGGCATGTCGTAAGACAGCACTTGGTTGTCTCCGTCCATGTACTGCCCTGCTACGGTTTGTGATGCTGTAAGTAACTGAATTACGGGCTTAACACCAGAATCAACATTATCCATTACTAAGAAAAGCTTAGGTTGCTGAGAGCTTAGGTTGAAACGATAGTCTGTACGCTCGTCTTTATGTAATTGGAGTAAACACACGTCTTGGGCATCGTCTTCTGGCGACAGTTCAAACCCAGTTAATTCCCATTGAGTCGTGACCCAGATACCTGTTTTGATCTCTTTCTCTATTCTTTGGACACCGATTGGCCAAGCTGCTTCTGTTTTTTCATATTGTTCTTTGAATTCTTTTATCTCAGACATACTTCACCCAATTGATTTTCTTTGGTCTGAATACACTTAGGACATTTTGTACTGAGCGCAATCATATACCCCCTACATAGCAATAAACACGCCAATACACGATAACTTTGACTATCCTACATAATGCCTTTCACTAGTCAGTTAACCCTATAACGTTAGCCGATACTCGTAAGTTCAGACAGCTCCCCCGACGAACTCTCTTATTTTGCGCTATTTTCATCAAATGCTTCATGTTTTTTGGAATCCCCGTTATTTTGGAATGAGAATTGCTAAATGCTTGAGTTAAAGTAAAACTAAAACTGAACAAATTACAGCGAACAAATGTATTCTATAGAGTCATAGGATGGCTCTTGTTGACTTCTTATCTCATAACATCGCTGTCTCATTAAGTAGGACATGACTGTGGTAAAACCAAACATAATAAAAACCAGTGAAAACCCACTTCAGACAATCGAAGTTGAAGTGTTTGATGAATATGGCGAAAAGTTAACCAAACAAATCGCTTGCGAGCGCCCTCTCACGGTCATGTTGAACTGGAAAGAGATAGTCACGCTGATGACACTCGGCTCACGCCCTGAAGCGTTAGTGTTAGGTTATTTGAAGAACCAAAGCTTCCTTTCCGATCCTGAAGCGGTTGAATCAATTATCATCGATTGGGAAACCAGCTCTGCAGCGGTTATCACCAAAGAAGACACGAGCCAACTTGAGCAAGCGCTTAAGAAGAAGACAGTAACCTCTGGCTGCGGTCAGGGCACCATGTTTGGTAACGTAATGAAGCAGTTGGAAAATTACCAAGTGCCTCAAACCAAGATTAAGCAATCTGAAATCTACACAGCGCTTGAAGCGTTGACTCATTACAACGACACCTACAAGAAGGCTGGCGCAGTACATGGTTGTGCAGTGTGTAAAGACGACCAAGTGTTGTCGTTTGTGGAAGATGTTGGCCGACACAATGCCGTTGATACATTAGCTGGTGAGATGTGGCTTAACAAAGAGTCAGGTGAAGACAAGATCTTCTATACCACAGGTCGTTTAACATCTGAGATGGTGATTAAGGTTGCTCAGATGGGTATCCCTGTTCTGCTATCACGTTCTGGCGTAACGCAAATGGGCTTAGACCTGGCTCAGAAGTTCGGCATCACAACCATTGCTCGCGCTAAAGGTTTACGCTTCCAAGTGTTCACGGGTGCAGACAAGATCGACTTTGATGTGAAAGGTGAACAATCAGCAGCCGGACAAAAAGCGTGAGTTCGACTTGGTGATTCGCTAATTGTTTTTAATGTAAAATTCTGATGTGAAGAGTTAGTGGCTCACAAGAGATAAATACAAAAACGCCGTCAGCTTTTCAGTATGACGGCGTTTTCTTAGTTAAAGCTTAAAGTTTCCAACCTCTTGAGTTGGAAACTAAGGCCTGCTTAATGCTTAGCCGCGTGCTTTCAAGAACTCAGCGTAAGTACCGCGGAAGTCGTTGATCTTGCCGTCTTTGATCTCAAGGATACGAGTTGCTAGCGAGTCTACGAATACACGGTCGTGAGATACGAAGAACAGTGTGCCTTTGTAGTTCTCAAGAGCCAAGTTAAGCGCTTCGATAGATTCCATATCCATGTGGTTCGTTGGTTCATCCATAAGTAGGATATTTGGCTTGTGCATCATGATCTTGCCAAGAAGCATACGACCTTGCTCACCACCAGAGATAACCTTTACAGACTTCTTGATATCATCTTGACCAAACAGCATACGACCTAGGAAGCCACGAACAACTTGCTCGTCTTCACCTTCTTGGCGCCATTGACTCATCCAATCAAACAGGTTCATGTCTGTCTCAAAGTCATGTGCATGATCTTGAGCATAGTAACCAATGTTTGAGTTTTCAGACCACTTGTATTCACCAGTGCGAGGTTCCAAAGCACCTGCTAGTGTGTTGAGTAACGTTGTTTTGCCCACACCGTTCTCACCAATAATAGCAACACGCTCGCCTACTTCGAAAATCGCATCGAACTTGCTGTAAAGGTCTTCTTCAAAACCTTGAGATAGATTTTCAACCACAAGTGCGTTACGGAATAGCTCTTTAGACTGTTCGAAACGGATGAACGGGTTTTGACGGCTAGACGCTTTAACTTCGTCTAGTTGAATTTTGTCGATCTGTTTAGCACGAGATGTCGCTTGTTTCGCTTTAGATGCGTTAGCTGAGAAACGAGAAACGAACGTTTGAAGTTCAGCAATTTGCGCTTTCTTCTTCGCATTATCAGAAAGTAGACGCTCACGAGCTTGTGTTGCTGCTGTCATGTACTCATCGTAGTTACCAGGGTAAAGACGAAGCTCACCGTAATCAAGATCAGCCATGTGTGTACAAACAGAGTTTAGGAAGTGACGGTCGTGCGAAATGATGATCATTGTGCAGTTACGTTGGTTTAGCGTATCTTCCAACCACTTGATGGTGTCCATGTCCAGGTTGTTCGTTGGTTCGTCAAGAAGCATGATATGCGGGTCTGCAAACAGTACTTGAGACAATAGAACACGAAGTTTCCAACCCGGTGCTACTTCGCTCATCAGGCCGAAGTGCATTGATTCTTCAATACCTACTGCAAGAAGAAGCTCACCCGCTTTCGCTTCTGCCATGTAACCGTCCATTTCAGCGAACTGAACTTCAAGGTCAGCCACTTTCATGCCGTCTTCTTCGCTCATTTCTGGAAGCGAGTAGATACGGTCACGTTCTTGTTTGATAGCCCAAAGCTCTTTGTGACCCATGATAACCGTATCGATTACCGTGAATTCTTCGTAAGCAAACTGGTCTTGGTTTAGCTTAGCAACACGCTCATTTGGATCGTAGCTTACGTTACCAGCACTTGGCTCAAGTTCACCAGATAGGATCTTCATGAACGTCGATTTACCACAGCCATTCGCGCCGATTAAACCGTAACGGTTACCCTCGCCGAACTTAACTGAAATATTTTCGAAAAGTGGCTTAGCACCGAATTGTTGAGTGATATTTGCTGTGGAGATCAATGCATTTACCTTTTTAATGTGAAAAACGCCGCAACGTTACTTGTTCAAGGGTTTAACTGCAAGTCTTGATTGTAATTACCCGTCATTAATTGAGCATAACCCAGTCAAATTATACTTTGAGTTAACTCACACTTTTTATTCTCTATCTTACCGCTAAAAACGTTGTTCTTTAGAAACAACAAAATAGAGAACGATAACCAATATTGGGGCTTATGTGTCCTCTACAATGATCAAATTCTCTAGCACAGCTAGTTATTTACAAACTTCTTTGATATCAGTAACACGTGCATAGCAAGACGCTCAAATACTAGCCTGAAACCTGACAGCATCATGGGCATGATGAAAGAAACAAGAATAAAGTACTTATCTCCAAACGGAGTTAGATTTCACAAAATAAGGTTAACTAACTATAGTATTCCTAACCTCATAATTTTAAGAGACTTTTATGCATTTATTATTGCGCTTCTTATTACTCACATTAGCCCTGCTCTCTTGGCCTGTTAATGCCAACTTGGAATATGACGTGCAATTACAACCTGAGGTGTCGGAGGTTGTTCAAAATCTGGCTAAACGAATCGATGCACTGCCTGACCCTTTGTTTATGGACGAATCGGATAAACGTAAAGTCAGTATCTTGCTTGCTGACGTAATACGAATTCAAAACCAACAAATCGAAACGTTTGAACGACAGCTCAAAACATATCGAGACAAGGCCGATTCAGACCAGTGGTTCTTTGTTGAATCGAGTTACTTAACATTAAAAAGTTTGAACGTCAGTAAACAGGACCTGTTAGAGCAAACAACGAACGCGAACAGAGATCGCCTAACGGGTTTCGGCCCTTATGGGGTAACCCAATTTAAGCAGGAATGGCAGCTAACTCAACTGAATGTCGAGTACTTGGTGTATTTACAAACTCGTAGCTTCAACGCTTTGATTACAGAGATCTTCATTTCACCGGTCCCAGTTATTTGGGCTTCATTGAAGGTATTGTTTATCTATTTCTGTTTAGCCTGGTGGTTATCAAACAGCACGCGTCTTACCGAATTATTCCGAGTTAATATTTTGGAAGCCAAGCAGAACCCTCCTTTTTTGGTCCGTTTGGTTTGGTATATCAGCCGTGCCCATCGTGCGATAGCGTGGTTAATTGCTATCACTATCTCATTGCGAGTGCTCTCCAGTTTGCCTAGTCTGCAGCACTTGATCTTCCTAGAGATTTTTACGTGGTGGATACTTGGTGGTTCGATCGCGATTAGCTTTATACTCGAATTTGCTTATCGTATGAGTAGAACTTCAAACCAAGAAGTCGTTGCACTCCGTTTGTCTACTATCCGACGTTATGTATGGAGTTTTATTGTCGCGGGCGTAATCCTTCAGATCTCTATTAAAACTCTTGGTAAAGCTACCATTTACAGCTGGATCTACAGTGCTCTGTTCGTATGGTTTGTACTGGTCACGATATCTGTTCTACGCCTATGGCGTTCAAAGGTATTTGACGCCCTTTCGCATATCTCAGAAAGACCGGTATGGGTCAACTGGGCGGTTAACCGCAAAGACACTTTCCTACTTAATATAATAGCCACAGTACTGGGGATTATATGGTTGGGTATCTACAGCGGTCAGCATCGCATCATGGTTCTGCTTTCTAATTACACACTGTTTAGCCAAGCTTTGGCTTACCTATTTAGAATCGAAGTGGCAAAGCAATCTGATCTTGATAAAAGCCAGCAAAACTTAGTACGAATCAAAGGCGATCAAACTTTTGAATACATACTTCCGGGCTCGATCGACAGCACACTAATTGATTACGCTGGCGACGAAGTGAAACAATTGTCTCGTTACCTCATGTCGGACAGCCCTGCTATCTGTATCGTGTCTGGTGAACGTGGCATTGGGTCAACAACTCTGCTTTATACTTTACTGCACAAAGTTTCTAATGCTGAACCCCTTTACGTCAGTTGCCCTTATGCCGGATACCAAGAGTTTCTATGTCACCTCGCCATGAGTATTGGTTTAGATGAAGACGCTACAGAAATTCAAATCTTGGCACATTTAAGGAAAAGCGAAACAACTTACTTGATCGCAATTGATAATGCTCAGAGGCTGGTTAAACCAATGGTCGGAGGCTTATCTGATCTTATCCGTTTAACTAATTTATTACGTCGTTCTAAAAAGAATCACCGTGTAGTGATGTCGATTGCAAAGTCTAGTTGGCGCTTTGTTGATAGAGCGCGTGGTGAACGCTTGTTGTTTGATTTGGTTTGCTTTCTGCCACGTTGGACAGAGAAACAAATCGGTGAGCTACTGACAAGCCGTATTAATACCGAGTTAGAAAAACCGCTGTCGTTTGATGGCTTGGTCGTTCCCAAACAGTGGGATCAAGATGACATGACAGAAGAAGAACGCGCTCGCCAAGGTTTCTATCGGATCTTATGGCACTACTCAGATGGCAACCCTACTGTCGCCTTGCGTTTCTTCCGTTTCTCTCTAAATCGGAATAAAGAGACGGATCAAGCTGTAGTGAGATTGTTTCATGTGCCAGAAGCGCAAGAACTCGAAAACATGCCTAAACCTATGTTGGCTGTGTTGCGCTCTATTGTGCAGTTGGAAATCGCGTCTCCTGAAGTGCTGTCTGACTGTACTCAATTGAGTATCGCTGAAATTACTGGGGTTTTACGTTACTTCGAGAGCCGTGGTTACATTGGTTGGAATGAAGATAAGGCAAAGATTTCAGATCACTGGTTCCGGCACATTACCAACGTCCTCGACCGTCAACATTTATTGGTGAAGTAAAATGAAGAAGTTATTTGTCCTATTACTTGTTGGCCTAGCGACGACGGTCAGTTTTCCGATCTACGCAACGGAAGAGTTAGCTAACGTAGAAAACATTTCGAAGATAGCTAGCTTAGTACGATGGAGCGGCGTGTTCTTTTCCATGATCGTGATAGCAGCAATGTGGTTATTGCTTAAATTCATCAATTCGTTGGTGACAAGCTTTGGTAGCCAATTCGTGCAATATAGAATGTTGTTGCAAAAGCTGCAGTCGTTTACTCAGTTCTTCATTTACGTAAGTACAGGGCTTATCGTATTCATGATGAGTTTTCGAATCAACGACCAAATACTGGCTCTGATTGGGGGTACCCTCGCCGTGTCGGTTGGCTTCGCACTTAAAGATTTGGCGGCATCTTTCATCGCTGGCATCACGGTGATGATTGATAGACCGTTCCAGGTTGGTGATCGTGTTACGTTTGAGGGCAACTACGGGGATATCATTACTATCGGTTTACGCTCTGTAAGGATGAGAACTTTAAACGACGACATCATTACGATTCCAAACAACAAGTTCTTGAATGAAGTGACCACCAGTGGAAACTATGGCGCGTTGGATATGCAAGTGGTGATTCCGTTTTATGTTGGGATGAATGAAGACATCACTCTCGCCCGTGATTTGATTCAAGAGGCTGCTTCTTCAAGCCGCTACATTCACTTACCAAAGCCGGTGACTGTTCTTGTTAAACAGACGATTACTGACAACTACCTAGCGATACAGTTAACGTGTAAGGCTTATGTAGTGGATACGGCGTATGAGAAGTTGTTCGAGACAGACATTACCCTTCGAGTAATGAAAGAGTTTAAAAAGCACAACATTAATCCACCGCAAATTTCAGTGGCGGCGCATTAATCAAGATTGGTTTCAGATTTAGCTTTCTGTGTTCTATTTAGCCACTTAGTTATTAACGAACGAAAACACCTCCGAACTATCTCAAGTGCGGAGGTGTTTTTTATGAGGTTGCTATGTGTGGAAAGGGATTTACACCTTAAAGTACTTCAACTGGTCAGTAAGATGTTCTGTGGTGTTGGCCATTTTCTGGCTGTCTTCTGCGAGTGATTGTGACGCTTGGAGAACTTCGTTAGCCGCTAAATGAATACCGGTGACATTTTCACTCATTTCCGTCGCAACGGTGCTCTGTTGCTCCGACGCTGCAGCAATCTGTGCCACCATGTCATTAGCGTTATGAAGTTCATTAACAATCACATCAAGCTGCTGACGAGTTTCGTTAGAGGCAACGACACTATGATCGACTTTCTCATTACTGCTTTGCATCGCTTTAAAGGTACGCTCTGCTTGCTGAGTCAGCTTCTCAATCGTCGCCTGTACTTCATTGGTTGAGTTCTGAGTACGGCTCGCTAGGTTACGTACTTCGTCTGCCACTACGGCGAACCCTCGCCCTTGCTCTCCAGCCCGTGCAGCCTCTATTGCTGCGTTAAGCGCAAGCAAATTAGTTTGTTCTGATACATCACGTATCACACTCACCACTTGGCTTATCTCAGTGACGCCTGATTGCAGATCTCTCACTAGGTCGTTTGCTGTCGAAATATTCTCTGAAACCTGGGATATCGTCTTAGACGTCACTTGCATGTTCTTGTCATTTTGGTTTGCATGACCGACCACTTTATTGGTGCTCTCGGCGGTATTTTCTGCATTAACCGCGACATCAGAAATGGTGGCGCTCATCTCGGTCATTGCGGTAGACAATAACTCAAGCTGTGCGTGTTGCGAGTTCACACTGGTTGCGGCTTCTTCACTGGCTTGGGCAATGTGACTTGCCATGTTGCTGGATAAATCCGCCGATTCATTGGCAGTGCGAAGTGTGCTTTGTAGTTTTTCGAGCATGGTATCAATTTGATGACTCATATCACCCAACTCATCTTTGCGCGTCATATTCATACGTACGCGAAGATCGCCGTCTGCAATCTTATGGGTGTTATCAATCAGCTTGTTAAGTGGGGCGAGTATATTATTTGAAATCGCATATCCCATCGCAAACAACAGACCCGATAAAACAACGGCAACCACCCCTTCTTTAATGGCTAACGCATAGAAGGCTTCTTGAATGTCCGCAACTAGGATGCCCGAGCCCACAATCCAATTCCATTCGGGGAACAGCTGTACGTAGGAAATCTTGTCTTTGAGTTCACCTTGCGGGCTCATCCATTGGTAATCAAGAAAGCCTTTCTCTTCTGGAGTAAGAGAAATAGTCACCATCTCACGCCAATGGTGTTTACCCGCGCCGTCTTTCAAGTTTCCGGCATTGGTGCCATTCAGCTCTGGCTTTAATGGGTGGTTAATGATGTTGAGTTGCTGGTTTAAAATCCAGAAATAGTTGATGTTGTCATAGCGAAGCGTTTCAATGGCTTGTAGTGCTTGTTTCTTTGCTACCTCTTCGCCAAGAACATTACGTTGGTCATAATAGTGTTGAGCTAAGCTGACCGCTGTTTCGACTTGAGCACTGAGTTTATCTTGTCGCTCTTGCATGGAGCTTTCACGTTGCTGGATTAAATTAAAGGTCGACGCCATTCCCAATAGAACAACCGATAAAACGACGATGGATGCGAGCTTAGATTTGATGGATAGATTACTTAGTTTCATAGCTGACTGACTTTATTATCTTTTTTGATTATGAATTTTGGAGCAAGGTATCAAAAAATCGCGCAGCTAAGTTGATATGCATCAAGTGAACTATATATACACTGTGTTACATAATCAAAAAGAGGTGCCCGTCAAATAGCCATAGGTTGAGCTTTTGTTGGCGATAGATTAGTAGTGCGGAATTTTCGTGCTTGGGCTAAAACGTTCGTATAATAGCCCAAGCGCGTTAGAAATATTATCGGGTAATAATATCAGTGAATTAGTTGTTAGAACTTATAGATTTGATACTAGCAATTGAGGCGTAGCTTTCTGTTGAAGGTAAATACTAAAGCGACTTCCTTTACCCACTTTCGATTCAACTCGTATCTCGCCGCCCGTTTGGCTCAATATACTTTGAGAAACGGATAAACCTAAGCCCGTACCGTCGCGTTTGGTGGTGTAGAAAGGCGAGAAGATGCGTTTCAGTTGTTCTTCATTGATACCACAACCTTCATCTTCCACATGAACAATCGCCCCATGAGACACGCCATTTTCAAGCCAGTCTTCACTTGAGATAGTCAATGTGCCCTGTCCGTCCATGGCATGAATGGCATTCATTTGTAGGTTAACTAGAATCTGCAATAATTGGTTTCGGTTCACTTCCACTGAGGTTTTAGCATTCAGTTGTGATACGTACACAATGCCTTTTTTCTTCGCGCCTGTTTTTACAAGCGTGATACTTTCATCAACGATTGGGTTGATGTGTTGCCAAGTGATTTCATCTTGTACACCACCGTGTCGGCTGTATTGAAGCAGGCTTCGGGTGATGTTTCGGATACGGTCAATCTGCTCCATGATGGCGTGGACTTCTTCGTCTACACGGCTCACTTCATCACCCAACTCAAACTTCATTAGCTCAACGTTACCAAGAATCACAGCGGTTGGGTTGTTGATCTCGTGGGCAATGCCCGCGGTTAATTCACCTAACGCAGCCAATTTTTCATTGACCACCAGCTTATCTCTGGCTTGATTGAGCAGTTTGATGTGCAGTTCGAGTTCTTCTGTTTTCTCCTTTAAACTCGCTGTACGCGAGTGAACCTTACATTCCAGTTCAGAAGCCGCTTGTTGAATCTCTTGATTACGTTCATGAAGTAAGTCCAACATCTTGTCGAACTGTTTAGCGAGTAGTGTTAATTCATGTTGATCATCCAGACCAAGCGCGCCAATTCGCTTGTCTTTACCCATCTGTACTAGCTTGACCACTTTATGAATGCGTTCAATTGGGTTGAAAAGATCACGTGCACCACGATGAACGATTAATCCAGAAGCCAGCAATAGCAGCACAATCGTAATGCTGATTTCACCAAGGTTGGTCAGATATGTTTCTATCAACGGCCAAATCAGATAACCGGTATAAAGCATGCCAATCACATTATCGAACTGGTCATGTATAGGCTGATATGCGGTGATGTACCAAGCGTCGTAAACATACGCGCGATCTAGCCACTCTTTGCCTTCGTTTAAGACTTTTGAGTGAACCTCATGCGAAACACGCGTACCAATCGCGCGTCCTGCACTCTTTTCACTGCTTAAAGGCACGTTCGTGCTGACACGTAGATCATCAAGGAACACGGTGACAGTACCAATACGACGATTAAGTCCATCGCGTTGCGGATAGATCAAGTTACTGATTTGATCGACGAGTTGTGTACTGTTGTTGAGTAGGATACCGCCATCTAGAAAACCAATTACACGGTCATTCTCATCCCGGATGGATACGACTGTGCGACTGACTAGACCTCGTGTTTCGACACTCTGTCCGTTAAGCATAGGCACTTCTGCTTTTCTCGCGAGATCTCGGTCTAGGTTGCTGAGTTCATTTTGGCTTAATACGCTGAAAAACGACGCTTTATGGGTCAGATTCAGGTATTCCAGCTTCTTATCCATACGTTCGACACTATGCCAGCGTAGAAAATCGAGTTCATAGCGAGATTTGTTTTCTGAAACCCAACGTGTGAGCTCTTCTTTTGAAATATCACTCGAAAGTTTGATCCGGAAGTTGTAAGACTCAGCAAATGCTCGGACGTTATAGGCCTGTTGGCTTTGAATCAGTTGAATACTATTATCAGCAACGTCCAAGCGCTCATCAACATCAATCAATGCCCCCTGCCACGTGTAATGAACCGACCAATACAGCGTGATAGCAACAAGCGCGCACAACGTCAGAATGATCGGCGCAGATGTCAGAAACAATAAACGGTAACGCACCATGGTCTTGAAGCGGAACGCCCACTTGGACCACCATTGACGTCTAATCGGCATATTCAGAGCCTTCTGTATTCCAGTCTTTGTATTTACGTTCTAAGGTTTTTCGTGCAACACCAAGATCTCTTGCTGCTGCAGACTTATTACCATCATGGAAACTTACCAACTGTTCTATATGGGATTTTTCCACTTCTTTGAGCGTCCAAGTATTTGGGTAGCCCTCTACGGCGTCTGCGTTATTCAGGTTTGGTACTTCTGCGCCGTGTGACACCGTCACTGAAATGCTGGTTGGTGCAGGGTCGCCATTCACTTCACGCCAATAGTGAGCTGGTGGTTTGTCTAATAAAATGCAGCGTTCCACTAAATTTTTAAGTTCCCGAATATTCCCCGGCCATTCGTATTCATTCATCGCTAAGATATCTTCATGTGCCCAGTTTGGAAGTGGCATGCCTAGCTCACTCGATAATAGGCGGGTGAAGTATGGAACTAGCTCAATAAGATCTGATGGACGCTCTCTGAGTGGCACCACATCAATCTTCAATACATTCAATCGATAGAAAAGATCGCGACGGAAGTTTCCTTTATCTACCTCTTGTTGAAGGTTACGGTTGGTCGCCGCCACCACTCGTACATCGACGGCAATTTCTTTCTCACTACCGACCGGACGAATGGTTCGTTGCTCTAATACACGTAAAAGTGCGGCTTGCATTGGCAATGGCATTTCACCAATTTCATCAAGGAAAAGTGTGCCGCCGCTTGCCACTCTGAATAAGCCTTCACGATTTTTCTTCGCGCCAGTAAACGCGCCAGAGGTGTGGCCAAACAATTCGCTTTCGAGAAGTTCTGGAGCAATTGCGCCACAGTTAATTGGCACAAATGGCCCTGTTCGCTTGCTGGCTTCATGCACGCCACGCGCAACTAACTCTTTACCTGTGCCCGACTCGCCTTCAATAAGAACCGATGCTCGTGATGGTGCGAACTGGCTGATAAGTAGCTTTAGCTGTTTGGTTTTGTCTGAACTACCGATTAGTTCGGTTTTGATATGACGGCTAACATCGCGCTTCAACGCGTATTGCATCCTTTGATCTAGGCGTTTGTCCATGCAGCGCAAAACGGCTTGTATCATCTGCTCTAGGTTGAACGGTTTTAGGATGAAGTCAGAAGCACCAAGCTTAAGTGCCGAAATGGTCATCTCTAAATCGGCATAGCCAGTCATGAAGATCACATCGGCTTTTCGGTCACTGTCGTTAAAAGCTTCTTCCCATTCAATACCAGAACGGCCTGGAAGGTTGATATCGAGAACGATGAGATCGAAGTGTTCGTTACAACGTAGAACCTCAGCTTCTTCTACTGAACCTGCACTCGATACCTTGCCAAAGTACTTACCTAGTGCTTTCTTAAGAATTGCCTGCATCCCAATTTCATCATCAACAACCAAGACAGAAAATGCCTGATATTGAGTCAATGTGTTTGAATTGAGATGAGACGCGCTTGAACTAGGTAAAGACATAATGATCAGCCGATAGGGAAAGTTGGGACAGAGTGTACCAATTAACCTTTTGATCAACAGGGTCAACGTGCGACATTTTGTCCTAGCTCATATTTTGATGCATTTTATCGGGTCAAATGGCGCAGTTTTGTGCGGAATAACAGCAATTTAATGAAGTCTGATGCACTATTTATTGGCATTAAGCTTGCTTGTAATGTGATGATTTCTAATTACAAAAATTAGCATCTTATGCACATGCTCTTCTTTGAGTTCTTTAAAAGAAAGCGTGTCATTCATTTATAACAGAATGGACATGATAATAATGAAAGCAATTCCCTTAACGATTGCCGCTCTATCTATCGTCAGTTACTCGGCTAGCAGCGCAGAAGACACCACGCATATCAAACTTGCGACAACAACAAGCACTTATCACTCTGGCCTACTGGATTACCTACTGCCTGAATTCGAAAAAGATTCTGGCATTAAAGTCGATGTTCTAGCGGCGGGTACCGGTAAATCTCTTCGCATGGGTGAAAATGGCGATGTGGATTTGGTGATGACTCACGCACCAAAGGCTGAAGCGAACTTTGTTGAAAAAGGCTACGGTGTTTTACCTCGTAAACTGATGTACAACGACTTTGTGATTGTTGGCCCTCAAAGCGATCCGGCAAAAATTGAATCTCAAAAAGCAGTGGCTGATGTGTTCAAAGCGATTGCAACCAACAATGTGACGTTTGTGTCTCGTGGTGACGATTCAGGTACGCACAAGAAAGAGATGGGGATTTGGGCACAAACCAAAATGGAACCAAACTTTGGTGGCTACCGCAGTGTTGGTCAAGGCATGGGCCCTACTCTGAACATGGCGTCTGAAATGCAAGGCTACACCATGACAGACCGTGGCACGTGGTTGGCTTACCAAAACAAACTGGATCTTAAAATCCTTTTCCAAGGCGACAAGAACCTATTTAACCCTTATCAAGTGATTCTTGTAAACCCTGAGCGCTACCCAAGCATCAACTACCAAGCGGCGAAGGTATTCAGTGATTGGTTGGTGAACCCTAAAGGTCAGAAACTGATTAACGACTTCAAGCTACACGGCAAGCAGTTGTTTGTTGCGAGCGCTGAATAGTCGTCATTGCACTACTCTTACAGGGTGAATATTGAGCTCGCAAAAAATGAATAGCTGACTCACCCTGTTTGACGAATCCCGTGTCAGCTATAACCTAAATATCAGCATTACCTTTTAAGACTTATTGTCGATTCACACGAGATACTTCATGACTCTATGGCAAACAACGATTGATGCAATGAACCTACTAGTCAGTTTTGACCACGAACTGTGGAAAATCGTAGCGGTATCCTTCAGCGTGTCTTTGTCTGCCATTTCTCTGGTGATTATTCCTGCAATCATCATGGCTTTCATATTGGCTTATACCGAGTTTCCCGGTAAATGGGCGCTGCTGTCGGTGATCAACACCTTACAAGCGATACCGACTGTGGTGATTGGCTTGTTGATGTACATGATGCTCTCTCGCTCTGGCCCTTTAGGTGACTGGCAATTGCTGTTCACTCAAAAGGCGATGATTTTGGGCCAAATGCTGATCTGCTTCCCTATTCTGGTTGCTATGATGCACGGTGCGCTGCAAGCCAGTGATCGCCGAGCGGTAGAAACGGCACGTACCCTTGGAGTTTCAACCACTCGAGTCGCGTGTACTTTAATTTGGGAAACACGATTTCCTTTGTTGGCAGCGACCATTGCAGCCTTTTCTCGCATCGTAACCGAAGTCGGATGTTCGATGATGGTCGGCGGCAACATTATGGGAATGACACGAAATATCCCAACGGCTATTGCTATGGAAAGTCACAAAGGCGCATTCGCACAAGGTGTCGCGCTAGGCATGGTTTTATTGGCATTGGCATTAGCCCTTAACTTTTTCCTTTCCAGTGTGAGAGGAAAAGGCTATTTAAGAACATAGGAACGCTGTCATGAGTATAAAAATAACAACGCAGCAAATTTCAATGCGCTATAAAGAGCGTGTTTTGTTTCATATTCCTGAACTGTCTATCGGCCCAAACGATGCTATTTATCTTAAAGGTGACAACGGTGTTGGCAAAACGACCCTACTTAAAATATTGTCAGGCTTGCTCAAACCAAGCTCTGGCCGTATTCAATGCCCGACACAAAGTTGGCAACATAACCTGTTTCCCAAACTAAAATTTAAAGACATCATCTATCTCCATCAAACCCCTTACCTATTTGATGGCTCGGTGTACCAAAATGTCGCTTATGGCGTTCGCTTTAACAAAGAGAGCCAAAAAGATAAGCGAGCTCAAATAATTAATGCTTTAAGGATGGTAGGTTTAGAAACCCTAGCAGACGAGCACATTTCCGTGTTGTCTGGTGGCGAGCGTCAACGCGTAGCAATGGCACGAGCTTGGATTCTCAAGCCTTCAATCTTACTGATGGATGAACCAAGTGCTTCTTTAGACAAAGAGTCTATTGAAAGATTGGTGATTATGGCCGAAGATCTTCTTCAGAGAGGCGCGAGTTTAGTCATCACGAGCCACCAAACTAACGCGTTAACCGATTTATGTAAGAAGCAGTGGTGGATCAAAGACAACACTTTGACAGAATCACCGCTTCTGCAAGTTATTAAAAAGAACAAAGCACAAGAGAATATTTATGCTGCTTCCAACGCAAACTAGTTGGGTTATTTTGGCTGGCGGACAAGCCAGCCGTATGGGCGGAAAAGATAAAGGACTTGTTGAGCTCAACGGTTCCCCGCTTATTCAATACGTTATAGACAAGCTGTCACAACAAGATGTCAGCATCACCATCAATGCCAACCGTAACTTAGACAGTTACCAAACATTCGCTCCGGTTGTTTCCGATTCATTCCCTGATTACCCAGGTCCTTTGGGTGGCATTCACGCTGGCCTTAAAAATGCGGCCACAGACTGGGTGGGCTTTGTTCCTTGCGACAGCCCTCAAATCAGTGGCGACCTTGTCGAGCGTTTTTGCGTTGCGGTAAAGGAAGACAGCGACATTCTAGTGGCTCACGATGGTGAATATAAACAACCTGTGTTTACCCTATTCCACAAACGTGTTCTTCCAAAGCTAGAAGCGTTTTTAGAACGTGGCGACCGTAAGATCATTTTGCTCTACAAAGAGTGTGTGACGGAGTACGTCGACTTTAGCGACGCGCCTAACTGCTTTGTTAATCTCAATACGCCAGAAGAGCTCACCCAATTTGGAACGCTTCAATAATGAAAGATTCAAAACAACGCCCTAACCTTCCTTTATTGGGCTTTGCTGCTTACAGCGGCACAGGCAAAACAACTGTACTTGAAGCGTTGCTGCCTCTGCTGACTAATGTGGGTTTAAAAGTGGGTGTTCTTAAACACGCTCACCACGATTTCGATGTGGATAAGCCAGGTAAAGACAGCTACCGCCTACGTAAAGCGGGCGCAAATCAAATGCTGATCGCTTCGCGTAACCGTCACGTGATGATGACAGAAACACCACAAGCCGAAGCCGACTTTGATTATCTGCTTACACGTTTCGATACCAACACGTTGGACTTAATTCTGGTTGAAGGCTGTAAGAACATCGCCTTTCCTAAGATTGAGCTTCACCGTGACGGAGTTGGCAAACCTTGGCTTTATCCAAACGATGACAACATCATTGCTATCGCCGCAGACAGCAAAGTTGAATCAGACTTGCCACAAATGGCGATCAGTGACTTAGAAGCGATTCGTGATTTCATCATCAAATATGCTCAGTCGTTCGCCCCTTCATCGACAACAAGCAAAACAGTGTCGTGTTCATCTTCAAAAGACGATTCACCTGTTGTTTGTTGTGATTCATTTTCTCCTGCTGGCTTAAGCGTTACGCAAGGTCAGCAAAAGATTGTCGATAGCATTGATGCACTTGAGCTGATTGAATCTGTTGCGTTAGAGCAAGGTTATGGTCGTGTATTGGCTGAAGATGTTATCTCGCCAATCAACGTGCCTCAGAACACAAACTCTGCAATGGATGGCTACGCCATTCGTGGCGAAGATTTAGAACTGGATAGTTACCAACTGGTTGCTGAAGTCATGGCTGGTCACAGCTACGACAAAACGGTTCAACAAGGTGAAGCGGTTAAGATCATGACTGGTGCGCCAATGCCTGAAGGTGTAGATGTGGTTGTGATGCGTGAGCAAGCCGTTCAAGAAGGCGACACAGTTAGCTTCCCAGACGCTAAAATCTCAGTAGGACAAAATGTCCGTATGGCGGGTGAAGACCTTGAAATCGGCCAACCTGTCTTTACTCGTGGCACGCGAATCGAAGCGCCAGAAATGGGCATGATGGCATCATTAGGTTTCGGTACCTGCCCTGTTCTACGTAAAGTGAAAGTTGGCGTATTCTCTACAGGTGATGAAGTTCAAGCTCCGGGTAGCGAGCAGAAGCCGAACTCTGTTTACGACTCGAACCGTTTCACGATCATCGGCATGCTTCAAAAGCTAGGCTGTGACATTGTTGACTACGGCATCATTGAAGATGACGAACAAAAGATGATGGATGTACTTCATGCTGCGTCGTTAGAGACCGACATGGTTCTGACTTCAGGTGGCGTGTCTGTTGGTGATGCTGACTACATCAAACTCGCATTAGATAAACTGGGTGAGATTAATTTCTGGCGTATCAACATGCGTCCGGGGCGTCCTCTTGCTTACGGTAAGATTGAAGACAAACCTTTCTTCGGCTTGCCGGGTAATCCAGTTGCTGTGATGGTGTCGTTCATTAACTTTGTAGAGCCAGCGATCCGTAAGCTTCAAGGTCAAACGAACTGGACGCCAGTGAAAGCGAACGCAGTTGCGACTGAGCAATTACGTTCTCGCCAAGGTCGTACTGAGTTCAGCCGTGGTGTGTTCTCTATGAACGAATCTGGTGTGCTTGAAGTGAAGACGACTGGCAAACAAGGTTCAGGTATTCTGCGCTCAATGAGTGAAGCAAACTGCTTGATCGAAGTCTCACCAGCGGTTGATACGGTGAAGGTTGGCGAAACAGTGACTATTATTCCTCTGCAGGGCCGCGTTTAATTCAAAGCTCATATAGCGATAAGCGTTAAGACGATAATCTTAAGATTTCTTACCATTACCTTGAGCGACGTACGGTTTTTATGTAGAGTGCGCCCAAAGTAAAAATTCTATTGGAGCGCATTATGGCTCGTACCATTCTGTACACGTACAAAGACGAAGAAAAAGAGTTACTGTTTTCAAAACAAGAACACCGCACGATCCAAGAAGCGGTTGCTGCAGCGGAAGGCATCGACATCTCTGAGTATCTTAAAACTGAGCAACAGCTTGAGTTGATTTCCGATACTAAAGCGGTTCGTAACTACCAGGACAACTACTTCCGCAAGCTTGGCTTTACTAAGCTTACGTTGAAGCAAAAAGACAACCTAGGTGTAGGTAAAAAGAAGAAATAAGCCTTAAGCTTCTGACTTCTAGTTTTTTTGTTTTGAGTTAGAGAGACGAAAACACCAAACCATAAAAAATGCCGCAACCTCTTTCGAGATTGCGGCATTTTTATTTGTGCTTTTAAATAACTTACATCAAATAGATCTTACTTGATGTTAAGGAATGCAGCACCACGAACGCCGCCTGAATCACCGTGTTTCGCTTTGATGATCTTAGGACACTTCGCTACAGACAGCAGGTACTTAGGCACGCGCTTTGGCATCTCTTCGTAAATAAGCTCGAAGTTTGAAAGACCGCCGCCTAGTGCAACAACGTGTGGGTCAAGACCGGTAAACAGGTTCGCGAAACAGATAGCCAAGAGCTCCATGAAGCGATCTACGTGCTTAGCCGCTTTCGCCTCACCTTCGTTGTACGCTTGGATGATCTCAATCGCTTTCTTCTTTTCACCGAAGTAGTGCTCGTAAATCAACTCAAAGCCACGACCAGATAAGTAGCTGTCTAGACAACCTTTCTTACCACAACCACAGCCTAATAGTGGTGCGTTGTCGCCAAGGTGAAACCATGCATCAATAGGAAGACGCATATGACCGAGCTCACCCGCAACGTGGTTACGGCCAGAGAACACTTTACCTTCGTAAACTAAACCGCCACCGAAGCCAGTACCTAGAATCAGGCCAGCAACTGATGGCTCATCTTTAAGCTCGTCATCCCACGCTTCTGAAAGCGCAAAACAGTTTGCGTCGTTCTCGATCTTTACACTACGACCGATCAGCACTTCTAAATCTTTACGTAGTGGTTTACCTGTTGAAGCTGGTACGTTAACAACCAGCATTGTGCCGTCATCTGCGTTTTCCATGCCAGGAAGACCAAGGCCAATTTTGCCTTCGCAAGAGAGTTCGTTATCGTACTTTTTTACCAAATCAGCAATGGTTTCAAGCAGTAATTGATAATCGTCCGTTGGCGTTGGTACGCGCTCTGTTGCTACTCGCTCAAGTTTTTCATTGAACGCACCAAACTCAATTTTTGTGCCGCCAACATCGAAGCCGTAATACATGAAATCTCTCCAATTTTTCCCTAAATTCGGGCAAACAAATTTTTGTAAATAAAAAACTAAGGAGCATTATCCATAACACTCCCCCTACAAACCGTGATAGATAACAAACTTATCTCGTGTTCGAGTCCGTTTGAACAACAAGTCAGCACAAAGCGGTTAAAGGTTAGAGTGACTTCTCATTTTTACCGTGCTCTATGAAAGCGTTCAGACTTGGTTTGGTCGGATCCGACTTATAACGAGTCTTACTCAACATATAGCTTTCACGAAAGGCTTCAAACCAAAGCTGCAAAGTCTTCGCGCCCTGCTCTTCACCTGCTTGTTTTAATACCAAGCTCGCTACTTCTGCGGTTGAAAGGTGTTGATCGTTATCAGACTTACGCATCATATATTGAGAAACCGATTCAGGCTCAATCGACAGCACCGGTAAATCTTGCAGATACTCAGAACGTCTGAAGATACGTCTTGCTTCACGCCAGCTACCATCGATGAAAACTAGCAGTAGCTTTTTATTTGGGTCACGCATTTGTGGTAAGTCTTGAACCACTCGCGTTTTGTCATCGGTGTAGTCTTCAGGGAACACAATGACAGGCTGATACTTGTCGTCTTTGAGTACTTCCAGCATCTCTGTGTTTGGCTCTGTACGATGCCAAAGGTAAACATGACTGTCTTTTACGGTATCCACAATCAAACGGCCTGTGTTGCTTGGCTTTAAGATTTCGTTATCAGACAAGATCAACATGGTCGCGACGTTCGTATCTATGTCTGGTTGATGTTCACAGATACAACTGTCTTGTTTGATTTTGCAGTACTCACATCGTATTACTTTACACCCGCGCGCATTAAACGGTTTGGTAGAAAGAGATAAACGGTGTTGGTATAAACGGTGGAAAGCATGGATTCTCATGGACAATAACGACAGATAGAACTAGAAAAGTGGAACGATTGTACTTACAGTGGCTTGATAATGATAGAAGGAATTCTTATGCAGGACCCATCGCTACTTCGCCTTGTTTGTTTTATTGTCGCTTTTGGATTGTGTGCTCTATGGGAACAACATTTCCCACGTAAAACATTGACTCAAAGCAAATGGTTTCGTTGGGGGAATAACTTCGCGCTAGTCACTTTGAATAGTTTTCTATTAGCCACTCTAATCCCTATCGCTGCCTTCCAAGCGGCGGTTATCGCACAAGATAATCAATGGGGGGTATTCAATACCCTGTCACTTCCTAAAGAGCTTAGCATTCTGATATGCGTGTTGCTGTTGGATTGTGCTATTTACCTCCAACACTTGGTGTTTCACCGTATTCCTTGGCTATGGAAGTTACATCGAGTTCATCACGCAGACCTAGATATTGACGTAACAACAGGTACCCGCTTCCACCCGATTGAGATGATCTTATCGATGCTGATTAAAGTCGCATTGATTTTTGTACTCGGCGTACCGGCTTTAGCGGTGGTGATATTTGAAGTGGTGTTGAATGTGAGTGCGATGTTCAACCATAGTAATGGTCGTTTGCCGTTATGGTTCGATAAGCAATTACGCAAGGTGATTGTCACGCCCGACATGCATCGAGTTCACCACTCTGTCATTGTTAAAGAAACCCATTCGAACTTTGGTTTCTTCTTATCGGTGTGGGACATTTGGTTCAAAACCTATCGCGCTCAACCTAAGCTTGGCCATGACAAGGTAAGCATTGGCGTTCCTGAAATACGCGATGGAAAAGAACAAAGGCTAGATAAGTTGATTACCCAGCCATTTAGATATAATCAGAAAAATAAAAACTAACAAGCTATCCGAAAGTTTTGCTTTATTATTGTGGTTCAGTTTTTAAGTTCTTAAGACACTAGAAATATTCGCTATTTTTCTGCATCAAACTGGTATTTGTGAAGCATTTCCTGCTGATGTCCCGCTATCTCGGCCACTTGTTCTGAACTTTCAATCATTGATTCAAGTTGAAGCTTGGTATTTTCACCTTGTTCAGAAACGCGCGTGATTGAATGTGTCACGTCCACCGTTGCACGTGCTTGTTGTTCTGTTGCCACCATAATTTGCTCAACACGTCCTTTTATCTGGCTAACCGCAATGTCTATTTTTTCAAACGCTTGCTTCACGTTCTCGCTAGTTTGCAGAGCATTGGCCATTTCGCTACGAGATTCAGTCACAGACGTTCGAGAGCGGTCAGCCGCAGCCACCAGCTCATTCATCATATTGCGAATGTTGGTGGTTTGTTGAGACGTGCCACTCGCCAATTTGCGTACTTCGTCAGCAACGACAGCAAAACCGCGGCCTTGTTCGCCTGCTCGCGCTGCTTCAATCGCTGCATTCAGTGCTAATAAGTTGGTGTTTTCTGCAATGCCACTGATCATATCGACCATTTCACGAATCTGTTTCACGCGGCCATCAAGGTCGGCCATTGATTCTTCGTTCATGCTTAGTGACTGTTCTAACGCTTGCAAACGTTGCTGGTTAAGCCCAACGACTTGGCTACCATTGACTGACTCGTCTTCTGCGACTTGTGCGTCGTCGTTCGATGCATTCGAGATACGTGCTATTTCACCGATTGACGCTTCCAGTTCAGTAATGGTGGTGATCATGTTCTGCAGCGATTCGTTTTGCGCGTTCAAGCTAGAATTAGTTTGTTCTGCAGCGTCGTGGCTTACTTCTGCTGTTTGGTAAAGCGTTTCACAGTTACGCGTCACCGATCGTACAGAATCGGCAGTCGAGTCTACAACGCTATTGAGCTTCGAAGCGATAACTTGAAGCTCTCTTGGCCCAACCAGTTCGCTTTGCTTTGAAAAATCGTGCTCAGCAAGGGAGCTTAGTTGGCAAGTGATGTTTTTGAGCCCTTTATTGACCCAACGGCGTAACACAAACCATGAAGTAGCAATAATAGCGGCGATCACTAATCCACTTATAAATAGCACTCTATCAATGGTCGCTATCGTTTGATTGACCACAGATTCACTTTCATCAATTAATATGGATGCAGTATTAGACAGTTGATTTAAGGTACTTATTACGTTGTTGGCAAGCTTTATCACTTCAGCAAGGTCGGCCTCTTGTTGCTTGATTAACTTAAGCTTTAGCAGGATTTGTTTTAAGACACCATTGTCTTGGAATCCAGTCTGAACCATCTCATAAGGGGCCGTTAAACTTGCAAACTCAGTGATATCAGGGTGCCATTCTGAAAAATCGTCATAAGCGAGATTAATCCCAGCCATGCGATTACGTAGCTCTCGAAACTCACTTTCAGCTTTGTCTAAGTCCGATTGCATCATCAGCATTAAGAAGGTATTCGCCATTGACGAAGCACTCGCCGTGAAGCGGTTGGCGGCATCGTGTGCAGCGGGGTTTTCCTGAACAAGAAAAGAGCTAATACGATTCATCTCAGGTCCAATTGAATTTACACCATAGCGAAACTCAGCGACTTGGCCATCAATACGATTTTGTTTATTTTGAATCTCAATTTGAGACATCAAGACCTTGTTGGTCATAAGCTTTAATGCCGCCATGTCTTCAGTTAGGTTTTGCTTTTGTTCAACAGAAATCGCTTCAGGAAAAGATTGGGAGATAAAAAGGAGTTTCTCTAGCACTTTGTTACTTGACTCGACGAGTTGTTCAATAGATGAGCGAGTCGTATTCAATGTGTTTAGATCTTTCGATTGAGTACTGTAAGTGAGGAGCTTCACCTGCTCTAATACGTTTTGTGTCAGTTCTGCATTATGAAGAGCTAATGGTAGTGCTCGTTCGGACAACGCGTTGAAGTGACCCCCAATCCGTTCAACTCCCGTGATGCTGACCATCGACAAAAAACTAACGAGTAAAAGAATGGAGATAAATACGGTAGTGACGGTTTGGATGAGCGAGAATGTATAACGAGAGGGTTTTATTGATAAATTTGTGTCGGGCATGTGAAATCCAGTTTGACTACGAAAAGAGATATCCTTAAGTTAGCTTGTATACTAGAAGTCCTTGATGACGTTTTTATTTCATTTTTTTTTCAGAAGAGTTACATATGAAATTCAGAAAAATGCTTGCAGTTACAATAACTTTCGCAACATTAGCTGCATGTAGCTCGACCCCGTCTCCTTCTCAGCTTAGTCAAACCGCACAGAAACCTTTATCCAAGTCAGAACTATTGACTAAAAATGCTTATATGAGCGTGTATGAGCAGTGGAAAGGCGTGCCGTACCATTTCGGTGGAACCTCATTTAGAGGTGTAGATTGCTCCGCTTTTGTGCAGATTGCCATGCAAAATGCGACCCAACAAGCTCTACCAAGAACCACAAAAGATCAAAGTCAAAAGGGAAAAGAAATTGCGTATGAACAGGCAACGAGTGGCGACTTGGTGTTTTTTAAGACATCGATGACTGTGCGACACGTAGGTGTCTACCTCGGAAATAATCAATTTCTACATGCTTCTACATCGAAAGGTGTGATTATATCGAGGCTGGATAACCCTTATTGGGCTTCCAAGTTTTGGCACTTTAGGCGTTTATAACAGATCCACTGCAGGCTTATACCCGACCTTACACGCTCACTAATATGCTAGATAAGCGTGCATCATAATATCAGTTCTATCTAATCGTATTTAGCGACGGCTGAATCAAATAGGTTTTTTACCAAAGCGATGTATTCGTCTAGAAATACAATTTGCTCGTTGGTTGCTTTTTTGGTCCACACACCGGCTAGCACTTCACCTAAATCAGCTACTACGGCATCAGCTTCTTTCAATAGCTGAAAACGAACGCTGGAATGTAACTCGGGATTTTGCTCGAAAATAGCCATGATGTTAGTTGAAATCATGTCAGTAATGATGTCTTCAACACTTTCATTACCTGTATAGCCATTACTATTCGTAAAGACATCTAAGTTAAATGATAAGTGTTCGATCAAAGCCAAATAGCCATCGGTTTCTACAACCACAATAAATCTCCGTTTTAAGCTCTAGAGCAGATTAATACGTAATTGCCTAATACTATGTAAATGAAGTTGTTTGTCATCACTTTATTACTAAAAATCATATTAAAATGCTCCTAATGAGTCTTTAAGCTTGAATTTCAAGCAATATACGGATGACATAGACAGTCACATGCTTCCAAAGAGTTAGACGAGTGTTCCAGCAGCGTGGCTTTCCACTGAATGATAGTACATTCTATCACTCAGAGGCTTTACCTAAGATGAAGCTGAAACAATAACAAGTCATGTCGACTTTTCCAGTTTATTACGATCCAAAACGTGCCGTTTGTGAGACTCGTCTCAAACCATTTATGACATCGTATTTTCAATTTATTCTTATTTATCAATGAACTTGAAATAGTTCGAGTTCACAAATTAACCAAATGAATCAACATAAGATGAATAAGAAACAAGAACATTGACGAGTACATCTATAAATTACTCAGATTTATCCTAAACTATTGCTATTAAACAAACATTCCCTGAGGGTTTTCTATGTGGCAAGCCATTTCTCAACAGCTTTCAGATACACTTCTATTTAGCTTCCAGATTACTGAACGCACCAAACTCTCTGGTGGCGACATTAATGATTGCTATATGATAAGTGATGGTAACGAGCGTTACTTTGTGAAAGTGAATCAGCGAGAATTTTTACCAAAGTTCGAAATTGAAGCCGAGAACTTGCGTTTGTTGAGAGAGACCTCCACGGTTTATGTTCCCGAACTCGTACTTATTGGTAAAACTAAAGAGTGCTCATTCATCATTCTTAATTACTTACCAACCAAGCCGCTAGAAACCGGCAATAATAGCTTTGATTTCGGCGTTCAACTTGCTCAACTTCATCAATGGGGTGAACAGAAAGAATTTGGTTGCGATCAAGACAATTACATCGGTAGTACACTGCAGCCTAATCCTTGGCATAAGAAGTGGGGCCGATTTTTCTCAGAACAACGCATTGGTTTTCAACTGCAACTGTTGAAAGAAAAAGGCATTAAATTCGGTGATATTGATGAACTCGTCGATGTTGTTAATATGCGCCTCGCAGGCCACAACCCTCGCCCTTCTTTGCTTCATGGTGATCTTTGGTATGGCAATGTTGCGAACTCTGCTTTTGGTCCAATCTGTTATGATCCAGCCTGTTATTGGGGGGATCATGAATGTGACTTAGCATTAACAGAGTTGTTCGAGGGGTTTCCAAAAGAATTTTATGAAGGCTATCAAAGCGTCAGTACACTCGATATTGGCTATACTGATCGTAAAGACATTTACAATTTGTACCACCTGCTTAATCACTGTAATCAATTTGGCGGCCATTACTTGGCACAGACCGAAGCGTGTATTCAGAAAATTCAGGCCGTTTAATGCTAATCACAGTAATTAACTAGGGTTGCTATTGGTTACAGTGAGGAGAATTTGCCATGCATAAATACACCGAAAAACATGTCTCCTGCCCTCACTGCGGGCACGCCATCAATATAACGCTTGATGCGTCCAACGGCAGCCAGGAGTTTTATGACGATTGTCCTGTATGTTGCAATCCGATTCACTTAGATATGCAGGTCGACGAGATAAGAGAAAAAATAAGTCTATCCATTGACGCTGATGACGAGCAGGTGTTTTGAGTAGCATGTATTGATGCCCCACACGAGAGAGAAAAAGAGCACATCAAGCGCTCTTTTTTAATTATATTGTGTCTTTATCGCAATGTATCGGGCTAATCCGAGGATAAACGAAACTTTGAAGTAAACAGAGCTATTTCTGATTAGCTAGTACGCGTTCAACCGTATCTACAATGGCTTGTGTTTGAGGATCGAATTCAATGTTTATATCGTCCCCGACTTTACGACCACCAAATAGAGTTCGGTTTAATGTTTCTGGTATTAAATGCACAGAAAAACGATTATCTTCAACTTCACCAATAGTCAATGAACACCCATCTAGACCAATGTAGCCTTTACTAAGTACATATTTCATTGATGTTTCTGGCAATTCGAACCATAGTGTACGATTGTTTTCAGTTGTGATCACTTCAACCAGTTTAGCCATAAGAGCAATATGCCCAGACATACTGTGACCACCAATTTCATCGCCAAACTTGGCTGCACGCTCTACATTTACTTGATCTCCAACATTCAATTGACCAAGGTTCGTTAACCTCAACGTTGCTTGCATTAAATCAAATGCGACATGGTTTCCTGAAATTTCAGTGACAGTCAAGCAACAACCGTTATGAGCTAATGAAGCGCCAATCACTAATCCTTCAATCATTTCATCTGTTAGCTCAATGGTATGAGTCTGAAACAACTCTTTTTTATTTATAGCAACTAATGTTGCCATTCCTTGAACGATACCTGTAAACATAAAATTCCTATTTAGCGTATTACTATCAGTTTTTAATAGCAGTTATTGTGACATTTCTTTATGATTCGTCCAATGGAAGCTTAATGATCAGTGCCTCTGATTTCTTCTGAACGTCTATCCCTCATACTACTAATCTAATTTGGAGTAATTTGTGCATCGTTACAAAGAAGAAGCCTCAAATCTAATCAAACTTGCGACCCCTGTATTGATCGCATCCGTAGCACAAACCGGAATGGGTTTCGTCGATACCGTGATGGCCGGTGGCGTGAGTGCCATTGACATGGCCGCAGTATCAATAGCTGCGAGTATTTGGCTTCCTTCGATCTTGTTCGGTGTAGGCTTATTGATGGCATTAGTCCCAGTGGTTGCTCAACTTAATGGCTCAGGTCGTCAAGTTAAAATCCCATACGAAATTCAACAAGGCGCGGTGCTGGCGTTGTTGATATCACTGCCGATCATTGGCGTACTTTTTCAAACTCAAGCCATACTTAAGCTAATGGACATTGAAGCCTTGATGGCTCAAAAAACCATTGGCTATATGCATGCGGTAATGTTTGCGGTGCCTGCTTTCTTACTTTTTCAAACCTTAAGAAGTTTTACTGACGGTATGTCTTTAACCAAACCGGCAATGGTGATTGGTTTTATTGGTTTGTTGCTAAACATCCCGCTTAACTGGATGTTTGTATACGGTAAGCTTGGAGCTCCTGCTCTGGGTGGTGTTGGTTGTGGCGTAGCAACGGCTATCGTTTATTGGATAATGTTTGCTCTACTATTTACATACATACTCACTTCGAAGCGTCTCGCGAAGATCAACATCTTTGGTCAATTCCATAAACCTGAGTTAAAAGCACAAATCCGTTTATTTAAGCTAGGTTTTCCTGTAGCCGCGGCACTTTTCTTTGAAGTGACCTTGTTTGCGGTGGTTGCTCTTCTGGTTGCTCCATTAGGTTCATTAGTGGTTGCAGCGCATCAAGTCGCCATTAACTTCTCGACTTTGGTGTTTATGATTCCAATGAGTATCGGCGCTGCTGTGAGTATTCGTGTAGGACATAAACTGGGCGAGAATAATACCGAAGGCGCTAAGATTGCGACCCATGTAGGGATTATTGTTGGTTTGGTTACCGCCTTTATGACCGCAGCATTGACGGTGTTGTTTAGAGAACAAGTATCATTACTGTATACAGAAAACACCGCAGTGATCACCATTGCCATGCAGCTTCTTATTTTTGCCGCGGTATATCAATGCACTGATGCGATTCAAGTGATCGCGGCGGGTGCATTACGTGGATATAAAGACATGCGTTCTATTTTTAACATAACCTTTATTGCGTATTGGTTACTTGGTCTACCGACGGGTTATATTCTTGGGATGACGGATTGGCTTGTGGAACCAATGGGGGCTCACGGCTTCTGGATTGGTTTCATTATCGGACTCACTTCAGCCGCAATGATGCTTGGTATGCGCCTGCACTGGATGCACAAGCAAGATGACGTTGTACAGTTAGAATTTAGTTCTCGTTAAATGCTCAATTGCTAAATTGATAGAACCGATACCACAAATAAAAAAGAGCTCTGACTTTCTTACGATAAGAGTCTAGAGCTCAATTTTTTACTGTATGAGTTCAGTGAATGTGGTCTAATATTCACTCTTCTCTCGAACGAAGCGGGCAAACTTCGGTTTTCCATTTTGCGTAAAGCCATTATAACGAAAGGTAATCCTGCTGCCGATTTCAGGAGGTGACAGTCTCATTTTATCGCTAAATCCACTACCGATATAGAACTCAACCCCCTCTTCCGTATGGACCAAAATTGAACCCATCATCCCCTTGTATTTTCCTGTACCACTTTTGTAACCAATGACTGTTGCTTCCACATCATGATGTCTTTTCAGTTTTAGAAGATCATTACTTCGACCTGCCTGATAACGACTTGTGATCTTGCGGAGCATCAAACCTTCCCCGTTACGTTCATCGATATTGTCTAACTGATGAAATAACGCCTTTTCATTTTGGATTGGGACATGTTCAATATAACCAACATGAGACTCGTCAATTAAACTCACCCAATGCAAGATATTATAGTAGCGTTTTTGGTAATCTCCCGCCGCTCCCGGCATATCGAATAACATGAACTTTATTTCACGCCATGCTGTATCACTAGGGGTATGATCAAGAACAGTCGATTGCACTAAATGGAACTTGCCTCTACCGGCCCATAACTCCCCTTCAAGGCGGACCTTTGGTAGCTGTTCAGTGAACCACGTTGGTGCATAAATCTGGTTTCCGTTACGAGTATAGAGATGGTTACCATCCCACAGCGCCCGAATCCCATCGAGCTTTTCACTTTTCCAATATTCAGAAACATCAATACCTTGCTGGTATGTGTTTGCCAAGATTAAATTTTCTGGCGGTAAATTGTATGAATGAGATGAAAGCGAACACGCCCATAAAGTCGCTATAGCCAGTTTGGTTAGCCTCATTATCTGCTCCGTATTAATAACTCCTTCAATCCTAAGCGTTCCACTCCACAGATAGACAAACTTTGGAATAAGATGCGATCCAGACATCAACCTTATTTAATTTTAAATTTCATTCATAAAATTAATGACTTATAACTCACAAAAATTAGCTCATTTCTAATTCTCATATTGAGAAACAACCTCTATCAATATGAGATTAAAAACAATAGACATTGTAACTCATTGAAAAACAATAAAATTAAACTTGGCATGCTACATGCTCTTGTTAAGTCATACATTAAAGGAGATAGCATTATGGAATTACGTAAAATTGACTTAGACACTACAACACTGACTCTTTCTATTTTTGGCAACTTAGACGCAGCAGGTAGCCGCGAGGCGCAAGCCGATATTGATGATGTTATTTCAAATTATGGGCATCAAGAAATCGAAGTGGATTTTAGCCAAGTTCAGTTTCTTGATTCATCAGGTGTAGGTGCCATTGTTTATATGTTCAAACGTCTTACGGAGCGAGAAAGAAATATGCGTTTAGAAAATGTCTCAGGGCAACCTCTTGAAATTATGCAGCTACTTCGCATTGGCCACGCGATCCCAGTTAACTCAAAAAATCCTACTAATTCATGAAGATCCACTAAGCTAGAAATAACAAAACATAATAATAAAAATAGAAAACAAAGGACGTTGGCATGAAAATACTGAAAAATTATATAAGCCTTTCTCTGTCTTTTCTTGTTCTTGGTTGTACAAGCTACCCGGAGCAAGGCACGGGAGGATTGGCTGAAAGTTATGATTCCATTAACTATCAAAATTCAGATTTATCGCCAGTCATGCCTGACGAACCACTCGGCCCAGAACACGGCTTACGCTTTGATTGGCAATTAGCAAAACTGCACCTAAATGCCTTAATTCAGGAAGGCGCTCGTTGGTGCTTTCCTGCTGCGGTACTTCAAGCCATCGAAAAGCAAAACCGAATTGCACGCGAACTGCAAGGTGGGTTGTTGTTAGATGCTGCTAACGATTTGGTTATTCAAAGAAAACGCCTTAATGAACTTGAGCTCCAACTTGATTATGTGACCTCACAGGCTCGTTGTGAACCTCCTAAGAATGAAAGCCAATTCCGTATGCAACTGTCGGTGATTGAGCAGTTGTATGACCTACTCAATGTCGACAATCAATTCGCGAAAAACTCTACCGAAGTAAATCCTAAGTACATGGGACACCTCGCTGAGGCGGCCAATATTTTAAAGCAAAATAAATCGCTAGACCTTATTGTTACGGGACATGCAGACGCAAGCGGATCAGAAACTTACAACAACAAACTGGCGCTCGGCCGTGCTAAACAAGTTGAGCGTTACCTCACTATCTTTGGGTTAAGCCCACAACGAATCAAAGCAGTGTCAGTCGGTGAAACAGTACCACTTTTCGAAGGTGAGAATGACGAAACACGTTTAACCAATCGTCGGGTAAGCATTGAAGTGATCTCGCATGAAAATGCGGCGAAAATGGGAGTCGCACTATGAAAATACTACTGACGTTTATTATTACCATCTCGCTATGCTTTACAGCCACAATCAATGCAGAAGACAAATTTTCAGGTGCAGTACAAGTGGGAGATCTTATTCAAGTCAATTTACCCGGAGAAGTCACCTTGAATACAGGTTTTCAGGTTGACAAGCGCGGGCGAATCACTCTTCCGGAAGTGGGTACAATTTTTGTCGCGGGTTACGATAACGACCAGTTGAATCAAGTCGTGCTTGAAGCACTAGCCTCCGCATATAAAGATCTAACTAACGCTTCAGTTTACGTGAAAGAGCAGCAAATCATTATCGCTGTTCAAGGCTACGTAGAAAAGCCAGGTGAATACACATTGTCATTGGGCTCTAGTATTCAAATTGCATTGTATGCTGCGGGTGGTCTGCGTCCGGGCGCACAATTAGACAAACTTATCTTAAAACGCGGGGCTGGTAAGACAGAGTTTAACTATAAACGTTTCCTTGATTCTGGTGATGAATCTACCTTACCAACGCTTCAATCGCTCGACTCCCTGTTTGTTCCAGCTTCTCCGTTAGTAGGCAACATCGAGCAAGAGTTTGATGCAGCAAAACTTGCTAACTCTGGCGACAGTGCCGATTCTCGCAACGCCATTAAGGTGTTTGGTGAAGTGAACGCACCTGGCTCGTTTACTTACAAAGAGAACACCGACTTAGTTGATGTACTGATGCGTTCTGGTGGTGTAACCCGTTATGCCGGCGTCGAACAAATCCGCGTAATTTCGAACAACACACCGACTCTGTTTAACCTTAAGCGCTACCTAGACTCTGGAGATGAAAGCTTGTTGCCCGTCCTTCAACCCGGCTCAACCATTTTTGTACCGAAACAAGAAGAAGAGATTAAATCTGGTGCGAATACAGTTTACGTCATGGGAGAAGTAGCTGCACCTGGTGCTTTTGAAGGTAAAAAAGACGCGACATTTATGGACATTCTTGCGAATGCTGGTGGTCCGACTCGATTTGCTGAGTCTAGACAAATCCGCGTTATCAAATCCAATGGCCGTGTACTTAAATTTGACCTAGCAGCCTATACTGAAGGCATATCAGATTCAGATCCCCCCTCAATTCAGGCGGGTGACGCGATTTTCGTTCCTGAAAAAACCGATATGAATGAGAAGTCTTGGTTGAAAATTACGCCCGATAGAGCCGTTAATGTTATTGGTGAGGTGAATCGACCCGGTCGTATAGAATGGTCAGATGAAATGAATTTCATGGGTTTGTTAGCTCACGTGGGAGGCCCAACTCTACGTGCAGACACGTCAAAAATTGAGGTGGTGACAGGAAGAAAACTGGTTGTCTTTAACCTTGATGAGTTTATTAAAAACGGCGCCCCACGAGATCAAATGCCCTCGATTCGAGCTGGTTCAATCGTCCGTGTTCACGACTTACCACAAGATCCTTCAGACAATAAATCACAATGGGTTCGTCAAAGCTCAGATGCTTCGATCTACGTTTTTGGTCAAGTGAATTCCCCCGGCCGTTACCGTTTTACCAAGGACATGCACTTCTTAGACATATTGTCTGCCGCTGATGGCCCAGCTAAAGGTGCCGATATACACAATATTAGAGTGACACATCGTGACAAAACCTATTCGCAAGTAAGCAAGCTAAACTTATCCGTTTACTTTGAAACTGGTGATGAATCATTGCTGCCAAACGTGACCACTGGTGACACCATTTACATCCCAGAGAAAAACAAGAATTGGTTAGATACGCCAAAAGAAGCAACCGTTCGAGTGCTGGGCGCTATCAACAACCCTGGTCGTTATGTGTTCAACGACAATATGACGATCCTTGATATATTGGCAGAAGCAGCAGGTCCTACCGACAATGCTTACGTAGAGAAAATTACCATCGTCAATATGTCTTGCTGCCAAGGCCAAGCACGCACCTTCAACCTTATCGAGTTCAGTAAAACCGCGAATATTTACAATTTACCGGTATTGCGCGCGGGTGACACCATTTACATTCCTGACCGTCGTGAAAGTTTTCTTGAAAAAGCCCGTGTAGGGTTAGATGACATTCTTCGTCTCACGACCACCATCGTTCTTATAGGAGCTTTATAATGACTATTTCAGCCACGCATGCCGAAGTTGAACAATTGTATTTAGCTTCGGAACTTAACGGTCAGCGTTCAATTTGTGTTACGGCTTGCCAATCTGGTGACGGTGTAACATCTATCGCCACAGCACTTGCAGAACGTTTTTTGTTGGCAGGTCACTCTACGCTTTACGTAGACCTTAACCTGTTTAACCCTGGGTTTAAGGACGTAAACATGCGTGAAGAAGATCAGTCAGGCCAACTTATAGAGCACATAGAGTCACAACGTATGTTCCTTGGGGTCCCGGCCCCACAATTGGCATCTGCTCAACTGGCATACAAAGATCCTTCGACGCTTCAAAAAGCAGTAACCCAATGGCTGCACAGCTATGATCGTGTCATCGTCGATACCTCACCACTACTGAATATCAACAAAGGCAATATCCCAGCTCAATCCGTCGCAAGTGCTTGTGATTGTGCATTACTGGTTGTCGCCTATGGTGAAACGTCGACTCATCATCTAGAGCAAGCTAAGCAACTACTCGACGCAAAAAGTATCTCTCTCATGGGCTGCGTAATGAATATGAAACAACATCCTAGTTTCGCTCAAGAACTCGTTAGGCAGATTAATCGGATGAAGTTCATTCCCAAAAAAATTCGCGATAACTTGGCGAATAGGCTGCATCGTAATGAATTCTTAAACCTGTCGATGTAATCCGTTAGCTGTCATTTAAAACTGACAGCTTTCTCCCTTCCTAGCGCTTCCAGCCTTTAAACCCTACATAATCAATCCTCTTACTGAGGAAATCATTAAGAAACTGATTTTTAGAGAAAAGAAATCACATTTTCGCTCATAGTCTATAGGTTCGACACCTTTAAAAACATTCAAGAACAACGAGGTATAGATCTGCATTCAGGCCTTTATAAAGTCATTAGCTAGAGCCCGTCGACTAATTCTCATCTTTTACCGACAAGCAGTTGAAATTATTCTAGTAAATGACTAAAACTTAATAATGCTCAAAATATATATACCTCAATCGAGCGTATTTACTCACGGGACAATAAAGGAGTTAGTGTGGACAACTCGACTTTAGCTTCAGACATCTCTGCAGAAGTGGGTGCAGAACTTGTTGATGAGCGAATTATAAAACAGCTAATTCATGACACAAGTGCGGAGGTTATCCCTATTTTAATCGATCACTACGTTGAAGAATCACGAACGCGCTTAGCCGCCATTAGACATGCCGCCACCAATAACGACGCACAAGCCCTCGAATTTGAAGTACACACTATAGGCAGTACTGCATTGGTGTTAGGCAACCGCCCTCTATCAGTACTGTCTCGAACTTTAGAAAAACAATGTCTAGAGCAAGAGTATGATGCCGCCTTTCTTAGGGTTGAAGAGTTGTTAGAGCTCGCAGACCGTTCAATTAAGGCCTTACTGAAAAGAAAAAACGAAGGCTTTAGTTAATAAGTCAGCTTTCGAATTATCCTGGAAAAGCAAAACTTCGAATAGGACGGTATCAATACTTATTTAAGTATCTGCAGTAGGCTTAATCACATTTATTGTTAAGATCCAGTAACTAAGAACTATTCGTTACTCACCAAGTGTTATTAAAGATATTGTACACGTAGATAACAATTCTACTTGTTTCATGTTGATGGTTGCATATCACTATGCTATTGATTGGTTAGGATAAAGTTTCAAAAGGAAGACTCAATGCGCCCTAAAGTATTGTTGGTTGAAGACTCCACCTCTCTCGCTGTGCTCTACAAACAGTATGTTAAAGACGAGCCTTACGATATATTTCATGTTGAGACTGGTACTGAAGCAAAAATATTCATTGAAAGACACGCTCCAGAACTGGTTATCCTTGATTTGAAACTGCCCGATATGCAGGGTGAAGAAGTATTGGATTGGATCAGTGATAATGACATTCCCACGGCCGTTGTAATCGCAACTGCGCATGGTTCCGTGAATATCGCTGTTGACCTCATTCAACGTGGCGCAGAAGATTTTCTAGAGAAACCCATTCAGGCCGACCGCCTGAGAACGTCAATCAACCTCCACCTGCGTAGAACTAAGCTCGAAAACCTTGTCGACGACATCCAGAGTAAGTTCGATCGTAACCGCTTTCATAATTTCATTGGCTCTTGTTTACCCATGCAAGCAGTCTACAAAATCATTGACTCGGTAGCCCCCACCACCGCAAGCGTATTCATCAACGGCGAAAGTGGTACAGGTAAAGAAGTCTGCGCAGAAGCCATTCACCAAGAAAGTCAACGTAACGGTAAACCATTCGTTGCCATTAACTGTGGTGCGATTCCTCGTGATTTGATGGAAAGTGAAATTTTTGGTCACGTAAAAGGCGCTTTCACTGGAGCGACAACCGATCGTAAAGGTGCAGCAATGCAGGCCAATGGCGGAACCCTATTTCTTGATGAACTTTGTGAAATGGAATTGGAGATGCAAAAAAAGCTGCTGAGATTCTTGCAAACCGGAACCTTCACACCGTTAGGTGGTAATCGAGAAATAAAAGTTGATGTCAGAATTATCTGTGCAACTAACCGTGACCCACTCGTTGAAGTTGAAGAAGGCCGATTCCGAGAAGACCTTTACTATCGGGTACATGTCGTGCCTATCGAAATGCCCCCCTTAAGAGAACGCGGGAGTGATATTCTCACCTTAGCTAACCACTTTTTAAAGCTGTACGCTAAGCAAGATAAAAAGAAATTCAAATCCATAGACAAAGAAACACAGACACAACTCAAACGTTACCCATGGCCAGGAAACGTTCGTCAATTACAGAACGTCATTAGAAACATAGTGGTGTTAAACAACGAAATGAGCGTGACTATAGAGATGGTACCGCCGCCAATCAACAGAATGGATATTGCGACGCCGAAAAGTGTTACTTCAATACGAAATGTAGCATCGCCCTCTGTTGCTGCGCCTCAAGAGACCGCTGTCTCCGAAACTAGATTATCACCAATCCCCCCTGAAGAGCTGCTGCACACTTCAACGACTCACGATCACAAAATGCCAGCACAACATGCTCCAATAACGCCGCCACTAACAACCAGTGATGGCGCAATTCGCCCTATGTGGCAAATTGAACGTGAAGCAATCCAGCACGCCATTAATCATTGTGATGGCAATGTACTAAGCGCTGCCGTATTGCTAGAGCTAAGCCCTTCTACTGTTTATCGTAAGAAACAGGCTTGGGAATCAGAGGATGAGTACAATCAAGCCTAATCAATTGAACACTACGATACTCACTTCGGCTCAACAACAACTTGCTCTTGAGCATGATGAAATTTGGCTATTGATCGACAGCCAAACTTTCGGAGGAATTGAAACGCACGTTATTGAATTAGCGATAGGTTTAATTGAGCATAAACAGAAAGTAAGAGTCGTTCTTCTCACTAAGTTCAACCCTCCACCGCCGATTATCACACACTTAAACCTATTACAGCTTCCTTACTGTCACCTCTGCGAGCTTGCTCCAAATAGCCAAAACGCCCTATCTCAACTCAAACAGGCAATTACCGAATACCAACCTAGCTTTATTCATGCCCATGGTTACAAAGCGAGCATAGTGAGTAAGATAATTAAGTTAACAACGACTCCGAACAAACTGCGTCAAATATCCACTTATCACGCAGGAGAAAAGCCAAGAGGAAAAGTGTGGCTCTATGACTTTATCGACCGATATAGCGGTTTTATCTCTAATCGCTCTTTAGTAGTGAGCGATAAAATCAGAGATAAGATCCCAACAAAAACAACACTGCTCAATAACTTCATTTCAATCCCGGAGCAATCCTGTTCATCTTGTAAGTCTAACTCGGCAGAGCATTGCGCATTAGAAGAAAACACAACCACTTATGACATAGGCTTTGTTGGGCGCTTGAGCCACGAAAAAGCCGCCGATAGATTTGTGATGTTAGCGAGGTCTAACCCAAATCAACAGTTCCATATTTTCGGTGATGGCCCTGAACGGCAATCGTTAGAGCGTAATCAGCCTGCTAACCTCACCTTTCATGGTCACCAAACAAGTATGGAAAAAGCTTGGCAAACCATCGATGTGCTAGTTGTACCTTCTCGATATGAAGGATTACCGATGGCAGCGCTCGAAGCCATGGCACGACGTATTCCTGTTATCGCCACAGCGGTTGGTAATCTACCACAGTTGATTGAACATCAAACCAATGGTTACCTCGCTCAAAGTGAAGCAGAACTCCACACATGCTTGCAGAACTGGATCAACCTTCCTCTTCAAGACAAAAGCACGGTGGGAGATAAAGCAAGAAGCACCATCATTGAGCGTTACTCCCCTCAAGCTGTGATTCCCCAAATTTTAAAGTGTTACGGTTTATAATTCCCTTCTGATCAGCTACTTCAATCTCTTTAATTCTCCATTCAATCTGATTCTCAATTTGAACAATCGTCAAAGTACACCCCATCTATATTTTAAATGTTCATCGAATACAGTGATTTAAATTTAATACGTATGTGGCACTTACCTTGCTATCTCTTATTCAGAAGTAAAGTTATTGATTGGTTTTAGAATCAAATTGTCGATTAGAAAGGCCTATCAACAGAGCTAGCAGATATATCCGTTTCTAGGAGATGTAATGAAATATCAAGCCAACAGAACACCACTCATTATTGGGCTATCCACCTTAAGCCTACTGATTGGTGCTGCTTGGTATTTTGTTCCACATCCAGCGATGGTGATATTGATCGCCTTCATTCCTTTAGGCGCACTGTTTATTATCAACAAAGCATTTTGGTTTGTGATCCTGTTTGTTGTGTTTTCATTTTTTAGAATTCACGAAGCACTACCTTTACTTTACCCTTTGAAAATACCTTTGCTGCTATCCATAGGGGCCTTATCGGCACTGTTATGGCACTCACTAATCAGTAAAGAGCTAAAAATCTATTGGCACCCTTCACTTAATTGGCTTTCTATATTTTGGGTGTTAACCATTATTGGAATCGTATTCGCGTCGAACCGAAACATAGCGCTCACAGAGTTCAAAAGCATTTATTGGAAGATAATAGTCATGTCCCTCGCTATCGTTTGGCTCGTTAATACAACAGAAAATCTTGCTAAAACAGCGATGACCATCATCTACGCCGGCGCATTAGTGAGTACTATCGCCGTTTATAACTCCGTGAACGGTATTGGTCTTGTTGAAGGATCAAGAGTAACCATTGGACGAGATTTTGGTTCGATGCTTGGTGACCCGAACGACCTCGCTTTGGTGTTGCTTTTCCCATTGGCATTCGCCATTAGTCAAACCACAACGCCAGGCATTTCCCATTTCAAGCGAATAATAAGTGCGCTAGTTTGCGTCTTATTGCTAGCGGCGATTATTGCCACTCAGAGTCGTGGAGGATTACTTGGCTCTATTGCGGTAATAGGTATTTTTGCTTTGAAATTGATTCGTTCAAAAGTGTTGTTGCTATCGCTAGGATCCATAGCTGCGATTATACTTTATCTTGTCGCAGGCATTGCCGACAGAGCCTCTGGAGGCGCTGCTGAGCAAGGCATTGATGAATCTGCCATGGGGAGAATTTACGCTTGGGAAGCTGCAATAAAAATGGCCGTGGAAAACCCATTGACTGGTGTTGGATTAAACAATTTCTTCTCAAATTATTTTTTTTACAGCGCCCACTGGGATGGTTTAAATCACGCGGTTCACAGTACATGGTTTGGCGTTCTAGCAGAAACAGGTTTTATTGGTCTCATTATTTTTGTCATCCTAATTATCTCATTAATCAGAACTTCTCGCTCCACACTAGCAAGACTGTCTGAAGCAGGTACGGCGGTCGCTCCCGAGCTTAATGCAGTTGCTTATGCTGTCTATGCGGGCTTAATTGGTACCATTGTATCAGGCACCTTCCTAACACAAGGCTTCAACTGGCCAATTTACATCTTAGCCGCACTTACCGTTTGCGTATCAAACGTGTCTCATACTGCTTGTCAAAATGAGAAAATCTAAAAGGCAAGCTATAACTATATGAAAATTATATATTTATTTAGTGGCACGCAATATGAAAGACTTCTATGTAACAACGTAAAAGGAATTTCATTATGACGACAGTATCCTTACATCAATTCAAGCATTGGCTTAAGTTTCACCCAAACTCTCGAATTCGAAATGTATTTTCTATCTTGAAAAGCGTAAGAAGCGCAGAGTTACCGACCCCACAAATGGTTAACCGTTGCCTTTACCAATTACACAAGTTGGTTGTGAGCATGATTACGGGCTTTACTCGTTTTTGCTATTGGACACCCGCATTCAAAGGAAGAGTCACGCAATGCGGAAAACATTTGTACCTGTACGGTGGTTTACCGTTTGTGAGTGGTCCTTTACAAATTTCAATTGGCGATAACTGTCGAATTTCTGGCCACACGACATTTTCAGGGTGTTCACAGCCACTAGACAGTTTCAAGCCCCCTCTTCTATCGATTGGCAACAATGTTGATATCGGCTGGCAATCAACGATTGCAGTGGGTAAACGTGTCATCATCTCTGACAATGTTCGTATCGCTGGCGGTGCATTCTTGTTTGGGTATTCGGGTCACCCTCTTGATGCAAAACGAAGAGCCGACGGTGAAGGCGATGACCCCCAACAGATCAGCGATATTATCCTCGAGCGAGATGTGTGGCTAGGCACAAACGTGACCGTAAAAGGCGGTGTGACCATTGGTGAAGGCGCTGTGATTGCTGCAGGTAGTGTCGTCATCAAAAATGTCCCGCCGTTTGCAATTGCAGCCGGCAACCCAGCACGAGTTGTAGGACAGGTTCAATCAGTTAAAGCAGCCAAACCAGATACCGCTAAATCGTTTGAAAATCATAGAGGTGACTATGCGTGATCTAATCGTATTTGGTGAAGACTTTGGCGGGCTTCCTTCATCCACTCAGCATCTGATTCGCCATTTAGCTAAGACACACAAAGTGCTATGGATTAACTCCATTGGTTTAAGACAACCTAAACTGTCAACAAAAGATGTCACGCGTGCGTTCAACAAATGGTTTGGTAAAACCAATGCCGTGACACAGAATATGCTCGATTCAAATGAACACAGTCATATTACGGTGGTAAACCTAAAAACTATCCCCGCACCTTCATCAACATTAGCAAGAAAGCTTGCACAAATGCTCATGTTGAAACAACTAAAGCCCATTATCGCACAGCTAAACCTGCGGGCACCGATCTTGTGGACGTCACTTCCTACCGCTGTCGACCTGTGTGGTCATCTTGGTGAATCCGCAGTGGTTTATTATTGTGGAGACGATTTTAGTGCATTAGCCGGAGTTGACCATCAAACTGTTGCCGAGCATGAATCCGATCTGATAAAAAAATCGCACCTAATTTTTGCCGCGAGTAAGACATTAATCAACAAGTTTCCAGAAGATAAAGTCCAGCTGTTGCCACATGGCGTAGATGTTAGCCTTTTCTCTACTCAAGTACCGAGAGCGAAAGACTTACCCAGTAATCACAGACCAATCGCAGGTTTTTATGGCAGCCTATCTCAATGGCTCGATTACGGCCTTATTGAACATGTAGCGACAGCAATGCCTAACTGGGATTTTGTTTTCATTGGCCCGAATGAGCTTGATAATTTAGCGCTTCCTAACCTTGACAATATTCATTACCTTGGTCCAAAACCACATCATTCTTTGCCAAGTTATTCACAACATTGGGATGTGAGCCTTTTGCCATTTGTTGATAACGAACAGATTCGTGCATGTAGCCCTTTAAAGCTGATGGAATACCTTGCGGCAGGAACGCCTATTGTAACCACTCCTTTTCCAGCGCTATTGCCTTATCAAGAGCACGTAACAAAGGTCAGTAATGCACAACAAATGATAGAGGCGTTAAACAAAGCTCGGCAGCTTAACAATTCACCATTATCACTCGTTGAAAAAGACAGCTGGCAGAACCGCGCCAAGTTCGTACACTGGATGTTGGAGCTACTATGAATACTCTGAAATTGCGATTATTGATTCTTTTGAATGCAATGTGGCGTCAACGCTACGTAATATTAGTCCCGATTCTTGTTCTCCCCTTCGTCGGGTTCGGAGTCAGTAAACTGGCTCCTACCCAATATGATGCTCACACCAGCATGTTGATCCAAGAAACCGCAAAGATGAACCCTTTCTTAAAAGACATCGCTGTATCGACAATGCTTAAAGATCGAATTAGCGCACTCAGAACACTGCTGCATAGCCGCCATGTACTTTACTCAGTGGCGGAAGAGCTTAAATTGCTCACGCCGGAAATGTCCAATTTCGACAAAGAGACACTCATCTCCGATTTGTCACAACGTTTATCAGTCACTCAACTAGGAAAAGATTTTCTAAAAATAAGCCTGAGGTCAAACACTCCAACTGGCATGGAGGCAACCCTTCAGTCAGTCAGCGAGCATTTTATTGAGCAGCTGTTAGCGCCGGAGCGTTCATCAATTCAAGACTCTAGTAGCTTCTTAAAAGTACATATTGACGAACGCAGCGCAGAATTAGCCAAAGCAGAGGAAGCGTTAGCACTTTATGTAAATGAAAACGTACACTCAACACCTGAAGTTCAGAGTCAGAGTTTGAATCGACTAGCGTCACTCAAACAAACATTGGCCGAGAAAGAGGCGGAGTTATCTGGTGTCCAAAAAAGCCTAGGCTCGATTGATCAGCAACTATCGAAAACCAACCCGGTAATTGGGCGCTTAGAAGACCAATTGATTGATATTCGTAGTGAGCTAACCTTGCTACAAGCTAAATACACAGACAAACACAGCGCAGTTCAAGCCAAGGTTCGCGAACTAGAGAGGCTGGAGAACGAGCGCAAGACATTGCTGGCTCTAAAACAACCAGGAATGAACAATGACCAGTTGTGGGATATTGCGAGTAGCACAACATTGAGTAAGCTATCCGACAATCAACCATTGCTGGTCACACAATTGCAAAGCCTTCAATTAGTGCGATCGCGCTTTGAATCATTAACAGAAGAAACAAAAAGCCTTCGCACTATAATCTTTGAATTGGAAAACAAGGCCAACAACTTCGGTGAAAACGCAAAAGAAATGTACCGACTTCAACGAGATGTGAAGATCAAACGTCAGTTATATGATGAACTTACTGAACGCTATGAAATGGCACAACTAACAGGCTCTCTAGGTATATTCGAGCAGAACAAGCGAGTCAAGATTATTGATTTGCCTTTTACACCAAGCGTAAAATCTAACATGCCGACATTCGTATTTATCCTAGCAGGTTTGGTTGCTGGCATTGGTCTTGGTGTCGGTTTAGCGGTGTTATTCGAATTGTTTGATTCTTCTATCAAACGTAAAGAAGAAATCGAAGATATTTTGGGCGTTCCTGTGATCACCGTTATCCCCAAAATGAGCAATCCAATTTAAGACTTAACCAATACACCAGCTTCGTACTGGTGTTTTTCTTTCTATGGGCACTTTTTACGCTTGTATTTTCATCTCTTTCATTTGTCTTTGTCAGATTAAAACACCGCCTCGCCTTATTCTTCTCCCACTTAATTAGTCTCTTACCTATTTCGACATTCTGTTTTGATTCCTATTTTGAGAATAACAAGAGGATAAAATAAAAAAGCAATTAAGTTAATGATAAGTAAAGATTAATTAATTGGCACAACTCGTGCAGTTATTGAATAACAAAATGAATACGAAACAACTTAGATAACTTAATAGCAGGGAGAGCACTATGGAAAACCAACTCACAACACATGGGAAGAAGGTAATACATGTTGTTCAGCATCTTGCTCCTGGAGGCCTAGAGACACTCACCTTAGATTTGCTTCGCCTTGCTAAGCCTTGTGACCAAGTGTTTATTGTAAGCTTAGAGGGAACAAAACAAGAGTCTATTGATAACTGGCCAAAGTTGGAGCGTTACCAAAACCAAATCATATTTCTAGACAAAGCGCCAGGCGTTCAATTCAATGTCATTCTCAAGTTGATCAAAGCATTCAAATCTATTTGTCCAGATGTGGTTCATACTCATCATATTGGTCCACTACTTTACGCGGGGTATGCCGCTCGCCTCACCGGTGTACAGACCCGAATCCATACCGAACACGATGCGTGGCATCTTCAAGACGATAAACGCCGTCATCTACAAGCACTAGCACTGAAAGCCGTTCAACCAACACTCGTGGCCGATGCAACACGTGTCTACAACCAACTCCGCTCAGCTTTCACCTACAACAATATTATTACCATCAGAAATGGCGTTGATTGCGACAAATTTAAGCCAGTATCTAAAATTGATGCAAGAGCAGCGTTAAATCTACCACAAGGCAAAAACATCATAGGTTGCGCAGGTCGTCTAGAGCACGTTAAAGGACAAGACCAGTTGATCAAAGCACTTACACTGCTTCCAAAAAATACTATTGTTGCTTTTGCTGGCACAGGTTCTAAACGCAAACAGTTGGAACTGCTCATCAACAAACTCAACTTGGTCGAACGCGTCATCTTTTTAGGTCTAGTTGAAGACATGGCCACATTTTACAGTGCTCTCGATACCTTCTGCCTACCATCTCGTCACGAAGGATTACCACTGTCTACATTAGAAGCTCAAGCTTGTAACATTCCGACCGTCGCAATGAATGTGGGGGCTGTCGAAGAAACACTCTGTCCAGTCAGTGGACATCTTGTCAACAGTGGCAGTATCACAGGGTTAGCAGGCGAACTGCTTAAAGCCAGTCTCAACTCATCAGTCAAGAAGCAACATCAAATCAATCTAACTTTTGAAAATAATTCTAACCCTCGTCGCTACGTTCTGAATAACTTCGACATTGTGAAAATGGTTGCCTCTTATAACAACATCACTGAAGGAGAATATGCATGATGAATGGGATACTTGCTGGACTATGTTTATTCTCTGGGCTTTTGATTATGTATCATCATGTCGCGTACCCGATATTACTCCGTTGGTATGCAAGACACCACCCTACACGTCAAATTGCAGAGAGTTCGCGTTGTTACAAAGACGATCAACAAGATCATACACTTCCAACTGTGACCATTCTTGTTCCCGCTTTTAACGAAGAGCTGTGGATAGCGGACAAAATACGTAACCTAGCCGCATTGGATTACCCAAAAAAGAAACTGCAAGTGATCATTGCATGTGATGGCTGTAACGACAACACGGTCGAAGTGGCACAAATGGCAATCCAAGAAGCGATGTGTAGTGATGTTCACTTCGAGATACATGACTATGCTCAAAATCGAGGAAAAGTCGCCATTATCAACGAAGAAGTAACAAACATAACCAGTAATATCATTGCTCTTAGTGACGTTTCAGCACTCATTTCATTGGATGCGTTATTGATTGCTGCTGCTCATTTTGAAAATGACAAGGTTGGTGTCGTTAATGCCACTTATCAATTATACCCAACGGAAAACACAGGTGAGAATAGCTATTGGCAGTATCAAACCGCTGTCAAAGAGTATGAATCATCAATGGGTTCGAGCTTAGGTTCTCACGGTGCCTTCTACTTATTCCGAACTAAACTGTTTGAGTTATTACCTCATAACGCCATCAATGATGATTTTATTTTACCCATGCAAATCGTTAAACAAGGCTATATAGCTGAATACGAAACGCAAATGGTGGCTTTAGAATTAGAAGAATCAAACCTAAAGACAGACTTCAATCGACGTTTGCGAATTTCTGCTGGCAACATGCAACAAGCGATTCTGTTGTGTGGCTTGTTTAACCCTAAATTCAAAGGCACCGCTTTTGCTTTCTTCTCCGGGAAAGGCCTGCGACTTCTCACTCCTTATCTAATGATTATGTGCTTAGTTTGCTCCGCCCTTCTCAAAGAAAACCTGTTATTCGAAGTGTTACTTTGGATACAAATCGCGGTCTACAGCATTGGTATACTGGGCTGCATCATGCCAAAAGCCCTGATCAATAAGCCTATTTCATTAATTTCTTATTTAATCGTTGGTCATTATGCCAACTTCATTGGTGGCGTACGTTACCTACTGGGACTTGAAAACTCCCCTTGGACTCGAGTGAATCGTTAAGGACTGACCATGATGAACATTGATCAACTATCAAACCTGAATCTATACCAATACAAGATTTCTCGCGCGAAACGCACCTTTGATTTTGTTAGCTCTTTACTCGCGTTAGTCATCTTATCTCCAGTGTTCCCATTTATCGCACTGGCTATTGCACTGACTTCTCGCGGCCCGATCTTCTACCGTCAACTGCGCGTCGGAAAATCGACACCGGAAAAGATGGAGATTTTTGAAATCATGAAGTTTCGTAGCATGTATCAAGATGCGGAAACTCGCTCAGGTGCAGTGTGGGCAACGGAAAATGACCCTCGAATCACACCAGTTGGTCGTTTTTTAAGAAAGACGCGCCTTGATGAGCTTCCGCAGTTGTTTAACGTGTTGAAAGGAGAAATGTCATTAATTGGCCCTCGCCCCGAGCGCCCAACGTTCTATAACAAACTGGAAAATGAAATCCCTTACTTTGCTGACCGTACTTATGGTGTTATGCCTGGCATCACAGGTCTTGCACAGGTTAACCAAGGGTATGACACGTGCATTGAAGATGTTCGTCGCAAAGTTGGCTTCGACCACAGTTATGCTCTTAGTCTATGTTCTATGAGATCATGGATTGCTGCAGATCTAAACATTATGACAAAAACAATTTTGGTGATGGTTGATGGCCGAGGTCGCTAGTATCGAGTTGCGATAACCTTTGGTCACGTTAAAACGTAGCTACGTTCAAATATAGCTACGTTCAAGTATAAACTTTCTTGCTTAGCATTGGTTAATTCGGACCCAACCAAAACTGATGAGTACTTAATTGCTCATCGTTTTTTTTTCGATTTCGTACCCCATTTAATATACGATACCTGCTAATCATCCCCAATCGTTTTCCAAAGTTCTTCCTAACTGGCACACTAGGCGTGACTGTGGGAAGCTTTGATGACTTGTTCAGCAGCGACTCTTTTGGTTGGGCAGCATCCGCAGGCATTAGCTGGAATGTGTTTGATGGTGGTCGAGGTGAAGCTATGATCAAGCTGAACGAAGCAAGGTTTCGATCAGCTGCACTTAACTACCAACATTCGGTAGACAGTGCATTCACAGAAGTAGATTCAAGCCTGTTCGCCTATGGCCGCACAAAAACGTATTGATGAAGCCACTCTGGCCGCCAAACTTCAAACAGCCAGCACCACCATTGCTGTATACAAAGCCTTAGGCGGAGATTGGCAAGTAAAGCCGAAAGCAAACTCCTCTGAACAGACAGCAAAAGAAGGTTAAGCAACACACAAAACACCTAGCAAAAAACAGGGCCTCGACAGTTAGCTCTGGTTAAATAAGCAGCGACAGATTACTTACATGGACAATTAGATCCATAAAAATACCGCTGATGATCTCGGCGGTATTTTTGTATTTAACGGTACTCATCTAGAAGTATCTGCCTGCCTAAGTCTAATGAATACGCACTTTACTTTTAGACAATGGGTCCGTTCTATTCATCTCCACGTACTTCTTATTTTTCAAAGAATCTAACAATTTAGATGCTTCAAACTCTTCATGTGCCTCAATGACGAAACTAGACGCACTCAACTCTTCAGAAAGGAGCCATCTAATTTGATATTTTTGAGAAAAAAACAGAGCAATACTAATGAACGCGACTCCGATTAATAGTATTAACGCTTTCCCATTCTTATGCCAAACGCCAACAAACATTGCTGAAAGTAAGCTGACAATAAAAACTAGGGCGGTAACCGTGAACCAAATATCTAAATAATTACCCATAACTCCCCTGTTCACAAACCATCTAATTCAGTAGAAAACAACACGATATGACACACTCAAGAATACAAAATCAACCTTACGTGCTTTTGAACCTTTTTCATGGCCATTTGACGCTTAAGTGGAGAAAGGTAGTCAATAAACAAATTGCCCGACAAATGATCTATTTCGTGCTGCATTACGATAGCTAAGAAATCATTGCTTTCTATGGTAATTGGCTTACCTTCGCGATCTAAAGCAGACACAACAACTGAGGTAAAACGCTCTACGTCTGCATAGTAATCAGGAACTGATAAACAACCTTCTTGACCCAATGCTTTATCTGAGCCACTAACCACTTCTGGGTTAACTAAAATTAACGGTTCATCTCGACTTTCTGAAAGGTCGATAATAACAACGGCCTCTTTATGACCAACTTGAGTCGACGCCAAACCTATACCATTGTCAGTCGCATATAACGTTTCCAACATATCGTCTATTAATGTTTGTACCGTCGACAGATCTTGCACCTTTTCCGCTTTAAGCTTGAGCCTTGGATCTGGTGCAGTCAGAATTCCTAAAACTGCCATATTTACCTTATAGTCCTTGGAAGTAACTAACACCCAATTAAGTAGTGAGCAACGCAATACAAAGCCACCGCATAACACCTTAAACACTAAAATCAACGCATACTAAAAATGCCACGCGTTGCGAGTCTGTCTTAAGCGCTTTGTTAGTTTGCCACCGCGATGAAACGAGAGGTTTATCGCCAAGGTGCTGAATTAGCCATGAAACTACTGGCTTTAAACGCAAAAGTAAAACGGGCAGCTCATAATTTAAAACCAACTAACAAAACACACTTGGCTAAGAAGACTTTCGTAGATGCCGACAACCACAAATACCATCTTTCAATGTTCCCGCTTAACGTTCAAAACCAAAGAAGCAGCGCGCAAGAACGTTGAGAAGTGAACCTTACTAACACGAAAGCATTGAATAACACGAAAGCCAATTAACCGAAAAACTGGCTACGCGAGATGCCTATTTCGATGAAAAAGTCTTTGGGAAATAACAGGTGAATAGCTAGAACGCAGAACAAGGCTTTTAGACCACAAACGCTTTTCTGCCCTTTGCAAACTAACGCCGCGTTAAGTGGTGAGCAACGCCAACCACCCTACCTAAACCATTGTGACATAAACACTTAACCCAAAGTAAGCCGAAAATGCCGAGCGTTGGGAATCCGTCTTAAACGCTTTGTTAAATGCACTTTCCCAACAGAAACTCCCAGTCTGAAAAAGAAATCTGATTCTTGGTAACTTTAAGCCGATGGTAGCCCGTTTCTGTATTTGAGGTAATTTGAATATATTGATGCCCAAACATACCTTTCTTAGCCATCAACTCAGCCTTGAGTCCTCGGAGGAAAACATCATTTCCCACAACTGACAAATGACTCTTCTTAAACAAGGCTAAAACTGAATACACAACCACCATACTCGTCACTGCGACTAGAACTGACCATAATTGAAATTCAGTTTCGTAGAACCAATTGAAAATAAATGTGAAAACCACATAGCTTGTCACCATGGACAACACCATTTTCCAATGCCATAAATTAGTTCTAAATTCTATATTTCGATTCATCCGTAAATCCTATTAGAACGCACGTGCATTTAACGCCGCGTTAAGTGGTGAGCAACGCTACCACCCGACCTAAACCATTGTGCCGTAAACACTAAAGCTGAATCAAACCAAAAATGCCAAGCGTTGGGAATCCGTCTTAAACGCCTTGTTAGTTGGCTATTCCCAAGGCTCCACTGTAATGTCAGGCCAACGCTTACGATAGCCATCGACCATTTGGTTGTAGCTTTCGCGCGTCATTGCAATGGGATTTGGCTTTACCCGTTTATTGAATGCATCAGTTAGCCCATAAGGCGAGTAAATACGCATTGTACCGTTTGAATTTAACCTAAATCCGATCGCAAATGCAGATAACCAAGAATCAATGCCATGCTCTACTTTTGTATATGCAGGTATAGTTTGGCCAAATCTATGAGGGTACCATTCATGAACACGTGCTTGGTTTACCACATCAATTGGGACTTTATGATTTACGATACTGTTAATTCGACTGCTGTAGCTTTCTTCATTAGATGTACTAGCGATATCGAAGTAAACAATATCGAAGTCCTTAACATTCTTGAGTGGTCTTTCACCTGATAGTGAGTTCCAAATCAGTTGTGTGACTGAACCTCCAGCAATAAAGTAATCAGGTAATCCAACGTCAATACATGCTTGTGCAGTTTCCATTAGCTCAGGAGTATTTCTAATTAACTTTTCCAGTTGATGTTCTAACATGTTCCCCCCTGCCAACTAACGCTAAGCTAAGTAGTGAGCAACATAATACGAAGCCAACGCATAACACCTTAAACACTAAAATCAACGCATACTAAAAATGCCACGCGTTGCGAATCTGTCTTAAGCGCTTTGTTAGTTTGCCACCACGATGAAGCCAAAGTCTTAGCGCCAAGGTGCTGAATTAGCTATAAAACTAATGGCTTTGAACGCAAAAGTAAAACGGGCAGATCAGAATTTAAACCCAACTAACAAAACGCACTTGGCTAAGAAGACTTTCATAGATGCCGACAGCCACAAATGCAATGTTCAATGCTCACACTTAACTTTCAAAACCAAAGAAGCAGCGCGCAAGAACATTGAGAAATGAACCTTACTAACACGAAAGGATTGAATAACACGACAGCCAATTAACCGAAAAACGGGCTACGCGAGATACCTATTTCGATGAAAAGTCTTTGGGAAATAACAGGTGAATAGCTAGAACGCAGAACAAAGCTTTTAGACCATAAATGCTTTTCTGCCCTTTGCAAACTAACGCTAAGCTAAGTAGTGAGCAACGTAATACGAAGCCACCGCATAACACCTTAAACGCATAAATCAACGCATACTAAAAATGCTACGCGTTGCGAATCTGCCTTAAGCGCTTTGTTAGTTTGCCACCGCGATGAAGCCAAAGGTTTAGCGCCAAGGTGCTGAATTAGCTATGAAACTAATGGTTTTAAACGCAAAAGTAAAACGGGCAGCTCAGAATTTAAACCCAACCAACAAAACGCACTTGGCTAAGAAGACTTTCGTAGATGCCGACGGCCACAAATACCATCTTTCAATGTTCCCGCTTAACGTTCAAAACCAAAGAAGCAGCGTGCAAGAATATTGAGAAATGAACCTTACTAACACGGAAGAAATGAATAACACGAAAGCCAATTAACCGAAAAACTGGCTACGCGAGATGCCTATTTCGATGAAAAGTCTTTGGGAAATAACAGGTGAATAGCTAGAACGCAGAACAAGGCTTTTAGACCATAAACGTTTTTCTGCCCTTTGCAAACTAACGCCGCGTTAAGTAGTGAGCAACGCTATCACTAAACCTAACCTATTGTGCCGTAAACTCTAAATTCAAAGCAAATCGAGAACGCCGAGCGTTGCGAATCTGTCTTAAACGCTTTGTTATGTGCCTGATTTACGTGAACTAGTCTTCAAATAAGTCCAAGTTTTCATTCACATATTCCATGATTTGATCGTAGAAGAACTCATCAATTTTACCTGCGACTACAAAACAAAGCAGATAAGACGATACAAAATGAAACTTGTACTGTTTTTTCGAATTAGAATCGAATGACCAATCTGTTTTAACTTGTTCATCAATTTCGTTGTTCATCATTTCAAACAACGCATCATTGTTCATATGATTTCGTTTAGAGTAAAAAATTGATGCTAGTTGATACATATTTTCCTTCGGAATTTCGCCAGAAGAAATAGCATGCAGTGCTTCATCCAACGCTTCACTCACATCTATCAACCACTTTTCCATAGATTATTTCTCCATTTTCCGAACTGGCACATAACGCCGCGTTAAGGGGTGCAGGCACGCAATACATAAGTTCTGCAAAGCACCTTAAACACCAAACTCAACGCAAACTGAAAGTGCCACGCGTGCCAAATCCCTCTTAAACGCTTTGTATGGATAATAAGCACTCCAATCGGGTAAGGTGAGACCCAGACTTTAGCTGCAACTAAAGTTCTTCTATCTGATAGTTCGATTAAACGACGGCTCCTCTATTGAGAGACCGATAACAAGTACGAACGTCAGATAGAACTCCAAGCACCACACTCGAATAGTCTTCTGGGTCTCGAGCCCGCATTTGCAAGCAAGAGTTAGCTTATTATGAATACAAACACACTTCAAAACATTAATGTTGGCGTTGATACTGGTAAGTCACAATTAGACATCTATATCCGTCCACTCGACATTTATTTCACCGTACCAAATACCGATAAAGGCATCAGCGATGCCATCAAAACCATTAAGAAACACAAACCTCAACGCGTCGTAATTGAAGCTACAGGTCGATTAGAAATGCCGTTCATACTCGCATGTGACAAAGCCAAATTACCTTATGTTGTTGCCAACCCACTACGTATTAAAAGGTTTGCTGAGGCTATTGGGCAACGTGCTAAGAATGACCGCTTAGATGCCGCGCTCATCGCACATTATGCCGAAAGAGTTCAACCCGAACTGACTAAGCTAAAAAGTGAAAACATACGCCTTATGAGTGACTTAGTCACGAGGCGGAACCAACTACTCACCATGCAAACCATGGAAAGAAACCGACTACAAATATTACCTAAAAATATCTCATCGACCATTACCCCGATTCTGACCGCTCTAAAAAATCAGCTTGAAAAAGTAGAGGCAAAGATAGCAAAACTGATTGAGAGCAGTCCTGAGTACCAAGCTAAGAGCACCATTCTTCAAAGCATGCCAGGCGTTGGAAAAGTCCTAGCCGCCTCCTTAATTAGCAATGTACCCGAACTCGGTTTTATTACTAACAAGCAAGCTTCTTCTCTCATTGGCGTAGCACCTATAACAAGAGAAAGTGGACGCTTTAAAGGCAAACGGATGATAAAAGGAGGTCGACCTCAAGTTAGAACCGTTATGTATATGGCAATGATGTCTGCCATCCAATGTAACCCCGTTTTTAAGGCTACTTATGAACGATTACTCGCGGCAGGTAAACCAAAAAAAGTCGCAATCGTTGCCTGCATGAGAAAGATGGTTGTAATACTTAATTCAATGATAAGAGACGGCGTAATGTGGGATAAAGGTAGCGCCAAAAATTAACTATTGACGCCATAGTCTCTTTGTTATGTTCGCACTCAAAGCGCTACTACTGCCTCAATTTCAATTTGTAAGTCCGGATGAATGAGCTTAGAAACTTCAACCAGAGAACAAGCTGGCAAATGGCCGTCATAGAAATGAAATAGTAGCTCTCGGATACTAGCTAACTTAGATATATCACGAACAAAAATGGTTAGCTTTACTAAGTTGTTTTTTGCACAGCCTTCCGCTTTGAGAACCGTTGAAATTTGATCGAGAATCTCTTTGGCCTGTTCTGTCAAACTAAGAACTTGAGCATCAGTACCGTAAGCTGTAAGCCCTGATATATAAAGTGTTTTGTTGTGCTTTGTTGCATGGACATAAGGCCCTGCGATTTGAGGTAAGCTTTCGTAAGTAACTCGTTCAACCACTTGATTTCTCCCTAGAACATAACGCCGCATTAAGTGGTGAGCAACGCAGGCCACCCTACCTAAACCATTGTGCCGTAAACACTAATGCTGAATCAAACCGAAAATGCCAAGCGTTGGGAATCCGTCTTAAATGCTTTGTTATGTTTTTAGTCGTGTATCAAAAGAATATCTGGGTTCGCCATGCCTCAAACAAACACCATTAAACTTCTGGAAAGATGAAGAAATAAAAACCACCATAAAAGAATACGAAAAGAAGAAATGTGAAAAATCCTGCCCAAAAATGAGACCTATTTTCATGATAATCAATCCATCCGCCAGCAAAGAAAATAGATTTATATACAATAGCATGAAGAAGATTTAACGCAGATACTATTGCTGCAATTAGGAATATTTCTTCCATTTAACACCTTCACATTCAAATTAAACATAACGCCGCGTTAAGTAGTGAGCAACGCTAAACCACCTAACCTAAACCTTTATACCGTAAACACTTAACCCAACTTAGAATGCAAACGCCAAGCGTTGGGAATCTGCCTTAAACGCTTTGTTATATGCACATATTTATAGGATAATTGACATTATTTCAAAGTATTACAGGCCTATGTTACAAGAGTTAGTTCTTAGACTTCGACAGTCAAATATCACATTAAATTGTATCAAGCTAATTTTCGTCATTTGGAGTTTATCGGCACTTGGCGTGTTTGAACAATATAAAGTAGAAATGGCTAAAAAGTATGATGACCACTTTATCGTCTACTCTGTATTCTGGTTAGTTCTTAGTGGTTTAGCATACCTTTTGAAACTCTTTTACGATGCTAATACGCTTGATGACATTTCAAAGGCTCTTGGTATGACACTTACATACTTACTATTGCCAATTGTCTTTATATTTTTTCTGTTTCTTCAGATTCTACTGATCACTTTCTCGCCTTGGGACGCTGGTTTAATTACCTTATTAACGGCTACACCATCAGTGCTTTTAGGGATTCATTTCTGGCAAACTGTAAGGGCTCAGACAACATGAATCTATTTTAAAATGGGTGTGCACATAACGCCGCATTAAGGTGTGAGCAACGCTTCCATATAACTAAACCATACCACCGTAAACACAAAACCCAACGATGGAATGAGAAATGCCAAGCGTTGGGAATCACTCTTAAATGCTTTGTTAGCTTTCTTTTTCTAGGCTCATTTCCAATAGCACTTCTACTACGTCTTTTGTAGACGACAAAATGCATTTGTGAGACTTATGCCATTCGACTAACACTCCACGTAAGCAAAGAGAAAACTCGATTTTGGTGTCGGATTGCATCAGCATAGGACGTCTCGCTTGCAGCTCAAATGCGGGACCACCGCTCATACCATATAAATCAGGTGGGCTGCCAAATTTTTTACTGAAACTATCGATTAATTTTTTGGGATGGAATTCATAATAAAGTGGTGATTCTACGTTTGTTTTCAACTTATTAGGTGCGGAAATTTGTTCTGCTGTGATACTGAATAAATGCGGGTTTAGCCCTTTACGGAAATCACGTACTCGATTTTTTGTTCCAGGGTACCCCATTAAAAGAAAGAAAGGATTCTCATTGACTGATTCAAAGCTAGAATCATCATAAAGGGTGGTATGAGGTAAATCTTTAATTCCCTCACTTTTCATCCATTTGTCTATACAGAATGCCGCTACATCTCTTTTTTTATTAAATACAACCGCAATATGTTCGAGGATCATTTTTCGCTCACCAAATGCGATAGCTGACATTCCATACCTTTTAGCATCTGACATAACATGTTCTGCTGTAACTACAAAATAGCTACCTAGGTGTTTGACAACAAAACCTGAACCAAAACCGTTGAAATCTCGACCTTTTTCAAGGTTATTTGTGTAAAAAGGAACGATGACTTCTTTATAGCGATCAACAATCTTATCTATGTAATCTAAATTTGAGTCACTAAGCTCCGAAAAATCAAAAATCATATTCCACCTGTTTATTGAGAATAGCTAACGCCGCGTTAAGTAGTGAGCGACGCCTGCCACCCAGCCTAACCCATTGCACCGTAAACACAAAATTCAACTTGAGCTGAAAATTCCGAGCGTTGCGAATCTGTCTTAAACGCTTGTTATGAGGCAAGTTGAAGCGACAAAGAAAGGAAGTTTTCATCGCTTTCAGTCACCTTATAGCCAAGAGATTTGTAAAAACTTACCGCTGACTCATTTCTAGTAAAGCTTGATAAGGTTACTTGACTACGCTCTTGCTCTCGCGCTATGTCGTGAACCATATTCATGACCCTTTTGCCCAATTGTTGATTTTGAAATTCTGGAAATATAATGAGTAAATGTACATGAATGGCATTGTCGTATGGCTTGAAGCACAGCATTCCAACTCGCGTGTTATTGAGACAAACCCAGTGAAACCAATGAGGCTCATAGTCACTTTTTAAGCGATTGACCTGAAACTCATTACACCAACCAAAGACGGCATCAACATGCGAATAAAGTCCTTGTTTCACAACTGAAAACAGACTTTCAAACTCATCACTTTCTATTTTTATTAGTTGAATATCCATACGCCTCATAACGCCGCATTAAGGGGTGAACAACGCAAACCACCCAAACTAAACCATTGTGCCATAAACACTTAAGCTGAACTTTGAACCAAAACTGCCAAGCGTTGTGAATCCCTCTTAAATGCTTTGTTATGTGAAGATTGTCAACAGACGTTCTGACAGAACCTAAACAAGTACCCGTCTGGTGATTGCACGATAAACTGCTTTTGAACGACGGACTTATTACCACATTCATACGATTTAGATTCGAGCGCTAGATAAATTGACTCATTAGATTTCGAGCAAACTTCACAATATAAGCGTTCAATATCATTAACGTCCCACTGAAAGTTCACACCACAACCCAACGGGAATTCTGGATTACCAGTGATCCACTTACGGTTTTGACTAGATAAACCTTCTAACATTAAATCTACACCGTCGAGTGTTAAATATACAAACAGTTCTTCTGGCCTTTCGTATTTGATGGCAAAACCAAGAATATCTGTGAAAAAAGCCTTACTTACATTTATATCGAAACAATACAATTCTGGAACTACTCGTAATGTCATGATTTTCCCTATTCACATAACGCCCTGTTAAGGTGAAATAAACAACACACCAATACCTTCTATATCAACAACTTAAAACTAAAACTCAACTTTAAAATATAATACATGTAGCAAATGTGTAGCTTTATAATTTTGCATTCTTACAACCAAAAACAAGCTCTTTCTAACACGTTTCTGGACAGAAATCATTTAGGGTATAAGTTCTAAACGATTAAGTTCAGATAAACTAGATTTGATCAAAACCTAGTTCCTTACAATCTATAAAGCCAAGCGTCTTGCTCGGTTTTGATAGTGCTGTTCAATTAAAATCAGCACTATCAAATTAAATCATTATATCAATGGACTAATAGTGTTTGTTCAAAATAGTTATCAACTAGTTCATCTGCGTCTAATTTATACTGATGTATCGATTGATGAATAACGGTGTCAGATAAGCTTCTGAGATCACTACTTTTAAAGCTTAAAACAAATGCTCTTGCATTGGAGACTAAGGATTTCAGCCCACGCTCCCTAAGAACCACAACTGACTCGTTGAAACCAGTGTTTGATTTAACTTTCTTTGTCGGAATAATCATTGAGTAAATCACGTTAGCTCCTGGATAGAAGCGCTTAAACCAAGCAATATTGTTGTTAAATTGTCCTGTTTCTTCTTTTAATATTTCAGAACGAGTCAATTTAACTTCACTTTTACATTCTATAAATAGGTACTCACCGCTCTTAATTGCCCACAAGTTGTCAGGTCCCGACTTCCAGTTAGCATCAGGGCGTTCGGTATTAAAACCGAGAAACCTTCCCAATTCGTCAATCGCACTTTCAAATCGTTCTGCTTTAACTCCAAAAACAAGGCGCGAGAACACGTCATCCATGTAAACAAGAAAGTCTTCGAAGTCATCGTATTGACCTATAAAGCTTTTAATATTCGAAATTCTTTCATGTGCTTTAAGGTCAATCTTTGTAAATTGGTACCCATCTGGTGGCAAGAACAAGCGTTTGTTAGTTCGATGAGCGTTCACTTGCATCGCCATACCCTCGACACGATTTTGAGCATATAAATATCTAGACATTTCTTGTAGGTACCAACCCCGCTCTTCTTGGGATAGATTGATTGAGCGGTTATCTAATAGACTTTGAATAGTATTTATAGCTTTATCATGTTTTCCTTCAGCGTGAAAACACTCTGCCTTACGCTCTAGAATTAGCATTTCATCGCTACCCGATGTCACTCTACATTCATCTACATCAATCGAATTCATACTATCAATATAGAATTGTTTCCAAGACTCATCTCGTCCTAAGCCTTGGTTGATGACGGAAGTAAGCATTTGAGTATAGGTTTGCGAATCATCCTTATCCTCTCGAGCATACTTTGCTAGCTCTAAACCAATATCAATTTGCTTCCTTGTTTGTGGTGAAAGGTACGGTCGAGACCCTTTATATCTGATTTGTTTAACTAAATCGTTACCTAGGAGTAGGATTATGCAATAGTCTTTTTCTCCTCTTACTGCACGACCTAACCCTTGCTCAATTGTTTGAGCTGTTTTTATTTGGGTAAACGTACTATTTGGTATGCAACTTTCAATGTATTTTTCAGTTATAGTTTCAGTTATGGGCAACGAATCAATGACAAGAACACGGCACATGTTATCTGGTAAATCAATACCATCATACTTCGCCGCCATAACGACTGGATTCGGAAATTGACCTTGCTTTAGCTTATCTACTTCAGTTAATAGGTTTTCTGCATCTACTGTTGTTGCGCCAAGGCTATCCCAAATTTTTGTATGCCAATTACTAGGGGCTATAGCAACAACACCGTATTGAGTATTCCTCCACTTTCCGACCCAGTTTACAATATTTTCTCTGGTTAAACTCCCATCAATTAGTGAAGGAATCAGTACCATTTTTTCACCTGACCATGTCTTTTCAAAAGTTAATGGGTTTTCTATTACCTCTTTAGTTAAACCAAGATCGCGTATAAAAAATGAATCGTTTGATATTGTTGCTGACATGAAAACACGATGAGACGCGTTGAAGAATGAACCAAACATATCCATCGGCAATAATCTAGGAGATATTTCAATTCCTTTACCTGAAAAAACAGCAGAGCAATGTTTTAAGTTGTCTTTTAAAAGGTTCCAGACAAACCATACTGATTTGTCCATATTCTTATTGTATTTTGAGAGGATTTGAACAACTTCATCTTGTTTTCCTTCCCAATCCCAATATGGCACGGCAAGGATTGCGCTTTTAGACTCATTGCAAATATCCGCATAGGTACCCGCTCCTTGCTTTTTTAACTCCTCCCCAAACAAATGAAGTAGCTCATTAAAACATTCAGATGAACGCGGTATTTTGAACTTACTTCCTGTTTTTATTATTTCGATACAGCTGTGTGCATCATCTAAAAGGAAGTTTTCAACATCAACTGAATCCAGTCCTATACCGAAGTTCGAACTCCGACCATTAAAAACCATTTGAGCATGTGTGATGAGTATCTTTTCACCATTTATAAAGTCCTCAGGCAGACCATTCTCATTGATTGCGCAATGCTGAATACCAAATTCATCTGCTTGTATACGAACTTGATCGGCTAAGTATTTGTTGGGACATATATAGAGACTTGCCCCTTTTTTTTGGTTAATCTTGGACTGTAGTATTAGTAAACCGATAAGAGTTTTTCCTTCGCCAGTTGGTAATTTGATTATCACATCGCGCTGATCTTTGTAGTTATCAAACCAATTATCCAAGACTGTACTTTGGACAGGAACTCGAAGAGGACCTTTATTAGCATGTCGATCTAGTGCGTCGTAGATTTCACGTGGATGAGTTTTCTTTTCCGTCCCCTTACTAGATGAACGCTTTTCGAAATTAATTGGCATGCTCTGTCCTTAAGTTAAATATTTCAGGTGGTTACTTATAAAACACTCAAATAAATCACCTATCACGATAAGCACTTTGTAGCATTAAAATTATTTGGTCTACTTGATAGATCACAAACTTTACTTTTGATGGAATAGGAGACGAGATAACGATCATTAGCTGCGATTTTCGCAATAACCAGCCACACAGTTGAGGATTCGATCGACCACGATGAATTCCGAGCAAAGGAATGGTCTCTAAAACGTTTGGTGGCAGAAGTGCTTTAGAGTGATTTTTGCAATAGGCTCTTGCAAAATTGGGGTTGGAGTTTGTCCAACAGCTTGTTGGCCACATCAATCTTATGATGGTTTTCCAGTACTTAAACTTGTTTTGGGGCATAAGCTTGCCAGTATGTTCAGCTAAATTTGAACTCAACAGGTTACAAGCATATACTACTGATGCTTGCTATGAGAAACGTGGCTTCGGCTCCACTCGTAGACAGATGAATTCAAATAGCCCTGTTCTCTTCCGCTCATCGAGTATTGACCGCAGGTAGCGCGTAACAGAGCCACTTCTAGTGGCTCTTGTCGTATCTGAATGTTAGAAAAACTAAGATATTTCCCTTCAAGTTTCCATGTACAGATGTGAGTCATAACAAACTTCGGGGCAGATCTGAGTTAGCTGGCACTTTTTGAGAAAAGTGCCACGAGTAAAACTTCAGGCCTATGAAGCCTCTGGACATAAATGTGCTTCAGGAATTGTAACATTAGCGATTCATAAATAACTTTTTATAAGGAAAATTGCATTTTTCGAGAGTTAGAGTGCCACATGACGAGGTCGCTGAACTGTGTTTTAAAACCGTGAGAAGAGTCACCGGCTAGGATGAAGGAAATCTAATCCCGCCCGAGTGCAAAAGACTAATGATAAGGGCCAAAGGTCGCAAGCTTAGCATTAGTGAAGAGTAGGTGCAGTTCAAACTGTTGTACGACAAGATGGATCTACCAATTGGCCAAGTGGTAATGCCGCAACAAATATTGGCAGGGATTGCGCTACTCGGGATTCAATCAGAACTAGAAATTAAGACATCAACGCATTTGTTAGGACTCGCTAGAGCGATAGCAAGCATATGGCTTAATGTTTGATATTTAATGACAATATAAGCCCTAGTGCTATAACTAAAGGAACCCAATAATGGAATGAAAGTACCACTCATTGGGCTTCAATATAAAACAGTCTGCTACGTGTAAGTTCCAAATGAGAACTCTAACCTAAAGTCCGTAAAACCATCACTTTCAGTGTTTCTCACACAGTTATTAAGTCTTGGTCTCAAAGTAACTTTTTGGGTATGTATTTTTGTTCCGAGATCAGAAAATGATAGCCGTAACTCCAAAGGTTCAATGTCACTAAAGTCCCAATCAGTTCGTTGCGTCTCCATATTGGAAACCCAAACCGAAATCAAAGCCTCGTACGATGACGGAATATTAATCAAATGCCCCTCAGTAGAAACGGAGCTTGGGACCAAATAGGCGGGTTCATTCTCAGGGGATGAAGTTAATGGTAACAAAATCGATAAATTATCAAGTTTAATAAAAACTTCTTCACCATCAAGAACTAGTTTTTTTTCGGTTGGTATATCTTTCGGATAAGATTTAACTACTTGTCCAAACAGTTTGTTTACATCCAAGTTCCAAGAAACTTTAAGATCTTTTGCTACACCCAAACCTACATTCACTATTCTTAAAGTCCTAAACCCACTGCCTTCTTGAGTAGGGTCAGACCAAAAACAGGGTAAGTTTCTAGAGGTGTTATTATGCTCAATTACAAAATGACTCGATAAAACTGCGATATCTGGTTTGTAGCTGGATTTTCTTTGTCGCTTCAATTCAAATAATGAAACTAAAGCAACTAATGCCGCTACTAATGTTCCTACACTCGAACCTACTGATATCCATTCAGAAATTTGCATAGAACTCATCTCCCCCTCTTACACATAATTCAAAACTAACCGCACCAAACCTTAGCATAGACTTCTGTTAGGAAAAATTACCAAGCGTGAGGTGTTGGTTTAATGTCTTATTAGATATTTTCAGGATCTAATTCTTTTTCAAGCTCATTGATTTTTTGGTCAATTTCGTCAGGTGTATATTCGTTATTTTTCGTTGGAAGTACTTTCCCTGCTCGGTACAAGTAATAGAGGGCGCCCAGATATCCCACATATACAAAACTATATATTACTTCTCCAAACATCTGGCCCAAAACTAACCAAATAGCGGCTTGAGATATATGCGCTAGCCCGTGAAATATGCACCAAACAAGAAACACAGATGAGTCTGTACCGCGGCCACTTTGTTCATAATACAAACCAACCAGTTCAGCATTCTTTTGTTCTATCTTTAATTCATTATTGAACTTTGAAAATACAATAGTGATGTTATTAAAGGCAAACCTTAGTAACCAAGTGCAAAGAGCAAACAGTGCAGAGCCAAGAGCCCCTTGAATAATTACAGGTAAAGCAAGAATTTCTTGTATCATTTCCATTAATCGACCTCTTGAATAAATGGCATGTTAAGTAACTAGCAGTGCGACCAACCAAACTAATCTATTATGTCGACGCAAGCCAATTTTTAGCTATTGATTGCGATGATTTTACTTGAAATTATTTTTTATAAACAGACGCTTACCATCTTTAATTAGAGGACTTAATCAAAAATAATGCGTTATGCCGTATAGCTCAATGTTGAAGAGTTAGTGCAAAGTTGAGTGAGTGCTGATAGATAGGTCGAATTTACCCCCGTGATACAACACGGGGATTCACAACTAACAGCATTAGAAGAATGGATAAGTTTTAGTAGGTCAAAAGCCCATGAACAGGATGCGAATGAGTAAAAGGTATAAGAAACTTTGGGGCATTTTCGTGCTAGCAATGGAAGTTATTACTTTAAAAGTACAATTATTCGTAGAGATCCAAGTTGGTGAATGTTCCAAAAGTTCCCCCACTTACTCCACCTAATAATGTTCACCAACAATATTTCGAACAATTTCTTGGACAATCCTTTTTGCGGATTTCACTTCATACTTTTGATACCTCGAATAACATTCCGTACAAATATCTTCAAACTCATCCGTTCGACAGGTGAAACACTTGAGGCAGATTTGCTTATCTCGCAATGTATTCAAATCCCTCAATGTTTTGATCTCAGCTCTACGTCCAAACGTTCGACCACTACGGGAACATTCAGGGCATTTAGGTAAAGAATGCTCATCTAGCCAAGCTCGTTTACAACTGTGGCAATAATGCCCACCTTGCCCATAATACTGTTCAATAATGTCGTTATCGTCTTCATCCTTCCTAAACAACCAGCAATTCAACTCTTCAATAAATTGCTCTAGTTGCGATTTTGCTTTCGTTTCCTCTAACCTTTTTCTTGGGTGATTAACCCACAACCTCTCCCCGCTATTTAGAACATAATCCAAAACAACATCGATAAATGTCACCCCCTCTTCAAGTTTGAGTTCTCGATAGAGCTCTAACAACTCAGAAAGGTCTATTTCAAGGATTGCATCATCAGAATCATTCGCCGCAGAATCAAGGGGCAACCGCCCATCATAAGAAAAGTGCAATCCTATAGGATGTTTACCACAATAACCGACGATATCGAGCTCCCCACCTATGCAGCTCTTTTCAATTTCGATATTACATAGCGTTAGGGTTTTAGCTTTGGCGTAATAGCGAGTACTCGTATGATTTTCACCGACAATATCTCGCTGTGAAATATGTGATAATCCATCTGGTAATAGAAGATCAATGGTTTCCATTTGTTCTAATCGCTGCTTAATTAGAAGTCGAGCCGCCACAAAGAATGAATACTCACAATCTTTGCGCTTCTCACCTTCTTTTTGGGACTTCGGATCATGTGAGAAATGATGCATTTTCTTTTCTGGATCACCCTTGTTAGCTCTCAGAGGTTGCTTGCAACTAGGACAAATACAACCACACGCTTGACCTTTAGCCACTTCACTGACATCGAACAGTTTATTATCTTTCATACCAAACGGAATTAGCATCTATACCTCAATACAACTGACTACATATTAATATTTTCATTTCATATCAAAGATAACAGTGACGATGATCTGAATACCTTCAGTTAATGAGTAACTTGCGATGAGTTTCCTCAAATTTCAGTCTTTCAGTGGGTTTTGATTTATAGATGTTCCGAAAGTTACCCCACTTACCCCACCTAATTGAGGTTCAAGTGGAGTAAGTGGGGTAGAAATCGCAACTTACAGAAATGAAGTATGGGGAATGACGGTAGGAAAACAGTATTGATTTGAACCATTAAGCATTTTCTTATCTAGCTTTTCTTCTTTGTGTAGTTGGTTTAAGGCTTTGCCAACCACGTTACCTTTAGATGCATCAACTTTGAATAAGTCACAGATTTGTTTAGTCGTGAGCCACTCCCTAGCCTTGCCATGACAGGTTTCTAGTTGGTCATTGAGCATGTTGTACCAAGTGCCTTTATCCACGTACTTAGCCGATTCTTTTGATACCAAGGCTTGAGCGTCAGACGAAAGCATCCAAGGGTGCTTTTGTACTAAGAATAGATGTTTCACTTCTAACCAGAATTGGCGCAGTTTCTCCGACTCTGCCAGTGTCAGCTCACCCGTTACTTTATAATCCCAACCTAGCAATTCATTAAGCTTGTCCATATTGGTTTCAGCCACCAGTTCAATGACCGCGTAACGTGAGTTGCCCGTTTCATCTTTTAAGAAATCTGTGCCGTTTACCGTAGCAATCAGGTTCGTTTGTCGTGACTTCTTGATATCACTTCTCGCATAAGGAGGACGAACGGTATCTTGAGCACGAGTAACGAACGCTTTGAGTGCGCCTTGGCAGTTTTTGGTAGAACGCTCTAACTCCCCTAGTTCAACTATCCAAGAACGAATCACCGATAAGACGCTGTCTTTGTTATCAGGGTTTAGCTCTGCCCCTTCTAAGAAGGCACTTGGCATCACGTTAGCAATACGCTCAACGAAAGCTGTCTTCTTAAACGACTGTTCGCCTTGCAGCACAGGAACGAGCTTTGATTTAAAATTAGGCACAAGCAAACATGCTACACAGCCCACTAACCAGTGTAGCAATACGATTCTAGCCAGCTGTGGATTCTTAGCCCCTAAACAGTCTAACACCGCGTCAACTCTTGGCTGTCCGTCCCACTCACCGGATAACCAACCCTTAATAGGATGATAGCTATTTTCGAGAGCGACAGCGTTAAAATGGTCATCAATGGCGGGTTTAGGTAATGAATGGATAGACGCCACTGAAATCAGTTCACTTCTCACCGTATCGGGTGAGCCCATGCACTCCTTACCTTTGAAAATATCAGGCTCTAGGGTCATCTTATTGAGCTTGGCTTCATAGCCTGAACTCTTGAGTAACGCCTTTAAGTTATCAGCCGTATTCAGCACGATGGTTTTACCGGACTCGGTGTATTTCACATGAGGGAACTCTGGCTCTTTAAGCATGGAAGCACTCCTCCTGTGATAGGTGGTCTCGCTTAGTGTGATTGTCTAGCCAGCGGTCTAAATCTTCTTTAAGATAACGAACCGCGCGACCAATCTTAATGAAAGGTGGTGCGTCCGTTCTGTTTTTGCGTTGCCCTTCCATGCGAGCTTGACGTAGGAATGAACGGCTCATGCCGATGTAAGTCGAAGTTTCTTGCTCTGTGTAAGCGCGTTTGTTTTGTTCTTGGTTTTCCATACTTTAAGTACCTTCATTGTTCGTGGAGGTACTATGAAAACCTTGAAATCATTCACGGGAAGAAAGACGGGAGGATTGGCGGGAGCATTTATTCTCGCAGGGCTCTTCTCACTTCTGACAGTAAGTTTTGGAAGCGTTTAAAGGTCATACCCTCATTAGCATTGTTCATTTGTTTACTGATGTATAACCTTTCGTGGTCTATCCCATCAACAATCACATCCACATCAAACCGGTAGCGTTCTTCTCTCACATCTTCACGGATCAGGTTCCAAACCTCTCTTGCTTTGGCTTGAGGATAAAGAGTGAGTATTCGATGCTGAATCATTTTAACGGGGTTGGTTTCTATTTGTGGCTTCAAGCCCTGCCCTGATTGGCTTGGCGAAGGATTGGTTACTGGCTTAATGTGGTTAGGTAGCCGGCTATCGTGACGGCTTAACTCTTGCCATGTTCGGTTAAAGCTCTGGCTTAAATTATTTGTGCAAAGCCTGATATCACTGGCTTGTAAGCCTATAGGTATGGACGATAATTGCTTGGTACTTTCACTGATGATTTCAGTGAATGCCGACAATAGCCCACCGAGGCTTGATACCTGCCCCTGACTGGTTTTGTCTTTAGCAATCTGCATCATGCTTTCTTGCTCTGGAAACACCGCTGCCAGTTTTGGCACGATGAAAGCTATATTCTTGGAGCTTAAACGCTGTTCGTGGATGCCATTAAACTGACCTTTAACCGCATTCGGGAAAGCCTGTTTAATGAGTCTCGGTTTGGAGTAAGCCAGTGTTGGTACAGCTTCAAACCGTGTTAACTGGCTTTTACCCACTAAAACCTGTAGAGATTGCTTTTGGGTTAACTCAATAAAGCCCCGTACATGCAAGCTATAGAGCAATACGTTATGGCTATCGACTGCCGCCGCATCTGGACAGTCAATTTTAGCGTGAAGCCTAAACACACCACGCTCAACCGCATCAAACACTTGTTCCTCAGTGAGTAACGTTAACTTTTCCAGTTCGTTTAAGTGTATGTAATCCCTGTTATCGTCCATCTATAAATCAGTGCTCGTAACCTAGTAAATCGTTAGCTTACTAATTTGATGCTGGCAACACATCACAACGCACTCACTATCCGATGAGGTTCACAGCTGCGGCTTTATGCTCTGGCGCTAAATGCGCGTATCTAAGGGTCATCTTCAAATCAGAATGTCCTAACAGCTCACGAACTGTATTCAAATCCACACCATTCGTCACAAGTTTACTCGCAAAGTGGTGGCGCAAATCGTGAAACCGGAAATTAGAGATATCCGCCGCTTTCAGTAGGCACTGCCAAGGGTATTGAATCAGAGGTGCAGAGTCTCGGTGATTAGGGGTAAACACGTAAATTTGATTGGGGTTTTGCGCTCGCCACTGACTAAGAAGGTTAAACACGGTGTCATTAAGCGGTATACGCCTTGTTTTCTTAGACTTGGCATTTTCAGCTTTAACGGTCAGATAACGATTCTCAAACGACACATCTTCCCAAGATAAGCTCAGTAGCTCACTTTTACGTGCACCAGTGTTTATAGCAGTAATTACAAGCGGCTTAACAAAGTCTGAGTATAACTTTTCACTGCCAGACGCTCTTAGCCTGTCGTTACGTTCGTCAAGGGCAATAAGTAAGGCGCTTTCTTCTTCACTAGAAAGATAACGAACGCGAGTATTATCCTCAGTGACCAGTTTCACTTTATCCAGTGAGTGAGAGTCTAGTAGTTCCCACTCAACCGCTCTGGTGAGTGCCGCTTTGAACGACATAAAGGTTCGGCTCATTGTTGCGGGCGCTCGCCCTTGTTTCCGTTTGAGGGTGTACCACTCTTGAATGTCACGAGCGGTAATATCGGTGAGGCGTTTTTCTCCTAGGTGAGCAAACGTATTCTTAATTGAATTAAACGACTGGTTAGCCGTTCGAGGGTTCAAAGCCATCAAATAGTCTTGGTAATGTTCGTCAAGAAAACGGGTTAACGTCAGTCCCTCACGGGCTTCTAATTTCTTAGCTTCGTGACGACTTTCTTGTACGTCTTCCCCACTGGCGACTTGTCCTGATTTCTCTTTGGCTAAGTCTCTAGCTTGAGCGGGTGTTAATGAATTAGCCGCCCCTAAGAAATAGTTTCGCTGCTTGCCGTTAATTCGATAGTACAGGTAATACTTCACCGTTCCTTTTGGGGAGATACGCGCATGAAAACCGCTGACTTCGGTATCGTTCAGGCGCTTATCTTCAATGGTGAGATTCTTGATAGAGCTGTTGGTGATCTTCTGCTTTAATGCCATGACACAATCCTTAGTGTAGCAAATATGTAGCAGAAAAATTGCAACTTGAGGCATTATAGAGAACAACCATGAACCAACCAATCATAGCTATCTTACTGTATTTATTCGGTTAATTTATCATTTTAGTTCATAGCCGTTCATTGCGTTACATTACCGAATCGCACTGTTAAGGTGTGAGCAACGCAATACCGATGCTTCCGCATACCACCTTAAACACTAAATGCAACGCATAGCAAAAATGCCAAGCGTTGCGAATCACTCTTAAACAGATTGTTAGCCCTCATTTCCGCCCAGAACGTACTTAGTTCCGTATGCCGACTTATAAGTGATTACAACCTCCAAGCGATCAAGTTCCCGTTCCATTTCCTTAATATCAGAACCAGTTTCTATAGGGAAAGGGACTGTAATCAAAACTACTTCCTGCCCTGGAGCAAGTGCAAAGTCATCACCTAGAACTGTGTACTTAAAGTGACCATCAGGCTCACCAAAGACCGCTTTAACCGCTGCATCAGAATCTGATACCTTACCGTCCAAATACACTTCAAACTTGTGTATAAAAGCAGGCCCTAGTCCATTGTTCATAAGAGAAACAGTAATAGTAGCTGAGTCGACATTGCGCTTGCGATCTCTAAAACTGAACAGATGAGGGGTTACTGAAACCCTATTGTGCTTCCGTTGAATAGAAAACTGCCAAGCAGTAAACACCAACGCACAAGAAGCAATAATCTCTGAACTAAACTCTCTTAGTATTTCCGTAATTGCCAAAATATTACTCCTTGGGGGCTAACGCCGCGTTAAGTGGTGAGCAACGCAGACCACCACACTTAAAGTATTGTGCCGTAAACACTTAAGCTGAAGCAAACCAAAAATGCCAAGCGTTGGGAATCCGTCTTAAACGCTTTGTTAAGTTTATTTTTCAGCCTGTTCGGCACCATTGATGTGGTTATGAATTTCTATTTTGAGGTTATTGCTGTTTCCGGATACTTCTATACCGTTAATCTTAATACTATCGTTCGATTTTTTACCCTTAAGCTTGTCATAGAGCCAAGCAGAAAACAGACTCAAAGCGACAGAACTGCCTGAAGTAACAATAAAGGTTAGCACTTGATTTGATGTAGCCATTACCTCCGGGTCTGCACAGTCGGTAAAGTTGATTCTTTGACCAACTTGAAGGTCATCAATTTTCAAGTTTCTTAACTCGTTTGCTAATTCTCGATCTACAAACTTCAGTTCAAAATCTCGTGCCATTATTAAATTTCCTCTTATAAACTTAACGCTAAGCTAAGTAGTGAGCAACGTAATACGAAGTCACCGCACAGCACCTTAAACACATAAATCAACGCATACTAAAAATGCCACGCGTTGCGAGTCTGCCTTAAGCGCTTTGTTAGTTTGCCACCGCGATGAAGCCAAAGGCTTAGCGCCAAGGTGCTGAATTGGCTACAAAACTACTGGCTTTAAACGTAAAAGTAAAACGGGCCGCTCAGAATTTAAACCCAACCAACAAAACGCACTTGGCTAAGAAGACTTTCGTAGATGCCGACAGCCACAAATACCATCTTTCAATGCTCACACTTAACTTTCAAAACCAAAGAAGCAGCGCGCAAGAACATTGAAAAATGAACCTTACTAACACGAAAGAGTTGAATGACACGGAAACCAATTAACCGAAAAACTGGCTACGCGAGATGCCTATTTCGATGAAAAGTCTTTGGGAAGTAACAGGTGAATAGCTAGAACGCAGAACAAGGCTTTTAGACCACAAACGCTTTCTGCCCTTTGCAAACTAACGCCGCGTTAAGGGGTGCAGGCACGTAATACACAAGCCTCTGCAATGCACCATAAACACTGAACCCAACGCATAATAAAAATGCCACGCGTGCCAAATCCCTCTTTAACGCTTTGTTAGCTTACTGAGCGTATTTACAAGCTCATCCGACTCTCTATGTATCATTTCAGACCACTCAGGGGGAGCGCCAATCCCTGCTGCGTGATACAACCTTTGTATGATTTCATGCAGACGACGAAAATACTCTAAGTCAGTCCCCGGAGTATAACCACCTATGATGTTGTCATTTTGAATTTGCTTTAAATCGCAGTGAGCAATTATTTTATTTCTCGCTTTCTGCATTCCTTTATAGAATGGTTCAAAGTCACTTAAGAAGTCTTGCACAATCGACTCACGTTCGATGCCGTACTTTTTGCAATAAAAAAGTAATGAATGATTTTTGTTACTTCTAGTCTCAGCGTTGTCATGTAGTTTCGCAATTTGAAGTACTGCATATTCTTTTAAAATGACACCAAAGTATGTGTCTAGTGAACACCATCCAATAAGCTCTTCGGTATTACAATACGTTTTCATCAAAATGTGTATTTGCCACGCCCAATCACATTGGTCATAGAATTTCACTAAGCCAGTATGCTCTTCTATTATTTCAGGTTTCATTGATACCCCTTTGTAAGCTAAGTGGCTAACAAACCTGCCACCCAACTCAATTTGAACACCTTAAACGCGCAACGAAACCGAACCAAAAATGCCGAACGTTTGTTAGTCCGTCTTAAGCGCTTTGTTAGTTTGCCACCGCGATGAAGCCAAAGGATTAGCGCCAAGGTGCTGAATTAGCTATGAAACTACTGGCTTTGAATACAAAAGTAAAACGGACAGCTCAGAATTTAAACTCAACCAACAAAACAAACTTGGCTAAGAAGACTTTCGTAGATACCGACAACCACAAATGCAATTCTCAATGTTCACACTTAACTTTCAAAACCAAAGAAGCAGCACGCAAGAACATGGAAAAATGAACCTTACTAACACGAAAGGATTGAATGACACGAAAGCCAATTAACCGAAAAACTGGCTACGCGAGATGCCTATTTCGATGAAGAGTCTTTGGGAAATAACAGGTGTATAGCTAGAACGTAGAACAAGGCTTTTAGACCATCAACGCTTTTCTGCCCTTTGCAAACTAACGCTAAGCTAAGTGGCTAACAAACCTGCCACCTAACCCAATTTGAGCACCTTTATCACAAAACTAAACCGAACCAAAAATGCCGAGCGTTTGTTAGTCCGCCTTAAGCGCTTTGTTAGTTTGCCACCGCGATGAAGCCAGAGGTTTAGCGCCAAGGTACTGAATTAGCTACAAAACTACTGGCTTTAAACGCAAAAGTAAAACGGACGGTTCAGAATTTAAACCCAACCAAAAAAACGCACTTGGCGAAGAAGCGACATACCACAAACAACCACGGTTTGAAGCACTTTAACTGACAAAGGATTCGTTCGACCAACCTGACAACCAAGTGTGATCAAACCATTTGTTAACAAATTAGCTTCCAAGAAAAAGAAAACGCACCAAAGAACTAGCAACAATGTTAGAACCAGTAAGTGACAACCCAACCACAAACGTTTCCCATACAGTGCCACCGGAAAGTTCGTGAGGTTGAAAAACGAACAGGTGAATAGCTAGAACGTAGATCAAGACTTTTAGACCACAAACGCTTTTCTGCCCTTTGCAACCTAACGCCGCGTTAAGTGGTGAGCAACGCAGACCACCACACTTAACCCATTGTGCCGTAATCACTTAAGCTGAATCAAACTGAAAATGCCGAGCGTTGGGAATCCGCCTTAAACGCCTTGTTAAATTAATTTTGCGTAAAAATACCCAAATGCGATAACGAGCGCGATTAGACAAAGTGTTAATATTTTAGTGTATTTTAATAGTTTTTTATTATTAGCATCTAGTGACTCTATTAGTGTTTCAAGAGAAGATTGATTACCTTTACATGAGCAAATAACCTCTCCCTTCTCCTTTGAAAACTGCTCTGAGTGGTTCGCAATAATACTACCACCCGCCCCAGCACACGCATAGATAGCCAAATTCTTGAATATTAGCAATTTATCTAAAATGTCTTGAGAGTATTCCGCAGCATATGGCTTGTCATAAAACATGATTTTTATAAAAAACTCACTCCAAAATATTCCAAACAAGATGAGAGCTATACCTTTTTCTAGGCGATTAAGATTTGATTCAAGTAACTTGTAAAATGCGTAGATAAACACGCAAAGTGATATCAATAGACCCCAACTAAAGTATTTAAGAGCCATCGATACCAATAAAGCGATCACTGCCAATATGGTCGCAAAGACTTCTAGTTTTGTCATATTCCCTCGAATTAATTTAACGCCCTGCTAAGGGGTGAGCAACGCAATACCGAAGCCGCCGCAAACCACCTTAATCACTAAATTCAACGCACAGTAAAAATGCCACGCGTTGCGAATCCCTCTTGAGCAGTTTGTTAGGACTCAAGCTCGGTCACATCAATTACCAATATTGATAGTCCACCATTTGAATCGTCGATATCAACTTTAGGTACACCTTTAAATAAAGCTAAGTTGGGATTAAATGCTGAATTCGAGTAACGAATATTTTTCGAACTACTCATTTGCTTTTGAACATAACTGATTAACCATTGATGTGAACTATGCTGTGGTATGATCAAAGAACCGATCTGAAAGTTAATCAAAGCTGTTAAAAATGACTCTAGGTCTTTTCGAACTAGCACTTCATTTTCCCAAGCAAAATATTGGCTTAATTTCTCATTGATAGTAAACCTTGAACTTGCTGGATTAAATGACGTTGAAGAAACCATCTCTGCAACACTATAGTTAAGTTCAAGTAGGTTGTTTTTTTCATAAAAAACGCCAAATGAACCAATAGAAGGTGAAAATGGACTAGCTAAGATGTCTTTAGGTGGTGAGAAATTTGGTGTAGGGCGGACTTCTGGTCGATAGCTCAACAACTCCCACTGGTTAAACTGAGCTTTAAAGTCAAATGACCCGTCTGTGTTGCCTGCGTATTGAGAAACCCACTTTGACTTCTTCTCTTGTTTAGCCTGCCAAAATGTAGCTCTTGCACACTTTCTTTTATTGTCAACAACCACAATCAATAGATCGGAAATCTCACACGTCTCAATCGTATTTTTAATTGAGTCAAACTCCACATTACATACATTGCCACCGTGGGTTTCATCAATAAATATAGCTGGCAAGTGATTGGTAAGCTCAATTGCAGTCTTTCTGAACAGTTCAACTTCCCCATCAATAGAGAAGTTACATGAAGCCCGAATAGCCTTAACTAGTTTATTAATCATATATCTCTCGTTGTCATAGTGAGTCCTAACGCTAAGCTAAGTAGTGAGCAACGTAATACGAAGTCACCGCACAGCACCTTAAACACATAAATCAACGCATACTAAAAATGCCACGCGTTGCGAGTCTGCCTTAAGCGCTTTGTTAGTTTGCTACCGTGGTGAAGCCAAAGGTTTAGCGCCAAGGTGCTGAATTAGCCATGAAACTACTGGCTTTAAACCCAAAAGTAAAACGGACAGCTCAGAATTTAAACTCAACCAACAAAACGCACTTGGCTAAGAAGACTTTCGTAGATGCCGACAGCCAAAAATACCATCTTTCAATGTTCCCGCTTAACTTTCAAAACCAAAGAAGCAGCGTGCAAGAATATTGAGAAATGAACCTTACTAACACGGAAGCATTGAATGACACGGAAGCCAATTAGCCGAAAAACGGGCTACGCGAGATGCCTATTTCAATGAAAAGTCTTTGGGAAATAACAGGTGAATAGCTAGAACGCAGAACAAGGCTTTTAGACCACAAACGCTTTTCTGCCCTTTGCAAACTAACGCCGCATTAAGGTGTGAGCGACGCTTGGCTATACTTGAGCGAAGCGAAACTGCCAAGCGTTGCGAATCACTCTTAAATGCTTTGTTAGTTGCCTGTACACTTTACTTTAAAATTGACAGACACCTATTCAAGACCTGCTTATTAGCAATTATGACTAATTTTAGTCTCTTTCGAGTACGTGTAATATTTTGGAACAACATTTTGACTGAGTCATAATATGTTCTTGAACGATAGACCAACATACCATTAGTGTCATAAGAGAAAAACTCATCGATCACAACTGCGACATTATCAAACTCTTGACCGATAACTGTATGAGAGGTTTTACTTTCAGCATTAGCATACGATTCGTGATGCTCTGTATCGTATAGCGAAGGGGTTAATTTTAAAACTTCCCAACCGTCGTTACTAATTAATTGAATATAGTTTTTTACTGTTGGCAAGTCTGTAAAGTAATCAAAGTCGATATTCCCACAGTTATTGAATTTAACATCTGTTCGTCTACTGTTAAATAAAACCTTTATAAAACTAGCTATTTCCTTATTAGTTCTAATTTTTTCTGAAAGTTTAAACTTAACAATACCGTTAATTCCATTTATTTTCGTCTCAATATCAGCTAAACGCTCCCTTGATGATAGAGTTTGTTGTTTATCATAAGAGAATATACAAGATATATTGTGACTGTTTGAATCTGTAACTAACTGCTCCAACTGCCTTGCATATATTCTTTGAGTTTCGTCAACTACAACCAAGTCTACAGCAGATAAATTATAACTTGTTAAACTCTTAATAGGGATGATATTCCACCCCTTTTGGATTAGTTTCATGTGCCCGTGGTTCAGTTGCCCACAATGCACAATCAGAGTGTTATGAGTATTTTTTGCATGTTTGATAATATCGTAAGTCAGAAGAGTTTTTCCGGTCCCCGGACCACCATTGATAGAAATAAACGCCCTTGAACCATTACTGATCTTGCTAATGACTTGATCTTTAATATCTTCTTGTTGATTAGTCAGAAAGTATTGGTTATTAATAAATTTATCTGTGGAATTAAATGGCGAAACTAAGTAATCAGATGGGTTAAACAGCGAATCTGGGTTATCAAGCGCTAATAAGTTCTGGTTAGTCAGCAATTGAGTTAACAAGTTGAAACTCACCAACTCCAATTCTTCGTTTCCATCCAACTTATAAAGTTGGTTGGTTTGAACGACATAGGTAAAATTATGAACAACTCTATTGATGTGACTTAGGTAGTATTTATTTCTTTTTAGCTGTTTCTTGATTTTTAGTTCGTCACTAATATTTTTCAACTCTATATTGATTATGTAGTTACTACCAAACCTCAACAAGTCAAACTCTTTACTGATATGCTGGATTTTGTATCCAACATAGAAATCATTGAATATGTTAATAAAAGGTAAGACCTCGTACATATTTGATGCTAGGTACCGAAGGTCTTCAACCTCATTATTCTTTATGTCTACTCCGTAGTGCTGGATGTATGAGACATATTCTGTCGGTTCAAGTGCTGAGTGCGCTTGAACGAGAGATAGTATATTTATACTTTTCATTTTTATACCTAACAACTGACAGTAAATTTTATTTTAATCATTGGGAGTAATCAGTCTACTCCTTTGCTTGAAAACTGAGTGGCAACTAACGCTAAGCTAAGTAGTGAGCAACGCAATACGAAGCCACCGCATAACACCTTAAACACTAAAATCAACGCATACTAAAAATGCCACGCGTTGCGAGTCTGTCTTAAGCGCTTTGTTAGTTTGCTACCGCGATGAAGCCAAAGGTTTAGCGCCAAGATGCTGAATTAGCTATGAAACTACTGGCTTTAAACCCAAAAGTAAAACGGGCAGCTCAGAATTTAAACCCAACCAACAAAACGCACTTGGCTAAGAAGACTTTCGTAGATGCCGACAGCCACACATGCAATTCTCAATGTTCACACTTAACTTTCAAAGCCAAAGAAGCAGCGCGCAAGAACATTGAGAAATGAACCTTACTAACACGAAAGAATTGAATAACACGAAAGCCAATTAACCGAAAAACGGGCTACGCGAGATGCCTATTTCGATGAAAAGTCTTTGGGGAATAACAGGTGAATAGCTAGAGCGTAGAACAAAGCTTTTAGACCACAAACGCTTTTCTGCCCTTTGCAAACTAACGCTAAGCTAAGTAGTGAGCAACGCAATACGAAGCCACCGCATAACACCTTAAACACATAAATCAACGCATACTAAAAATGCCACGCGTTGCGAATCTGTCTTAAGCGCTTTGTTATATGTTTGGTTACACCTTATCCGCAAAGTAAGCCATGATTTCTTCTGTAGTCATTTCCTTAGTCTCGTTGGCAAAGCAGTAATAGCTCGGGCGCATGTCGCTAAAGTATTGCATGTCCATTTTCAAACCTTCTAAGTTTGGAAATAAGCCTACTGGCATGTTGTATTCACCTGTTTCTTTGAACTTGTAAAACAAATGAGTTCCACACTCCGTGCAGAAACCACGAGAAGCCCAAGAGGATGACTTGTACATTTTAACGTTGTTCTCACCCTCGATTTTCACTTGAGTTCCACATTTAACTGCGAAAAATGGTGCACCACCCCAAGTTCGACATGACTGACAATGACAAACTGTGAAGTTAGGGTTGATGCTTTCTGCTGTGATTTTTACAGAACCACATAGACAGCTAATCTCTGCGTAAGACATTAAATTACTCCTAAATTGATGAAAACATATAACGCTAAGCTAAGTAGTGAGCAACGCAATACGAAGCCACCGCATAACACCTTAAACACATAAATCAACGCATACTAAAAATGCCACGCGTTGCGAATCTGCCTTAAGCGCTTTGTTATGTATATCAACCGTATAGTGAGATATTAATATTTGGATTCACGGATACCCTTACTCCATAAGGAATTGGTGATATTCCATCGTACCTACTGCCAAAACTTTTCGCAGGAGCAAACTCTAGGTACTCACCCGTTGAATCCAATTTCCTGATTACGCCCTCACAACCGATTAGTCCCATTGAAAATAGAGTAGATTGATTGTGACAATTGATAAGTTCAAATCGCACGTCGCCATCATATTGATACACCGTAATAGAAAGCTGTATACCCCCTTTTTCTACAGTGTATTTATGCCAGATTCCATCTACCTCTTGCTCAGGAATAACCTCTAGGACTGTCAATATATCTATTTCATCCCAAACTAACATTTAAACTCCCGATATACATAACGCTAAGCTAAGTAGTGAGCAACGTAATACAAAGTCACTGCATAACACCTTAAACACATAAATCAACGCATACTAAAAATGCCACGCGTTGCGAGTCTGCCTTAAGCGCTTTGTTAGTTTGCTACCGTGATGAAGCCAAAGGTTTAGCGCCAAGGTGCTGAATTAGCTATGAAACTACTGGCTTTAAACCCAAAAGTAAAACGGGTAGCTCAGAATTTAAACCCAACCAACAAAATGCACTTGGCCAAGAAGACTTTCGTAGATGCCGACAGCCACAAATGCAATGTTCAATTCTCACACTTAACTTTCAAAACCAAAGAAGCAGCGCGCAAGAATATTGAGAAATGAACCTTACTAACACGACAGAATTGAATAATACGAAAGCCAATTAACCGAAAAACGGGCTACACGAGATGCCTATTTCGATGATAAATCTTTGGGAAGTAACAGGTGAATAGCTAGAGCGCAGAACAAGGCTTTTAGACCATCAACGCTTTTCTGCCCTTTGCAAACTAACGCCGCATTAAGGTGTGAGCGGCGCTTGGCTATACTTGAGCGAAGCGAAAGCGCCAAGCGTTGCGAATCACTCTTAAATGCTTTGTTATACAACAGGTTTTTGCTCTAGACTTCTTATTGTCACCTGAGAGTTGAAACCAGTAGAGTTGATAACATCCAGCATTTCATACGCATTGTCACCATGCTTAATGACAGGGACTTTAGTTTTTATTTTGCCATGGCTTGTTTCATGATCTATTTCGAAAACCCAAGCCAATACTCCGTGATCAATTTGTTCATAGCTAGATACCGTCATGGGAAGAAGGTGATTATCGTAAGCATATTGAACAACCACATTTAAACCAACCCGGATATATTCGCCATTCATGTTGCAATATAGAACCAAGCGTCTGTCGTTTTGAAACGTAAAAGAAGCCACGTCTTTTACTATTCCTTTTGCGTCATAATGTAACTCCTTGATTAAAGGAGATAGTAATTCGACTATAGACATGTTTGATACTTTGTCTGTAGACCATATTTTTTCATTTGAGTGCATGATTTGAGAGTCTAGTAATGCTAAATCAGCATTGCCCTTCTCGACGCAACAACTCAAAGCATCTATACCGGTAATACTGACGTTTTCATATGCCACATAAAAGGACAAAAAGTTCAGTGGAAGTGTATCTGGAGTTTCTTCTTTTAGGTTAACCAGAAGAACCCTATTGCCTTGAAACCTTGCTACTTCCTTTACACTTTCTGGGAATTCTTTCCGCGAAATACAAATTAAGCTGTTAGCGCCGACATCATCTAACTTCGTTAACCAATCGTTAAAGGTAGCAATATTAACTGGCGACTTACGGTCTTGAACCTCAACTATTGTTAAGTTACAACGAAATTCAGGGCTACTCTCAATGACAACGTCACATTGCCTAGTTCTTCCTGTTGGCGAATTCAACACTGGCAACAACACATTCTGACGAATAACTGAAGATGGAGAAATAGATCTTTCTATTAACTCCACTATTTTTTCAAGATCATCCCCTGGCTTCGCCATAAGATTGGTACTCCTCATTCTGAATGTTGTATAACGCCGCGTTAAGGGGTGAGCAACGCAGACCACCCAACCTGAATCATTGTGCCGTAATCACTAAAGCTGAATCAAACCCAAAATGCCGAGCGTTGGGAATCCCTCTTGAACGCTTTGTTATACCTATTTTTCACCTTTATAAACCAGCAATTCACCTTTTCCGACTGGCACTAGCGAAACACTGAGGTTTTGCTGAGAGTTTACCCATGATATAAATTCTGCAAGCTCATCTGCATGAGAAGTTGCATTGTCACATACCAGTAAGCCACCTGTCCTCAGAAGATTTAATAGATCGTCCGCTAACGATACATAGGTTTTTCTGTCAGCATCGAGGAAGATGAAATCCACACTTTCAGGCACATCAGATAGAACTTCTGTAACGTCTCCGACAAGCTGAATAATCTTCGAGCTTGTATGCGTTTGACTGAAGTTTAGTGAGGCTTCCACGATTTTCTGAGGGTTTACTTCAATGGTGTAAACCTTACCATCATTGGGAAGTGCCGATGCTAACCAAATTGTCGAATATCCGTTAGATGTGCCAATTTCCAAGATCCTGCGCGCGCCCGTTGATTTGACAAGCACAGAGAGAAACTCACCTGTGTCTTTTGTGATATTCAGGTACTTCTTTGATTTATCAGATTGAGCAAGATCATTCTTGATCCCGAACTGCTCCAAATCTTCCATGACTCTTTGAAATTTCAACATATTTTCCTCAATAGGTATAACGCCCTGTTAAGGTGTGAGCGACGCAATACCGAAGCTCCCGCATACCACCTTAAACACCAAAACCAACGCATAATAAAAATGCCACGCGTTGCGAATCACTCTTGAACAGTTTGTTATGTTTGTATTCTCAGCTTTCCATCGAAATATCAACAACTTGACCATTTTCATCAAATGAAACGCTTATTAAGTAATTTGTGACATCATTGGGCAACGTAAAATCACAGACGTCGTCTTCCACGTAAGCGACTACCAGTGCAGACAAAATGTCGTCAAAGCTTGGATTTTCTTTGCCTAAAATTTCTAGCCATACTGCTGCAGGGAGTTCATCTAAATGATGAGATACAAACAAATCGATCCCGTATTCCCCCAACTCCGTACCGCGAGAGGCTTTTATAGCTTCTAGAGCTAACTCTACTTTTTTATCCATTCCAATACTCTGCTTATATCGAGAAAAACATAACGCCCAATTAAGTAGCTGACAACGCTACCAATACACTCAAATTTACCACCTAAATCACTGAAGCTAAACCGTGCTGGAAATGCCAAGCGTTGACAGTCTGCTTAAATTGCTTGTTATGTGCATTCTTGCCAGTTGTACTCCATTTGCCTTGCCACTAAATCGGCAAACTTCTTACCGTAGTGCTTTGACACGATATGTAAACTCATGTCGATACCCGCAGAGATACCACCAGAAGTGGTTAGTTTTCCTGAAGTCACCCACCGTTGGTTACTAACAACATTCAAGTTTGGAAACTGAGTAGCTAAATCGGGAATATCTTCCCAATGGGTGGTCACTGTTAAATTATTGATTAAACCAGCTTGAGCTAAAAGAAAAACACCAGTACAAACTGATGCAACTTCGGATGTATTAGGAACTATCAAAGCTAACCAATCCATGATATTCGGTTTACACATTTCGCCAGTGTGTACCCCACCCACAACAACCAGTAAGTCTATTGGTGGATGATCCTGGAGGGAATAATCCGGCAAAACTTTAAAGCCACCACGAGCAACAACAGGCTCAGAACTTTCTGAAACTAGAAATACGTTCAAACTATCAGCACCAAGCCGCTTAGCTGTACTGAAAACTTCAAATGGACCTGAGAAATCAAGAACTTCAGCTTGATCGTAAATGTATATACCTATGTTCATTATGCCTCCATGCACATAACGCCAAGCTAAGTGGCTAACAAACCTACCACTTCACTCAATTAAAACACCTTAAACACAAAATTAAACCAAGCTAAAAATGCCCAACGTTTGTTAGTCCGTCTTAAGCGCTTTGTTAGTTTGCCACCACGATGAAACCAGAGGTTTAGCGCCAAGGTGCTGAATTAGTAGTGAAACTACTGGCTTTGAATGCAAAAGTAAAACGGGCAGCTCATAATTTAAAGCCAACTAACAAAACGCACTTGGCTAAGAAGACTTTCGTAGATGCCGACGGCCACAAATACCATCTTTCAATGTTCCCGCTTAACTTTCAAAACCAAAGAAGAAGCGCGCTAGAACATGGAAAAATGAACCTTACAAACACGGAAGAAATGAATAACACGACCGCCAATTAACCGAAAAACGGGCTACGCGAGATGCCTATTTCGATGAAAAGTCTTTGGGAAATAACAGGTGAATAGCTAGAACGCAGAACAAGGCTTTTAGACCACAAACGCTTTTCTGCCCTTTGCAAACTAACGCCGCGTTAAGTGGTGAACAACGCGACCACCAAACCTAAACCATTGTGCCGTAAACACTAAAGCTAGTTCAAACCAAAAATGCCAAGCGTTGTGAATCCGTCTTAAACGCTTTGTTATGTGCGTACCACCCAAGTACGTGTTTACCTATTTCAGACCTGTCCGGACGCTCGCCGTTTTAAGTTATACCACTGGTAAATACCAAAAAATACGCCACCGACTAGCCAAACAACCAAATGTTTCAATACGTTCAAATTTAGAAAGCCATCACCAAATTGATCGTAAATGACTCCAGTTGCAATAAACATGATTAGACTAAATGGTAAACCTGTTTCAACTATGAACCGAACAAACCCCTTCCTCTTGGCTGCTAGCCAAAATGTGTCATCTATAGTCATTACGCTTCCTTGTCCGCTGATATTAAAAATGTGTTGGATAGAATCTATTCAGACTACTCGCACTTACCTTGAACCTTGAAAGCACATAACGCTAAGCTAAGTAGTGAGCAACGTAATACGAAGCCACCGCATAACACCTTAAACACATGAATCAACGCATACTAAAAATGCCATGCGTTGCGAGTCTGCCTTAAGCGCTTTGTTAGTTTGCCACCACGATGAAACCAAAGGTTTGGCGCCAAGGTGCTGAATTGGTTATGAAACTACTGGCTTTGAACGCAAAAGTAAAACGGACAGCTCAGAATTTAAACCCAACCAACAAAACAAACTGGGCTAAGGAGACTTTCGTAGATGCCGACAACCACAAATACCCATCTTTAAATGTTCCCGCTTAACTTTCAAAACCAAAGAAGCAGCGCGCAAGAACATTGATAAATGAACCTTACTAACACGAAAGGATTGAATAACACAAAAGCCAATTAACCGAAAAACGGGCTACGCGAGATGCCTATTTCGATGAAAAGTCTTTGGGGAATAACAGGTGAATAGCTAGAGCGTAGAACAAAGCTTTTAGACCATAAATGCTTTTCTTCCCTTTGCAAACTAACGCCGCGTTAAGTAGTGAGCAACGCTACCACCTAACCTAAACCATTGCCACGTAAACACAAAACCCAACGAAGGAATGAAAAATGCCAAGCGTTGGGAATCTGTCTTAAACGCTTTGTTATACATTTATTTCCCAAATGCTACTTTAATGACGTTGTCTTGGCGAGTTTCATACCTTTGCTCTAGTTTCCATTTAGGGTTTTGTTGCCAATCAATTTCCGTTTTAATACAAAAACCTACACTACAATAAGCCATTACACCACTTGTGATGCTATTACCCATTACGCTAGTTCCAGAGGAGGAAAAGTCTATGTTAGTTTCACCAATAGCAAAGTTAATTTCCACAGCTGTAATTGGGAATTTAAAGTCAAAACTGTACGAAACACCATATTTCGATTTCAGCTGCTCTTCATTTTCAATTTCTGAGAATCGCAGATATAAATAGTCACCATTGTTGTAGCTGACTTCTAATTCCTTGCCTTGAGGAGGTGAACGCAGGTCGACTGGATTACCAATATTCTCCCAAGAGTTCTCGTCTATGATTAGCCGCTCTTCAGCTCTTAAACTAAGCATGTTAATGCTTAATCTCTGAAAGCCACTTGCATCTCGTGAAAATGACACCAAATTGTGCCCATCAATTTGAACTGGAACAGGTGTTTCGTAGTAAAGGTTACCCCCAACGATCGACAATAAATCTCGGCGCAGCCAATCAAGATTACCTTTTACTTGCTTAGAGTGAACACGATTCTTTTTAAACTCATGCAACTGCTCAGTTGTATAAGCATTACCATCTGCCTTTTTATGATGCTGAGCACATAGTGCAATCATACCTTGGGGGTCGTTGTGGGGCTTGATATGAACTGGAGGATCGAAATGATGATATTCCAAGTATGGGTTACCACAATCTCTCACGGGGCAACCAAAGCCAACTTCTTCTCTTAATATCTCTTTGACCCTTTTGGGAATGGATGTTCTTTTAGCCACCGAAACCTCCGAAATGTATAACGCCGCATTAAGGTGTGAGCGACGCTTGGCTATACTTGAGCGAAGCGAAACTGCCAAGCGTTGCGAATCACTCTTAAATGCTTTGTTATGCGTAATTTTTGACGTACTTTGTCATTGCAGTTTCCGAGACTGACAAACCGTCGATTCTATATTGATCTTTGAACTCTCCAACAACATCGAACCCTGCTTTTAGGTAGAGGTTCTTTGCTGGGAAATTCTCTGATAGTACACAAAGATCAAGCCAGTCAATTTCGGCTTTTTCTTGGCAGAAATTTATAACCGCATCAATAAGTCGTTGACCAATACCTTGCTTCCGGCAGGAAACATCTACGCCCATACCAAGTAGAACTCGATGAGAACGGCTATCATCACCGTGGTGGCGAAGATCAATGTGACCTTTGATACTTCCAGAGGTGTCTTTTACAACCCAGAGCTTTCTCCAACCTAAATCGCCAAAGTGATGGGAAAAGCCTTGGATAAACTTATCTTTTGTTGCTTCTGGAATTTCACTTTGCTCTCTGGACATTGGCTGGAAAAGAGGAACTTCTCCATTACCATTTTCAGACAGCTGATTTTCAAGATACGCAAAGAATGAATCTAAATCCGATTTTTCCGCTTCTACTACTTCCATCTAATACTCCGTAGTCCATCGATTACGCATAACGCCGCATTAAGGTGTGAGCGGCGCTTGGCTATACTTGAGCGAAGCGAAACTGCCAAGCGTTGCGAATCACTCTTAAATGCTTTGTTATGTTACATATGGTTGAGTAAAAAACCTTCGATATCTCGAATCATGTTTTCTACATCTGTTTCTGAAAACAGCTCCGGTTTTCCATGTGCGGCACTATTGCGAATATCAGCAATTGCAGTAATTCGCTTTTGTTGAAGCTTGTTATATAGCCCTTGCTTTGCTAGCTGTGAGTTCATTGTATCGAGCTTCCCATGAGGTATATTATTGTCTGAGCACAAATCCCTCAGAGCAGTTTCTAATACCACACCAGCAATTACGGCTGATGCCAATTTATACCCGCTTCTAAGAAGCTCTTCAGCTTGCTCCAACTCACTGTCAAAAACTTCAGCTTGGACAAGCTGCTTAAGTGAGTTCAAATACCCACCTTCAAAATCTTCTTTGGCTGCATCAAAAATAGCACCGAGTCTCTTCTTGATAGAGTACTCAGATTCCATAGAGTAGATTTTCTTTTCACCCGCAGTAAACGCCTGGAAATGCTGAGATTTTTCTCCACACGCAGTGACAAGCAAGTTCCTTACTTTTACTTTCCAACTAGTAAATAGTTCCGAATCAATTTTATCTGTGCTGCCTCCCATTGCGCCATTTACGCGTTGTTTAGTATGCTCAATAGTGTCCAATTGATCTTTTAGCTCATTAAACCTTTGTGCCAATTTCTTATTCATGATACTTCCTTATTCCTAGCCTGCGCTTGTGACATAACGCCCAATTAAGGGGTGAACAACGCTACCATCCACACCTAAAGCATTGTGCCATAAACACTAAATTTGAAGTAGAAGCAAAAATGCCAAGCGTTGTGAATCCCTCTTAAATTGATTGTTATGTGCTTTTTATTCCTGATAGTCGATTCTGCTACTTGCCAAACGTTCTTTACCAGCGACAGGATCATTTAAAATATTTCCGATCCATTCTAACTGCTGATCATCAATCGTAATTATGCGATACACAGCTGTAGAGTCATTTTCCCACTGAGTAGGATTCATTAGATTGTCATCCTTACAGCTTTTTAGGACATCGAGCAGTGCCATACCATGGGGATAAATTGCACTGATTTTCAGGAAATCATCTCCAGCTTCATGGATATCACGAGCCATAGTAGTAAACGCAATATGAGATGCTACTTCTGCGGGACGATAACCGCTGGCTAATTCTGCTTTAGCAACAGCAATACCATACGGAAGAATGTCATATCCCATCACAGTTAGATTATGAATTACGACATCCAAGCCTGTCTTCTTTTTCTTAAAGAAGTTGAACATAAAACCCTCCTTGCACATAACGCTAAGCTAAGTAGTGAGCAACGCAATACGAAGTCACTGCATAACACCTTAAACACATAAATCAACGCATACTAAAAATGCCACGTGTTGCGAATCTGACTTAAGCGCTTTGTTAGGCATTTTTTCCAATTAGGTACTCTGCAAACCTTTCTTTATAGCGGTACATGGGACAGCCTTGAACAGAAAGCTCTTCGACAAGACCTAAATCTTTCAAGTAATCTACCGAAGAAAATATATCAATGTGTTTATCAGTGTGGTATTCAAAGCAACGCTCACCGACGTTTAGAGTCGTTTTACTAGATTTAATTGCAAACTTTCTAATAGACGAATTTTTGGGATTGGAAAAGTCTTCTTTCATCTCAGCAATTAAGTTGGGGTACTTACTTTCAAGGGTTAACCACATTTCACGTTCAGATTTATTTTGCTCTTGCCTATGGCGAATATCAGTATATTTATTTCCAAAATAAGTACCTGAAGCACCTGTTAAAGTCCCCACCAAAAATCCAACAGCTAAAGATAGATAATCCATATTTCTCCAAATGCCTAACGCTAAGCTAAGTGGCTAACAAACGTGCCACTTCACTCAATTAAAACACCTTAAACACGCAACTAAACCGAACTAAAAATGCCAAACGTTTGTTAGTCCGTCTTAAGCGTTTTGTTAGTTTGCCACCGCGATGAAACTAAAGGTTTAGCGCCAAGGTGCTGAATTAGCTCTAAAACTAATGGCTTTGAACACAAAAGTAAAACGGACAGATCAGAATTTAAACCCAACCAACAAAACGCACTTGGCTAAGAAGACTTTCGTAGATGCCGACAGCCACAAATACCATCTTTCAATGTTCCTGCTTAACTTTCAAAACCAAAGAAGCAGCGCGCAAGAACGTTGAGAAGTGAACCTTACTAACACGAAAGAATTGAATAACACGAAAGCCAATTAACCGAAAAACGGGCTACGCGAGATGCCTATTTCGATGAAAAGTCTTTGGGAAATAACAGGTGAATAGCTAGAACGCAGAACAAGGCTTTTAGACCATAAACGTTTTTCTGCCCTTTGCAAACTAACGCCGCATTAAGGTGTGAGCGACACTTGGCTATACTTGAGCGAAGCGAAAACGCCAAGCGTTGCGAATCACTCTTAAATGCTTTGTTATGTGCGTACTAAAGACATGGGTACGAACCTAATTCCGTTGAACTCGGCTTCTTCACCTGTTGCTACGAAACCATTACGATTGTAAAAACCAACAGCATTCACCGATGAACGTAGGCTAACTTCACGAGCGTCTGTCTGATCAAGCAAATGATTCAATAAAGTACGACCTAAGCCTGAACCCTGCTGTGAATTTGCAACAAACAAATGGGTTAGATAATTTCCACCACGCAAAGCGGCAAAACCTAGAACTTCCCCACCCGATACAGCCTTAATTGATGAAAACTTCTCATCATCAAGAGTAGACGCTAGGTCAGGTAATACTCTGTCCTTATACTCTTGTTTTCCTTGTTCATTAAGCAATGGAAGTACATCCTTGGCGGAGACCTCTGAAACAAGCCTTGTTACTGCGTCTAAATCCGTTTTTAGAACCTTCTGAATTTCCATATTTCCTCCGAGCACATAACGCCGCGTTAAGTAGTGAGCAACGCCACCACCTGACCTAAACCATTGTGCCGTAAACACTAAATTCAAAGCAAACCGAAAATGCCGAGCGTTGGGAATCTGTCTTAAACGCTTTGTTATAAGGCGGACTTTTAGTTAAGCGCCTTTTCCAACCAAACCGAACTAATGTACTCACCATTTTTCTTTGCATATTCATTGAATACGCCAATTTCTCTAAAACCAAAACGTTTGTGTAAGGCAACTGAAGCATCATTAGGTAATGCGATACCTGACAACACCCTGTGGACTCCGTAACCAGAAATTGATGAGAACAACTTAGAATATAGTTTTGAACCAACACCTTTACCTTTTGCTCTTAAAGCAAGGTACACAGTAACTTCGGCTGTATCCTCAAATGCTGAAATGTCCCTATAAGGCTGGGAACATGCGAAACCTAGCAACTCCCCACTTTCGATAGCAACGAAAAGTTGATGCTTACTATTACATGAGAATTGAGAGAACCAATTTAGACGGTTTTCTTGCGTAAATGCCTGCTCTTCAAAACGAGCGTTAGTATGCTCTATGTAAAAGTTAAAGATATCGGTGATGGCTGCGACATCGCTTAGCTTCCCTACTCTGATTTCCACGTAAATTCCTTTTGTCTTCGAGCCTTATAACGCTAAGCTAAGTAGTGAGCAACGTAATACGAAGTCACTGCATAACACCTTAAACACATAAATCAACGCATACTAAAAATGCCACGCGTTGCGAGTCTGCCTTAAGCGCTTTGTTAGTTTGCCACCGCGATGAAGCCAAAGGTTTAGCGCCAAAGTGCTGAATTAGCTGTAAAACTAATGGCTTTGAACGCAAAAGTAAAACGGGCAGCTCAGAATTTAAACCCAACCAACAAAACGCACTTGGCTAAGAAGACTTTCGTAGATGCCGACAGCCACAAATACCATCTTTCAATGTTCCCGCTTAACGTTCAAAACCAAAGAAGCAGCGTGCAAGAATATTGAGAAATGAACCTTACTAACACGGAAGAATTGAATGACACGGAAGCCAATTAGCCGAAAAACTGGCTACGCGAGATGCCTATTTCGATGAAAAAGTCTTTGGGAAATAACAGGTGAATAGCTAGAACGCAGAACAAAGCTCTTAGACTATAAACGCCTCTCTGCCCTTTGCAAACTAACGCCCTGTTAAGGGGTGAGCAACGCAATACTAACGCTTCCGCATACCACCTTAATAACTAAAACCAACGCATAGTGAAAATGCCACGCGTTGTGAATCCCTCTTGAACAGTTTGTTATGTTCGTGACTCAACGAAGTGTTGATATTGCTTTTCTTGTACTGTCGCAAGATATAATGCTTTTTGGTAAATAGCATTGATAGCGCTGTGCATTCGATCGAAAACACTGTCGCTATTTGGTAAAAAAGACACAAATTTTTCAGACTTGACTAGGAAGTCCTCTATTTTGTGCTCTAAACCAGTATGGTCGATATTGTGTGCCATATGATTTCGAATATTGTTCAACTTCGCAAAACAATCCCACAATTGCATCGTCTCTTCACAGTTATCATCACAGTACGCACGACCGAGGCTGATCACTGTAGATGTTTCTTTAAACACTCCTTTGAGTGCCTTTTGATTTGGGAAGTGATTGTTTACATAGCTACGAATTTGCTGCTCAACCAATAAATGACCTTTCAGAACGAGCAGCATCAAGTCACCATCATTAGGTAATTTGTCGAAAAATTGCGTAAGGTTATCAAAATACGAATCAGTGTACGTCGACAAAAGATAATTGTAGTTATCAACTTGCTGTTGATTCCCGGACTGTTTTGCTTGCTCAAGTTCTTTAAGCCAAAATTCTCTAGTATTATCCATGTACATCTCCTAGAACATAACGCCGCGTTAAGTGGTGAGCAACGCAGACCACCCTACCTAAACCATTGTGCCGTAAACACTAAAGCTGAATCAAACTGAGAATGCCAAGCGTTGGGAATCCGTCTTAAACGCTTTGTTATGGCTCTGGACTTGAAAGGTACTCTGCGACAACCCAACCTTTAACCCCATTACCTTTAATAAACACCCAACCACCACTTGTTTGAATAACCTCAACCTTGTCCCCAGCGACCACTTGATTGACTACCTTTGAGTTAGTCGTTGGTTCAGCTCTTACACGTAAACTTTTAACTTCAACCGTACTAAACAAGGTAACTGATTCAGGAGGAGAACCAAAAAAGTTGGCAATTAATAAGAAAGCTACAATGGTTAGCAACGTTTTACCTAGCAAAGAACTACCTTTACCAGTGTTTGACGAGACTTCCTTCGGATTACCGCTACCCGTTAAATTCTGACTATATGAAAGGCCAGAACCGGGAATTCCTACCGTTGCTTTCACACCCTTTTTGCCAATATTTACCGTAGCACCTGGCTTTCCGATTGAGGTGCTAACACCACTTTTACTAACGTTAACGTGAAGCCCTGGTGCGATTTTTATACGCTTTCGAAATTTGAATCCCATAATTCCCTCTAGACAGCCAAACGTTGAATATCGTGTGAGCCATAACGCCCTGCTAAGGGGTGAGCAACGCAATACCAAAGCCGCCGCAAACCACCTTAATCACTAAAACCAACGCATAGTAAAAATGCCACGCGTTGCGAATCCCTCTTGAGCAGTTTGTTAGTTTGCAAACCCAAAGCGTTGATTTTAAGTCACTTTAAACTTTGCAAACAATAAACTTTATATGTTTTGATTCAATTAAGTCAGGCTTAGTCTCAAAGCGGCTACTCAATGAAACCACGTGGAACAAACAACGCCGCAGAAAAAGAACTCACAACACCAAAAAGCGCTTTTGGAAAACCAATCTCACAATGCGGACTTTCAACAAAGCCACTGAAACCACATGAACTTACCACACCAGAGAAAACGCCATTTCAGCGAGTAAATCGGCTTTTGTACCAACAAACTCAACGAGCGGAGTTTCAGCAAAAAACTTCGACTCAGTTAACCCCAAAGTCACCGCACCAAAGAACAAATCAACCGTTGAAACGATGCCAATTTTTGATTTTCACCACGCTAGTTAACACTAAAATTGAAAACCAATACGACAACTTAAACTTTGAGCTTTTACCACTAGATCTTGCGATATAGCTGCGTTTTTCCTCTTGCAAACTAACGCCGCGTTAAGTAGTGAGCAACGCCACCACTTAGCCTGACCATTGTGCCGTAAACACTAAAGCAGATTCAAACCGAAAGTGCCGAGCGTTGCGAATCTGCCTTAAACGCTTTGTTATGCGTATTACCCCACACGTACCAGACTGAGTTTTTCACTCGCTGCTGGAGCTTCAAAATACTGAGTCACATGATGAAATACAGCCTCTGTGTCAAACATAGCTCTGTCAGGTTGTTCTACTCGGCGCTTAGCAATTTGGGATAAACATTGCTCATCTGTTAAGTCTAAATACCAAAGCTCATGCTCACTACCTACTTCGACACACAGTGATACGAACCAAGCTCTTTGCTTAATAGTATTTGCTGGAAAATCCATGACAACGTTAACCCCAACATTCAACAAACTTTGAACATGGCTTTTAACGAAAGGCTTAATGAGATTAGAGTACTTAATGTAGTCGTCAAATGTTTGAATTTGTGAAGGATAATGAGCCGACAACCAATCGTCTTCTGAAATTAGGACTGCATTATTTTCAGCAGCCACAACCTTAGATTTAGTCGATTTGCCTGACCCCATCTTGCCACAAAAGAAGAACAGCTTTCCCTGATTTTCCATGTTTCCTCCATCTACGCATAACGCCGCGTTAAGGGGTGCCGGCACGCAATACAAAAGCTACCGCACAGCGCCATAAACACTGAACCCAACGCATACTAAAAATGCCACGCGTGCCAAATCCCTCTTGAACGCTTTGTTATACGCATGAACGTTTAAGCCAAGATTTTATGCCAAGCCCTACTTTGAAGCCATGATTTTTATGTGCTTTGATGCACTTACGTCAGGCTTAGACTTACCGCGACTTGCCACTGAAACCACTTGGAGCAAACCGCGCCGCAGAAAGCGGACCTGCAACACCAAAAAGCACTTTTTGGAAAGACAATTTCACAATGAGGACTTTCCACAAACTCACTGAAACCACGTAACCTCACCACACCAGAGAAAGCGCCCTTTCGGCGAGTAAATCGGCTTTTAGAAAGACAAACTCACAGAGCTGAGTTTCAGCAAAAAACGCCGCCTAGAATGACCCTGAAAAATCAGCACCAAAGAAGAAAACCACCGATAAACGGTAGGCCAAAACTCAGCCACGGACCGGAGAAAACGAGAATTGAAACTGGGAAATCACGACGCCCAAAGACCAGAACCCAATGCTGAAAATTGCAATTTTTGACCTGAATTTTTAGGCTTTCTTCATATAGCGTATAACGCCACGTTAAGTAGTGAGCAACGCACCACTGAACTTAACGTTACCACCTTAAACACAAAACCCAACCATTAACACTGAAAATGCCATGCGTTGGGAATCTGTCTTAAACGTTTTGTTAGAAACAATTTATGAGCACTGTGTTGAAACAATATTTTCTTCTAACAAGTCTTTTGATAGTGAGTCTAAGTAAGACTGATTAAAAGTATAATTTGATAAATGCATTAGGGATTGTCCCATAGTACCCAGTGAATAATACCTAATCGATTTACTTTCATTTTGTTCTTGTTTTAAGGACAACTGAAAGGAGCAGCCTGCATAGTTGAATGTAAAATAATTGAACTTTGTAAAGTCTAAGTTAGTAGTGACATTCACAATACCAGTTGTTGAGGAGCCTAATACCCCAAGATCTGTGTATTTTTGAATGCAATTAGAGTCAATACCATTCTGTTCAAAGAACTTTTCAACATGCTTCTCACCACGAAACAAAATTAGATTACTAGTTTCCACCATTGACAATATCAACGATATTTCATCTATTTCAGTAGAGGTGAGTTTATCTATAAAATCCATTAACCTATATGAGACCGAGTTTTCTTTCCGAACTTCACCTGCTAATATTTTCCCCCACAATTGTTGAAGATCATCATTTGTTACTCGTGAAGCATAATCGTACCAACGATTCATCCAGTCCGTATCAATTGCTCCTTCTCGACCCGTCGCTCCACCATCTTCTAAAGACGCTTGAGCATAAGCTATTGACGATATGACATTTTTTTCTTCCCGATTTCTTTTCTCAGCAACAGCTGCTAATGTGCTACTTACACTATCAGGAATATCAGGATTATTTCTTAAAAGCTCTAGATCAGAGCTGATTTCAGCTAATTTATTCTCATGCAGTAATTCTGAGATCTCAGAACTTCTTCTTTGGTTTTCCAAACGCTTTTGCTGGTACGGGTTTAAAGCACCAATAGATAATTTTTCTACGGAATCCCACAATCGAATGACTAAAGCCTCTCCCGGAAATTGCATATTTACTCCTTTTTCTAACGCCGCGTTAAGTAGTGAGCAACGCCACCACGAAACCTAACCATACCACCTTAAACACAAAACCCAACGATGGAATGAAAAATGCCATGCGTTGGGAATCTGTCTTAAACGCTTTGTTAGGTGTGAAGCGATTACCGGTGCTTATACTGAGTTGGACAGTAACCTTTAGTAATATCTGGGCTACGTAGCTTCATATGCTTTGTATTGCGACCGGATACTCGTTTACGCCATAATTTAAAACTATTTGATTTGAGCCGACTACGCATAAACCGAATAACTTCTGATTCATTCAAACCAAATTGAAGCTCTATCGCTTCAAATGGTGTGCGATCTTCCCACGCCATTTCTATAATTCTTGACTCGACTTCTGAGGTCAATTCCATATCAAACTACCTACTTCGAAATGGCAATTTTTACGTTCAAACTCGAGTTTTAGTTCAGATAACTGATAAACACCTAACAGCTATTAGACCGAATTATTCTGCATTTAAATACAGAATGATTCGGTCTAGTTTCATATACTCGAAAGCATACCACTATTAGTCAATTAATTTCAGTAGCTTAAAACTAGGTAAAGTTGAGTACGTCACAAAATGCAGAAACTTTCCATATAGTATGATTGTGCCAGTAACATCATCAAACTGTACATAATTACAGCGCTTCGATGTGCTAATCCTAAACACAAAAAAACCTGCCATCTATACAACATAAATGTCAGGCTTTATACGTTAGTTAAACTTGTGAGTGGCTAGCTTACGCCGCTTCGAATGCTAGGGCTTTCTTCTCTACCTGACGGAAGATCAACGTTAGTATGCCGTTTACTGCTAGGTAGAATACGCCAGCAATACCGAACACGGTGAGTGTGTCGTAAGTTTGGCCGTTGATACGCTGAGCGTAGCCCATCAAATCCATGATGGTGATGGTGCTTGCCAGTGACGTGCCTTTGAAAACTAGAATCACTTCGTTCGAGTAAGCTGGAACAGCGCGGCGTAGAGCGTATGGCAGTAACACTTTCAGCGTTGCGATTTTGTCCATGCCGAGAGCGCGACATGCTTCCCACTGCCCTGCTGGAATGGCGTTGAATGCACCTCTGAACAGTAGCGTGCTGTATGCCGCGGTGTTCAAAGCTAATGCTAACATTGCACAGAACCAAGGTTGGCTTAACCAAGTCCACATGAAGCTTTCACGAATCCAGTCGAACTGACCCGGGCCGTAATACACCAAGAAGATCTGAACTAATAATGGTGTGCCGGTGAACAGCGTAATGATGCCACGTGTTAACCAGTGAATCGCCGGTATTCTTAGGATTAGCGTTACCGTCATCAGCAGTGACAAGATACAACCAACCAGCAATGAAGCACCTGTGAGTTGAAGACTGGTCGCTAAGCCTTCAAGCAATTGAGAGAGGTATTGTTGATTCATGCCATTGCCCCTTTGTTACCCAAACCTTGAATAGAGAACTTACCATCAATCACTTTTACCAATCTTTGTGTGATTAAAGTGATGACCAAGTAGATTGCAGCTGCTGTCGCGTACCAAGTAAATGCTTCGTGCGTTGCAGCGGATGTTAGTTGTGCTTGTTTCAGCAAATCCGTTACGCCAATCAGCGATACTAATGCGGTGTCTTTCAGCAACACTAACCATTGGTTGGTTAACCCTGGTAGTGCGTGTCTTACCGCTTGAGGTAAAACTATACGAAAGAATGAACGTGATTGAGAGATGCCAAGCGCGCTTGCTGCTTCTCTTTGCCCTTTGCTTACTGCTTTCAAAGCACCACGGATGGTTTGTGAAGCGTAAGAAGCAAAGATAAGTGACAGTGCAACAACACCAGATAAGAACGGGCTCACTTCGATGAAGTCGCCAGTGATCATGAACAGAACTTGTGTCGAACCAAAGTAGATAAACAGTACGACCAGAATTTCTGGTAAACCACGAACAATCGTCACAAATGCAGTCATTGGCCATTTGATTGCAATACGACGAGACATCTCACCACTTGCAAACAAAACTGCTAGAACCAATCCAACCAATAGGCTTACGAATGCAAGCTGAACAGTCATCCAGCTTGCTTCGACGAGCCCTAAAGAGTAACCCGTTAATTCCATAAATTACTTACCGAAGTACTTGTTGAAGATCTTGTCGTATTCGCCGTTCGCTTTCACTGCAGCAAGTGCAACGTTAAGCTGGTCTACAAGTTCTTGGTTGCTCTTGTTTATTGCGATACCGAAGCCGTTACCGAAGTACTCTTGGTTTGTTACTTGGTCGCCAACGTAAGTTAGATTGTCTTCTTTCTTGAACCATTCTGCTACAACGGCTGTGTCACCGAATACAGAGTCGATACGACCGTTCTTCATGTCGATGAATGCATCTTGGTAGCTTGAGTAAGGTACCGCTGTTACGCCAGTCATTTGCTCAAGTAGGAAGCTCTGGTGAGTCGAACCGTTTTGAACACCAACACGCTTACCTCCTAGTGCTGCTTGGTCTGCTATTTTGCCTTCGAAAGAGATGAATGCTGCAGAGTTATCGTAGTAAGTGTTAGAGAAGTTCACTTGTTTAAGACGCGCTTCTGTGATGTCCATTGCCGAGATAGCCGCATCGTAACGTTTGAATTTAAGTGCAGGGATCAAGCTATCGAATGCTTGGTTGTGGAAAGTACACGTTGCTTTCAGCTCTTCACAAAGTGCGTTTGCTAAGTCTACGTCAAAACCTTGAATTTGGTTGTTCTCATCCATGTACTCGAATGGTGCGTAAGTTGCTTCCATTGCGAATTTGATTTCTTCTTGCGCCGCTGCGTTGAAAGAAGCAAGGCCGATAAGTGAAGCTAGTAGAATCTTTTTCATTTTGTTACTCCGAATACTGTGTAATAGAGGCCTGTGGCCATTCTTATAATTTGATTGTTTTAATTGATGTTGTGTTTAGCTAAATCTAATGAGCCAACTTTCTTTTAATACGTGACTTACTTAATGAGTCAAATATTCAGCAAACTCAGGTGTCTGCGGATTAACGAATGAATCACTGGTGCCGTGTTCAACGATGTACCCTTTCTCTAGATACAGAACGTGGCTAGCAATCTTCTTCGCGAAATCGACTTCGTGCGTCACGACCACTTGGGTAATGCCTGTTCCGCTCAATTCTTTAATAATGCTCACGACTTGGTTGGTGATCTCAGGATCAAGCGCCGCTGTTGGTTCATCAAACAACAACACATCCGGTTTCATCATCAGCGCACGTGCAATCGCAACACGCTGTTGTTGACCGCCAGACAGTTGAAGTGGCCAAGCGTCTGCTTTGTCAGCAAGTTGAAGTGTCTTTAATACTTCTTGCGCTTGCTTAATCGCTTCTTGCTTATCCCCCCCCCCAACTTTGGTTGGTGCTTCAATCAAGTTTTCCATCACCGTCATGTGTGGCCATAAGTTGTATTGCTGGAACACCATGCCGACTTTACGACGAAGTTTAAGCCCCTGCTTCTCTTGGATTTGGCTTGAAAAATCGAATTGCTCGTTCGCAATGTCTAATTCGCCGTTGTCCGCGATTTCAAGCAGGTTCAATACACGCAGTAATGAACTCTTGCCCGCGCCGCTTGGGCCAAGCAATACCAAGGTTTCGCCACTCTCACAGTCGAAACTGATGTCATGAAGAACTTGGGTATCACCGTATGATTTGTTGATGCTCTTTACTTGAATACTCATGCCACAATACTGCATTGATTGTCATTTACTGGTTATTCTATTCAATCCGAGGTTTTATGCAAGAAAAATGTATAAAAAACTACTTTGTTGAATTTTTGTAACAAATATTGCGTAAAAAACAGTCGCTATAACTGGTCTTACAACTAAAAGTTGCAAGCCATTGATAAAGTTAATATCGAGATAAATAGCAAACGTTTTACTGTCAATTTATAAATCATCACTCGATTGCTAACTTATGAGCGCACTCTCCTATTAACGCTAATTTACTTGCATAAAAATTAGGGTTAAACACCCATCTTTCCTATCACACTGGCTGGATCAAAATGCTTAGTTTTCCTTTAAGGTCGTTTTGAATTATTCACTTAGTGGTGAGGAAATATTGGAAATTGAGTTTCCTGGGGAGCGTCACAGCGCAATAAATGCTTTAATGGGTTCTATTCTCAACAACAATGACTTTCCAGCGAACAACGCGCAGTACAGGCAATAAGTCATAAACCATAAGCAATTAGTCATAAGCAACAAGCCATCTATTTTTAAAGCGACAACACATTAAGGCAGTCATATGCAAAACGATGTCTCTTCTACGCTCGACTCAAACCAGCGACAGACTCAAAAGAATCCCGATGCCAAACCTGAGAAAAAAAGCCTCAGTATTTTGTTTGAGCTGAGTAAATTCATTCAGCCTTATAAAGGTCGTGTTATTGCTGCGTTGATCGCGTTGGTCTTCACGGCGAGCTTAACCCTTTCAGTCGGACACGGTATTCGTCTTCTCATCGACCAAGGTTTTAGCCAACAATCACTCTCAGATTTAGGCAGCGCAATCCAGTTCATCATGGTCGTGGTCGTGTTGATCTCGATTGGTACTTTCTTCCGCTTCTATTTGGTTTCTTCTGTTGGGGAACGCGTGAGTGCAGACATTCGCTTATCGGTTTTCAATCATGTCGTGACACTGCATCCGAGTTACTTCGAGACCAATGGCAGTGGCGACATCATGTCGCGCATCACAACGGACACCACTCTGCTTCAAAGCATCATAGGTTCGTCGTTCTCTATGGCGATGCGCAGCGCGTTGATGTGTATTGGTGCGATCATCATGCTGTTTGCGACCAATATTAAGCTGACGTTGATTGTATTGGCCTCGGTGCCATTTATCTTGATTCCGATTCTTGTGTACGGGCGTCGTGTGAGAGCCTTGTCTCGTCAAAGCCAAGATTCGATGTCTGATGTCGGTTCTTACGCAGGTGAAGCGATTGAGCACATTAAAACCGTGCAAAGCTACAGCCGAGAAGAACAAGAGAAAGCGTCATTCGAGGTAGAAGTGGAAAAGGCTTATGAGATTGGTCGTCAGCGTGTAAAACAGCGCGCGATTCTTATCTCTGGTGTTATCGTGATTGTATTCAGTGCTATCGCAGGCATGCTTTGGGTTGGTGGCAGTGATGTTATCAACGGCACCATGTCGGCGGGCGATCTAGCCGCGTTTGTGTTCTACGCAATCATGGTTGCTTCATCATTAGGTACGATTTCAGAAGTGATGGGCGAACTGCAACGGGCGGCAGGTGCGACCGAGCGCTTAATCGAGATCCTACAAGTTGAAAGCCATATTGTTGCGCCAGTTGCGAATCCAACTTCGCTTGCTAACGTAACGCCAGAAGTCGCATTTGATGATGTGACTTTCTGTTACCCATCAAGACCGGACCAACCCGCAACAAGCAACCTCACGCTCACTGCCCATGAAGGCAAAGTGTTGGCATTGGTTGGCCCGTCTGGCGCGGGTAAAACTACCCTGTTCGAACTGCTGCAACGTTTTTACGACCCACAAGTGGGTAAAGTCACCTTAGGCGGTATTGAACTGAATCAGTTTGATCCTAACGAGCTAAGAAAGCAGATGGCATTGGTGCCGCAGCAACCTGCTCTGTTCAGCAACGATGTGTTCCATAATATTCGCTACGGCAACCCGCAGGCAACAGACGAGCAAGTTATCGAAGCAGCGAAGAAAGCGCACGCACACGAGTTCATTCAAAACCTGCCTTATGGCTACAATAGCTTTCTTGGTGAACGCGGTGTAAGGCTTTCTGGCGGACAGAGACAACGTATTGCCATCGCACGTGCCATCTTGAAAGATCCGAATATTCTATTGTTGGACGAAGCAACCAGCGCGCTAGACAGTGAAAGTGAGCATCACGTACAACAAGCGTTAGAAGAGTTGATGCGTGGCAGAACGACGATCATTATCGCTCATCGATTATCAACAATTAAACACGCCGACCAGATTGCAGTGCTCGATAAAGGACAGCTAGTAGACATCGGCGACCACCAGTCTCTCATCAATAGCTGCGAATTGTACCAACGCTTGGTTGAGCTGCAATTCAAACACCTTAGTGCGTAATCATTAAGTGGATGTGCAACTAAGTCACTGACATTGTGTGGTTTCAAGCTTCAAAAACTTGAATCACACATGTTGCGGTTTTGTTAATTTGGCGGTAGGATTTTTATTCCAATAACAACTTATCCCGCTGAAGAATAAGCAGATAACGTTAATTACCCAGATAACATTAATTACACAGATAACAATAAGAGGGTTCGCATGGAAGAATTATTGTCTGACTACCCGGTAGTAACAGAAATACCTGTCGCTTGGGGAGAAATGGATGCACTTAATCACGTTAACAACGCGGTGTATTTTCGCTATTTCGAAACCGCTCGCTTAGATTTTTTCAAGCACGTTGAGTTGATGGAAGAGATGGCGATTACCAAAGTTGGCCCTGTTCTTGGTGACACTTACTGTAAGTATTTCCGCCCAGTCACGTATCCGGATACCTTGATGGTTGGCTCACGTGTTACCGACATTCAAGATGATCGGTTCACTATGGAATACACCATTGTCAGTAAGGCTCAGCAGAAAGTGACGACCGTTGGTACTGCGACTATCGTGATGTTTGATTTTGCTTCGAACCAAAAAGCCCTGCTCTCGCTGCGCTTGACCAATGAAATCGAAAAGATGAACACGTTGAAAAGCCCATGCTTCAAACAAGAAGCGGTGACGGAATAACGTATTCGCTGATTGAGAAAGACTCAGAAAGTTTCAGACATTAAAAAGGCCACTCGATTGAGTGGCCTTTTGTTTATTGGTTCAGAGTGCTTATAAGCAGTTACGCGTTTAAGCGTTATAAACCTTGAACGTATTGAGCATTAGTTCGAACTTCAACCATCTGCTCTAGGTTCTGTTGTGAACCTTCAACGCCGTTCAGTAGCGCTTCGAAATGCTTAATAAGCTCGACTTTGTCTTTCACTTCTTTAGAACCTGCACCGATGTTGGTTAGGTCAATGAAGAACTCGTCGAACAGACCAGAGAAATCAGTCACTGCGTCATGGTTCAAGAACTGCTCGTGGTTGTAAATGCTTGGGTAGCCACCCTTCTGTTTATCAACCGCGAAAGAGATGCCTTTCACGTTGGTAATCGTGGTTGCTTTCTCACACTTCAACATACAACCCGCTTCAATGCTTGGCTTGTTACAACCCACCGTTCTTTGGAAGAAACACTGACGGCTGGTCATCATCAAGATTGGGTGGTAAATGCTGTAGAACAGTTTGAAGTTCTCTGGGCGGCGAATATGACGAATCTGACCTTTGTTAATCTCGTTCGAAATGAATGCGCCGGCACAGTTCAGCTCTTCTCTCAGAGTAACCAGTGCGTGAGAGTTGGTTGTGTTCATAAACGGGCCTGCAACCCACTCAATGCCCATCTCATAAGCTTTGTAAGCAATACCCGTGTTGTTGGTTACGATGCGAGCTGGCTTAATCTCTTCAAGAATACGAACCGCTTCGTCGTAATCTTTACCGATCAATACCGCTGGGAACCAAGGAATCAAACGTGGGTTTGATGCCAAGATATCGATGTACTTGTTACAACGCTTCTTGAAGCTTTCTGGAAGTTTGAAGTAAACATCCGCGTCAGTCACGTCACACAGGTGTAAGTCTTCTACATCGGCGATAAGCATCGACATCGTCGGCTTCTCGTTCACTTTAGGGTGTTGAGGCAGTGCTGGCACTTCAACGTGCTTAATCACTTCCACAGAGCCGTTCAGAATGAAGTCGATCTCATCTTTCAGGTCTGAAACTTCTTTTAAAGGAATCAACAAACCTGCATCCACTTCACTGAAATTGTGGCTTTCTAGTGTGTGAACTGCACTCTTCACGTTTTTGAATCGCTTCTCAAGTAGCTCTTGAGTGATCGCCTTCTCTTCAACCGCTTTCAATAGCGATTTAGATTGAAGGGTAAAGTTCTCTTTTGGCGTGTTCACAGTCACCGTAAATGGTTGACCCACTTTTGCACTGAACGACAGGGCTACTGGTGTCTTACGAATATCAAGGAACTCGATCTTGTCACGCATTTCGTTACCAAGAACGTCTTTCGCCTGGTGAAGTTCGTTGGTCACTTCTTGAATTTGTACGACTGAGATTTCGTTGTTCTGCTCCGTCGCTTTCTCAACAGCGTAGTTCATACTGTTGTCGCGCGGGTTATCGATGAACATGTCTTTTGTTAGGTTGCCCTTTAGGAAAGAGTTGGTGAAATCACGGTTGAATACTTTGTGCAGGTTCGAATCGTCTTCGATCAACAAACCACTTTCTACAAAGCTATCAATCTGTTTACGCCATGTGTCTACCACAGTGTAAACGTAGTGTGCGCCTTTAATACGGCCTTCTACTTTCAGTGAGTCGACTTTCGCGTCAACCAATTCAGGTAGGTCGTAGTAAGCTGAGTTATCTTTCAGGTTGAGTGGGAACTTGTTGCCCGCGTTGGTGATTTCGTATTCATCACGACACGCTTGGCTACAACGACCACGGTTACCTGAGTTACCCACACTTACTGAGCTTGAGTAACATTGACCAGAGAATGCGATACACAGAGCGCCGTGTACGAACACTTCGGTTAGTACGTCGTGATCGTGTGCCACTTCCGTCAGCATCTTGATTTCAGGCAGGTTCAACTCACGAGACAAGTTAACGCGTGTCGCGCCAATCTTAGACAAGAACTTAATCTGGCCTTCGTTGTGCGTAGTTAACTGAGTCGACGCGTGAACGTCTAATGATGGGAAATGCTTCTTAACCAGGTTGAATAAACCCAAGTCTTGAACAATGATGCCGTCCACTTTGGTGTTCACAAGCTGGTTCAGCAGTTTGGTGATGCTCTTAGTCTCATGCTCCAGTAGCACAACGTTAAGAGTCAGGAACACTTCACAGCCGTATTCATGAGCAAGGCGAATCACACCATTCAATTCGTCTAACGATAGGTTAGAAGCTCTGTTACGAGCGTTGAATGTGTCTAAACCACAATAAACTGCATTAGCACCCGCTACGATGGCGGCTTTTATCGCTTCTACATCGCCACCTGGGGCTAATAACTCAATTTTTCTGCTCATTTTTGAAGTCGCTCACTTACTTATAATTTTTAAGCCGCGTATTCTACCCACATCACGATCTCTTTACCACCGTACAACACTTTTCAAACTAAATGACCTCAATAATGCCGAACGAATCCGATCTACCTATCCTTTATTCTTTGCGTCGTTGCCCTTATGCAATGCGCGGACGAATGGGCATCGCACTATCACAGCAAAAAGTGTTACTTCGAGAAATCGTTACCAAAGACAAGCCTAGCGAACTATTGGCCAGTTCGCCAAAAGGAACAGTGCCTGTATTGGTGTTACGCAATGGTCAAGTCATTGAACAGAGCTTAGATGTGATGAACTGGGCACTTCAACAAAACGATCCTCAAGATCTTCTACGTTCAAGCAATCCAGCGCTTAGCGAACAAGTTCAACAGCTCATTAAAACCAGCGATGAAGAATTTATTGGTCACTTAGAAAAGTATCGTGCATCGGTTCGTTACCGAAACATCGATGTTGAACAACGCCGACAAGCCTGCGAAACCTTCATTAGTCAGTTAGAAGCGCGACTCACCGATCAGCCCTACTTTTTTGGAGAAACCCCAAGCTTGGCCGATTTTGCTGTGATGCCTTTTGTCAGTCAGTTTGTGCGAGTCGAAAAGAAGTGGTTTGTGAAATCGGAATACCAAAACGTAGGACGTTGGTTAAGATCGCATCTCGAAAGTAAGCTCTACACCCAAGTCATGAAGCAATACCCTTTGTGGAATGAAACCAAGCAAGATTGTCTTTTTGGATGACTTAAGAGAATTTTGGGTGACTTAAGTGTATCTGGGGTGATCTTGGGGAACTCTGGAATAGATAATTCCTAGGTATTAAAGTAGTTACGTGACACTGTATCTTCTTTGTAATGAACAGATATTCAAAGGCTTAACCCATCTCTTGATTAGACATCACAGTCTAAGTTAAGCCTTTGTACTCTTTAAACCAATCACTTGATCGCTATCGAAATCTCGACTTCAGTTTCACCTTTGTAGAATTCGAAATCTGTCGTGTAAGTTCTCACATGTGGGCAGTCAGCAGCGTTGAAATACGCCCACACTTCACCCCATAGATCGATCACAGCTTGTGGTAATTCACCTTCAGCAGAAAACGTTAAGTACTTACCCGCCTCTATTTCGGTTTCTACAAGCGCATCTAAATTCTGATCCGTAAGTGCATTAGTACACGCGATAACATCAAATTCGCCCGTAAAGTCAGACTCGTAGTTAGTGTAAACGCCATACACTTTTGAATCCGGTGTTAATTTCGGAAATGCTTGGTCAAAAAAGCCCTGCCACAATTGCCCTATCTTGGCTGTTGCTGGGTCCATCTCATCGGTATTGGTGGTTCTTACTGAAAAACCATACGCCTTCACGGCTTCAATCATTTCTACTTTCATTCGTTTTATTCCTAAGCCAATCGACGCGTAACTCTACTAAATTTTTAAATAATCTTAACTAATCTTGTATCTCTTTATGGCCACACTTTTCACAGACAAGATGACGAGAAAACTCATCCATTGACGCGATAAACGGGCCGAGGAACCAACCTTTTATCACGCCTGCCCAAAACTCGCTTCGCTTTTGGTTAGGTTTGTCTGCAAACGCACTCGTCTTTCTGACCAACACCACAACGTGTTGTGTATCTTCTCGGCATGCGGTGCAATAGCATTGTTCTATGGTGTTATTCATTTGAAAGCCTATGACGTTTTGAATGAAATCTGCTTAAAATGAGGGTTGTCGACACAAACTTCTAGTGTGGAAAGGTCTGTGAGTACGACAAGTTGTTCTACACCTTGAATACTGACTTTAATGCACTCTTCACGGCTGTCATTGCGCTGGGTATCTAACCCAACACATTCAATCTGTTCGCCAGACTTCAGCGTTAACTTGATTGGGTATCGGTGCATACACACAATCTCAATATAATCGTAATCGTTGCAACTAATCATAAGCCCCCCAATGCGACTCATCCTTATACTATGTTCTTATAAACAATAAGTTAACCACAAAATTTTCAACTACTTGACCATATTCTAATTTTTTAGGTTGTTATTTCTCAATCTAGCGACCTGCTTTCAAGGCTCTATCGACCACCTGCAATATCTATAAACGAGCCTGTTACATAAGAAGCTTCATCAGACAATAACCATGCTATCGAATTAGCGACTTCTTCTGGTGTACCACCACGTTGAAGTGGAAGCTGTGATGCCAATCTATCCACTCTCCCTGGCTCTCCACCATCAGCGTGCATTTCAGTATAAATGCATCCCGGTCTAACGCCATTCACTCGAATATTTCGGGAAGCCAATTCAAGCGATAAACCTTTGGTGAGCGAATCCATAGCGCCTTTCGATGCTGCATAATCCACATATTCAAATGGTGCGCCCGTTCTAGAGGCCGCGGAAGAAACGTTGACTATCGAACCACCATCTGGGGCTTGTTTAATGAAAGCTTTGCTACACAAGAAACAGCTGGACACATTCGATTTCATCACTTTCTCAAAGCGGTCAAATTCAATATCAACCAACGCAGATTGGGTAAACAAGATCCCGGCATTATTGACCAAGTGAGTCACTGAGCCTAATTTATTACGAGCAATTTCAAATAAGGATTTCACGTCCGATTCAACAGAGACATCCGCACGTACACTAATCGCGGTTCCGCCCTGTTCGCGAATCTCGTTCACTAGACCTTCAGCTCGCGACTCATTGTGTATGAAGTTAACACATACGGCATAACCCTTGCTGGCCAACAACTTAGACGTCGCAGCACCAATACCTCTGCTCCCGCCTGTTACAATAACTACCTTTTTCAAAATAACCTCCTTACATTTATGTTTTAACACAATCTGAATCCTCTACGAGCGCTACACTATCCCTTCAACGGGTCTGGAAAAATTCGGTTTGCTTTTGGATTAAGCTAAACAAGCTTCAGCCACATCACTGCTTTATCAATTTGAATATATGCGTATAATCGCCGCTCCATTGCGCTATCACCATTAAAAATAGCGCCATTCAACATTTTACTGAGTACCCAATGTCGAAACTATTTTTCAAAGGCCGTATTGAAACAAGACAGAACCACGTTCTTGCTGGCTACAACGTAAACCGCGATGTAAAAGCGGGTACTGAAGAATCTCCAATCGTCGCAACGGTTCAAACTGAAGCACGTAAAGCAGAAGTTGAAGCGCTAGCAGCCGAACAAACTATCTTTGTTAACGTAACAGTAAACGCAGAGAAAGAAGAAAATACGCTTGAGCTTGATATTCTGCTAAACAAGCCAAAAACAATGACATTTGAAAAGACGCCTAACCGTAACGACCCATGTTCTTGCGGTAGCGGTAATAAATACAAGAAGTGTTGTGCATAAGGCTTCTTATTCAAACTGCCAATAGCACGCTGAGTTAAGTAATACTTAACGGGAAGATCATCGAGGCCTTCCCGTTTTTATTTGTATAAACCAAACATATGTAAAATATGCCACATGTTGAGTTAAATCTAAATATTTTCATGAAGTTATGAGTAAATAAAAACGTTTATAGCAAGGTAAAACAATACATGTTAAGTGACATGTTGACGAACAAAATTATTCAATTCACTCACGCTTCTGATTATGTGAACCTCTTTCTCTTTAGCGCGCAATTCTAACTGCGCTCTAAAGTCGTCATTCCAAAATTTAGGACACAGTTTTAGTGTCTTATAACTTTGTATCGTACCTTTTATAACTGAACTTCCATCAGGCCAGCCTTCAGGTTTAACGAACAACCCTTTGAGCATTCGCTTGGTGACGAACCAGTAGCTAATTGGATAAGGAAGGTCGATATAAACCAAGGTATCAGCGGCTTCTAAACGTGTGTTGAATGAACCTAATGGGCCAAATCCATCGATGATCCAGCTTTCTGAACTAAGTATGCTCTCATGAGCCTGCTCGAACACTTCACGCTCAACAAACTCTCCGTTGGCCTTATAAACAATCGAGTCCAACTGGTGAAGCTCTATGCCTGTAGCGAGTGCTAACGCTTTGCTGATTGTGGACTTTCCACTCCCAGGCTTGCCAAAAACCGCGATCTTTTTCATATGACTTCCTCTATTCAGATAAAACCCATAAGACAGCGACAAAAAACCCACCTTACGGGTGGGTTCGATAAACAAAGCGCATCAACAATCCCACCATTCCTATGGAATGATGATAATTCGTTGGTTTGATGACGCTAAATTCAATTTCATAACACTACTTTTATATATTGTTGCTTAGTTGTCAATGTAACCAAACAATGATTGGGAGGCTATATCATCGTCATGTCGCACCCATGAATAGTCTTAATGAGTGCTGATTGGTCTTGGTTATTTAGCTTTCGCTTTCTTTTTCGCCACTGTCGCTTCCGACAGCTTGCTTAGTACACCCGATACTTTCTTAACTACCTCGTCACATCCATTGATCGCGTGACGCTCTACCAAGTAATTAGGATCGTTGTAAGACAACCATACTTTCTTGTTAGAGTCTTCAGTGACTAACACCTTCTGCGGTAAATCTATCGCGACTTCTTGAGCGCATTGCATTAATGGTGTCCCTACTTTCGGGTTACCAAAGATGATGACTTCCGTTGGTCTCAATTCAAGATCGGCCTTACTCGCATTTTTCTGATGGTCGATTCTCGCAAACAAGGTCAAACCTTTGCTCTTGGCGATTTCTTCAAAGCGGTCAGCAGTCTCTTTCACTGAGTAATTACTTTGGTATTTAATCAAACCATCAGAAGCCGCAGCTGAAAATGATGCCGAGAGTAAAATGGCGCATAGTGGTAGTAATTTTTTCATCGTCACCTCTGAGGTTTAACCTAATCAAACTTACATTCATAGCGCCACTTCTAAAATCAGCGACGTAACCCATGTCAGTATAGACGCGTTTCCATTCTCAGTTTGCAGAGAGGATCACTTTTCTAATGCGTCTTATTATCATCAGTTTAGGTAGGAATTGTTTCAAAAGCTAAACATACGATCAGTGCCACGACTTAGTCCCACATTTCTCACACTGGTATTCGTAATCACTGTCGACATAAAAACCGGGAACATTATGGTCACCTCTAAACAATAACGTCAGCTTGTGATTGCCATGATTGTTATTACTAAGCTTATTATTACTAAACTTGGTAAGTCATTAAATGATAACGCTCTAATCCCTCTCCTTTTATGGATGAGATAACAAAGCCTTGCGACTGATAAAAGCCAATGGCGTTTTCATTAGCAGTCAGACACTTCAATGTCAGATCAGAGTAATGTTGTTTGCAGGTATTTAGTAAAGCAGAGCCGACTCCAGAACGTAGCGTTCGCGGGCAAACATAGAGGTGATGGATGAAACTTTCAGGTTTCCAAATAGAGGCAAAACCTAAAACCTTGTTGCCAGAAACAGCCACCCATATTTCTTCACCTTCTGTATCGAATTCGAAATCGGATAACTTAAAAGCGTTGGTATCAGCCCAATGAAAGGTGTTCTGTCTTGATTCTAGATAGATCGCCTGTAAGGCAGTTAAATACTTGGGTTGATGCCTTGTGACTTCCATGTCGCTCCTGCCAATCCGTGTGACTAGAATTAAGGCTGTGGGCTAAGCTTTTCTACCTGTTAGCCATAGGGTGTTCAGGGTTTAACTGAAGCAGATCCCACAAGTTACCGTAAAGATCTTCAAACACAGCAACGGTACCGTAACCTTGCTCTTTAGGCTCTCGGACAAAGTTAATGCCCAAAGATGTCATGCGTTCGTAATCACGCCAGAAGTCATCGGTGTTTAAGAATAGGAATACGCGTCCACCAGCTTGGTTGCCGATGAAATCAAGTTGCTCTGGCTTGGAAGCTCTAGCAAGTAACAGGCTCACACCGGTTGAATTTGGTGGAGCAACAACAACCCAGCGCTTATCTTCTTCTGGTAGATACGTGTCTTCAATGAGATCAAACTTAAGCTTATTTACATAGAAATCAAGCGCTTCATCGTAGTCTTTTACCACTAGTGCAATGTGGACAATATTCTGTTTCATAACATACCTTTTTTTTGCTTAGTGAAAACTTGTTTCATGTTACTAAGCAATTCGCCCACGCATAATAAATTGCGGGCCTGCTGCGCCACCTAGATACTGTTCATTAGTATCTTCGAAGCCGCCTTTCTTATAACAGTTGAATGCTGCGGGATTTTTGCAATTCACGGTTAAGTAAATCAACTCATACGCTGAGTAATTCGCTTTTAAATATGGAAACAAAGCTTTGACCGTGCCAGTTCCTAAACCTTTACCTTGCTGGTTTTTATCAAGCACAAAAGCTCTTAAGCCAATGCTTCCTTCAGGGCAGAATTCGTAATGCTCTGCGTAAGCGATATCAAGCTTAAAGAAACCCACCACATCGTTATCAAACTTAATCACGTGCAAGTGCGTCGTTTCACTGCCGTCTAATAAAAACTCTGCAGCTGTTCCTGCAAACTTAACCTGTTCATCGGCTAATTGGATGCCCTGAACTAACGCCACATGAGACTCTTCAAGCCTTTCGATAGTTATCATTGTCCTTCCTTTTGTATAACACCCAGGTAAAATAGCTTAAAGCTCATCGCTAGTGTCTCGAGAACCGTAGTTTGGGAAGTTGATATTAAGAACGTTATCATCTTCAAGTGTGAATAGAACACTTCCATTCTCTACGCCAGTTTCGTTCCTATCTGAACATCCTAGAAACAACTCCCAATCAAACGAATATTGAAGTCGGTATTGATTGCTACTGATGTGTAGAACGTCTTTGATTTTAATACCGTTCACCACATGTGCCATATCATCGATGTATGACAGATCAGGGATTAGCTTTTCTTCGAAATCACTCTTATTCTCGGTCAAGAAATTGAGCAGTTCTGAACATAACTCGGAGCCATGAACCAATGGTTTAGACAGACTAGAAAACAACATTTCTAAGTACTCCAAGGATTGTTTTGATATTGGGTGGATACGCGCGAATCTGTTACAAACTCAAGCTCAGCCAACGCGAACTTATAAGGCTAAACGTTACGATTATCCGAGCTATTAAACGAGTACAATCGAACTTCATCTCGAGGAAACCAGCCCAACTTTTCGTAAAACTGTTGAGCATTGTAGTTACTTATACAAGCTAAACTTCTTTGTAAACTCACGTAGGATTTCCGTGTCACCAAACAGGCATACACCTAGATACTCAAGATCTTCTTCTTTGGTTTCTTTGGTTCGTTGCTGCTGCTCAACAGAACCACCTTCGATCATTGAGCTCGTAAAGTCAGTAAATTTAATACCGCGGCTGAAGGCTTCTTCGCGCACTTTTCTAAGCTTATTTGAGTTGTCTGCTTTAAGCACGATGAAAGGATAGTGAGATAGGTTTGGGTGAACATTGCCATCCAAGTCTTCATAGTCAACGTAGCAAGTCTCGTCACTTACTAATTGATTAGATAGGCCAACGCTCAAGTGCCCTAGCACGTTCAGTGTTCTTCCTAAATCCATCTTTTTGCTTAAAACCGCTATGAATCGTTTTTGGCTTTCTTCTGGTAAATGGCTCACTACATACCCTCATTCATTCTTATTTACAGTATTTGTATAACGCATTACTGGGGCGTGAGCAATGCAACCTTAGTAATTAGTTAATACATTCAGTCCATCCAATAATGACGAGCAAAGACCAGTATTTGGAATCAAACCACAAGGTCATGATTTACCCTTTCGTCATACAATTATAAATGTGAGAAGAATCTGTTTGGCTAAGCTAGCTTCCCAAGGATGACCGGATCGTTAAGCAAATTCGTCAGAGGAAGAAACAATGGCTTAGGTAATTCATCTAACTTAAACCATTTCCATTGCTTACATTTATCAGGCTCTGTTACTTGTGGTTCGCCGGTAGCATCAGAAGCAACAACAAACAACGTTATGTAGTGCTTGTTCTCTTTCTCAAAAATATCATTGGTAAAAGATAGCTTTTCAAATGCACTAACTACCAAGCCAGTCTCTTCGAGTATTTCACGTTTGGCACACTCTTCAATGCTTTCGCCCCATTCAAGGTGTCCGCCCGGCGTAGCCCACGTATAAGCTCCGTGAGAACCAATTCGTTCTCCAAGCAGTACTCGTCCTTTACGCAGAATAACCGCAGCTACACCTACTCTTACTTCCTGACTCACTTAAAACTCCTTAATTCTTACCAAAAGACAAACGAACAGCTAAGGTTTTACCAACGCTATACATTAATACACTTACCTGTTGGAATTGCTTCCAGACGCTCGCCTAATACTTCTTTCAACAGGCCATAAGCTTTCTTGCCTGTACAGTGCCCTGTATACAGTTTATCAATGGGGTATTGAGACAACGTCAATCCAAGCTCTCTAATGTCTTGCTTTGTGCCACCAATACTATTAAACAATGGTAACCCCACTAGATGGAAGCCCCCGACAACCGCTTTTATTCTCTCTCCTGGGAACAGAGTAACCGCTGTATCGACCATATTAAGAACGCCACTATGCGCACAACCGGTAAATATAACTAAACCGCCCGGCTCTTTAATCACTAACAGTAATTCATGATCAAATGAGTCACGCTCCCGTCGATTTTCCGACTGTGTATAAAGGTATTTATTGCCCTTAGGTTGTTCGTGTTTCGCGCTAATATCAGTAATAGCAAAGACATTGGGAGCGATTTCAGTCGTACGATTGACGAAGACTAACCGCTCGTTGCTGTTTTCTAGCAAGTCCGTGTTGATCCCGACATCACTTTTGAAACCGAAAGCCCGGAAGTGATAGCTTTTCTGTTCGCAATTTTTCAGAAACACTTTGGCTTTAGAGTTATGAGCAACAAAATCAGCGGTACCATTACAATGATCATGATGTCTGTGTGATATGACGGCGAGGTCTACATCCTTGATATCAACACCCAGTAATGGTGCATTTTGACAAAACGTATCGCCACTTCCCATATCGAATAAGATCTTTAGCTTCTCGGTTTCAATATGCAGTGATAGCCCGCGCTCAACGGCTAAATCTTTTCGATTATCCAGTCGAGAGTTATCAACCAGTGTCGTTATTTTCATAATTCTCTTTTTATCTGATCACGAATCGTACATTGCCCAACGGAAATAAGTTCACGCTGAGCAACGACGAACCACCAAACCTAAACCGTCGCACCGTAAACCCAGTTATTACTCTCCACTTTCAAAGTGGGCAAATACTTCTGCGCCAGTCATATTGTGCGTTTCATTTTTAAATTCGTAGTAATCGGGCTTTTCATCAATGAATATCTGATGAGTTAATTTGTAGTCATCCCCAGACATCAATAAACCGACAGGAAGGTGATACTGATTATTTGGCACCAAAAAGTAAAACAAGTGAGTACCACATTTACCGCAGAACCCCCTCTCAGCCCAATATGATGACTTATATCTCACTACATTTGATTCACCTGATATTTTGACGGAATCAGAGCAATCAATGACTAACATCGGACCGCCAGACCAATTTCTACACATACTACAATGACAAGCCCCCAATTCATTACTGGCGTACTCTACTTCCAACTCAACCGAGCCACATAGGCATTTCCCTTTACCTTTCATGAATCCTCCAATCTTTGCAATGTGTGTAAAATGAATAGCAGATAACGCTTTTTATACCGATGGCTTAATAAGAAAGGCTATTTTTTGTTTCCCTTCTCCAACAGATACGCGGCATACTTTTTAGAGATCCATTTATGAATATGAAGCCCTGTTTTACGGACAAGATACCAATCTATAGCAACTAGAATCACCAAACCGATTACAGTACCCATTATAAGACCTCCATGCTCATTGAAATGTCACTCTAGCAAATGGTTAAGAAAGCCTGCGAACGTACACAGGCTATAAATCCGAGTTCTCGTTCTTTACCTAACCCTGTATAAACACTAAGACATTACAGCTATCAAACAGAAAAATTCCGTATTTAAATCCAGAATAATTCTTTCTAGTTTCTAAGATAGGCAAGCAATATGCAACTAAGCCATTGTTTAACAATGGCATATGTCACGGCTAATTTCAGTTATGCGAAAAATCGCTTACTTTAGTTCATCTGGAATGCGACGATCTTTGTGGTAATACTCTCGGTCGCGTTCGTTGATTTCGCGTACCACACGGCATGGGTTACCGACTGCGACGACATTGGCTGGGATGTTTTTGGTAACGATGCTGCCTGCGCCTATTACTGAGTTTTCACCAATGGTGACACCGGGAAGTACGACGGTGTGCGCGTCAAGCCATACGTTGTTGCCAATACGAACGGGAACATTGAACTGCGCTGCTTTTAGCCTGAGTTCTGGGCTGATGGGATGCGTGCCAGTTGCGATGGTCACGTTAGGTGCAATCATCACGTTGTCGCCGATGAATACATCTGTAAATTCAGACATCACTTCGAAGCCGATTGACTGGTAAAAACGCTTGGATAAATCGAAGTCTTTCGCGGGTACGAAAGACTTAATTTCTGAGACTTTGAGGTTTTCCATCCTACATCCTTATAGTGTTGATATTCCAGTGCTGACACGCTTAACGCTTTAAGTGGTTACAGCGTTTATTCAGAGTCTTGTTGAAATGAGTCGACTTCGGCTTTAGTTAAATAACGCCACTGGCCTGCTTCAACATCTAAACGAACATCACCAATCTGTTCACGGTGTAGGCCAACAACTCGATTCCCGACCGCAGCAAACATTCGTTTTACTTGATGAAACTTACCTTCTGTAATGGTCAACAGCACTTCTTTACTGGTAATCACTTCGAGCTCTGCCGGACGCATCGGTTTTTGCTCGCCTTGCAATTGAATGCCCGCTTTGAACTTGTCAGCGACATCGTCTTTGATATCTCGTGACAATGTCACACGGTAGACTTTCTTACATGACTTGGTTGGCAGCGTGATGTTGAATGACCATCGCCCATCATCGGTAATCAAGACTAAGCCTGTGGTGTCAGCATCTAAGCGTCCTGCGATGTGGAGTTCTGATGCTTTGTCTATCTCGATGTAGTTGAACAGTGAAGGATAAACTTCGTCGATATTGGAACAGATAGTGCCCGCAGGTTTGTGCATTAAAAAGTATCGAAATTCCCGTAACTTAAGCGGCGTGCCATTCAACAAGATGGTGTTGCTTTCATGAACCTGAGCAGATTCATTGGTGATTGTTTCACTGTTTACGTACACCTCGCCATTATGGATACGTTCAATCGCTTCAGGCTTGGTTAGGTCTGTGCTTTTACATAGGTATTTATCAAGACGCATTAATCGTCGGCACCACATTTAGCACAAGGCTTGTAAGTTCGTTCACCTTGCTCGATAACCACATAATCACCAACGCACTTGTCACATAAAGCGAGCTTTGGGTAAGCCTCTTTTTGTTTCTTTGCTTTGATGTTGCCTTCGGTGGTGTATACGGTTCTCATTTTGATGCCTTTGCTTGAATAACGTGAGAGGCGCAAATTGTATCACTGTTTACAGCTTTGATTGGAGTGGTGGTGCATAGATAAGTTGATTTTAAGTGCCGCTATTCCATGTTCCCGCCCCGTAACGGTTTAACCATGAACAACAAAGTCAACGTGCCACGCCTATCAGTGGTAAAATGATAAAAGCTCACCAACCAATGAAGTCACTAATGAAAAATTGTAATCAATGCGGGAAATGCTGTATCAAATACGGAGATGGTGACCTTGCCGCAACGCAAGAAGAGATTGATTTGTGGGAGTTGTTCAACCCAGACATCTTTGAGTATGTTCGTGGAAGCGAGATCTGGTTCGACCCTGAATCTGGTGAACGTTTAACTCGCTGCCCTTTTCTGGAGCTAGTTCCGACGAAAGACACCAAGGCTCAAGCCAAGTACACATGTAGCATTTACTTAGACCGACCAGAAGATTGCCGACACTACCCAAGCCTAATTAACGAGATGGTACGAGATGAGTGTGAAATGATTGAGGTGGTGGATTTACAAGACACGAAGAAAGCTCAAAGGAAACTCGACCTGTTGATGAAAGACAGCCGCCCTTCAAGCTATTCGTAAACGATGATCTTTTGAAGATCAATCTTCAATATCGGCTAATAACGGCTAAAATCTTAAGCCAAATACTGGTTCGCTTCTAACCAATCAAGCGCAACCAGTGCTGCCAACGAACATACCGCTCTGTCGTTGCTATCCACAAACTTAAGCTCTTCGATTTCGGCATCTGGAGACAGTTCGCCAGTATAATCAGCAAGATAACAAGTCAATTGCACCGATACGCCTTCCGCTTTGCCATCAGCTTGGCCTGTAAAGGTCTCAACGTATTTGATGGAATCTGGCACTAAATCGACTGAGATCTCTTCTTTGATTTCGCGAACCAGTGCTTGCTCGTCACTTTCGCCAGCTTCACGCTTACCACCCGGTAGGTAGAACAGTTCTTTGCCTTTTGATCTCACCATCAACAACTTGCCGTCTTTGATGAATATCCAAGCCAGCTTATCAATTACCTTATTCATGTTCTTAGACCTTATTTCTGTTTTAGTTTTCGTTTTTTATTTAATCTGGCCGCAGTTAGATTTATCGACAACGGCTTCTCCAACAGCTCACTCAAACATTGAATCTGCACGACACTTGAAGAGCTTGATTCGCTAAGCTTCTTGCCACTGGAGTTTAACCAAATGGCTTGCAACCCCACCTCTATTGCAGGAGAGATATCTTTATCTAAGGTGTCTCCGACCATCGTGATTTCTTTTAGCTTTACACCGAGTTTAGAAATGATGGCGGGATAAAAACCCGAGTCGTATTTAGATAGGCCAAGGGTAGCTTTGCAAAAATAGCCAGATAAATACCGAGTAAGCCCTACTCGTTCAAAAGCTTTGATAATGTCTTGCTCGCTTGAGTCTGCCGCGTTAGTCACCACATAAAGCTGGTGGGTTTTCGATAATTCAGAAAGTACTTCCTGAGCGCCCTCAACCATTTGAACTGTCTCCCAATCACACATTTTCCCGTGTGCACCTGGGAAATCGACCATCAGCGTATTACCCCAGTCGAACAACACTATTTTCGTTAGCTCGATTTGCTTTGTTGTCTTGTTCATCTCTTGCCTCCTGCATGCGATGATTTAAGCGGGCCTATAAGAACTTCTCAATAAGAATTTCATCAAAGTATTGGTCGCCAATCTTAGCGTGCTTCTTAGCCGTTCCGACGATTTCAAAGCCTTGCTTGATATAGACCGCTAGTGCGCGCTTGTTGTCTGCTCGTACATACGCGAATAATTTTTCATAGCCCTTGGTTTTAGCCGCTTCGATTGTGTACTCAAACAACTGATTGGCGACACCTTGGCCACGGCAATTAGCATCGACATAAGTACCAATAATGCCTACATGATCAAATGCTTTAGTGTAAGAAGCAAACGGCTCTACGTTTTGGAAACCAAGTACTTGTGTATTTTGCTCGTTAACCGCAACGCAGAACACACCGCGTTCAGGGAATGATTCGATAAATACCCTTTCTTCATCAATAGAAAAAGTCTGATCCAAGATCGTATAACGAGCTTCGATAATGATCGGGTTCAACACATCGATAATGCCTCGTGCATCATCGATTGTAACTTCTCTAACGGTTAAGCTCATTGTTGTCGACCTTATTACTGTTTATTGGCCACTATAACCTAAACATAAAGTGCCACACATTATGAATCAAAAAATACCTTTTATTGATGAACCACTTTGAAGCGCTCTAATACCAGCATCATGTCTTCAGTTGGCGAGATTTTTAGCTCTTCACATTCACGAGAGAAGAAGTTCCAGTGCGCTTCTCTCCACCATTCGAGTGTTTTATCACCCTCACCTTCTGCGGCAGCAAATTCAGCGGTTACTTCATTGTATTTGCACAATGACACTGAGGTAATCTCTACAATACAACTGGCTTGCCATCCCAATCGGTGACGACTTGCAAATGTCCTACGACAGGCATCGCTTCCCCTTCATGGCTGTACCAATATTCAAGGCTGCAAGACGCCTGTTTTTCGCCCTTGAGAATCAACTGAGCGCAGAGATTGGCGTTGTATTCATCAGCACAGTAATAGTCGGCACTAAAAGAGGTGTATTGCGAAGCCACTTCGGCTGGCAATGTGCTGAGGTAGCTATCGAGATAAGCTTGGCTTCTTTCTTCCATGATCTTTCCAGTTTGAATATAAGGTTCAGTCAGTTAGCCCTCAGTAAGGGAGTAACAGACAGTAGTCTTGCAGCAATTGCAAATGCAGAAAAACAAAAAGGACCTAGATTTCTCTAAGCCCTTTAAAGTGATAACGCTTGGTAACTCTATATTTGATAATGACACCAAAGATTAGCGAGTTACTCCAACGATTACTCTTCGATGTAGAACGCTTCTACAGTACCTTTAAGAGTAATAAGCATAGGTTGACCACGACGATCTAGCGCTTTAGGAGAAGGGATTTTAACCCAACCTTCGCTGATGCAGTATTCTTCAACATCCGTACGCTCTTTACCATTTAGACGAATGCCGATTGGGTATTCGAAACACTCAGCCACGTGATGTGGGCTGCGTGGGTTGCCTGCAAGATGATCTGGTAAAGCTGGTTTTGAATTAGTATCGCTCATGTTCATTACCTGTATGTGCGTAAATAAAAAAAGTGCGTCATTCTAGTCAATATAAGCTTGTTGCTCAACCACTGCAGTAATAAATCGTACTGATAGCTTATATAACCGTTAGTTGCCTGATTTAGCAGCAAGATATCGGGTATATACACTAGAATTTGCAGGTTGATGCATTTCCAGTAGACGAGTGTTGGTCACATTGTCTAAATACCACTTTTTTGTCTGATCGTCCTCTCAATAAGCAACTGAGCTCACTATATTAAAGCGATTGTATTTTCTGTTTCAACTGTATTTTGCTCGCTTCTAGCCAATCGAGGATGACTCGTCGCGCTGCCTCTGTAGGTGGCGCATTACGTTTCCCGCAGATTTGGTCGATTTCAAAAGGAAACGACTTGTTAGGAGCTCGGCGCAAACCTATGGTTAGCCTTTGTGGTTTAAACATACGAAACGCGATATAGCGATCGCTCATGATGCGGTTATGATATACACCAATGCAGTGTTTTTGCTCCACGCCCTCTTGCTTAAGATCGTAGTAATCGATAATGGGGTGGATATTATCATTACCTAACAACGGAACAGGATAAGGTATATCCATATCTACAGGGCGATTTCCCTCTAAACGACGCAACTGACGCTGCTCTGTCCAACGATCATGAAGTTGTTCAAACATTGCAAATGAGTTCTGGCTGGTGATTGAACGCAGAGGGTCATCGATGTCTAAATCCTGCCCCAATAATATCGCATCTTGAAACATAGCCATTTTCGACGGTGTATTGAGCCTTCCCTCTTCAACCATTGCGATACCCAATCGGCTGCCAGTTAAAAACGGATGAACCTGATCCAACCGCAAGGCAGTATAACCCACTTTAGAGTAATGCTTGAACTTGAGGACGCGCCTTTGCAGCGGTTCAAGAATACGTACAATATGGTCAAGCTCATCACCCACATTGTAGTGTAATTCTAACTTATCGATGAACTTAAGCGTTGCTTTACTGCTATCTAACCCCAGTTTTGCGAGAATTTTCTTTTGCCCTAAACGGCTCAGATCCAATGCACTTTGGTTATCGACGCTGTATTTCATACAGATCAATGCCAAAATAACCGGACGTAATTCCAACAATTGTGCCGCTTCATACGTATTCGCAGCTAACCACAACATTTGATATTGGTACTCTGGAAAATCGTCTGTGATTTCACGATACCGAGCCGGCAACGAATCTAACCAGCGACCAGTTACATCAAATTGCTCAATGAGATTTAAACTTAAGCCAATCCCACCATCAAGCGGGCGTCGTTCATCTTTAAGCACATGAAAACCAATGAGCTTTTGCGACCAGTCACTAATTTCAATGTCGTAATCAAAGCCTAATGTTCGAGTGGGAATAGTGAGTAGTACGGTCATGGATGTCTCTTAGTTATTAGCGATTGATCTGTCGAATCACGTAAAGTAACGATATGTGGCTTTGATATGCCTTCTCATGGCTTTGTCGAGCATCGAACTCGCATCACTATAACAACCTTTTGTAAATTTCTTATCAATCAAAGTGATATATATGTGAAAGTGTTTAGAAGATCTTTGCATGATGATTTTCGCCAATATGAGATCCCTTCGATATCATTTGCTCAAACAAAAACTATGCTTAGTACATCACTCACAACAATAGGCTTTAATTATGGAATACCGACATATTCTGGTCGCACTTGAGCTAACTGACGACACTAAAATCCTCATTGATAAAGCGATCTTCTTCGCAGACAAACTAGAAGCAAGCATTTCGTTTGTCTATATCGACGGGACTCACGGAGAAATTTACCCAGAACTCGTTGATATTCATGAAGATAATATTGATTTACCTTTCAATGAAGATGCGATAACAAAGTTAAGAGTATTCGAAACTTACGCCAACCAGCCAATTAAACATATATTTGTGGGTACAGGGGATTTGAACGATAAGCTCAAAAACACGATTGAAACACACGGGGTAGACCTATTGCTGTGTGGGCACCATCATGATTTTTGGCACAAAATCATTTCCCATTCAAAGCAGCTTATCGACACATCTCCGGTCGACATTCTCGTGGTTCCTATGGAATAACTGTTTTGGTATAAAACCAACGTCACTGCCAACCTCTATCGGTATTATTGGTTGGCTTATACTGACCTCTTTATATCTTGCTTTTGACCTAAACTAAACCCTTCCTATCTCTGTCTCTGTCTCTGTCTCTGTCTCTCAAAAATAATTTGTGATCTTGGCGGCTTGTCAGCGCGTAGTCGTCTAATAGCTAATAAATCACAATAATTTGATTTGCTTATCAAACTGATACCTACGATTCACACCATACGTTTATAAACTAGGACGTGTTATGAAATTCAATACTGTGCGCCTCATCTTAGGTGACCAACTCAACATTGAGCACTCTTGGTTTCAGCAAGTTAACGATGATGTCATTTACATAATCGCAGAGCTCAAACAAGAAACCGATTACGTTGATTCTCACATTCAGAAAGTCATGGCATTTTTCTCCGCCATGTCTTACTTCACTAAAGAACTCACCCAACAAGGTCATCAGGTGCTGCATTTAACACTGGATGACACGGCGCAATTTGAAAACCTAGACGGCCTACTTCAACACTATGTACACGAGTTCGATGCTGACAAGTTCGAATACCAGAGGCCAGATGAATATCGTCTGCTTCAGCAAATGGCGAAGCTCAAGCTAACCAATGTCACCAAAGGGTGTTGCGATACAGAGCACTTCTTATTTCCGTTTGAGGAGATAGAAACGCAGTTCCCGCAAGATAAACACATCATGATGGAACACTTCTATCGCCGAATGAGAAAACGTTTCAACATTCTGTTGGAAGATGAAAAACCGGTTGGTGGTAAGTGGAATTACGATGCCAATAACCGTAAAAAGCTTAAGAAGCAAGACATTGGCAACTTACCACAGCCTTTGATGTTCGCTAACAATATCTCGGACATTTTGAAGCGTATCGAGCGGCATCACGTCAAAACGATTGGCGAAGTTGACGCTCAACTCTTATGGCCAGTGAACCGTGCTCAAAGCTTGTCTCTACTCGCCCATTTTTGCCAAGTCTGCTTGCCATTGTTCGGTCAATTTCAAGATGCAATGACAACAGAACACGATTCAAAGTGGAGTTTGTATCATAGTCGCCTCTCTTTCTCATTAAACAGCAAGCTGCTAAGCCCTCGTGAAGTAATTGAAGCGGCACTTTCGGCTTATGAAGCCTCTAAAGCTCAAGATAAAGCAAGCATCGATATTGCGCAGGTGGAAGGTTTCGTACGTCAGATACTCGGTTGGCGCGAATACATTCGTGGCGTGTATTGGGCTAACATGCCCGCTTATGCCAATAAAAACCATTATCTAGCCGACCGACAATTACCTCATTACTTTTGGGATGGTCAAACCAAGATGAATTGCATGAAGCACGCCATTGGTCAATCTCTAAAGTTTGCTTATGCGCATCACATTCAGAGGCTGATGATCACTGGCAACTTCTGTTTGATAGCTGGAATATCACCTGACCAAGTCGACAGTTGGTACCTTGGTATTTACGTAGATGCGATTGAATGGGTCGAAATGCCAAATACACGAGGGATGGCGCTATTTGCTGATGGAGGTATCGTAGGAACTAAGCCCTATGCTGCCAGTGGTTCATACATCAATCGTATGAGTGATTACTGTAAAGGCTGTCATTACCAAATAAAAGCGCGCAGTGGTGAAGCCTCTTGTCCGTTCAACAGCTTGTACTGGCGCTTTATGAACCTACATCGTGATGAGTTAAACCGAAACCCTAGAATGGGCATGCTTTATCGATCTTGGGACAATATGGACGAACAAGACCAACAAGCCATTCTCGACACCGCAGAACAACGACTGATGAACTTGGAGAACTTATAATGGTGGAACAACTCAGACTACAAGTATTGGTTATTGGTGGGAGTGGCGGTATTGGTTCCGCTGTCGTTCAACGCCTCTTGTCTGAACTGTCTCATTTTGATTTTCTTGATGTACATGTAGACGCGACTTACCACTATCAACGGCCTACTCTTGAAGACAAACGACTTCATTGGCATCAACTCGACGCAACCAGCGAAGCGGAAGTCGCACAACTGAGCGCAAAATTTAATCGACTTGATTGGTTAATCAACTGTGTAGGGATGCTTCACACACCAGACCTTGGGCCAGAAAAGAACTTGTCGTCCATTGCACCAGAATTTTTTCTGAAAAATATCTCGGTCAATACGTTACCAAGCCTGTTGTTGGCTAAGCATTTCACTCCGATTCTCAAATCCAGCGACAATCCAAAGTTCGCCGTCGTTTCAGCCAAAGTCGGCAGTATTTCAGATAACAGATTAGGCGGTTGGTACAGCTACCGTTCATCGAAAGCGGCGTTGAATATGTTCATTAAAACCATGTCGATTGAATGGCGACGGACTATAAAGCAAGGAACAGTCTTAGCACTGCACCCAGGAACAACCGACACATCACTTTCAAAGCCTTTTCAGGCGAATGTTCCAGAAGGAAAGCTGTTCAAATCGGATTACGTCGCTCATCAACTGGTTAAGATTATTAGCGGTGCAACGCCAAAGAGCAGTGGCAATTTTTACGCCTACAATGGTGAGCAATTGACGTGGTAGTGAGTAAAAACAGAAAACCCAACAGAGTTGTGACTCTGCTGGGTTAATTTGGTTAAAGCGGCTCGTTGACACTAAAGCTATCATTTCAAAAAAAGAGCCATATAAGCGGTCAAATAACGTCCAAAACTGATCAGTACAAGTCTGAATGAGTACGATTACTCAGACCAATTAAACTTACTCTCATCGACCCCGTCTTTGGCCTCTTTTACACGATCTCTCCGGTGTTGCTCTTCGATTCTCGCAGAGTCAATTTCTTGCATGATAGCTTCGATATCCGCCAAATCATCGCTTTCCTTAAACTCACCAGTAAGCTTACTGTCTGGCTTTAGATCACCTTTTTCATATAATGCCCACATTTCCTTGGCGTACTCTGTCGTTGATAACTCGGGCGCAAACTGAGCATAATAGTCACGGATATTATTAACATCACGAGTCAACATCCACTCTGCATTATTATTTGCAGAAGCATCGACGGCTTGCGGCAAATCGATGATCACTGGACCATATTCATCTACAAGAACATTGAACTCAGACAAATCGCCATGAATCAGGCCAACACATAGCATTTTCACCACGTAGCTCATCATCACTTGGTGATCTTCAATCGCTTGTTCAACGGGCATCACGACATCGTTCAATCGAGGAGCGACATAGCCATCGTCATCGGTAACCAACTCCATTAGCAACACGCCATCGAAACAACCAAAAGGTTGCGGTACCCTTACGCCCGCTTCTGCCAGTTTATATAAGGCATCAACTTCAGCACTTTGCCATACTTTTTCTTGTTGCTCACGACCAAAACCAGACCCTTTTTCCATGGCTCTAGCGCGACGGCTATTACGGACCTTTCGCCCTTCTCGATAGGCTGTTGCTTTCTTAAAGCTACGTTGGCTTATTTCTTTATAAACCTTGGCACAACGGATCGTATCGCCGCAGCGTACTATGTACACTGATGCTTCTTTGCCACTCATGAGTTGACTTGTCACCTCGTCGACTAAACCATCGTCAACTAAGGGCTGTATTCTTTTAGGTATCTTCATGCCGCCTTTATACATGAGTTATCTGCAGATAGAAATATTAACTGAAGAAATGAAAGATGTGATTATCAGAGAGAAGCTTTCGACGACACTCGAGTCTCGCCTTAGGGGATGACGGTTAGGGCGGCTTCTACCCTACTGTTGCATTCGCTCAAATTAGCGAAAAACAGAGTAAAACAACAAACAGTCACATCTTTTTATAAACGAACCTGAATTAAGCAATGTCGACAAAGATATTATGAATAAGCCCAACTTCGTCACTCTCAAGAAGGAATAACCACTAAGTCGGGCACCTAATAACTAAGCCATAACGGTAACTAATCGGTAATTTTTAACTAGGCAGTCACTTTGTATTGAGATTCCATTTCACTCACTCCAAGGCCTGAGTGCTTAGTTACCTTCAACTGAACCGGGACACGCTCTTTCAATGCTTCAACGTGGCTGATTACACCAATCATCTTGCCTGAAGCATTCAAGTTATCTAATGCGTTTAAGGCAATATCCAAGGTATCGCTGTCTAGCGTGCCGAAGCCTTCGTCGAGGAACAGTGAATCAATGCTGGTCTTGTGGCTCACAAGGTCAGATAGCGCCAATGCCAATGCCAAACTCACCAAGAAGCTTTCACCACCCGAGAGCGTTTTAGTATCTCGCATCACGTCGCCCTGCCAGGTATCTAACACTTGCAGTTCTAACCCGTCATCCGCTTTACGTTGTAACTCGTAACGGCCATGCAAGCGTTGCAACTGCTTATTAGCTAGATATACCAAATTCTCAAGGGTTAAGCCTTGAGCGAACTTACGGAATTTGTCACCATTTCTGGAACCAATCAAAGAGTTCAAACGTGAGATATCATCAAACTCTAATTGCTGTGCTTCAATTAGCTTAAACAGATCTTGTTGGTTACTACGGTTTTGACGGTCCGTTTCTAAATTCGCAGAAATAGCACCAATTTGAGAAGCATGGCTCTGTCGTTTGTTTTGATATTCAACCGTCGCCTGCTCGACTTCACTTTGCGGTGTGGTGCTCCACGTTGCGGCTTTTTCATGATCTTGCAGCTCAGATCGATTAGCTTTGGCACTGTTCAACCTCGCCTGAGCACTCACGATTGCTTCATCAAGTGTCTTCTTCAAGCTTCGCAGTTGTGCGGTTAACGTTTCATCAAGCAGTGAAGACTCAAAGTCGGCATCAGTTACGAAAGGACTCGACGCTAATGCCTTTTCCCACAATTGCTTCATTTCAACTTGTGCCTGTTGTTTTGCCGCCAATTCTTCGGTATAACTGGCGTGCTTAGTTTGTTCTTTTAGATGTTCGCGTTCACAACCGTTGAACTCTGTTTGAGATACTTCTAGGCTAGTGATGGCGTCATTCATTTTTTGCTTCATTGCTTGAATCGTTGACTGAACATCGTTATCACCAAACAATTGTTTTCTTGATTCAGTGATCGACGCTAGCTCTTTAGTTAAAGATTCAACCTCAAGGTTTGCGTTAGCGGTCTCGTTGGCTAGCGATTCCAATTTGTCATCGAGTGCTGTCAGCTCTGCACGCTTACTAATCAACTGTTTATCTAACTCATCGTGTTGCAGCTTCGTCGCTTGCCATAAATCAGAAGCTTCCTTTTTTTGAGCAAACCAAGCGTCAATATGTTCAAGTTCTGGCGCCTCAATCGAGGTCTCAGCAATACTTTCTTTAAGTTCAGTCCACTGCAATGCTTTGGATTGGGAGCACTTTTCAGCTTGATCAACCTGAGCCTGCGTTTTCGTAGTTAGATCCGTTAGACGTTGTTCCGATAACTCCAAGTTCGCCTGCGCTTTATTGGCCATGATGCTTGCTGTTGTACGTTGTTTTTCAGCGTCTAGGTAAACATTTTTCGCATCAATCACGGCACGTAACTGGTAAATAACTTCGTTAAGCTGTTGCTCACAAGATTCAGTAAAAAAGCTTACCGTTTCACTATCACCTAGTGCCTCAATAGACGGTAGCTTGACGTTTAGCAAGCCACCTTGAGACACAAAACTCACATACACTTGTTCAAGTTTATTTAAGGTGTTTGCCCAATTTAACTTTGCTTGTTCAACATCAGCCTGCGTACGTTTAAGCTCATCTTTAATCCCATTAATGATTGGTACAATCGAATCCAACCGCTGGCGATGTTCAGTGCCTTCTTTTTCAATAACCGCGAGAACTTGTTCTTCACGTTCTTTTTGTGAAATCAAATCCGTCAGATCTTGTGACTGTTCAATCGCATGATTAGCTGAGCCACACAATGGACAATCCATCCCCGGCTGCAACGCCGCGCGATACTTCGCGAGCTCGCCTTCTTGCTCAATTAAACGAATCAATCGTTCAAGTGACGTTTTGTTTTTTTGGTAACGCTCCACCAGAACTTCACGCTCTTGCGTCAATTTATCCGACCGATGAATGTGGTTAGAAAGCTCAGCTTCTTTAACAACAATACGCTGAGTGGCTTGTAGATAACCACGATTGATATCGACTAGCGTGTTGGTATGACGGCTCCAATATTCAAGCAGATCTTTGCTTTCATTCAGTGCCCCTTCACTGTTTTGTTGCTGCAGTGTGTCCCATTTAAGCTTGGCGTCATTCTCGACAGCAACTCGTTCAGCCAATGTTTTGTCTTGTGTAAGTTTCAACTCTCGAGATGTCTGTACTAGCGTTTGCTGTGTTTCTAACGCTTTGTTGGCACCTTGAACACTACTTAATAATTCAGTGTGCTGCGTTTCAAGGGCTCGAACTTGATCGACTTTGAATTGCCATTGCCCTAGGTACTTTTCGAGTTGCTTATCGGCTTGATGCGTCTCTAAATACTGTGCATGGATCTTTTCTTGTTGCTGAACAGAAGCGATGGCTTGGCTGAGTACTGTATGTTTGTGACGTTGTTCAACCTCTTGTTGATTCAAAGCTTTAACGTTTTTCTCAGCCGTGACTTGTTTGTCTTTGAGTACTGAGATTTGGTTGTCTAGCGGTCGAACTTGCTCAATGATCTTCTCTTGATCTTGTTGTTCTTGTTTTATTTGCTCAACCAGCGCGCTTTGCGTTTTAAGCTTGTCACTAGCAGCTGATTTCTCTGCATCTCGCTCAGCTAATCTTTTCGTGCTGCTTTCAAGGTTGGCTTGAGTCACTTGCACATCTTGATCGCTGCGTTGCACATCTTTATACAGTGGGCGCAATTTTTCTGCAGGCTCGCTTTTAGCTAAGCGATCCAGTGAGGGTTGGTTTTCAGATAGGTTATCTTGTGCTTGTTTTAAGTCTTGCTCACCATTGACGATAGCCAAGTCAGTTTTGGTTACGTCTTTCCACCAGCTTAAATGGGCATTCCATTCGACCAGTTGCTGAGCCAACACAGCTTGCTCTGCTTCTAATCTATCGCGATCCGTTATCAACTCTTGAATTTGTTCTTCCGTTAACAGACTCACCCCCTCGGCCTTGGCTTTAAGGTGATTAAGTGACTCTTCACTCGATTTAAAGTGATCGTAAATCCGTTCTGAAATCAAGCTGTAGACTTCTGTACCAGTCAACTCTTCAAGTAACTCAGCTCTGTCGTTAGCATTTGCGTTTAAGAAAGCAGCGAACTCGCCTTGCGACAACATTATCGATTTAGTGAATCGAGAAAAATCCAAACCCGTTACGGTTTCAACCCTCTTAATCTTCTTAGTCAGCTGCGTTTCTAAAATATCATCGCTATCTGCATCTGCAAGCTCACAGGTCGGTGTTTGCAGTGCCCCATCGTGTTTGCCGCGCGCTCTCTTATGGTGAAAATTGGAGCGGTAAGTTTTACCTTTTACTTCAAATTCAATCTCAGCAAAACACTCACCTGTACCACGTGTCATCAGCTCATTGGTGCCCTTGGCAATACTTTTCAAACGTGGTGTACGGTGGAACAGTGCCAAACACATCGCATCAAGAATCGTGGTTTTACCGGCTCCAGTTGGGCCAGTAATCGCGAACAAGCCATTTTCGGCAAAAGGTGACTTTGTGAAATCGAGTTTCCAGCGACCTTTTAAGGAGTTTAGGTTTTCAAATTCTAAGCTTAAGATTTTCATTCTGGATTACTCTTCTGAACCGTTTAAACCGTCAGTTCCGTGAGAAACTTCGGCAATCACTTGCTTAAACTTGACAGTCATTCTTTCTAAGCGTTCTTTCTCGGTGTCACTTTCAAACTCTTCAAGGGCGATACGTTTTTCAAACACATCCATTGGCGTGAGTTCCGCTAAGGTTTCGGCAGATTCGTGTTCTAACGCTTGGTTGCGGCGTTCTCTTGCTCTTCTTAACTGAAGCACTTCAACGTTTAAACCTTCGGTTAACGCGCGCATGCGCTCTTGCAAATCCGATAAGTAATCTTGCGCTTGAACTTCTATCGACAACCATACGCTTTGCTCCTCTTCCATATCAATATATTGATTCAGTTGAGATTCAATTTCGCTCAAATCGCCTTTGATTTCGGCCAGAGGTTGGAATATCGGTACTTCAAGTTGAGAAATCGAGCGCTCACCTTGAACAAACTCAACCACACACACTTGCTTTTTAGATTTCAGTTCATCAAAACTGAGCGGAATTGGCGAGCCGCAGTAACGAATGTGTTCACGCTTAGCGACCACTTGAGGGCGATGAATATGGCCTAGAGCAATATAATCAGCATTTGGGAAACCATCTGCAGCAAAACCATCAAGGTTACCAACATAAATATCACGCACCGAATCAGATTGCTTAACACCCATGGCGGTCAAATGCCCTGTTGCGATGATTGGCATTGTGTCGCGATTTTCGAAAGTATTACGCTTAGCAACGGCCGCATCGTAGACGCTTTGATAATGTTGTTTGATCGCATCACCCAGTTGTTTCTGACGTTCCACCCCCTTGACACCCGCTTGGCTAGTTAAAACATCACGAGGGCGGATAAAAGGAATCGCACAGACTAAAGCTTCAACCTTGCCACTCTTACCTTTCAACTCGACAACCTGAGTCGCATGATCTTCATTAGTATTCGGAATCACATCTGCACCCATATACTTCAGTAATTGCTGTGTTTCTTTAAGCACTGAAACCGAATCATGGTTACCACCCAATAACACCAGTTGACAGCCAATCTTATTCGAGTCTACAACAAACTTGTTATACATCTCGCGAGCATAGCTTGGTGGAGTGCTGGTATCGAAAATATCACCGGCGACGATAATCGCGTCGATATCATGTTCAGTCACTTGCTCTAGCAACCATTGCAAAAACCGTTCATGTTCATTCTTTCGGCTTTTATTGTAGAAGTTTTGGCCAAGGTGCCAATCGGACGTGTGAAGAATTTTCATTGCGGCTCACTGGATGTCTGTAATATCCATAATCTACCAAAATTGTTCGCACAATTCTTTTTATAAGCTTGTGAAAACCAACTAATTTGGCAGGTTTATGTGAAGTCAATTCAGGTGCATACCAACGACGACTGAGCAGGCGCTCACCGTGAGATAGGTTTGACAATCAAATAGGCAGAGCCATGATTAGCTAATACGACGGTTCAATTGAAGAAGCTCCCATTTAGTCTCGTAAAGCTCCTGGAAAACCACGGCCATTCTATATGATACTGAGAATAACAATTCGCCCCGTACAACTTGTCAATTAACAAACTAATCAATTGATTTTTAAGAATTTTAACTACCCCCTTTCAATTTAATAAATGTTACATTTATTAATAGAATTCAGCTCAAATTTTGAACCCTAAAAATCGACCACAGTGAGATCTTACTGCAATTTCATTGATTGAAAGAATGATACAAATCTAATTGCATACTACCGTTTGAGTGATTTTTGAACGGGCGTTTCCCGATCAAATAACTGACTTAACACGTGCTTTTTCGCACAGTTTTCGAAGGAGTCAGTTTTAGCCACACAACAATAAGGATGCAACACAGATGAATCAAGGACACACACTTACCACCCTTACTTTAGCCATTATGGCTTCAGCTCATGTTTCCGCGTCAACGATAAACAACAATACGGATCCGCAAGCCATTAACTCTCCCTTTATTCAAAACGTAAAAGGTACGATTGTTGAGGATTACTCGCGAAAAACCATCAAACCTTCACTTTTCTCTCTGAGAACAATGAGTGCCGCTGATGAGCAACGTGGTGATTGGTTTAACCTATCGGCAAGTTACACAAGGTTGCAAGGCGTAGGTTCCGATGTTGTGTACGATTACTTAATGCCACCTCTTAAGCCGCAACCAGTTATCGTTGCTGTTCTTGATTCGGGGATTGATATCACACACGAAGATCTAAAGAATAAACTTTGGACCAACGAAAATGAGATCCCAGATAATGGTATAGATGATGATGGCAATGGGTATATCGATGATATACATGGCTGGAACTATCTGGGTAACTCGCTTGGTATTAACGTTGACCACGACACATTAGAAGTAACCCGAGAGTACAAAAAATACCTTGATTTAAAAGAGAATGGGCATTGGATTCCGCGAAAGAAGCAAAAATACTATCAAGCGGTTGAAGATGATTACCTGTCAGCGTTAAAAGATAGTCAAGATTCGTTGAGTCGTGTGACGATTGCGTTTGAGCAAGCTGATCACTACAAAACAGATATTCTTAAGTTCACTGAACACAGCGACTTTTCAGTCGAAGGGCTACAAGTTTTGTTGAATCATGACAATGCAAATGTTGTCTCTGCAGCTGAAGGACTCTTGAATATATTTGACTCGTGGTACTCGTTCGAATATTTAGAATCACGTCGTAGCCGTTATCAAGACTCTTTAGATTTCCACCTTAATCTTGATTTTGACACTCGTGCAGACATCGTTTTAGATGACATCACTAACCCTTGGGAAAAAGGTTACGGTAATAATGATGTGAAAGGCCCAGTCGGTTCACACGGAACACACGTTGCCGGAATCATCGCAGCTGAACGTAACAACTCCGTGGGTATCGATGGCGTGGCAGATCATGCTCAGATCATGGCGTTGCGTATGGTGCCTAATGGTGATGAGCGAGACAAAGATATCGCCAATGCCGTGCGTTACGCCGTAGATAATGGTGCGAAAATCATTAATATGAGCTTCGGGAAAAGCTACTCGCCACGTAAATACGTCGTCGATCACGCATTCCGTTATGCTGCTCGTCATGGGGTTCTCATCGTTCACTCTGCGGGAAATAGCCGTAGTGACAACGACATCAAACCAAGTTTTCCAAACCGTTATACAAAAAACTACCGTTCAAAGCCAATTTCAACGTGGTTAGATGTGGGGGCATCAGCAAAATACATTGATGAAGCACTCGTCGCTAGCTTCAGTAACTTTGGTCAGGAATCCGTTGATGTGTTCGCGCCGGGATATCGCATTCTATCAACCACACCTGGCAACACTTACGGGTCGAAAAGTGGTACCAGCATGGCTGCTCCAGTGGTCTCTGGTATTGCTGCGCTGGTTTGGTCTCGCTACCCTGATTTATCCGTAAAAGAGCTCAAAGCAATGTTAATGGAGCACTCTAAAACTTATCCGGAACAGCTTGTCCAGAAGCCATCAAGCCCTGAAGATTTGGTTCCTTTTAATACGCTTTCCATCTCAGGCGGAATTGTCGACGCTGAAGCCATTTTCGCAGAAATAGCAACCCGTTAACGATTAAGAAGAATCACTGATAACCAAATAAAAAGGTTGCTGAGAGCAACCTTTTTATTTTCTAAATATTGAGGGCTTTGGCCATGTTAATAACCCCACAGCTCAATTCATCACACTGCAATGCTCATGAAATGGCTGTTTGGATCTAATCGGTAATCCGCGAAAGGTTCACAATAATCAAAGCCAAATTTCTCATACAAACTACGAGCAGGTTTAAAGTATGCTTCCGACCCCGTTTCTAAACTTATTCGTTGATACTGGCGAATAATGGCTGTGTCCAAAACGTGTTGTAACAACTTGCTTGCTACACCGGACTGCCTCGCAAATTGAGAAGTTCGCATCGATTTAAGCTCTGCGTGGTTGTGATCAAGCTCTTTAATAGCAACGCACCCGAGTAATTGGTTGTCTTTCCAAGCACTGAAAAAAGTAATCTCTGGTGATTTCAAGGCTTTAATATCCAGCGCGTGTACACTCTCAGGTGGAGAAGTCGCATACATATCCGCTAAATGTTCTTCTAGTAACTCAATCACTTCCCCGCCCGACAAGTCGTCGATTTTTATTTCCATAGCTGATTCATTTTCCTTAATAAACTCTTAACCCATTTCGACAATGTAAACTGGCGCCACCTTCATAAATCATGGATATCATGGTTTTACTATATAGTGTCGCTGCATTCATTTCCGATCCATTTTTAACACTCAAATAACAATAAAACAACCAATAGCATGGCACGGTTCTTTACTCAAAGTATCTGTTTTCAATAAAAAAATAGTCAAGTCGCTAGAAAATAGAATAACAGCGTAACTGCAAACCTATAACCTATAACCTATAACCTATAACCTATAACCTACGAATGAAGAGCAATGAGAATTGTTTTAGAAATGAGCGTAATCGCTATTTAAGTCGAGAAGTTAATCTAATATTTTCTTGTTATTTTCGAGTACTAGTTTAACATGCGCCACCCCCATTTTTTCAGCAAATGCTGCAGGTAACTATGTCCGCCAATGTACTCTATACCGACCTATCTGGTTACTACGATTTAATGTGCGTCGACATTGACTACCAAACTCAGAGTAACTGCGTTCGTAGGCTACATCAGATTTTTGGCAACGAAGGTAAAACGCACTTAGACCTTGGATGTGGTACTGGCCCACATGTTCGACACTTTATTGATTTTGGCTATCAAAGCAACGGCCTTGATTTGAATAGACCTATGCTAGACATTGCTCAATTACGTTGTCCTGAAGCCAAATTCTCTTTGCAGAACATGAGCAACTTTGAAGTATTTGAACCTCTGGATCTGATTACTTGCTTCTTATATTCAATCCATTACAACGACGGCATAGACAAATTGAAAGAATGCATTGCGAGCGTTCACAGAGCACTTAAGCAAGGCGGTATATTCTGCTTCAATGTAGTAGACAAAGAGAAGATCAACAACGACCTGTTTGTTAGACACACAACGAACCAAGAACAAGACAATTTTACTTTCCGTTCCGGTTGGTATTACTCGGGTGAAAGCAGCAAGCAGGCGTTAAAACTCACGATTGAGAAAACCACCGCAGGTAAAACACAAGTTTGGAATGATGAACACCCGATGGTGGCGTTCTCGTTCAAACAGTTGATCGAAATATTGGAGCCCTATTTTGATGTTCATATCTTCGAACACGATTACGATAAGCTATTGCCTTGGGGTAACATTTCAGGAAATGCACTGATCACGTGTGTCAAAGCCTAGTCAACTCATTCAACGTATAAAGCCTACGCGCTTACTCTACTTGTTTAAAATCATAGTGAGTTTAAAAGCTAAAACGAAAGCCCCACGCAACAGCTAAATTGAATTGCCCTCAATAGTTGGTCACCAATTATTGGGGGCTTTCTTTATTGGTTAATTCATTTAACTGGCGGTCCATACCAAACGTAAGCGTGTGTCTTTCGCAATGATAACAAGATGAATATTAAAACAATCTTTGTGGGGAGATCGCCATTTGCTTTCTATACCCTACTCCCGGGACAATAATAGCGTTCAACTAGTGAGATAAAGTTCGCTTTGTCTACTTCACTAAGCTGGTTGATACCTGCCGCTGCTTTTCTACCGCCACCCGTTGCGAAGCTAGAGCAAATTTCATCGGCACCGGTTCTGTTTGATAATGGTGCCCGCAGGCTCACCGTGTAAGATTTACCATCTTGATTTTTCGTTAACACCGCTTGTGCACGATGGGAGTCTTGATTTACGATCTCATTACCAAATACACCACTAATGCGTCTTGCCCAAGCCTCTCCCGGCAGTTCAAACACACGAACGGCTTCACTCTCATATACTGGGACTAGGTTCGATAATTGTTGATGATCATTTTGATAAGCCGCGCGCAAGCGATAAAACACGGAGTCTTTGTCATCCAAAAGGTGAAATGGATTTGGATATTGATAAAGAGTTTGGTAAAGCGTAATAGGCGTGAAGTGTAGGTCGCTCAATGACGTACCGTAACCGTTATAGTTAACCAAAGTACCCAGCTCTTCCAAAAAAGCGATTTGGGGGTCATCAAATCCATTTTCAACCGCTAACTGTGTTGCAACCGTTTTAAGGTTATCACCAAAAGCCGCGGCAATTGCCCATGCTACATACTCACCGTTTAGCTTTTGATTTATCAACAAACTGGTACAGCACTCTGGCGCTGTATTAACAAGAGTCTCCAGGTGCTGAGATCTCGGAACTTCTCCCGTGCGATGGTGATCGCAATAGAATACATCAATATTGGCATCTAACAGATTGTGTAACGCTGATAGGTTTTTCTCCATGGATACGTCCAATACCGCGACAGACGAAACATTTCCCTGCTCGACCATTTGAGTGACCACTTGAGACACTAATTTAATGTCTCGCTTTACACCTGAGATCAACACACTGTCTTTTGGCTCGCTTAAACGCAGCTGTAATAACGCGATGATGCCATCTGCATCTCCATTGAATACATCGTAATGCATTTGTCTTTTTCCCTTCTGAGGCTTAACCACCAATTGAAAATGTGGCCCTCGATCTAATTAAGTTGATACGCTACTTTATAGACAGTTTGTCATCATTTTAGGTCGATTTCACATATACTTAAGGCCATTTTGGAATGCCTTATTCTTCTTTTACAGTCGTTATTGATTTAGAAAACTCAACAGCTTCCCACTATCCCCCTCTGTTACTGCTGCTACTACTACCATTAAGATCAAAATGGCACTGTTTTTCATTCTATAACGTCACTTCCCTGTCATTTTCATCTTGTCAAATTAGCCTTTAGTATTTGTTTCGAGCATAAAAAAGCGCAGATAAACTGCGCCTTTTAGTTCTTGCTTGCGATACAACGTTTTGTTGAATATCGCTTCTCTATCAGAGCGAGCTATGACGTCTTAAACTGCGCGACCGCCCTATCCATATCATTGGCTTGTTCAGCTACTTTATCAACTTCAACTAAACAGTGTTGAGCTGATGCATTGTTGTCGTTAGAGATAGTATTCAATTCCGTGATCGAATCGCTCACTTGTGCCATTACGGCACCCTGCTCTTCAATAGCAGAAGCAATACGCTCGGAGTTTCCTTGTATGCTTTCCATATCACTCAAGATTAATTGTAAGCTTCCGTCTAACTCTTCTGAATCTTTTAACGTCAGTTGCCCTTGCTGGTTGCATTCGCCAATTTCGGTCATCGAGGCATGCATTTGGCTTTGGATTGCGGTTACTACACTGGTGATTTCCGTTGTTGACTGATGCGTTCTGCTTGCGAGTGCTCGAACTTCATCGGCAACAACGGCGAAGCCTCGCCCTTGTTCCCCTGCTCGCGCTGCTTCAATTGCTGCGTTCAATGCCAGTAAATTGGTTTGTTCTGCAATGCCTTGGATGATGTTCACCGCATCACCAATTTGATCAACATGATGGTTCAACGAACTAATGGAATCTTGACTGCTTGAAAGGCGTTCAGACAAACGTGTGATGTTGTCAATGGTATCTACCACGACTTCGCGTCCTTTATCGGCATTAACTTTAGCTTGATGTACACCTTCTGCGGCGACCGATGTGCTCTCTGAGATTTCACCGATAGTTAGCACCATTTCTTGTACTGATGCTGTCATCGTTGAGGTGTGATTTGCTTGCACTTCAAACTGTTTAATGACCGACACCAACTCATCATGCATGTTAGACGTACTTTGTGTCAGTTGAAGTGACTTAGATTGAGATGCGGCGATCAAACTCTCTAGTTGGTCAAGCAGTTGGTTGAAGTATTGCCCTAGTTTTCCGAGTTCGTCTTGGCCGTCGAGGTGCGAACGAATTGACACGTCGTTAGAATCCACAATATTTCTAATAACCGCGAGTAAAGATTCAATCTTACCAATGATAGAACGCACGATTAACCAGCTGAACACAATGATAGTCAACAGTAGTGTGATACACAGGATGTTGTTTATCAAAGAGCGTTGATCCATCTCTTCTTGAGCTTCTCGATCAAGTACTTCTGAGAACTCTGAAAATTGATTTTCAATAGCGTGAGAGGCAGAACGTGTTTCCCCCAACAGACCTTCATTGTGCTTTAAGCCAATAACTCGCTTCTGCGCGACTACTTGCTTTGCAGCATCTAACAATGCGCTCGAATTCACGGTAAGCACGCTTGGATCGAATTCCCCCTTTTCAATCAGGTCATTAAATCGGTATAGCTCGACTTTTTGTTCCGTATTGGCTGTTGCGCTGATGTTGTCCAATTGTGCGTAAAACTGCCCGAGCAAACCTTTATCACGTGCTAATCCAATAACTTCATTCGCTTTTACCAGTTGAACAAAGCTTGTGTAGTACGTTTCAATGTCTTGTCGTAAGCGTGTGCTGTTGACCAAGCCTAAATCGCTAAGTACCACGTTGAGTTGCGCTTCAGACGCTAAGAATTTGTTGTAGTTAGTGTCGAACTTGTCGAGATATTTCAAATCGCTACGTAACAAGAAGTCTTTCTCGTTACGGCGCAGGTTGAGCAAACGAACTTCGAGTTCTTTGGTAATCTGCTTAGCCTGGCTCATCTGAGCGGTTGTGTCTGCAAATTGTGAAGTGGTAAACAGCAATGAAATCATGCCGAAGATGGAAAACATTCCCAGTGAATAGAGCTTTTTCTTTATGTTCATATAGGTAACTCGTCTTGACTAATCTAACTATGGGTATCTAAGTTTTTATGTGTATTTTACTATCTAGCTCTCGTGGTATAACTCGTGCTGTTTCATTCTTTTTAGCTGTAGCTGTAGCGAACATTAAGCTAGGAGCATGAAACGAATGCAACTCATCGACAACACCGTTCTCAATGGCATTTGAACCCACCCGCTAACATTAAAATTATCAATAACACAGATAAGTTACATATACATTAGTAAGGCATTAAAAATTTGCAGGTCTAATTTGATGGGTTGAATAGGGTTTGAACAATTGACGACACAAAGCTTTGAATCAAAAGACTTTAGCCCTTTATTTACCTAAAAATTTTTATGCTCTTATTTTGACTCATCAGAGCAGTTTATTTCCTCATCAACCCAGCCTAATAGTTGCTTGGTCGCTTTAGACAAGACTTGGTTTTGTCTAACGACATAGCCTAGGCTAGTGCTAGAGAATCCGGTAAGTGGTGTAATTTTCGACTTCAAATACTGTTTGGTGGATATCGCAAATTCAGGAATGATGGCGACACCAAACCCCGCTTCTGCCCAGTCGATTTGGGCGTCAACACTCCCTACTTCCATCACCCTGTAATTAGATAAATTAAGGCTTGGCAGACCTTCATCGATAAAATCACGAGTTCTTGTATCGTGGCCAAGCAGAATCAAAGTTAGCTCTGTATCAGACTCAGCCTCCTTAGCATCATTTTTTTTATGATTATCCGCAATTTGGACTTCAAACCCATCGCCAAGTGCACACCATGATAACTCCTGAAGCTCAACAAAATGCAGTGACTCATTCTGTTGCTCTTTGGAAATAACAAAACCAAGATCGGCTTGAGCATTCTTAACCAAACTCGATGCTTGAGATGACGTGGTATTCAATAGCGTAAGGTCGATACCCGGATACTGCGCTTTGAACTTCTGGAACGGGCGAATCAACAAGAACCGAGAAATGATGTCACTTACAGCAATGGTTAACGTCCCTATTTTAAGGTCGTTTATAGCATTGAGATCCGTCTGACAAATCTGTAGTTCGAGTAACGTTCTTTGGCTTGTTTCCAATAACCTCTCACCCGCTTGAGTCAGTTGAAATGGGCTTCTCTCTATCAACTTAATACGCGTTTGTTGCTCTAATTGCTTTAAGTGCAAGCTCACATTGGGTTGCGTCATGTGCAGTGCATTCGCCGCTTTCCCGAAATGCTTATATTCCGCTAGCGTCACAAACGTCTTCAACAAATTAATATCAAGCATCATATCCCTCCGTGTTTTTCCACATTATATATGGAATCCTTATCAAGATAATAAAGATAATTAATTTCTCTTATCCAGCTTGTAGGCCTAACATGATTTCTCAATCAGTCAGGAGAAAAATTATGCCATCTATTGTTGTTGTAGGCGCTAACTGGGGCGATGAAGGCAAAGGCCGTATCGTTGATTTTTTAGCAAACGAAGCTTCTGCTAGCATTCGCTTTCAAGGCGGAAACAATGCTGGCCATACCGTAGTAAACGACTTTGGTACGTTCAAACTGCACCAGCTACCAAGTGGCATTTTTAATCCTGATTGCACAGCGATTCTTGGCCCTGGCATGGTGATCAGCCCTGCTGCATTAACTGAAGAGATTGAAGAAGTACAAGCGGCTGGTATCAAAGTGAAAATGGCGATTTCAGACCGCGCGACATTGTGTCTGCCTTTGCACGCCCTTGAAGATACGCTTGAAGAAGAGCGTTTAGGTGATGGCGCTTACGGCTCAACACGCCAAGGTATTGCACCAGCGTACGGAGATCGTGTGATGAAGAAAGGCATTCTTGTGGGTTGGTTAAATCAGCCTGAGATTTTAGAGCAGCGCATTCAATTCTTACTTGATTGGAAAATGCCTCAACTAAAAGCGCTATACCCTCAATGTGATTTCACTCAAACCGCTTCTGAAATGACAGAATGGCTACTTGAAGTAACGAAAGCTTGGCGCCCATTCATTTGCAACGTGACGGAGCCACTCAAAGCACTGCAAGCACAGGGCGCTAATTTACTGTTCGAAGCACAATTAGGCGCAGGTCGTGATCTTGTTTACGGTGAGTATCCTTGGACCACATCTTCCAATGTTACCGCAGCCTACGCGGGTATCGGTAGTGGTTTACCTGCCCTTCGCCCTGAACGCGTTATTGCGGTTGCTAAATCATTCAGCTCATCTGTGGGTACTGGTACGCTAGTAACTGCAATGGAAGAGCAAGACAGCTTCCGCGAAAGCTCTAACGAATACGGCGCAACAACAGGTCGCCCACGTGATATGGGTTACTTTGATGCGGTAGCCACACGCAACGGCGTTGACCTGCAAGCTGCGACTGAAATCGCACTGACTAAGATAGATTGCCTGTCTGGTTTGTCTGAACTTAAGATTTGTACGGCTTACTCAGGTGAGCACACTGAGAACCCAATTTGGCCGCAAACAGCAGAACTAAAGCCTGTATATGAAGATATGGCAGGCTGGGACGAAGACATAACTGACTGCCGCTCGTTTGAGAGCCTTCCTCAAGCAGCACAAGATTACGTAACTCGCATCGAAGAGTTGATGGGCGTGCCAATCGTGATGGTATCGGTAGGCCCTGAACGCGAGCAAATGATCATTCGAGGTTAACTCTCAACTCGAGTATTTCAGCTAAAACGATTGTTTTGGCTGAAATACTCATTGATAAAAATCAAGTGTCATCAAATTTAAAGCGACTGCCCATTCTTCTTATAATTCTCAGCCTGCTCTAGCACGCCTTTGTAAACATCATCGTTATCGTCTTCATGTACAAACAGCTCATTGATAATCGTGATATAACGCTCAGCTACGGCCCCTACTTCTCTATACGCCATTTCAAGGATCATCTTAACTTGTTCATTGTTCTCTAGTGGCACATAGTTCTGTTTATCCATATACGACTCAATAACTGCAATTTTATCGTCACTCCCGTCAAGAAACTCTCGAAAATCTTTGCTCGCTTTAGCACTGTTACACTCTTTGCAGCTTGGAACCAAATTTCCAAGTTTATGCTCTCCTAAATAGACCTTATTGATGGGGATCGCATGCTCAATGACTAATTCCTTCGCCTCACCACAATAAGCACATGTATGATTAAAATAAGCTTTAGTTGCTTGCCAATCCTCTTCTGAAAACTGCTCTGAGCCCAAGTTGCTAAGGACGTTTCTTACCAGTAAGTTTTGAGCATTGCCTATCGCACTTCCACGGTATCGACTGTTTGCTTTACGACTTCGAACGGAGGCTTTTTGCTTAGACGTTACTTTCGCGTCTAATAACAAACCCTCAAGCTGAGATTCATCATACTCAATGCCTATTCGTTTGAGGTAATCAATAAAGTAAACGGTGTCTCTTTCAATCCACTGGCTACAAGCGCGTATCGTTTTACCTCGCACCAAATAAATATTTGTCCAGTATCGCTTTGATATCTCAGGAGGAAGGTCATTTTTATCAACCAAGAATGAAAAGTTGATATTAAATGTTTGTTTAGAATAATCAGCATCGCAAAGTCTTTCTAATTCCGTGTGATCATTTTGCTCACAGTACTCGATAACTTTAGGTAGAAATGACTGTACAAGTTTGCCAACTTTCATGTGCTAGCCCATTCAAAGTTCGTTAGCGGTACGTTAAGTGTATAACCACAATTTTTATCTGCATTTTTTCGATAAGTCGAACAACTCCCAAACTTACCGTACTTCTCATTTCTTAACTTCATTTCACTGCCACAACGCTTGCACAATGGCCGTATATCTCCGCACTCTTAGTTAATGCATTCGTTAGTTATACTGCTCATCGGTCTGCCACACTCGCTACAAGGTGTCATTTGTGTTTACAACGAGGATAGAAATAACAAGATAAGAGGAAGATTGTTAAGAGGAGGAATTACAGGTACAAAAAAGCCCACACTAGGTGGGCTCTTTTTGGATTTGGTGCCCGCTACTGGACTCGAACCAGTGACACCTTGCATGTCATGCAAGTACTCTAACCAACTGAGCTAAGCGGGCGATGTTCTAATTTCTTATTACTACCATCGTGACAAAATCAATAGTTATGCAATAAAATAAATAAGGAATGGTGCGTCCGAGTGAACTCGAATCACCGACCCCCGCCATGTCAAGGCGGTACTCTAACCAACTGAGCTACGGACGCATTCCTTTAGAACGAGAAAGATAGTAACGACTGATTTATCGTGGTGCAAGTTAAAATTACACTTGAATCAACCGTTTGCTCTTATTCGCATCAATGCGTTGATTTTTTAGACGAAAAACGTAAATAAAGTTGAATTGCATCACACTCAATGTGAGCCTGACTTTACTTTATTCGTCATCCACATCGAACACCACATTGTAGTTCTCGGTATACGTACAGTTCGGCTGGCGGCTACAAGTGAAAAAGCGTCGGCCTTTATGGTCACCTTGACTTGCTAACTTGATGATCATCGGGCTACCACATTTTTTACAGAATCGAACTTCTTTTGATGGTTCAATTAAATCGATGTGTGCCGCCAGTAACCGCTTCAAACGGCTCACTTGATAGCTGTGTTTAATAGATGCACCAATCAGTGGTAAGCCTGCCGATTTACACACGTGAATCAGTAGCTTTTCTCGATCGGCCTTTCCCTTGTTGAGCTCTTTGCCGTTATCAAGTTCAATAATCACGCGAGGCTCTAACGTTCGCGGGTCGCAGACCACAAAATCAAAGTAGCTACGTGAGATTTTGTTGTTGGCGATAAACCAATTCTTCTTGTTATTAGCCTTAGCGGGGACAAGAACGTTCGACATGCTGACCTTAGCAAACACTTCACCATGATTGCCCACAGCGGATTTAAGTGCGTTATAAAATGTCGCCTGTTGCGCCGACATCAACGACCCTTTTTTCTGATAAGCATGATCTTTGGTGTCATCATGCTTCACTAGATACTTTTGGATAAAGTAAAAGAACACAACCAGAACAATTACAACGATAAAGATATTAGTCATTTTCCAACACAATCACGTCTGTATAGGGATTAAGATAGTGGCTAGCGTATGTAGAAAAGCCTCACGTGGCAAGCAAAAGAGCGAGAGTTGCCAACCAGAATCACGACCTTTGAATGCTGTAATCACTATGAACTATCAAGAGAACCGGCTACAGAGGGCGAACTGGTTGAAATGCTGCAAGGTGCCGCTAAATAACTCATATAGAAAATGTTGATATAGATAAACTCGACATATCGCTAAGTAAACCCTACTTCTCACTCAAATTTTGATACTAGCGATCTCAGAGTGTTCCAGAAGCCATTCTTATCTCACGAAGAGCAGAATGACTTTTTGTTTCCTGATTAGCGATTAACTTTCAGCGATGATGACTTGATTCCTACCCGACTCTTTCGCTTGATACAATGCATCATCCGCAGCTTTGAGGTACTTCTTGTAAGTATCTTGATTGAGTTGCTCATGAGCAATACCAATCGACGCCCCTATCGACGTGGTGAGGTCTAAAGAGCCGGATTGCGTATCAATGGGGGTTTCGGAAATGGCTAAACGGATAACGTTCAACTGTTGCTCAGGATCAATGGAACCAGACAGCAGTATAACAAATTCTTCACCACCCCAGCGAGACACTGCGTCATTTGGAAATAAGTGTTGCTTTACTCGCCTTGCGACTTCCACTAAAACCTCATCACCAACATCATGTCCAAAGGTGTCATTAACGCGCTTAAAGTGGTCAAGATCTAGAATAGCTAGACTGATTCCAAACCGTGAAGCATTAAAAGATACTGGCTGAGTTAACAACTGCTCTAGATAGCGTCTGTTGTATAGACCCGTTAGCGCACACGTCGTAGATTGAGTGACCAGCGCTTTATTTTTACTTTGAGTGCTGCGAAGCCTAATCGCCAGTAATCCAGCACTAATGCTGACCATTATAATCAATGTCACCACAATTCTGTTTCTCAGTTGTTCCTTTTGAAGCAGCAACTCGTTGAGGTCTTTTTCTGTATTGAGTAATTCATTTTCGTTAGCGAGTGTCTTCTTTGCATTGTCTTGTTCTAGTAAGAAAATGTCACTCTGCCTTTTATCAAACAATAACGCTTTGTTGCCATGATAATATTGTTTGTAGTAACTCAGTGCAGTATCAAGGGCGCCCTGAGATTCGTAATATTCAGCCAGTGTTTTTAAGCCTAGCACCTTCCAACTTCTGCTCCCAACCACTTCAAAGATTACAAGTGCTCGTTCAAGATCATCCAATATGGCGTTATCTTGATCTAGTCCAATATTTGCTAACGCGCGGCTTAGGTAACACTGCCCGTTTTGAAACGTGTACTTCTTAATATTCGGCGCTTGAAGACATTGATTAGCCACTTGTAATGCTTTGCTGAAATTGCCCTCTGATAGCAGTACATCACTGTAGGTTCTCAGTAATAAGATTTTGTATCGAGCAGTGACTTTTTTGCTATCGAGTGCTTTTGCCTTTTCATAAGCAATTCGGCCATTAGTCACATCGCCACTGCTTAAATACACAAATGACTCGTTTATGTAAAGGATGCCAATCGCGTCATCTTCAAGTAAGCCACTGTTAAAATAGAGCTTTTTTGCTTTCTCGATAATACGCAGGGCTTTAGGCCAATCCTCTAAATAAATGTAGAGCAGCGCCATGTTCGACATAAGCTTGCTATTATAAATATGCGTTGGATACTGCTTGCCAAGTTGCAGCCCTTTATAGAGAAAGTACTGAGCGTCTTGCAAGTCGTTTCGCACGTTATTAATCGCTCCCGCGGTGTTATACGCTTTAACCAATAACTGATCATAACGAATAGATTCAGCAATGCTTATCGCGGATCGAATTTCAATTTCAGCGATTGCAAGTTCCCCTTTCTTGAGATATTCAATCGCAGATTCAACCAATGATTCTGACTTCAACCACAACATATCTTCATGCTCAGACAACGTTTTTATTTGCTCTACGTAGGACATCACGGCGTCGGCATCTCGTTGATGTTGAGCGACATTCGACAAAATCATAAGTCGATAAGCTTGGTATATTGCTTTGTCATTAATGCCAGTGGGCGGCCGAAGTAGATCAAGTTGATGTTTTGCAACAGATGGGGAACTGCGTGACAAACCGAGAATATGAATTAACTTTTTTCCATATTCAGTTTGAGAGAGTTCTTTTTCTGGAGTGTAGGCAGAAGTACTGTCGGCTTGAGGAGGACTAAAGTCCACATCATTGAGCGGATACAGCAAATAAAGCCCGAATATGGCACTCATTGTCACAACGAGTAGAAATGAACCTAAAACGTTGTTTTTATTCATGTATTAAGACCGTTACAAATTGAAAGACCATATCACTGCTGTTTATCCATATTAGAAACTAATTATACACGAGGCCTACACAGATTAAAATGTTATCAGTTCGACGAACTGAACAAGGTTATTCTGACTAATTAGAATAATCAGGCAACTTTTTGATTTAACTCAGTCATTCATCTGGCACATTGGCGTTATAGTGATTTTCCTGTTCCTTAGCCGTGACTTCTGACGAATGAGCGGAAACATAATGAGAATTAACAATGACCCAAATTAATGAACAACGTCTTGTCGACCATTTCTGCGATCTTGTGAAAATCGATAGTGAATCACGCAACGAAAAAGCCATCGCGGAAGCACTGGCTGAGCAGCTAGGTGAACTCGGCTTTGACGTACATAAGCTGGCCGTTCCTGCACAAGTGTCGAATGGTTTCAACATCTACGCTCGTCTAGATGGCACTCTTCCAGGCAGCACAGTATTCAGTTGCCACATGGACACAGTAACGCCAGGTATCGGCATTGAGCCAATCATTGAAGACGGCATCATCCGTTCAAAAGGCAACACAATTCTAGGTGGCGACGACAAGTCTGGTATCGCAGCTATCATGGAAGCGGTTCGTTGCATTCAAGCTGAAGGACAAGCGCACAAAACCATTGAAATCGCATTCACAGTATTCGAAGAAGGCGGTTTATTCGGTTCTCTGAATTTCGATATGTCTTACATTCAATCTGAGCACGCTATCGTTCTAGATACAGGTGGCCCGATTGGTACGATCGTAAATGCTGCACCAGGTCAACAGAAGGTAACCGCGACAATCAAAGGCCGCCCGGCTCATGCTGGCTTGGCACCAGAAGAAGGCATTAGCGCAATTCAAGTAGCTGCAGACGCAATCACCAAGATGAACCTGCTTCGTATCGATGAAGAAACAACAGCAAACGTGGGTATTGTTGAAGGTGGTCAAGCGACGAACATCGTAATGCCGGAGCTTAAAGTAGTAGCAGAAGCGCGTTCACTGAACGGTGAGAAGCTAACTGCTCAAGTTGAGCATATGATTTCGACATTCGAAGCAAGCGCGAAGCAATTTGGCGCCGAAGTGGAAATCGAATCAACTCGTGCTTATGATGCATTCGTGATTGCAGACGATCACCCGCATATTCTTTCTATCAAATCGGCATTCGAGAAACTTGGCGTAACGGCAAACACCAAACGTACTGGTGGCGGTAGCGATGCAAATAACTTTAATGCTAAAGGTCTAACAACCGTTAACCTTTCTACTGGAATGGCAAAAGTTCACACCACTGAAGAGTATATTGCAGTGAAAGACATGGTCTCAATCACTGAGTTTGTTATGGCTTACGTAACACAATAATCTTACTTGTGAGATAGGTGTACACTACTAACTGACTCATATCAAAAAGCCGAGTTCACATGTGACTCGGCTTTTTGTTGTCTGAATTTAGCCAGAAGTTCGAACCTAGAAACCTCTACGTTTCCAGAACTGACCTTCATCTTTCGCGACCAGATCGAAAGTTTTATCTGCAATGATGTTGCCTTTCAGTTCGACCGTCATTCTCCATTTACCGATTTTATTCGATACAGGGGCCCAAATAGTATCACCTAGATAGAAATCCCAATCGTTGTTGCCGACATACTCTTCCCCATCGAATGGTTCTAGCACTTCGCCTTTGTCTGTGGTGATGTTCGGGTGATAAATGCAGTAGCGGATCTTTTCGCCTTTGGCTTTTTTAATATTCAGAATATAACCAAACTCTACGTCAATTTCGGCATCAACGATGGTGGTGAACTCTTGGATTTTGGGAAGATCTTTAGATTTAGAATCCCACATCGTGTAGATGCCGTAAGATGTCATATCGACGATAGCCGATCGCTTTGCCATGTGTACTACCTAATAATTGTGTATTACCTAATTTTTCTTCGTTCTTTGCGTTAACTCATTAGCCAGAAATAGCGGGTTATTCTTGCCAATCTTTTGCCATGCGCTTAATCACGGATGGTTCGATGTCGTGAATGCTGCCAAATTGCTCTCTACACACTTCTATAATCAAATCTGCTTTATATTTAAGTGCGAGTTGGCGGTAAGCCTTCATTTCCCACTGCTTGATAAAGGTATTTGATACAACAACATCTAGCCCTTGTTTCAAGCCTTTTTCCACGGTGTTCTGACACCACTCATGGGCTTGTTGTAATCGCCTAGGATCAAACTGATACACTCCTTGATCATTCACAAAATACATATCGGCTTCGACATGCAGTGCATCGTAGGTTTGCGCTTTTGTTGACTTGCCGGAACCGGGCAGCCCTCGAATGAGTATTAACTTCATCTATCACTTTGCAGGCTAATTTGAAAACGTAAGTTTATCTTAAATGTTTGTCGCTTGCTCTAATAACTATCTTTCGTCACTTACACACACCCTATATCCGACTCGGATAGTCGTTCGACATGATGGTACGCGACTTGAAATCGATGGATTGTTTCTGATAGAAAACACAAATAATTTACATCTATCCATTTTGTATATCGACAAGCGTGTCAAACTATTATAGATTTAGATGTATAGACGTCTACATATCTAGCTTAGGGAGAAAGCTGTGCCTATTCGCATTCCAGACCAATTGCCCGCATCCGATGTTCTTCGTGAAGAAAAAATTTTTGTTATGCCGCTATCAAGAGCATCGACACAGGAAATTCGTCCACTTCGAGTCTTGATCCTCAACCTAATGCCGAAGAAAATTGAAACAGAAACTCAATTCTTACGCCTGCTATCAAACAGTCCATTGCAAGTAGATGTAGAACTGCTGCGCATCGACGACCGGCCAAGTAAGAACACACCGACGGAGCACCTTGATAACTTTTATCGTCAATTTGAGATGGTAAAAAATCGTAATTTTGATGGGCTGATCATCACTGGTGCGCCGCTTGGTTTAGTTCAATTTGAAGATGTTATCTATTGGGAACATCTACAAACCATCATGGAATGGGCAAACAAACACGTTACGTCGACTCTGTATGTATGTTGGGCAGCTCAAGCTGGTTTGAAATTGCTGTATGATTTGCCAAAGCGCACTCGTAAAGACAAGCTGTCTGGTGTTTACAGTCATGAGATACATAACCCCTTTCACCCTATTTTACGTGGCTTTGATGATACGTTCTTAGCGCCTCATTCACGCTATGCCGACTTCTCTCAGGAATACTTAGCCGAGCATACAGATCTCGATGTTCTTGCGACTTCCGATGTGGCGGGAGTATATTTGGCAGCAACGAAAGACAAGCGGAACGTGTTTGTAACAGGTCACCCGGAATATGATGCTCATACACTTCATAATGAGTATATTCGTGACTTAGGTGAAGGCATGGAGCCGGTTATCCCTATCAACTATTACCCAAACAACAACCCAGACAATAAGCCTATTGCCAGCTGGCGTAGTCATGGTCACTTATTATTTTCAAATTGGCTAAACTACTGCGTTTACCAACAGACACCTTACGATTTGGATCACTTCAGCGAAGACAATTTCACCAAAGACGATTAAACGGCAAGTTATTTTTGTCAGCCATAGAGATCTGTATTCAATAGGTTGTTGATAATAAAGCCAATTGGATGCGGATTTTTTATGGTAAGTGGCTCGCATTCCATAGCAGATTTAATACTTCGACTTATTCGATTCCATATGATGGGCTGGTGTTCATAAGGAGCTGCACATGCCTTCCAAGTCATTTTTATCACATTTCATATTATTCACATCTCTTTCACTAATAGGCTGCGTCTCTGTCACTGAAGGTCCACCTAAAATAGAAAGTGACCCAATTGCGATGTCTGAGTCCCGCATTGAGTTAGGCTTAGGTTACATGGGGCAAGACAATATGGTTAGAGCTCGTGAAAACCTAGAGTTAGCGATCAAGCATGCGCCTAGTTATTACAGAGCACGACTCTCTATGGCGCATTACTATGAAAAAGTTGGCGAAGTAGACGAAGCAAGATCCACATATCAAAAGGCGCTAAGTTTAGATTCAAGAAACGGAAATGTATTGAATAACTACGGTACGTTTTTGTGTAAACAAGGCGAGTATGAGCAGGCTGACAAATACTTCAACCGAGCCATCGACCAACCCTATTATTATTTAGTCTCTGCCAGTTATGAGAATGCGGCCTTTTGCGCATTTAAAGCCGGTAATACTGACCAAGCAAAGTATTACTTCACACGTGCTATTGACCACGATCCGAATCGAGCAAAGTCGATATTACAGCTATCAAAGATTGAAGTAAGTGAAGCAGATTATAATAACGCGAGGCTTCGTCTGTTCAAGTTCCACCAGCGCTATGGCTATCAAATTCCATCCCTTCAAATATTGGTCGAACTGGAAAACAAAGCCGGAAACAGCGCGCTTGAGAAGAAGTACCAAACCAAATTAGACGAGTTGCTCTCCACTTAGACTCGCTGGAATATAAAAACGGGCTTGTTGAATGAACAACAAGCCCGCTTTCTTATGTAATCTATTAGATACTTTCTGGTATGGAAGTGTTATTTAAGCGCAATCCACTCTTGTCTCTGCTCATCATCCATAAAGCTCCACGCAACAAAGCGACTTACCTTTTGGCCTTGCGACATCTCTATTACTTTCACTTGTTTTGCTCTTAACTTACCAAGCTCTGAACGAATCATATCAACGTTGTCTTTCTTAGAAATCAACGTAGTAAACCACAGAACTTGCGTAGCGAAGAGTTGGCTCTCTCGCGCCATTTTCATAATGAAGGCGGCTTCGCCACCCGGGCACCACAACTCTGCTTTTTGTCCACCGAAGTTCAACGTTGGCTTATCTTGTTTCGCGTACGATTTTTTAGATTCTGGCTTGAATGACTTGCCTGCTTTCTTAGCGCGATTTGCCGCTAGATTATCAAGTTTACGCTGTGACCCTTTTTCCGCTTCTTCTAAAGAGCCGTGGAATGGAGGGTTACAAATAGTGACATCGTAACGTTCATTATCCTTAATCACACCTTTAAAGATAGCTTCAGAGTCTGCTTGCAAGCGTGCTCGGATCTTACCCTTTAGGTTCGCATTACTTTCTGCGATGAAGTTTGCTGTTTTGATGGATACAGGGTCAACATCGGTACCCGTGCAACGCCATTTGTATTCTGTCGTGCCAATAATTGGGTAGATACAGTTTGCGCCAACACCAATATCTAATGCTTTCACAGATGCGTGATTATAAGGTTCGCCTTGACCATCGCTGTTAAGGATGTCTGCCACTCTATGGATGTAATCTGCTCGGCCTGGAATTGGCGGACATAGGTAACCCGCGGGAATGTCCCAGTGCTTAACGCCATAGTGATGTGCTAGTAGCGCCTTGTTAAGTAACTTAACGGCCAATGGATCCGAGAAATTAATCGTATCTTCACCGACAGGGTTCTTAATCAAGTGCTCTTTCAACTCAGGTAACGCAGAAACCAAAAATTCGAAGTCGTAACGACCTGTATGTTGGTTTCTTGGGTGCAGTCCACTCGCAGGTTTAGCCGTATTCTTGTTACGTTGTGAACCACCCGTTCGTTTCGTGCCTGAAAGCTTTTGCGAACCGCTCGATCTTTTTGGTGTGCTCTTATTCGAAGTGCTTTTTTTAAACGGTGCTTTACCCGCTCCGCCTTTATTATTGGTTGGTTTACTAGAAACTTGCTTGGCTTTATTCTGTCCAGCCGCTTTTGAATCCGCATTGTTACGGTTTTTATCAGAGGTGCTGTTTTTCGACAGGCTTAGCGTGGTTCTATTTTGTGATTGGCTCATTAGGCTACTTCTTTAAATCTAAATACATCATGAATAAGCGGGCATCTAACTCAAGTTGATGATATTTCGGTTCCATGTGACAGCATAGTTGGTAAAAGGCTTTGTCGTGCTCTTTCTCTTTGATGTGCGCCAGTTCATGCACTACTAGCATTCGGAGCAAAGGTTCTGGTGCATTTCTAAACACACTGGCGATACGAATTTCATTCTTCGATTTGATCTTGCCACCATGATTCTTTGCAACATAAGAGTGGAGGCCTAATGCATTATTGATTAGGTGTATCTTCCCGTCGTAAATCACTTTGCTGATGGGTGGTGTTTTCTTCATGTAGCGATTTTTAATCTCAATCGCATAATCAAACAGGGCCTTCTCACTTTTTATATCATGATTCTTTGGGTAGCGAGCTTCAAACCAAGGCACTAATTTACCCGACTCTATAAGTTGAGTCACAGGGTCGATAATGTTTTTAGGATAACCTTGAATATAGCGTAAAGAAGGATGCATTTTGAAAGACCGTACAAGTTACGCCACGACAATACGTTGTGGTCTTGAAATTTGAGCCGCATAGTGTAACTGATCACACTTTTCTAATCACCTAGGATTCGTTACACTTTAGCAAGATTCACCAAGAGCTAGACTCAGCAAGAGAATGTAAAAATGAAACGTGTTGTATTGTACGTCGCAGACAAATGCCCACACTGCAAAGATGCCCAGCGCTATTTGGACTCTAAAAAAATTGAATACCGCCTAACGAACGCAAAGATGCAGCGTGGCCGTAAAGAATTACAGGCAATGGGTGCTCGCTCTATACCTGTACTGAAAATCGGCGACCAAGTGATGGTCGGATGGAATCAGAAGAACTTCGATAAGATGTATAACTCAAAGAACACCTAACGTGTTCTGAACCAGTCATACTTCTATACAGCAAAGCCCGCAGATCCGAATAAGGACCTGCGGGCTTTGTTTTGTCTATTTCATCTTACTTAGAGCATGTTGATCTTTCGAGCTGATTTTTGCAGCGAGTTGCTGGGTATTTATACAAGGCAGAGGCGTCGATGTGTAGCTAGCCTACATGAGAAGCCGATAACGTAGTAGAAATGGCCAGCAAACGCTGCCCGAAGGGTTCGGCTAAAAGCGTTTTACTCTTTGTTGAGGGGGATTTGCTTAGAATGACTAGGCTACTTCCCCCCCTCGCCGCGATTAAAACGCTTTTATCTCGAACAAAATTTAACCACGAAAGGTCAACACGCCCTAATCACACATACTGCTTCACAAAATCAATAAAGGTTCGGTCTGCTTTCGACAGATAACCTTCCTTTCTCCAAGCCAAAGATAGATTAAGCTTTACAGGGTCTTTAAACGGCACGCCGACCACATCTTCTTCGTACTCTGTCACTAAGCTAAGCAGTGCTGTAATCGCGAATTCCCGTTTCACGATAGATAGAATCATCGGTAGCAAGTTGGTCTCGAACGCTATGGTCATGTCCAAATTGTATTTTTTGCAAGTAGCGTCGATGAAATCGCGGTGGAAGTAACCCGACTTGAACATGATCAGCTCTTGCGCGAAAAACTCTTCAAAAGTGATAGATGGCTGTGAGGCTAATGGGTGCTCTTTACCTACAACGGCTAACATCTCTGAACTTAGCAGATGGTCGGTTTCAAGATCGTCAGGCACATTTTCATGATTGATAACCCCAATATCGAGTTCACCGTTTAATAGCATCTGGCGTATCGAGGCTGTACCCGCATCAATTAGTGTCAATTTTAGGTTTGGGTATTGGCTTTTAAAGGCCATCACCACCTGTGGGAAAAAGTAACTCCCCATCATGCTTGGCGCCCCTAATCGCACTTCTCCTTTTTCTAAACCCTTTAATTCGTTCATAGCAAGTTGTGCATCATCAAACTGCTGAGCAATCCTCCTGGCATGCTCGAACAACACCTTGCCCTCTTCCGTTAACGTCACGGATTTGTCTCCGCGCCGAAACAGAATTAACTCCAGTGTTTGTTCAAGTTTCTTGATGGAAATACTCAATGCAGGCTGTGCAATATGCAGAGCTTTAGCCGCCTGCGTAAAGTTACCAAACTGAGCAACGGCTAGAAAATGTCGAAGGGGTTTTGATTCAAGCATATCGATATATTAAATATATGGAGGTGATATTTTTAATATATTTCTTTAATTACCTTTGTACTGATAACTTGTTCACAAATAAATTACTTGTTCAAAAATAACTTAATTAATCGCACAGGCGTATGCAAATGTTTGATAAAGGCAGTACTCAATACAAACGAATCACCCAATCATTAGCGATTGGCTCGTTTATCATTTTCTGTAATCTCTACCTTTTTCAACCTATTTTGCCGCACATGGCGGAGCATTTCCAAGTATCAGGAACCCAAATCAACTGGCTGTTTGCCGCTACGACACTCGGGCTATCCATTAGTTTGGTGCCTTGGGCAATCGCATCGGAAACCTTTGGTCGAAAACCCATCATTCTGTTCAGTTTGTTCGCTATTCCTCTGATTGGATTGAGCATGGTGTTCACAACTACCTTGTTGCAACTCGTGATAGCCCGCGCATTCATGGGCGTTGCTGTCGCGGCGTTCGCTGGTGTGGCAGTTGCCTACATGGTCGAGGAGTTGACACCCAAAGCCTTTGCCGTCGCCATTGGTGGTTATATTGCGGCTAACTCGCTTGGCGGGATCTTTGGGCGTGTATTAGGCGGCTTAATCACAGACTATTTCGATTGGCACGCAACTGTTCTATTTTTCGTGGTCGGTTCATTGCTAGGTGCGCTCTTTATCGCCTACCGTTTACCTGATCAACAGAACTTCAAACCTCAAAAAGGGTTGTTCTTTCACCACAATCGCTCTGTAGTCATGCACTTAAGAAACCGTACCTTGTGGCTCGCGATGTTGATTGGTGGCGCTAACTTTGCGCTGTTTGTTAACCTGTATTCTGTCATGGGCTTCCGGTTGGTATCTGAGCCGCACTCCGTGCCCGTTGGTTTAGCGTCACTCATATTCCTATGCTACTTAGCGGGTACTGTCAGTTCTAAGCTATCCAACAAATGGACACAGCGCTTTGAACCTTTGAATGGCATCTTAATAGGCGTATGTATCAGCTTAATCGGGATGTTAATTTCTGCTGTTGATAAGGTCCCGTTCATGCTAGCAGGGTTGTTGTTGATTAGCGGCGGCGCCTTCTTCGCACATACGCTTGCCTACTCTTGGGTCAGTCAAAAAGCATCGAGTGCAAAAGCTACAGCAACCGCGCTGTACCTTGTACACTATTACATTGGCGGAAGCTTAGGTGGATTCCTACTCTTGTATTTCTGGCAACTGTTCGGTTGGAATGGCGTGATTGCGGGAGGTTCTGTCTTCTATATTGCAATATTTGCTTGGGTCTATCAGTTGAAACAGCTTCAAGTATCGACCTCTAAGCTAGCTGAAGCTTAACTAAGGTAAGGTGTCTGATTGAATTATTGCTTTTGATCGACGTCCGTTCTGATATCCTACGCCAAATTTTATTCCGGAACCTGTTATGTCGAACACTCAAAGTACTGATCTTCAAGCTATACACGACCAAGTAAAACAGTGGTTAGATGATGTCGTTATTGGCTTAAACCTGTGTCCATTCGCAGCCAAGCCACAACGTAACAAGCAAATTAAGATCTTTGTGAGTGAAGCGAAAACGGAAGAAGCGTTGTTGGAAGACATCATGACGCATTTTGTAGAGTTAGATAACACGCCAGTTGCGAAATTAGAGACAACGTTGGTGGTTGTGCCTAACATGCTGCAAGACTTCTTCGACTACAACATGTTCATTGATTGGATTGAAGCGTTGATCAAGCAACAAAACTGGGAAGGCGTTTATCAACTCGCGACGTTCCACCCTGACTATTGCTTTGGTGGTGCGGATCCAGAAGACGATGAAAACCTGACGAACCGCTCCCCGTATCCGGTTTACCATTTGATACGTGAAGCCAGCATGGAAAAAGTGTTAAAGCACTACCCTAATCCTGAAGCTATTCCTGATACCAACATCGCAAGAGTTGAATCTTTAACACCTGCAGAGCGTCGTAAGTTGTTCCCTTATCTATTCTGCTAATCGTAAACAGTAGAGAATTGAGGCCTGATCAATTTCGACTTACGAGCCTGATCACTCTTGATAATATGGGCGAGAAATAAACTGATCTCGTCCATTTTGTTTAGCCATGTACAGGCATTCATCGGCAACTTTAATCAGAGAATCAAGCGCCGACATCCTTTCCCCTTTGGTGTCCCCTGTACTCAACTCAAAATGACACGCACCGATTGATATAGTGACAGGCTTTCTATCCAGTGTGATTTTTTTCATCTCTTGCAAAAGCGTCATGAACTTATCTTCAACACAACTTGGGGGGGTATTTGGATACCAAAGAATGAACTCTTCACCACCAAAACGTGCCACAAACTCACCCTCTTGAGTGTTATTATTCAGCACGTTCGCCACTTTCTTTAATACAACATCACCCATTTGGTGGCCATAAGTGTCGTTGACCTGTTTAAAAAAATCGATGTCGACGACTGCCAAGGTCCCCTTACCTAAAGATCCTTTTAACTGCTCCACTTCTGCATTCAATGTTTTGAACAAGCAACGTCTACTCGGTAAGTGTGTCAAAGGATCGTACAAAGCTTGGTACTCTAGTTTCTCATTCAGTTCTTTGAGTTTTCGTTCTTGCTGTCTTCTAACAAGTTCAACTTCGATCCATGAAGCCATGAGCCTCATAACATCAATATCGAATTCTTTGAACTCACGATGATAGGGAGCTGGGCTTGAAAAGTTTAAGGTGCCATAAAGCTCATCATTAACGAAAATGGGGATGCCAATGTAAGACTCCAGGCCAAAAGACTGATAGGCTGGATGTGTCGCATACTGATCGTGTTTACCACAATGCTCAATACAGGTAGGGCCAATCGATTTACAAGTAATCTCGCAATAGGTCGAGCAATATTCGAACGTATCACCGCGATGGAGATCAACAACTTCAGGTGTAATACAGTGTTCAACAAAGTAAGTGTCACCATCAATTTTAGATAAGATACCAATATCTAAGTTGAAGCGTTCAAGCCCCATAATAAGCAATTGAGAGATCTGATTATCGAAACCCTTTCGATAATCATTGGTGATTTGATACAAGCGGCGTATAACAACTTCGCTTTCACTAGCTTGATGCATAAATGTAATTCCATTGCTGACCAAGTAAATGACAACATTATTAGTATATAAAAAGAGTAAATGTTAAAAATACACAATAATCAATCGGTTTGTACGCAAAGTGCTTTACTGGTCAAATGAATAAAAGTGGAGTTCTTCGACTTTACGTTAGCACCCTATTCCTAGCTTTGGTAAAATAATCCATTAACGAAACAGAATGGATAGGAATATGACCCTTTCTCAACTAAGCCAAGAAATCTACGATCACCTTTACCGCGACATTAAAGAATTCCGCAGTACTTTTGATCTGCCTGTTGCTGCTCCTGAAACCATGGATGAAAAAGGCGATACGCTACATACCTCTCTAGCGATCGAAGAACTAACAGAACTTGCAGAAGCTGACTCTAAAATCGAGCAAGCAGACGCTATCGTAGACAGCGTTTATGTTTTGATGGGACGTTTGGTTCACCTTGGTCAAGCTAAGGTAGAAGACAACCTAGCAATCAGTTATCTGATCGACTTACTGCTGAATGTTTCTAAGAACCGTTCAATCGACTTTCTGCCTTGTTGGGACGAAGTACACTCAAGCAACATGAGCAAAGTATGTCGTAACGAAGCAGAATACGCAGAAACAGAGGCCTTCTACGCTAAACAAAATATCAAACTGATGGCGGTTCAAAAAGGCGAATACATCATCGCGAAGTGTGCAGAAGATTTCGTATCTGAAGGCAAGACAATTCGCCAAGGTAAAGTACTTAAATCAGTACACTACCGTCCTGCGAACCTTGAGCCACTAACGGCTTAAGTAAGGCTACGACTGAAGGTGTTTAATGCACCGCGAGCTAAAATAGCAAACGCCACGTTTAAATAACGTGGCGTTTTATTATCTGCCAGTGATTTTTAGCGGCGTGCCTATACCAATCGCGCCATGTGATAAGCCGCGACATAATTACCATTTCTAAAAGCAAAATTCGCAGACTCCCCTTCAATAACAAAACCGAACTTCTTATACAGGCTAATCGCTCTTTCGTTATCGGTATAGACAGTTAACTCCATTCGCTTGATGTTAATCCAGTTATCACACAAGTCGATCGCGGTCACGAGTAACTGACTACCGACTCCTTTGCCTAATACATCGTCTTTAACACCCATACCAAATGAAGCAACATGACGCCTTCTCGGGTTTACACACACTTCCATTCCCAAGTTACCGACAATTTCCCCATCGATCAGCGCGACATAGGAATACACATTATCAGGCATATTAGAAATTCGTTTTTGCCAGCTTTCCAGAGATGGATTTGGGAGTTGCAGCGTACCAGTATAAGCATTAGTGCATTCGTAGATTTCTTTTATTCCCTTCGCATCTGACGGTTCAGACCGTCTCACTATAATACTCATCGCAACTCCTACTATTATTCTTCACTAATTGTGATGCACATCCTCAATGTGCACCTAAACACACTAACAAATAGTGAATATTAAACAATAGGTTAATTAAGAATGTTTTTGTTAGAGCTACAGGTTGGATAGATCTTGATGATCCGAAGAGGACATGAGTTTGAGGAACAAAAACCAGAAACGCATATTTCTGGTCTTCTTTTTTTATTGCGTAAGCGACTAGGACTCTGTTTCCGAATCACTTTTCTCTAAACTCATAACGTTCAAAACAGCGAAGGAAGCAGCCAAGAATAGACCTAATATCCAAACAAAATACCACATGAAAAACTCCTTAATACAGTGAATGGCTATTACGTTCGACATACTCGCTATCGAGTCGCCCAAACATGGTGCGGTAGCTAAAAGCTGTGTAACACAGAATTATGGGCACCATCACAAACGCTACCCCTGTCATGATGTTCAAGGTCAGTTCACTCGATGTCGAATCCCAAAGAGTTAAGCTATGACTTGGATTAACACTAGACGGAATGATGAATGGGAACATCGTAAAACCAACCGTTAATACAATGCACGCATTAGTAAAACTGGAGCTGATGAAAGCCAGCGCATCCCATTTTAATCTCGCACTCACCAGCGCCAATAGCGGAATTAGAACACTGCCTATAGGCGCGAACCACATCCAAGAATAAGTCTCGAAGTTGGTTAACCAAGCACCTGTTTCAGCTATCACTTGTTTATTTAATGGGTTTGAAACAGCGCTATGGTTCAACTCACTAACAATCAGATAACCATCAATGTCGCTTATTATTAAACCACCTAGCACCATAAGACTAGCCACAAGTATCGCACTCACCTGCGTAACCAATCTTACCTTTGTATAAAGCGCATCTGTGGTTTTCATCATCAGCCAGGCACTGCCTTGCAACAACGCCATTAATAACCCAACGAAACCACACAACAGAGCGAATGGATTAAGCAAATCAAAAAACGAGCCGTGATATTCAACCATGAGCAAACTATTCAGAGAGAATGGAAGCCCTTGCATTAAATTGCCAAACGCGACACCAAATAAAATCGGCGGAAAGAAGCCTGAAAACGAAATCGCCAGATCACACACTTTTCGCCATTGATCGTTATCTATCTTGGCTCGATACTCAAGCGCAAGAGGACGTAGCCACAATGAGATCAGTGTTAAATACATCGCAACATATAAGCTTGAAAACGATGTCGCATACACCAGAGGCCAAGCAGCAAACAGAGCACCACCTGCGGTAATGAGCCACACTTGGTTGCCGTCCCAATGGGGTGCAATGGAGTTAATCATCACGCGCCTTTCTGAATTGGTTTTACCGATGATCGGCAATAGCGCCCCGACTCCCATATCGAAGCCATCGGTGATCATAAAGCCAATCAGCAAGACACCAATCAGAACCCACCAAATTAAACGTAATGTGTCATATTCGAACATGAGTCAGTCACCTTATTGTTGAACTTGTTGTGCCAGTTTGGCTTCAAGTGATGTTGTTTGTTCATAGTGATAACGCCCTGTTTTCAAACTACTTGGGCCTTTTTTAACGATGGTAATCATCAAGTAACTTTCAGCAATGATGAATACGGTATATAAGCTGATAATGAGAGCAAGAGACGTAAGCAGGTTTTCAACGGTTTGAGAAGAAGCCGCCACCGTCACAGGAAGAATTTCACCAACAGCCCAAGGCTGGCGGCCGTATTCCGCAACAAACCAGCCAGCTTCAATCGCAATCCAAGGTAATGGAATCGACCATAGCGCCGCTTTGAGTAGCCAAGGCTTTTGCGTAATATTTTTACGGTAGGTTTGTAGGAAGGCCGCACCAAAGACAAACAACATAATGAAGCCACAACCCACCATGATTCTGAATGACCAAAACAGAGGCCACACAGTTGGGATTGAATCATCGGCTGCTTGTTGGATTTGCTGTTCAGTAGCATCAGTCACGGTATCTGTGTATCGCTTAAGCAATAAGCCATATCCGAGGTCTTGCTTGGTTTGATCAAAGGCTTGTTCCGTCACATGTGAGGTATCACCAGATCGCAAACGCTCTAGCAATTCATAAGCAATAATACCGTTTCGAATACGCACTAAATGTTGATCACGCAACTCATGAAGACCCGTCACTTGCTCGTCCAAAGATCGCGTTGCGATAATCCCCATCACATAAGGAATTTTCACAGCAAAGTCGGTTTTACCCTCCTCTTGATTTGGTAATCCGAATAAGGTGAAAGCCGCTGGTGCAGGTTCGGTGTGCCATTCCGCTTCAATCGCTGCGAGTTTTACTTTTTGAACGTCACCCAGTTCATAACCAGATTCATCACCAAGTACGATTACGGAAATGATCGAAGCTATTCCAAAAGATGCGGCCACAGCGAAAGAGCGCTTGGCAAAGGCAATGTCTCGACCCTTCAGCAAATAATAAGAACTCACACCAAGAATAAACATCGCACCGCAGGTATACGCCGAAGCGACCGTGTGTAAGAACTTAACTTGAGCCACTGGATTAAGCACCACTTCCGCAAAACTGGTCATCTCCATACGCATGGTTTGGTAATTAAACTCTGAGCCAATTGGGTTTTGCATCCAACCATTGGCGACTAAAATCCACAGTGCAGAAAAGCTTGAACCTAAAGCCACCAGCCAAGTCACGACAAGGTGTTGGCGTTTGGATAGCCTTTCCCAACCGAAGAAGAAGAGCCCAACAAAAGTGGATTCGAGGAAGAACGCGACAAGCGCTTCGATGGCTAAAGGCGCACCGAAAATATCGCCGACATAGTGAGAATAATAAGACCAGTTGGTGCCGAACTGGAACTCCATGGTTAAGCCAGTCGTAACACCCAACGCAAAGTTAATACCGAACAATTTGCCCCAGAAGCGTGTCATGTCTTGATAGATTTGCTTACCGGTGAGTACATAGATCGACTCCATGATCGCCAATAAGCATGACATACCGATAGTTAATGGGACGAAGAGAAAGTGGAACATAGCGGTTAGCGCAAACTGTAAACGCGACAATTCAACTACATCAAACATTTAAGCTCCAAACATCATAATGATGGCTTTCATATTAATAATTGGAGCGTATTTCAGCACAGTTCTAACGAACCAAACTAGAACAGATTGATCATTAAAAAACAGAACAGATTGTTTATCCAGTCAATAAATGACTAGCATTGAGGTAAAACCAATCGATAACTTAGCTAACGGTTGAAGCTTGCAGTTCCATGGTTCTGATTAGGTTGCCTAGCGTTTGAATGGCGTCTGCGATTTTATCGTCACAAGCGTATGAACAATTCAAGCGAATGTGATGGGAGAACTTTTTGTCACTACTGAATATGATCCCTGGAGCGACAGATATATTGCGTTCAAGAGCTTGCTCATAAAGCTTCTCAACACAAACCGAGTGAGGCAATTCTATCCAAAGGAAGTAACCGCCTTGGCTTTTGTGAATCAGACTACTTTCAGGCAAACTGGATTCTAGAAGTGCTATATGTGCCTTCTTCCTTTCATTCAAAAGCTTGCGAAGTTTTTTAAGGTGGTTGTCATAACTATAAAACGTCAGGTAGTGAGACAGTCCAAGTTGGATAGGAATGCTACTTGAGAGCGTTGACAGGTGCTGTAATCGTTGAATCTTCAGCGCTTTTTTACCAGCCACGACCCAACCAATTCGAAAACCGGGAGACAGTGATTTGGAAAACGAACCACAAAGCATGATCTGTTCATCAGAGTCATAGGCTTTGGCGGGTAATGATGTTTGATTACCAACGTGAAGTTCTCGGTATACATCGTCTTCGATCATCGGGATCTTATGTTGATTCACCAACTCGGCCAGTCGTTGCTTGTTTCTGTCACTCATCGAATAACCAACTGGGTTTTGTGATTCTGTCATGAACCAACACGCTTTAATGTCCATTGATGCAAACACTGACTCCAACACATCGAGATCTATACCCGTTTCAGGGTCTGTTGGTACCTCAACTGCCGTCAGGTTAAGCCTTTCAATAGTCTGTAATACACCGTAGAACGCAGGATACTCGATAGCGACTAAGTCACCCGGCTCTGTGCAAGATTGCAAACAGAGATTAAGCGCTTCCATCGCACCAGAGGTAATCACGATGTCATCAGGCAGTACATTTAGACCGTGCACTTGGTAACGCTGAGCAATTTGTCTACGGAGTGTTTCACTGCCCGGAGGCAAATTGGTAAGCATACTGTTATCCGGCATTTGACGGCTGGCGTTGGCTAAGCTGCGTGACAATGCTTGATGAGGAAACAAGGCAGGGTCTGGAAATGCCGAGCTGAGTGGAATAACACTAGGATCTTTCGCTCGTTGGAGAACATCGTAAAGCAGATCACTGATCTTAACGGGATACGGCTTGATGGCTTTGTGTTGCGCGTTTTCTGAAGTGAATACATTTCTGCGAGGTAACACGAAATAGCCTGACTTAGGCTTTGAGCGTACATAGCCTTGATCTTCAAGCTGCTGATAAGCTTGCAATACCGTCTCGATGCTAAGTTTGTACCGCTTACACGCATCTCTAATTGATGGGATCTTCTCACCACTCAGCCAAATGTTTTGCTCTATCTGATTCTTGATTGTATTGGCGAGTATCTGTGATTTTTTCATCAATAAATTCTTTTCTATCTAATGCGCTTAAAGATTACCTAATCATGGATATTCGAGTTACGCGGGTATTCAAGGTAAACCAAAGCCCTACCCTAAACCCAATTACCTTCACGGTCGACTTGTTTATCTCTCCCATAAGAAAAGGCACCACACTCATCAATCGAGTGTGGTGCCTTAATTACTTACTTAGTTACGTCGTTTAGATTAACTAGCTGACTAGTTAGCTGGACGCCAAACGCCCCATTTGTCGTTATCGTATGTCGCTTGAGGGTTTGCACCACCTTGAACCCACCATTGCGCTTTCCACGATTGGTTTGAGTAAGTCACAACTTCACCACCTAGATAAGTTGCTGATGAATCCCAAGTGCCAGGGTCTGGAGTCGGATCAGGATCCGGCGTTGGATCTGGGTCTGGTGTTACGCCAATGTCATCAGTAATCACTTCGAACGTAAAGGTTTCCACACTGTTGCTTTCAATAGAGCTAGCCATAAACGACAAGGTTTCATTGGCCGTAATACTAGTCGTATCTACAACAACTGACGCAGTTCCGTTATTTTGGATGTTTACTGCAGAACCTTGAGTTTGAGTTAATGTAGCCGCTTCGCTTGTTGCAATCACAACTTTGTCGCCAGCATTCACTACGTTGTCACTCTTCACTAGCTCATAGATATCGCCTTTCAATGGTTCAACACCACCGTCGCCACCTTCAATCAATGTTAGCTGACCTGAAGCACGGCCATCCTTTGAGTTAAAGAAGTTGCGTGTAGGATCGTTTTGGAAATACATATAATGCTGCATTTCATCATGCCAATCACCAATGAACACCGCGCCATCTTTAAACTCTTCATGCCAACCGTTGATTTCAGAAGCCAGCAAACGAGCCCAGTCATTAACGTTTGAAGCGTCGATAGCAATATCAAAACTACGCGCTACTTCACCGTACTTGTTGATGATGTCGTAGTTAACGGTATCACCGACTTGTGGAGTACCAAATTGCTCTGAAACAAATAGGTCACCACGCACGAGATCAGGCTCAGGTCCTGGCTCTGGTGGAGGGGTTGTATCACCCGCGATAGTGATGTCTGAACAGTTGTAGAAGCCTTCACCCGCAGCATCGTCACGTTGCCAACGTACGTATAAGATTGCGTCGCCAGAACGGTCAGATGGAATCGTTACGTTAATCCGGTATTTACCACCGCTTACAGGAACGTTCCCCACTTCCTGAATAAGATCTAAGTCCCCCCACGCTAGGCCTTTGCTCAGGTCTGCGTTTGGCTTCGTTAGGTAAAACTCCCAGAATGACGGGTTGTGTGGTGCCGTCGCGTTGAATACATATTCAAATGTACCTGTACTTAGCTCGGTGCGAGTCCAACCAGTGTGAGGCGCACCCATGCCGCGTTTTTGCGAATCATTGGCGTAACATAAAGTGCCGTCAGGAATCGCCGCCTTTACAGCATTGATGTTGTTGAAATCTTGAATGTTTTTTGCGTATTCGTTACGTTGAACGAACGGGTATGAGCCAGAAATATCTTTCGCTTGCGCACATGCAGCATTTGGTGGTGTACCCGACCAAACCCCGCCTTGCTCGTAACAGGTGTTCTGACGTGCACTTGGAAATTCAGACCAGCCATGAGCATTTGCCACTGACGGCACACTCGATAGCATAGCCATACCCACTGCTATTTTTAGAATATTATTATTTATTGTTGTCACTTTCCCACTCTCTATTATTTTAACCCTACACAACACTAATATTGGCTAACCAACCACCAATACTGTTAGAAGATTTATAGTTTTGACTTGAAGAAGAACAACAAAAAATATATACATCAACACCGTCTATAACAGCGGGGATTATATTAATAGGAATCGGAATCACACAACTCAAGTAAATGTGTTGTCGATAAATGATGTTGCTTCGAATTATGACATTTCAGTATTCTGTGTTGATTGAGGGAACATTATTCGGAATGAATAAAACAGCGACTTTATGATTAAACCGCTTTGGGGATATAAAGGCGTTAGGTAGTAAGAAGATATTTAATAACGGCTATGCATGCCCATGCGATGTGACATGTCATCGTCCATACGACCGCCTTTCCAACCGCCGCCACCCAAAAGATTGAGCACATCACGCGCGGTGTAATTCTCGCCGCCGAAGAAATCATTAGACACATCATTACGTAACAGCTGGATAGTGGGAACCAATTCAACATCTAAATCTTGTGGATCAGCAAACAAAGCCAATGCGATTTGTTGTTGGCGTTTACTCAATTCACGAGAACTCGTTTCTACCTGGCCAATCGAGAAAAAGTCACGGCTTCCATAGCTCTTTACCAACCTTGCAGACAGTAGCTTAATAACCTTTTTGATCCTTCGTCTTTGAATATATCTAAACACTCTAATTCCTCTTCCAATTTACAAATATCACACCAAATGTTGTTCAGATTTGAGCAACACTTAGAATGTCACCCTTTATGACGATGCTCAATATATAACGTCAGTAATATACTGATTAACAATGCGAAAAAGCAATTTCGAAACAAATACTCTTTGCACCGCTTCTCATTGAAACGGATCAATAAGTAAATTTTTAGGTAAACCATGATTCAGAACACTAAGTACTTTCTCACGCAACCATAACGTACCTTGGTCACGTTGATGGCGCACATGCCAAGACATCGAAATGGGCCCCGGTGGCATGGTGAATGGCGTTTTCTTAATCACCAGTTCTCCCTTACTCACGCTCTCCAATATTATCGGTAATGGAATCGTCGTGATCATGTCAGTATTGACTAGCAACCTAGGTATGGAGTAACAGTGGTTCACCGTCATGGCGATGCGCCGTTTCATTCCCTTCTGTCCTAGTAACATGTCTACCCCGCCTTTCGCTTCACCTGATAACGAGAGCAACAAATGATCAGCACGAGCAAAAGCACTTAGCGATAGCTCTTCACTTGCCAACGGGTGATCGGCACGCATTGCGCACACAAAGTGATTATCAAACAGATGTTGAGTTTGTACTTGAGTTGAATTGCCTTCGAAATAATCCAAGACCATATCGACATCGGCACTGAGTAATAACTTTTCTCCATTGACGTTGTAAGGTACGGCGTGAAGATTAACGTCAGGCGCTTCAAGCTCTATTCGTTGCTTTAACGGCAGCCAAAACAGGTCTGCCATCCAATCTGTGGTTGCGATTCTAAACGTGCGCTTTAACGTCGCAGGATAAAACTCATCACGCTCAGTTGCAATCCGTATTGCCTCTAACGGCTCACCAATCGTTTTCCACAACTCGACGGCGTAAGGGGTTGGGCGAATCCCTCTTCCTTGTTTCACGAATAAAGGATCTTTCCAAGCATGGCGCATTCGAGAGACGGCGTTCGATACCGACGGTTGCGTCATCGACAATCGTTCTGCGGCCACGGTAATCGAGCTTTCCTGCATGATTGCATCAAAAATAACCATTAAATTCAGATCGACATTCGCCATCTTACTTGCCTAATTACACAGGGAGTTAGTGAATGAGTATCGGCAAACTCATCATATTAATCAATGCATATTATACCAATCATCAATTAGACGATAAGTAACAAGTTGGGCAAAGTGAGTTCCACAAACAGATTAACCCGCTGGTAGAAAAACAAGTCAGATGACTCACTTATAAGGAAATACGATGAAAGCCGTGTATTTAGAAGAGTATGGAAGTGCGCAGAACTTAACGTTCGGCGATATAGCTAAACCCACCATCACACCAAATCAAGTGCTGATCAAAGTACAAGGCGCGGGGGTAAACCCTGTCGACTGGATGGTAAGAGAGGGATTCCTACGGGCTAGCGGTCAACATGAAATGCCACTCATTGTTGGCTGGGATGCAGCAGGACAAGTTGTCGAAAAAGGCAACAATGTAAGCAACCTTAAACTTGGGGAGCAGGTCTATGTATATGCGCCCATTTCTGAACAAGGCGCCTACGCCGAATACCTTGCTGTCGATAGTGATTTAGTAGCAAGTGCGCCCAAGTCTCTCGACATCGTGACCGCCGCAGCTGTGCCATTGGCCGCAACAACAGCATGGCAAGCACTTGTTGAAGGTTGCCAACTCAAAGCAGGTCAACGTGTCCTTATTCACAATGCATCCGGAGGTGTTGGTAGCTTTGCAGTTCAAATAGCGAAAGCGCTCGGTGCTTATGTTATCGGAACAGCATCAGCCAGCAACAAAGCCTACTTAACGGCTTTAGGGGTCGATCAATTCATCGATTACCAAACTCAACGCTTTGAAGACGAGGTTGATGAGTTAGATGCTGTGCTCGTCGCTGTTGGGGGTGATGGCATCGCGGAGCGTTCACTCGAAGTGGTACGAAAAGGTGGCAACGTAGTTTCACTATTAGATGACATTGAAAGCGCATTACCACTGCAACTAGCCGTAAATTTTCAACGCTGGTGGGTTTCACCCAATGCCAGAGATCTACAACGTATTGCCGCTTTAATTGATGATGGCGTAATTAAAGTGAACATCGATAAGGTGTTCCCAGTATCTAAAGCCGCTCAAGCACAGGAGTTAAGTCAATCGAAACGTGCTCGTGGCAAAATCGTATTGGAAGTTTCGCTGTAAACACTATCAAGTAGAGAGGATATAAAATGGCCATTAAACAAGCTTTTCGCAATAAGAACCTACTAGATATGAGCAATGCGTTTAGTTGGGGACTGAAACTAAGTGAATTCAGCGAAGTCTTCTTTGTGACAGGGCATGCTGACTGTAACCCGGACTTTATCACTCAACACCCTAAGGATCCTGTTGCTCAAACACGATTAATTTTAGACCAAATGAAGGCATTCTTAGAAGAAGCTGGCTTTAGTGTTAACGACATTGTCAGGACGGATTGGACATTTACCAACGAAGTAAACTCTGCACAATTCGAAGGCATTGCTCATGTTTGGGAAGAGTTTTTAGGTGATGTTGAAGTAAAACCAGCAACAGGCACGTTGCGCTATGTTCAACGTTTAGGGATGCCAGATATGATGGTTGAATATGAGATGATGTTAGCCCGATAACTGCCGAGCTTTCCAATCCTAAGATTCAACCGTCTTACCCAAACGATAAAGGCTTAACCAAATAACAGATAAGTTTGATTATCGACTGAGATACTTTTGACTTCAGTGTTGAACACGGACTCTAGCTGTTCAGGCGTAAGAACTTGTTCTGCACGACCTGATGCTTGAAGTACGCCTTTGTCGAGCAGCAACACTTGGTCGGCGTGTCTTAAGGTGCGGTTCAGATCGTGATTTGCCATGATAACGGCGATGCCCTTCTCTGCCACTCGTTCGATGAGCTTGTATAACAAGGCTTCTTGAGCAATATCCAACGGAGCTGCGGGTTCATCGAGGATCAGCAGCTTTGCGTAAGGATTAAGCGTCGGCCAAATTTGTAGGCACATTCCCGCCAAACGAACGCGTTGCCATTCACCACCAGACAAGGTTTGAATGGAACGATGAAGTTTGTCTGCAATGTCTAGCATCTGGCTGATTTCGTCCAAAGCTGCGTTGATTTCAGCATCAAGGCCATGCGATGAACTTGGCAATGACAACGCAAGGTATTGGAACACTTCCAAGTTGAAGGCTGGCCTTGCGCTTTGGCACAGATAAGCACGGTGTAATGATAAATCTTGTAGCGACAACACTGACAAGTCTTGCCCATCGAGCTTGATATCGCCTTTATAGCTATCACCAATACCAGATATCGCTTCGAGTAAGGTACTTTTACCGCTGCCATTCGGGCCGATAACGTGGGTCACCTGCCCTTGCGTGAGCTCAAATGATATTGGTAATAAACGAGCGCCGACGCTCAGGCTCTTAATTTGAATCATGATTTTTAATTAACATCCAAATGAAGATAGGCGCACCGATACTGGTGGTCATCACACCCAAAGGCAATTCTGCAGAATCGAGTAATGTACGCGCGCAAATATCAGCAAACACCAACAATGCAGCGCCAGCAACGGCAGACAAAGGAAGAAGGTATCGGTTGTCGGTACCAATTGCTAAACGCAACAAGTGGGGCACAACCAAGCCAACAAAGCTGATCACGCCGCCCAATGCCACCGCGCAGCCGACTAAAATAGACACAGCGAAGATTAGACGCCAACGTAATCTCGGAACATTCACGCCTAACTGTGCAGCATGAGTCTCGCCAATCATTAACTTATCTAGCTTACTACCTTGCAGGCACAACCAAATAATCACGGGGATCATCACTAACGTGAGCGAGTGTTGATACCAAGTCACGCCACCCAAGCTGCCCATCAGCCAATACATCAGTAAGCGTAGGCTTAAGTCGTCACTAAAATAGAACGCCCATGTAACCATCGCGCCAGAAAGAATGCCTAATGCGACACCCACCAGCAGTAATTTAGCCGTGGTGAGTCGCATCGTTTTTACCATGCTCACCAGTATCACGGTGAAACAAAGCGAGCCTAAAACGGCGGCAATCATGAACAGTTCAGGTGTGGGAGCAAACGGTAAGAAGAACAGTACGATAACCATCGCCAAACTTGCGCCACCAGAAATGCCGAGCACACCTGGCTCTGCTAATACGTTACCCAATAAGACTTGTAAGCTTGCGCCAGATACAGCTAACCCAGCCCCGATCGCAATCGCTGCTAATAATCGAGGTAAGCGTAAATCAATCAGTAGTTTTTGTTCTAACGTGGACAAGGTGCCCAGAGGGGAAATGAAAAGATCGCCAACCATCAGGTAAATCGCACTCAGCGCGACAAGCAGTACTGCCATCAGATAAATGGCTCGGGTCCATTTGCGCTGTTTTTGGTGAAGAAGTTGTTGGAAATCCATATCAAGCTACTTTGAAATTGTTCGCGTAACCTTACCTGTATCCCTAAATAAACTCAAGGCTCACACCGTAATGTGAACCTTGATATTTCAACCAGTTGAGCGGTTGTTTTCGTCGCTTTAACCCAGCTCGGTATTAATCGTACACAAGCTGACCGTGGTCGAATCGTGTTTCAACTTCGCACACCATTAAGGCCGCTCGTTGACCGATAGCAACGTTACGATTTGGGAATACCACCGCTTCGTTTTCATTCTTCGCCATCAATGGCTTATCGCCATCATGACCAAACACTTCACCGTGCTTGAACGCCGTAAAGTTCTCAACGTCATCAGAGAACATGAAATCAAAGTCATCATGCAAACGAACAATGGTTCGGCTTACGCGATATGTAATGGTTTTCTTTGGTAAATGCTCTGGTTCTATTTCAGCAATCAGATTGCGCATTGCCAAATCGAAAGCCGTTAACCTATCAAGCTGGTTCTCACCAATTCTTGCTACCTGCCCTAGCTCCATTGTCAGTGCTTGGGCTTCGAAGTTTTCAGCGCTGTACCAACTGAAGGTGCTGGTTGGCGCATTCGATAGCAGCACAGCTTCAACGTGAGCGCTGTTGATGAAATCGAACAAAGCTTTACTGCGAACTTCGTGGCGAACCTTAGGGCTTACGGCGAAAGAGTAATGCTTAGACAAACGGATCGCACAGTGCAAATCTAAGTGCCAACGAGTGGCAGGTACCGTTTCCTTGTAAAACTCAGTAACCAAGTACTTAAGGTTCTTCGCGATATCCACTTCTCGATTGCTTTCGTGCTGTTTTTCATCAAACAGACGGTTCATATTCACATCAAGAAAACGAGTATGCGCGTTGGTTGCTTCTGGGTGAGCAATGATGAATAAACATCTTGCTGTCACGACTTGGAAGCCTGTTTCAATGTCCTCAATGAGCTTATCAATCAGCTCCATTGGTGAAGTTTCGTCGCCGTGAACACCTGTTGAAAAGATGATGTTCTTGGTTTCAGAATTATACTCTGCGGGAATCACTTCCAATACACCGCGTTGATGAAGCTTAATTTGAACACCGTTACTAAGTACGGTCTGTCCTGCAACCACTTCTTGCTCAAGATCTAGGCTGTCAAAAAGAAATGATTGGCGAAAGAGGGTCTTCGTCATGCGTTACTCCTTAATTGCACGGCCGTATGTTAATAAATTGTACATAGAAATTGTGTTGCTAGGATCGCACTTATCAATAGAAACTCCGTTATCACTCACAAATACTACCCATATATTTTTATATTACCTGCTGACTTTACTAACCGACTTCTGTTCCAAATAACTTTCTCTATTTAAAGCAACTTTTGGCTGTCTCAGCTTTTCTCAAGTCATGTCAGCAAGATAAGAGCCACGTAAGCTAACACAGCTCTTACCTGCCATGAACAGATTGAGATCAATTAATCTTCCTGATCGAGCAATCTTTCAAATTCATCGATTTGGACTTTGACCATGTCGATGCTTTGTTGCCAAAAGTCAGCTTGAGTCAGGTCCATTCCTAAGTGCTTTTGAACGACTTCTTCCGCCATCATGCTGCCCGTATCACGAAGCAACGACACGTAATCGCCGTAGAATTGCTCACCTTTCGCATCTCGCTGCGCGTACACACCTTTGCTGAACAAGTACCCGAATAGGTATGGGTAGTTGTAGAAGCTCACTTGAGAAATGCTGAAGTGCAGTTTGCTCGCCCAGAAATAAGGGTCGGCTTCTGTCATTGCATCGCCGTACCACTCTTTCCAAGTTGTTTCCATCAAGTCACACAGCTGCTGAGCCGTGAGCTCGCCTTTTTCACGCTGCTCGTAGAAGGCTTTCTCAAACTCAAAACGAACGGGAATGTTCACCATTAATGCCAAAGAAGAAGAAAGCTCTTCCCACAGCATTTCAAGTTTTTCATTGCGTGTTTGTGCTTGTTGTAACAAGTGGTCACGAACGATGTTCTCAGCAAAGATAGAAGCAGTTTCTGCCAGCGTCATGGGGTAGCGTGTCTGACATAATGGCATATCTTTCATCACCCAATTGTGAAAAGCATGGCCGAGTTCATGCGCTAAGGTCATTAGGTTTGAGCGGCTACCACCCCAAGTCATGAAAACGAGCGGCGTACGTGTAGCAGCAAATTTAGTGCAGTAAGCCCCTAAACGCTTGTTGGCAGCAGGTGCTGCATCAATCCAACCATTCTCAACCATCAAACCCACAAACTCAGCCATCTCTGGATTGACTTGATCAAAAGCAGTTTTGATCACTTCGATCGCTTCATCAAATGGGTAAACCTTAGATTCAGCGTCGCCAAGTGGTGGCATTGCTGCTAAATGATTCCAAGGCTTCATTTCATCGAGACCGTGAACTCTTGCCATTAACAGGCCGGCTTTCTGTCCAACGTTACGATTAGCTTTTGCCACCGACATCATGGTGTCTAATGTTTCTGGCACAATGCGGCTGCCGTGTAGGCTTGGATCAAGGAAATGTACGTCGCTAATCTTCGAGCGCTTTTTGTTTTCCGTCAGTCGCCAACCCGCCAATGCATTGAGAATCGAAGCAAAAGACTCTTGATGCGTTTTCATTGCGCCTTGAACCGCGCGCCATGCCGGTTCTTGTTTGTCGAATTCACTGCCATACAGTAAGCTAACCACTTGGGAGAAACCGAGAGCTTCTTCTTCACCTTGAACCTTTAAAGACAACTTCAAAGAACCCGTTAGGTTGTCGTATAAACGCCCCCACGCGTCACGGCCATCAACCTTCATTGCTGCTAATAGCTGCTCTTCAGCCACACTAAGTCTGCTGCTCGATAATTTTCGTGAACTTTCAATCGCAAAACGTTGGCCAGCTACATCCATACTTTCATGCTCTAGAACGGCATCAATAAATTCTGGTTCAGCGTGAATCAATGTGTCTTCATACGGGCTAAACGCTTGAGACATTTCAGAGTTCAACTTCGCGACACGGCCAAGCAATGCTTTGGCTTCTGTATGTGTTGCATCTACCGATGCGTGGCAGTTGGCAAAAGTATTGATGGTGCTCAGTAACGTGCCAGCCGCTTCTGAAGTCTGAATGGCGTTTTGCATCGCTAGAATGACATGGCGAATTTCAACATGCTGATACAACAGCTCAATACACTGTTGAATGAGTTCAATATCCTGTTCGATTTTTGCATCATCTAGATCGCGATAAGCAATACTGAGATCCCAACTTGGTGTGGTCATGACTAAATTCCTTTCACGTAGGTAACGGCTAAAACCACCGTCTTACACTTTTAATATATTTAAAAATTGGTATAACTGTGTATTTTTGAATGCTTACAGAACAGGCAGCCCTATCGCTTTGACGCAGATAAAGCTCTGTGCAAACTGAGTGACTTGAATATGGGTAATTGAGGCATTCTCGATCGATAATTTCGAGTACAAACTTGGATTTTTCCAATTAATATCAAGGCAGTGCGCGAGCAGTACTCGAATCACACCACCATGAGTAACCAATAATAAATTATCACTTGGATCGCTAAAAAGTTGCGCCCAAGCTTGAGTTACTCTGTCGTGGAAGCTCTGTAAGCTTTCTGCGCCTGTTAATCGATGATTAGCAGGGTCTTGCCAAAAGGTTTCTAACATTCCCCACTTGTCTTCAAGCTCATCAAATGGGACACCATCAACTTCACCGAAGTTCATTTCTTGAAAGCCTGATGTCGTCAACAGAGGTACAGACATGCGCTGTGCATACAGGTTTGCTAGATCACTGCATCGTCTTAATGGCGAGGTAACCACACCATCAAAAGAGACATCGTGCTGCACCAAGGCTTCACAAATCTGCTGTTGAAGGTTTGGGTTAACCAATACGTCAGATACACCGTTCAGAGCCGTTTTACCTTCTACCTTTCCATGCCTCAGCAAGTAGATATTTTTGGTTGTTCCATTGTCCATGTGTGTACCTAAACTTAGGAATGAGTCTAATAATTCGACGGTTTCAAGATCAATGGCAACCCTGCGGTGACCAGTGTGACTCGTTCGACAACCCGAGCTAATGCTTGGTTCATTCGCCCCGCATTATCAACAAACAAGCGCGACACTTTTCCTAGCGGAACTACACCAAGTCCAACTTCGTTAGACACGATGATAATTTGCGCCGGACTTTGCTCGACGCTTTGCACTAAAGCCTCAATCACAGTCTCTACTTGTTCATTGGTTGCATCATCGCCCAATTCAAAGATGAGGTTGTTAAGCCATAGTGTTAAGCAATCAATCAGCACCACATCACCTTGATTAAATGCCTGCAGTTTAGTGGCTAATTCAATCGGTACCTCATGTTCAACCCAATGCTGACCTCGACGTTGTTGATGGTGCGCTATTCGTTCTCGCATTTCATCGTCAAGGTAAGTGGCTGTTGCAATGTAATGCAAACGCCTATTTGAACATGCAGCCAGGGCACTTAACGCTTGTTGCTCTGCATAACTCGACTTGCCAGAACGAGCTCCACCCAATACCAAATGGCTGTTTCGCTGACTTGCTTGAATAGTTTGATTCGTATTTTTCATAGGAAACCGTTATAGAAAGCCATTGTAAAATGCAGTTATGAATACAAGGTAATTCAGCAACTCCATTAACTGTTGAGCAGCCCCCAAGCAGTCGCCAGTAAAGCCGCCAATTCGAGCCGTTAACCACTTTTTGAAACCTGTTCTGAACAGATACGCGACGACAGATAAAATCAAAGCGAATTCAAGACCAAACCACAGGCTAGGCAGCACGCCTACAAGCAATAAGAAGACAAGTTCGCCTTTGGTTTGTTTGTTGGCCAAAGGCTTACTTTTACTGGTATCTAAATCGCTCACGTAAGGCATGTCATAAATCAGTGATGCGGCAATCGCTCGGCTAAAGGTGTAACTTGTGACGATCACCATAAACAGCTCGGTCATGCTGACAAGTTCATTCAATAGAACCCACTTTCCAAACAGAGCCATGATGAGAGCAGATGCGCCGTATGTACCAATACGACTGTCTTTCATAATGGTCAATCGACGTTCTAACGTCATGCCGCCGCCAATGCCATCCGCCATATCGGTTAAACCATCTTCATGGAACGCGCCGGTTAACATCAGGCTAAAAACCATCATTAAAAATATAGCGACGCCACTTGGCAGTACAGCATCAAGCAGCACAAATACACCACCACATAACACGCCAAGTAAGATACCGACCGTTGAAAAGTAACGACCAGAACGATTCATACGCTCTTCTGAATAGGGCGTGTTCTTCGGCATAGGTAAACGAGAAAAGAAGCCCATTGCCAAGGAAAACAGTTCCCATTGATAAGCAACGCGATCTTTCAAAGATCTTTCCGGCAAATCACTCATTAAACAGTGACTCCAGCACTCTCGAAGCTCGCCATATTGTTGTAAAACTCCACAGCCGCTCGGATGATTGGCATAGCTAGTGCAGCGCCTGTGCCCTCGCCTAGCCTCAATCCAAGATCGAGCAGTGGTTCAGCGTCTAGTAACTCTAATAAGATTTTGTGGCCGGACTCTTCAGAGCGGTGGGCAAATATCATATAGTCACGGCAGTTCGGTTCAATTAAGGTCGCGACATACGCAGCGGCTGATACGATAAAACCATCAACCAATACTGGCGTTCTATTTTGATAAGCACCAAGGAAACCACCGACCATTTGAACGATTTCGTAGCCACCAACTTGTGCTAGTACCTCTTTGGTATCTTTAAGATCTGTAAGCTCTTTAACTTCTGTAAGCCCTAAACCTTTGCAACGCGCAACACCTTGCTCAACCACAGCCACTTTTCGCGCAAGTTGTTCATTGTTGATACCTGTACCTAATCCAACACATTCAACCGCACTCCGGTTTGCTAGCGCACTTAAAATCGCTGAAGCACTGCTGGTGTTGCCGATACCCATTTCACCAAACATGATGATATTCGAACCGTTCAAAATGGTTTTAGATACAAGCTGGGCGCCGAGTTCTATGCCTCGTTCCACCGTTTCTAAACTCATTGCGGCTTCGTTGGCAAAGTTATTGGTTCGTGTACCCAAACGCTGGGAGATCAGCATAGGGCTCTCAGATTCGACTGGCAACAATATCCCCGTGTCGATTACCGTGATATCGATGTTATTCACCGCACAGAAGCAATTGATCGCCGCTCCACCGCTTAAGAAGTTCAACACCATCTGTTGCGTGACGGCACTTGGAGCAATACTCACGCCTTCATCAGCAATACCATGATCGCCTGCAAAAATGATGATGCTCGGCTTATTCAATTCGATGTGTTCAACCGCAGACTCTTGACCCTGACTTTGAATTAGAGCCAGTTGATGAGCAACCTTTTCCAGTAAACCAAGAGCGCCTAACGGCTTAGTTTTTTGATCAATGCGATGTTGGATGAACTGTGAGTATTTTGTATTTAGCATAAGATTAATGGCACTTAGATTGAGGTACGAGGTTTAGCGAACTTATTCGGCTGAAGCTAAATAGATAACTCTTACTTAGGACGAGCGACAGAGAACACATTGGCTAGCGTGGCGTATTCACCGCCACCCAATCGAGATAAAGGATCAAGTGCGAGCGCATCAATCTTCAAGCGATCGCTCTCGTTATCAATCACATCTTCGGAGATATACACCTGTTCAACTTGGGAAAATATAAGGCTTTGCGGTACTTCACCGACTTCTTTAACTTCATATAATGTACAACCAAAAGCCACGGCGCACTGCTTAACTCTTGGTAAAGAAAAGCCTTCAAATTCAACCAGCTCGATATTATTCGCAGTTACTTCAGAATCACCGTGTTCAAGGGTAGCTGCTGTCGCTGTCATTGTTTCTGCAGAACTTGAAGAAGCAATGTGAATCACAAGCTTACCCGTTTCTAGGGCGTTACGAGTGGTATCTTTGATTTCGCCCGATGGCTTCTTCCCAACCGACAACATCAATAGCGGCGGATTGCTGGAAACAGGCGTGAAATAAGAGAAAGGCGCTAGGTTGTACTCTTGGTCAGAAGATTCCGTCAATACCCATGCAATAGGCCTTGGCACAACAGTTTGTGTCATCAGATGATAAATCTGAGTAGGAGCGAGAGTATCAAGCTTGAGGTTCATAGCACGTCCTTGGTCTATGTGAATTACGACTCAGTTTACGTGTTAAGCAACCCGGTATCTATGGTTATGTAACAGAAACGCAGAGAGTGTTCTTAATTTAAACAGTTCAGCCTCTTTTCTAAACAAAACAATCACAAAACATAAAATTCATACCAACTAACCGCAAATCTCAATCACTTACCTTTGGCACTGTTATGTCTGATACAAACAGCTTGCATGAATCATAATACCTCTATTAATAAGCACTCTATAAATAAGCTCGAAATTAATAAAAGCTCACACCGTAACTCCCAGCAGTTTTTTGGTTTTTTATTTCTAAAATCTGGTTTACTTATTGAGTAACCTTTAAAAACTATCTTTAAATTTTATTCGCTTAAAATTAAAACACTGTTTATATTAAACAAGCACTTGCAAGCAGGTTAAGGATAGCTATGAGCATTTCTGGAGACAAAACATCGGTCGTTGTAGCTGGCGCTACAGGGCTAATCGGCCGTCATGTGATGAGCTTGCTCATCGATGAACCCGCGGTTGACTATATCTATGCCTTATCCCGAAGAGCATTAGATTCACAGTATAACTCCGACAAACTTCACACACTCATTCACCGTGATCTGCAAGTCACGAGTTGGGACGATACCAAAGCAACGCCTAATCTCGGGGTTATCTGCTTAGGTACAACCAAGAAAAAAGCAGGTTCAAAAGAAGCACTACGCAAAGTCGATGTTGAACTTGTCAGCCAAGTAGCCCAATCCATGAAGCTTCTCGGCGTCCAACGAGTTGCAGTGGTGTCAAGTTACGGCGCGTCGCAAGATTCTTATTCACATTATCTTCGCTGCAAAGGGCAAATGGAGCAAAACCTAAAACGTATCGGTTTCAAACAACTTTTTATAGCGCGCCCGGGGCCACTGATTGGTGATAGAGATGAACCAAGGGCCGATGAAAAAATCCTACAAAGTGTCTTTCCTATGCTGTCGCCATTTATGTTTGGCAAATTCAAGAACCTTCGCCCGATTCAATCAAAAGATGTAGCACAAACCATGTTGTTCCGATTATTCGATAATAACTTCCAAAATGTCGAAATTTATTCTTCAAGTGATATGCTCAATTTATTAGCAAAATATCGCTAAAAAGCTCATCTATTAATCACAATGTTGGATATCCATGCTCCTTAATGTGTGGATATTACTTATTGTTCTAATAAATTACTTTTCCTTATTTTACGTTTTGTTACAGAACGTTATCTTACCCTGCAGTATTCGCGCTAATACCTTAGCGCTCTATTAATTTGAAGTTATTCATAAGGAATTTAAATGTCATTCCCAGCTATCGCTGCCCTAGCGATATTCATTGGTATTCTCTTCTTTCTATATGGACAGCAGAAAAAAGAAAACACTCTTTCTCGACTTGTTTTACTCGGCTTAGTTTTTGGTAGTGTATTCGGCCTAGGCCTACAGCTGTTATTTGGTGAAGGTAACCCTATCATCAAAGAGACGTTAGACTGGGTAAATATTGTTGGTCGTGGCTACGTTGGCCTACTAAAAATGGTGATTATGCCGTTAGTGTTGGTATCAATGATTGCCGCTGTTGTGAAGCTTGAAAAAGGCGGTTCACTCGGTAAAATTTCTAGCATCACAATCTCAGTATTGTTAGCAACAACTGCGATTTCTGCAATAGTTGGTATCGCAGTGACTCAAGCATTTGGGCTTTCAGCGGAAGGCTTGACTGAAGGTGCTCGTGAAACAGCACGTATCGCAACACTAGAAAGTCGCATTGGCAGTGTAGCTGATCTGACGATTCCACAAATGCTGGTTAGTTTCATTCCAACAAATCCATTTGCAGACTTAACGGGCGCTCGCTCTACTTCTATTATCGCGGTAGTTATCTTTGGTGTACTAACCGGTATTGCAGCACGTAAAGTGATGGCAGAAAAAGAAGAGCTAGAATCACCAATTCGTACATTTGTTGAAGCTGCTCAGTCTGTCGTTATGCGTTTAGTTAAAATGATCATGGCGCTAACGCCTTACGGTATCGCAGCACTAATGGCTAAGGTTGTTGCAACGTCTAGCGCGTCTGACATTCTAAGCTTACTAGGCTTCATCGTAGCGTCTTACGTAGCGATCCTATTGATGTTCGTGGTTCACGGCGTGCTAGTTTCTTTTGTTGGTGTCAACCCGAAAGAGTACTTCCAAAAAATTTGGCCTGTACTGACTTTTGCTTTCACATCGCGTAGCTCTGCTGCATCAATCCCACTGAACGTAGAAGCTCAAATTACTAAGCTAAACGTACCACCAGCGATTGCAAACCTATCTGCGTCTTTTGGTGCAACGATTGGTCAGAATGGTTGTGCGGGCATCTACCCAGCAATGCTAGCAGTCATGGTTGCGCCAACAGTCGGCATCAACCCAATGGATATCAACTTCATTCTGTCTCTGGTTGCGATTATCACAGTAAGCTCATTCGGTATTGCAGGTGTAGGTGGCGGTGCTACTTTCGCGGCACTTATCGTGCTGCCAGCGATGGGCCTTCCGGTAACTATCGCAGCATTGCTTATCTCTATCGAGCCACTTATCGATATGGCACGTACGGCACTTAACGTTTCAGGCGCAATGACGGCAGGTACCATTACAAGTCGTCTATTGGGTAAGAAAGACAAAAAGCAGGATTTAGAACAAGCGAGCGCTTAATAAATAACTGCCTAATTCTCCACTCTGAAATAAAATAAAGAGACCGATGTTCGTACATCGGTTTTTTTACCCCTACAGCTTAGGAAGCATAATTTCCTACCTGTTCACTAAACAGCCCATCAACGAAAATATCAGACTTACCTTGAAACGAATTACCCTTGAAACGAATTTGCGAACAGTGCTCAAGTGGTTACGAACAACAAAGGTTTCTTCTGGTTGATTAATACCAACAAAAAATGCAGCGACAACCCAAGGTTGTTCGCTGCATTTTACTATACTTTCTTCTTTACTATAGCGGCTCTTGACGAGAGCTATGTAAAAGAACTACCACATTAGATCATCAGGGATAACGAAGTCTTTATACGGGTCATCTTCATCCACTTCATCAGAGCTTGCGGTTTGAGTATCAACAATAGATTCTTCATCACGCATCGCAATCTTGTTCGCTACCGATGTGGGAATCACAACATAACTTTCGCCTTGACGAGCAATACTCAGGATACCTTTACTTAGTTGCTTTTGAGTCAGCTCTTCTACGTATAAGTATTTGACCAAAGTACCGTCAGTGAAATTGTATTTAATATCACCATCTTTTTGTTCGATCTTGTTCATCTCAATCAGTTGCTTTACCTGAGCTTTAATCTCTTTGCTCAGTTGCTGTTCTTTCAACTGTTGGTTTAACTCTTTGTCTTTCGTTTGCTGCGCCAGTTTCGTTTCTTCTGCTGCCGCTTTTGCTTCACGAGCTTGAACGCGAGATTTTTTAGAACCTTTCTTCGCCTTCTTTAATTTTTTCTCATTTACCAAGCCAGCTTTAAGCATCTGTTCTTGGAGTGTTAACTTTGCCATGACTTTCCCAGTTAAGGATTAAAAACGGCACTATCATACCTGTTTTTATGGTTTCTGTTTACTGAACAATAGCAAAATATACGCCTATCACTCACACACTTCTATATCGCAGTCCAAACCGCATTATACACGCTCCGTCTAGATCAAGACCGCCGCTCATTGATCATACAAATATCATACGGTAAGAAACGAACCATAGACACATATCTACATCTGATTACCATACTCAATTTCAATCAATAAAATTAACAAACAGAAGTTTGGCATATCTCTCATATTTGAACAAACGCCTAGAGTTATCACTCCAATGTCATAAGTTTTTACTACGTTATTCTAAACATCAATCAGTAAGGATAACGTAACACATGAAAACTCAATGGACTTGGTTAGCTGCACTAGTGGCATCAACATCAATCGCCTCGACGTCCGCAATGGCAGATACAGATGTGTACCTCACCAACAACACCAATCAAATCATGACCATTCAAGCTCGTCACAGTGGTACAGACTTACTTGAACTCGGTAGCGAGTGGCAGCAGCATGTCGAACAAATAGGGCCTTGGGAGACCAAAAAATTGATCAGTTTCAATCGTTGGACTGGCGTAAAATCTGGGGAAACGTATGAGTTTGACACTGTGGTTTCAAATTCCATTGGAGAAACAGTCACACTGAATCAAACCATGGAGGGGCATTGGTATAACTCATCATTACAACATGGTTTGAGTGCGGCCGACATTGGTTTAGCACTGCACGATGACCGCGACATTCACCGTCGTTCGACCGATGCTTTTTACGAAAACACAGAACTGGCGCTCAAAGCTGACTCAACCGCTCGCTACGATGATATTTACTACACCATCACCCCACAGAAATTGGACGAACAGCCAGAGCCAGACGCCAACACGCTGAAAGTCATGACCTACAATATTTGGGCCCTACCCGCTATCGCTTCTCACATTGGTGACCGTTACGATCTCATCCCTCAATATGTTAAAGGCTACGACGTGTTGGCGCTTCAAGAAGTCTTTGCCAACGGACGAGGCGAGTTTTTGCGTGAACTCACGAAAGAGTATCCTTACCAAACCAAAATGCTCGACAAAGATGGTATCAACATCTACGACGGTGGCGTGATCATCGTTAGCCGCTATCCAATTGTTAATGAAGCACAATACGTTTTCCCGGATTGCACGGGAACGGATTGTTTCGCGGATAAAGGCGTGAATTACGCTGAGATCATTAAGAACGGTCAGGCTTACCATGTGTTCGGCACTCATACTGCTTCGTTCGATACGGACACGGCTCGTGATTACCGACAGCGCCAGTTTAGGCAGATGCGAGAGCTTGCACAGTCACTGGAGATACCAACATCAGAAACGGTGATTTACAGCGGTGATTTCAACGTGAACAAGCTTAAGTTCCCAGGTGACTACCAACAGATGTTCGCTAACCTGCAAGCCGTTGAGCCAGAATATTCAGGTTATACCGCTTCAACCTTTGATCCTCGCATTAATAACTTTGCTGGCGAGCCTATGTCTGGTGGGGAGAATGTTGAATACTTGGATTACGTGGTATTGAGTTCAGAGTACGGACAAAAAGCTCACAACAATAACCGCGTTGATATTCCTCGCTCGACCAGCAGTGAATTATGGAAGCACTACAACCTTTCAGATCACTTCCCTGTTAGTGCTGTCATCAAGTAACGCGGTGAACAGATAATGCATCGAGTTATATTAATCCTAATGCTCGTCGTTGTGACGAGCATTGTTGGCTATTCATGGTCATCAAAATCGACTGAAACGCCGCTCTCTTCTTCCCAACACACAGAAGCAAAACAGCACGTTTCTAAAACGACTGATGACAATCGTCCCATATCCAATACAGCAGGCCGTTCGAACAATTCAGCTTCGCGAGGTACACAAATCCAAGCGAAAAAACCACACGAAAAAGCGGATGCAGAGAACTTAACTGAACTTGAAGGTAAGGCGCTGGTGAATCAACTCGATGAATTTTGGATACTTTGCCAACAAGCAGATAACTGCACTGAACAACTCGCCCAGTTGAAATTTGACTTACCAGAAAAATGGCTGAAGTTATTGAGCGACTACCCACAACTTTCTGCCGACTGGCAAGTAGCAGAAAGCGCGATTCCACTCGAATCCATCGACTCTCTGGAAGAGCGTGTTGAGCTGTTTAAGCAGTCTGCAGAACAGGTTTGGGGAGAGCTAGCCCACCAGATATTTACTGATCAATTTACGCATTTGGACTTTACGCTCAGTGCAAGCACACTTAAGGAAGTTGAAGCGACTGATTTTGTGTTGCACTACCAAGAGCTGATCGCTGAATGGGAGAATGAAACAGAAACATTAAACGTAGAGACTCCGTCTCAAAAATACGAACTTGCGGTCTCCTTGCTACCGAACAGCTACAGCTCTAGCGAGTTAGCGACTATCAAGTCAAAACTTCAAGAGACATATTTGGATGAAGCACAAGCCGACAATATTGCCGTGCGCGAACAGCAAATGACGCAACAACACCAGGCTGTGAGGGCTTATAACGAGCAGCTTGATCAGCTCAAAGCGACCTTAGACTCTCAACGCTCATCAAATTATGCAACTTGGACTCAACAAGAATGGGACAGTTACTATCAACAGCAAGTCACCAATTTCCGGGAGCAGTTTTTTAGCAAGTAACGCTTTAACTTAAGCCGTCACGAAACTGCGTGGGCGTTTTGTGCAGCCAGCCTTTAAACGCCCTTCTGAAGTTTGCAGGATCACTATAACCGAGTCTTTCACCGATATCGTCGATGTTCATGGTTGTACCGAGCAGTAGTTCTTTGGCTAACTCAACTCGGATTTCGGTAAGTAATGCTTGATAGTTGGAATTGTGAGAGACCAGTTCTCGTCTGAGTGTGCGAGAGCTGCAACCAAACTCTACCGCGAGTTGCTCTATAGTCGGGAAGTTACCTGCTGTTTGATAGAAGATCGTTTTGATCTGACTCGTCAGCAAATGCTTTGAATCGAGAGTTTCTACTATCGACTGACAAGAAGCGAGGTAACGTTTGAGCGTTGTGGTATCACGCGTGGCTAATGTTTTTGATAGAACCGAAGCGCCAAAGCGCAGTTCGCAAAAATTGTCTCTAAAAACCACCGGACATTGAAAACGCTCTTCATAAAGCTTGGCGTAACTTGGCTGGTCATAAGGGAAAGAGAGTGTTTGAATGGCTAATTGGTCTCCCGTTAACTCCTTGAACAACGAAACAATAGAACTAAGGAAATACTCGTTACAGAATGGAAGTAACTCTCCTACCTCCAAGGTGTTTTCAATTTGAATTACCGCATATTCAGTATCAACAATCAGCTTAACCGAGAATATAGGCCCATTTAATCGCAGGTATTTAAAGCCAGACTTAATAGCTTCGCCTACGTTGTGACTGGTCGACAATGCATAGCCCAACACACCAAAACGGCTCAAGCTGGCATGTTCTCCCAACCATAAACCCAGACCATCATGTGGAAAGCTTTGGTTAGCCACACTGAAGATGGACAGTTTATCCGCGTAAGTCAGCTTCCCATTTGGGTTTTGCCAATCTAGGCTTTCTAACCCAGCACTAGCAAGCAGCGTGTCAATGTCGGCGCCTCTTTGCGCTAGTGTATTCAGCAACAACGCGACATCCAATGTGCCTAATTGGTGGCGATGCTCCGTTGGCATGTATTCAGCGATAGTTTCCAATTGTCCCTCCTTATAAGAGCGTGCGCATGACTAATGTGCCGTGGCAAAGTCGTGATTCACCGCAATTTTTGTCCGAATTTGACCTCCAAATTCTACGTTACTCGTCGCACAATACTGTTAATTGTTAAATTTATGTGAACCACCGCAATGATAAAAACGAATCCAGCCCCACACAGGTTGATTGATTTTAATGGTCAGCCGACAATTGGACATTTTGATGGTATCCCTAAACAACTGAATATCGATAACTTTGACTACCGAAATACAATGGATGCAAAAGCAACCCCTTGGCAGAAGCACTTCCATTACAAGCAATTTCAATTTGTAAGCATTGTTACCGAGACACACATCATCGGTGTTGCTATTGCAGATATTCGCTACTTGGGCTCGGCATTTTGTTATCTGTACGACATCGAAAATAACCACCTAGAAGAGTGCTCTTGGTTAAGGCCGTTAGGGTTTGATAAACAGGTGGCTACTTCGCCATTTGACGGTACAACGTCCATTGCAAACCAACGCATCACCTTTGATATTGCAGGAGGACAATGGAAAGTTAGCTTGAGTACCAAGCACATCAAGGCCGAGATCACTTTAGAACCTGAGACGAATAGCTTACCCATAGCGATGTGTAGCCCAACGGGTTACTCGGGTTGGACCTACACCCAAAAGCATAACGCGTTAAAAGTAATAGGCAGCCTTGAGATTAACCAACAACCTATTTCCCTAGAGCAAGCTCGTGCTGGCTATGATTTCTCTGCGGGATACATGAGGCGCGAAACCAGTTGGCGGTGGGCCAGCATCAACACACAATCCAATAATGCCGACATCGGCCTCAACCTCGCGGCAGGTGTCAATGAAACTGGGGGATGCGAAAATGTATTGTGGGTGAATGGAACCAGACATCTTCTTAACTCAGTACAGTTTACGTTCAATCGCCAAGATGCGGATTTACCTTGGCAGATAACATCACAAGATGGACGCATTAACCTAACCTTTACACCCCTTAATAACCGCAGCGAAAAGCTCAACTTATGGCTGCTCAAAAGTAACTTCCGTCAGTTTATCGGTCACTTTTCTGGCTCAATTAAAGACAACGACGGTATAGCCCATGAGCTCGACAGTGTAATCGGCCTAACGGAAGATCACTTTGCTCGCTGGTAGAAGCAACACTCCAGCTCTGATTCTCAAACACGAGTATACGAATAGGAACCAGAAATGAATTTCGACGCATTGATCAATCACCCGGAATGGCTACTGTTAGTATTAGCACCTCTATTCGGAATCTGTATGCTGGCCGAGTATTTTATTGGTCAGAAGCAAGGCCAATTACCAGACAATTCAAGTTACAAGCTATCGGAAGTCATGTGTAACTTCACGCTAGCAGGCATGCATCAGCTATCCGATTTATTAACCGGGTTGCTGATCATTCAACTTTATCTTTGGCTATTTGGTTGGCGCTTAATGGATATTGAAATGGGTGTGTCGAGTTTCATTGTATTAATGGTTCTGCAGGACTTTTTTTACTACTGGTTTCACAGAGCAAGCCATCGAGTTCGCTGGATGTGGGCTGCACACGTCGCGCATCACAGTTCAGAACGCATGAATTTCAGTACCGCATTTCGTCAGAGTTTAATGTATCCAATCGCGGGTATGTGGTTATTTTGGGTACCACTAGTCATCATAGGTTTTGCTCCTAAATGGGTGGTGTTTGTGGTGTTGCTTAACCTTGGACTGCAGTTCTTTGTTCATACCCAGTGGATACGAAGCTTAGGCCCAATGGAACACCTCTTCAACACGCCTTCACATCACCGGGTTCATCACGGCAGAAACCCGCAATACATCGATAAGAACTATGCTGGCGTTCTTATTATCTGGGACAAATTATTTGGTACGTTTGAGCCGGAAGTTGAAACGGTTCGTTACGGCGTCACCAAACCGATAGAGAGTTTCAACCCCATAACGGTGACCTTTCAAGAATGGAAAGCCATATTCAAAGATTTGAGGAACCGAGAGTTAACCATGAAACAGAAAGTCAAATTGATACTCTCCCCTCCGTCGGATTAAACGAACAATAGACAGATTGTATTGACTAAGAAACGGTCTCAACGGAATTCAAAAGCATACCCACGCGACTCGATTGAAGAGTAAAGCACCGTTTTCCGGCAATTTATTTGTGATCTGGGTTGCACGCGTACCACATCCTGTCAGATACTGAGTAAAACTAACCTTTAGCCACAGTAAACGGCCCCCGCTTGCTGTTCAGGAAATTCAATGAGTTCAGATAATCAGCCAACCTACTTCTTTTTCGATTACGAGACATGGGGCGTGAGCCCGGCAAAAGACCGTCCAAGTCAGTTTGCGGGGGTTCGTACCGACCAAGATTTCAATGTTATCGGAGAGCCTTTGGTTATCTATTGCCAGCCTCCTGCTGATTATCTGCCTGCACCTGAGGCCGCATTGATCACTGGTATCACGCCACAAAAAGCAATGACTCAAGGCCTACCTGAACCTGAGTTTATCGCTAAGATTCATGCCGAACTTGCTAAGCCAAACACCACAAGCCTTGGCTACAACAGCATCCGATTCGATGACGAAGTAACGAGATACACCTGTTACCGTAACTTCATTGATCCGTATGCATGGAGTTGGCAAAACGGTAACTCACGCTGGGATCTACTCGACGTGATGCGCGCCGTACATGCACTTCGCCCTGAAGGTATTGTTTGGCCAGAGAATGACGAAGGCTTCCCAAGTTTCAAACTGGAACACCTCTCTGTGGCAAATGGCATTGAACACGAAAACGCGCACGATGCGATGGCCGATGTTATCGCGACTATCGAATTAGCGAAAAAGCTAAAAGCCGCACAACCTAAGATGTTTGATTACCTCTACAATATGCGCCACAAGCGTAAATTGAACGAGTTAGTCGACATCGTAAACATGACACCTCTAATGCACGTATCAGGCATGTTCGGCCGTGATTGTAATTACACCAGCTGGATTGTGCCTATGGCTTGGCACCCAACCAACCAAAATGCCGTTATCGTGGTGGATTTAGCAAAAGATCCAACACCTTTACTTGACCTAGATTCAGAAGCTTTACGTGACAGGCTCTATACTAAGCGCACTGAACTTGCTGAAGACGAGTTACCGGTACCAATCAAATTGGTTCATTTAAACAAGTGCCCTATTCTTGCGCCAGCAAAAACGCTGACCGCAGAAAACGCGGAAACTATTGGTATCGACCGTCAGCAATGTTTGAAAAACTTGGCACTGTTACGCGAACATCCAGAAATCCGTGAAAAATTGATTGGTTTGTACTCACACGAGAGAGAGTACGAGAAGAGTGACGATGTCGACACTCACCTTTACGATGGTTTCTTCTCACCAGCCGATAAAACAGCGATGAACATCATTCGTGAAACAGACCCAAACAACTTGGCGGCTTTAGATATTACTTTTAGTGACGAACGAATTAAGCCTTTGTTGTTCCGTTATCGCGCTCGCCACTTTCCATGGACGCTCGACGAATCTGAACAATTGAAATGGGCGAACCATTGTCGTGAGCTCTATGAGAGCCGCTTAGAAGAGTACATGCTGAATCTAGAAAATCTCGCGCACGAACATGAAAGTGACGAGAAGAAAATGGCGATCTTAAAGGCGGTTTATCAGTACGTTGAAAAGTTAGCTAGCTAATTCCATTATCAAGAGACATTACACTTTGAAAGAAAGATTGATCCAACTGGTTTACTGCTTAATCTCCTTCACCTTAATCATTGGTGCTCTCACAGCAGGTAACGCATTACAGCAATTTTTGGAAACCTCCATTCCCGGTAGTATTTTTGGCATGTTGATTCTGTTTTCCGCCATGGTGATTGGTATTGTCCCTCCGCACTGGGTACAGCCCGGTGCCAGCTTGATTATTCGTTTGATGATCTTGTTGTTCGTTCCAATCAGTGTTGGGTTAATGGATCACTTCGAATTGCTTATCGCCAATGCACTGCCAATCATGGCCAGTGCCGTTGGTGGAACGCTCATCGTCTTGGTTTCGTTATCCTGGTTCTTAGACCGCTTACTTTCGAGAGGTAAATAGTCATGTGGATTCTACTGACTATTGTGGTATTTCTGTTTGCTCGTTGGGTAAGCCAAAAAGTGAACTCTCCGCTGTGTAATCCTTTGTTAATCAGCATTGGCATCATTATCCCAGTTCTAATGTTCTTCAAAGTACCCTTTGAAGCCTATTACGCCGACAACACTTGGATTACTTACATGCTTCAACCTGCGGTTGTTGCACTTGCTTACCCTTTGTATGAACAGTTACCTCAAATCAGAGCTAACTGGCGTATTATTACCTTTGCCTGCACATTAGGCAGTGTGATGTCGATGACTACAACCGCATTAATTGCTGTAGCTTTCAAAGCGGATTTGAGCTTGATTGCGAGTTTATTGGGTAAATCAGTCACTACACCTATCGCGATGGAAGTATCGAGCCATTTAGGTGGTGAAGCAGCCATTGCGGCAATTTTGGTCTTGATTGTCGGCCTATTCGGGGCGATTTTTGCTTACCCTATTTACAACCTGATTGGCATTAAGAGCCCAGTTGCCAGAGGTTTAACCATGGGTACGGTTTCTCACGCGTTGGGCACCGCGACTTGTGCAGAAAAGAACCAAGAAGATGCCGCATTCAGTTCATTGGCATTGGTACTTTGCGGGGTTATCACTTCAATCATTGCCCCTAGCGTGTTTTCCGTCGTGGTTTGGCTCTATTCTTAACTAGCCAGATGACAAGATACGAGTAATAAGCCTCCACCAAACAACACTTGCAAGCTCTTTTAATCGCTTACAAGTGTTTTCAAGACCAAATCAGCCCAAGCAGTACTCTGTTTATTTCAGAGTCTGTTTGGGCTTCTTATTTTGGACAATAAATGCGATATCACGTGTTGTTTTCAATCTTGCAATCGATTTCATTTGTGACCTCACTCTAATTATGCAAGGTAATGTAACAATGGAATTGGAATGGTGACAATAGTCACAGAAATATCCTGAACATTGCATAAAATTAAAGTCTAAGGTCAAATAAGGATTCAACATGAACAGTCGTATTACCCTGGCGCTGGAAAGTGCTCCCTCTTCAATTCAAGTACTTTTAAGCGACATCGTATTAGCAGACAACTTTGACGCAACATTCTCTCCAGAACAATTTGCCAGCCTACTACAAGCAAGTGGATTAGCGGATGACGAACTGCGTATTGCGTTGCTTCCTTTTGCTGCAGCCTATGCTTACGTACCGCTCTCGAACTTCTATGTTGGTGCAATCGTGCGTGGTTTGTCTGGTACTTTGTATTTTGGTGCAAACCTTGAAATTGCCGGAGCTCAACTTGGCCAAACCGTACACGCTGAGCAATCTGCGATCAGCCATGCTTGGATGAAAGGTGAAGAAGGTATCTCGGATATCACAATCAACTTCAGCCCTTGTGGACACTGCCGCCAATTCATGAATGAACTGACGACAGCAAAAGAGCTCAAAGTTCAGCTTCCACAACGTGATGAAATGTCACTACAAGAATACCTGCCAGATTCATTCGGCCCAGCAGATCTAGGCATCACAACGGGATTAATGGCTAAACTGAATCATGAATATCAGTCGGATGAAACGACCCCGCTTGTCGTCCGTGCCTTAGAAGCGTTAAACCGCAGCCACGCACCTTACACGAAGAACCTAAGTGGTGTTTCACTACAACTGACAACGGGTGAGATGTTCACCGGTACTTACGCAGAAAACGCGGCATTCAACCCAAGTCTACCGCCGCTACAAGTCGCCTTGGTTCAACTTAAGATGGCTGGCTTCGATTTCGAACAAATTGAAAACGCTGCCTTAGTTGAGATTGCTGATGGTAGCATCAGTCACCTAGCCGATACTCAGTCTACGTTAGAAGCAATTAACCCCGATATTCCAGTGACTTACTTAGCAATCTAAGTACATCTGGTTAACAATATTTTAAATAAGCAGCCCTACTTTTCGGAGCTGCTTTTTTTATGCCTGTAATGAACGGAACAACAAAAGCAAACGTTTGCTTTTATCATGCAAATCAGTATGATCACCCCGTTTTCAATCAATCGTTCATAAGGTCGGAAGGAATTTCTATGTTTGGTACTGCTACTCGTGAAAATGCTACTCGTGTACTTCTATTAGGTTCAGGTGAACTCGGCAAAGAAGTTGCTATCGAGTGCCAACGTTTAGGTTTGGAAGTTATTGCATGTGACCGTTACGCTGATGCACCCGCAATGCAAATTGCACATCGTAGCCATGTATTAGACATGTTAGATGGCGATGCACTGCAAGCAGTCATTGAACTCGAAAAACCAGATTATGTGGTTCCAGAAATAGAAGCTATTGCCACCAGCAAATTGGTAGAGCTTGAAGCACAAGGCTTGAATGTTGTTCCAACGGCTAATGCGACGAAACTGACAATGAACCGAGAAGGTATCCGTCGTCTTGCAGCTGAAGAGCTAAAACTGAGCACTTCACCTTACCGCTTTGCAGACACCTTCGAAGACTTCGCCGCTGCTGTTGAATTCGTGGGTATGCCTTGCGTTGTTAAGCCTGTAATGAGTTCTTCAGGCAAAGGCCAAAGCGTTATCAAAACTGAAGAAGACATCCAGAAATCTTGGGACTACGCACAAGAAGGTGGTCGTACTGGCGCGGGTCGTGTGATTGTTGAAGGCTTCATCGACTTTGATTACGAGATCACTCTGTTAACCGTTCGCGCTGTTGATGGTGTTCACTTCTGTGCGCCTATCGGTCACCGCCAAGAAGACGGTGATTACCGCGAATCATGGCAACCACAAGTGATGTCAGACAATGCCTTGAAAGCGGCACAATACACAGCAGAACAAGTGGTTAACGCACTAGGCGGTCACGGTATCTTCGGTGTTGAACTGTTCGTTAAAGGCGATCACGTTATCTTCAACGAAGTATCCCCTCGCCCACACGATACTGGCTTAGTGACATTAATGTCTCAAGATTCATCTGAATTCGCACTGCACGTACGCGCATTTACTGGTATGCCGATCAAATCAATCACACAATACGGCCCGTGTGCATCAGCGGTTATCCTAGGGCAAGGCACTTCAACCAACATTCGCTTTGAAGGCCTTGTAGAAGCACTAGACGCACCACAAACGCAAGTTCGTTTGTTTGGTAAGCCTGACATTGATGGTCGTCGTCGTCTTGGTGTGGCGTTAACTCGTCGTAACAGCACAGAAGCAGCAATCCAAGATGCCATTGAAAGCGCAGCTAAAGTAAAAGTGATTTATTAACCTGCTATTCAATTCTGAACAATCACGAGTTCAAATCTAAACAATAAAAAAGATGGGCTGGTTTAGCCCATCTTTTTGTTAGTGTTATCTTTTTACTTAACTGAGTAATCTGAGAGCTTAAGCTTCAGACTCAATTAAATACACTTCTTCACAGAAACGCGACAAGCCTTTCTTAGCAATCTTAGGATGTTCATCGTCTGCAATATCTTGATTCAACAATGTGATTTTGTATCCCGCGAACAACTGATCGATTTCTAGTTTAGGTACGCTAAACGGAGGCCCTGCCATCTCGTTTTGATCGTAGTCCAATGTCACCAACAACATCTTGCCACCTGGCTTTAACAGATGCTTCAAACGTTCCACATATTGCACGCGCATCTCAGCAGGCAAAGCCACCAAAGAAGCACGGTCATAAATAATGTCGACAGGCTGAATTGGCGCTGTGAAGTAATCACCCGTGTAAACACTCAGTTCGTCGAACTGGTAGAGCTCATGCTGGCCATTAATTTGAGTCACAGTCGGTGTGTAAAAGTGCTCTGAGAAAAATGCGCGAACCGCAATCTGGCTTAATTCAACCCCTTGAACCTCTTCATGCTTAGACGCTAACCAGATCAGATCTTCGCTTTTACCACAAAGTGGAACAAACACACTCTTCTCGTAATTAGGGTTAGTTTTTTCCCAAAATTCAATCAGAAGTGGATTTACATCTTCAAGGTGGAAACCAATTTGGTTGGCTGCCCATTTATTGTGCCAAAATTCAGGATTATTCATCTTTCGTTCATGTTAAACAGTCATACTGCAAGGGTACAGTATAGAGAAGTAAGAGCAACCTTCGCTTGGTTTAAAATTGCCAGTTAGACTCGCTAAAAATTAAACACTGACTGAGTTCAACATTCTTAAACAAAAGGGGCAAATGCTTGAATTATTTGTCTATATGTTCACATTTTAAAGCAATATTAAACGTTAGAGTTGGTTTCTACCTCAACTAGCCCCATTTAATATATAGTGAGTTTAGTTAGGCTGTTTTCACTCTTATGCGTTACTGGTTACCCCTTTAGACTATCCGTTTTTGTAACCTTGTATTTTGGAGTTTGAATGAGTGTATTTCTCCGTACGACGGCCCTAATGCTTCTAGTATTGAGCCGAGCGCCTGCATTCGCAGCAGCACCTGTTTCAACGAGTTCAACTGATCAATCGCGCACACCTGCGCAAAACCAAGTTTCATCTAACGTATTCCGCCATAGCCTAAGTGGCCTATACGGCATTAAAGCATTCGACTCACGTCCGACTCAGCCTTACACTGACTTCGACATTCTTTACAGCAAAGCTCACCAAGCACAAGCTGAGCTAGAAACGATCTGTAAAAGTACTGCCCTACTTACTAATTCAGAAGCCCTATTCGCAGGCGTTAAATCTCAATCTCGCGCCCAAGAAAAGATTGACCTTGAGCTTGATGGCGATGTAACAAGAATTACCGACCTAGCTCGTGCAACGATCATTGCAAACGACGTAGAGAGTTTGGTTGAAGTGTACGAATCACTAAGCCGTGAAGCGGACGTAGTGAAATTGAAAAACAAGTTTAAGTCTCCTGCTGATTCTGGCTACCGTGACCTTAACCTGTTAGTTCGTTTGCCTAAAACCAACATCATTGCTGAAGTTCAGCTTCACTTAAAAGCAATTGCTGATGTGAAAAGCGGCCCTGAGCATGAACTATATGAAATCATCCAAGGTATTGAGCGTCACGCGATTGCAGAAAAACGCCCGATCAATGACATCGAAGCTGCACAAATCAATAGCTTAAGACGCCAGTCTCTAGAGCTTTACCAACAAGCATGGCAACCGTATATCACAACTCACATCAAAGCGGCATAACGCGTCTACAACTGTAATCGAATAGATACTAATAAGGGCTGAAGTCACAGCCCTTTATTTTTCTTTGTTCTAGATACAAAAAGACCACGCTTGGCGTGGTCTATTGCTTGGCTACTTTTCGATTTTAATATTCTCGACTCGGGCCTTTAGTTTTTGTCCCGGTCTAAAAGTAACAACACGTCGAGCAGAAATTGGAATGTCTTCACCAGTTTTCGGGTTACGACCTGGTCGCTCGTTTTTTTCGCGAAGATCAAAGTTACCAAAACCTGACAGTTTTATCTGTTCGCCATTTTCAAGTGCTTTACGAACTTCCTCGAAAAACACTTCAACCGTTTCCTTGGCATCCCGCTTGCTGTATCCGAGTGTTTCAAACAGGTTCTCAGCCAAATCGGCCTTCGTGAGTGCCATAAAACTTTCCTCAAAGCTATGTTATACATTGCTACCATCACCAGTAGCGCCAAAGCATTTACCCTATTCAATCAAAGAGATAAGGTCATTTACAAGGAAAGTGTATGCCAAGCTTCTGATTTTCGCCAACTTTTTTATTTGAACAATTGGTTTATTCTTTCTAATCAGCAAGATAACCCACTTCGAAACTCACACATATGGCTAAAAATGCTCTCCTCCCGACAATCACAGTAGAACTTAAACCTACCAAAAACAAAAACAACGGAATTTAATACTTTAGTTTTCTAAATGTTAATTTCTGAGACTTTTATCGTATATCTAATTAAATCAGCCACTTGATTTGATATCAAACTCAACAAAGCACAATAAATAACCACCTTTTAATATGAGATTAATATCACCTCAGTATTTTATTCGTTCAACAATCTAGAACTTTACAACCATTGCTTACGTATCAATATTGGTTATTCGATCGAAGGGGAAGTAAAGCATTAATTAGACGACTTAATCGGAATTACCCATCAATGTTCAAACTGAATTTTTGATTTTATGTCCTTTGCTTATGACTATTAAGTCACCAAGTTGTTCATCGCTTTTTGTCATAAAAACACTGACTATTATGCTCATTACAACGAGCGTAGTTCCCCGGGACTGTAAGGAAAAACACTTACCTTAAAACCCTGAAATGCTGAGTTTGCAAGGGGGCGCTAAATTATGCAACTCGGCCAATGACAGCTCATTTATTTTTTCTAAGTATATATCCGTCAGCGCTGGCGTTTTCCTGTATTCGAAGAGAACTTATTATGAGTAATAAATTTGAAAATAAACCATTACCTTCCTTTATCGAAGAACGCTTGAACTTTTATGTTCAAGACCTCATTACCCCAAACAAAAACCAAAGGCACTTGGTATTAGGGAAACGCCCCAAGTCGAACGCCGTGGTTATGCAGAGTAATGACTACCTATCACTATCGCATAACGTGAACATCCAAAAAGCACATAGGGATGCGATCTCAAAGCACGATGATAATGTAGTGATGTCTGCCATATTTTTGCAAGATGAACAATCTAAGCCAGCGTTTGAAACCGAACTCGCAGCCTATGTCGGGATGGAAACCTGTTTGCTGTCCCAATCTGGTTGGGCTGCGAATATTGGGCTGTTGCAAACTATCTGCCCACCTAATACTCCGGTGTATATCGATTTCTTTGCACACATGTCCCTATGGGAAGGAATTCGTGCTGCTGGAGCTCATGCTTACCCGTTTATGCACAACAACATGAATCACCTGCGTAAACAGATCCAACGTAATGGATCAGGCGTGATTGTGGTCGACTCTGTTTATAGCACCATTGGCACTATTGCCCCACTACGCGACATCTACGAAATGGCGCAAGAGTTTGACTGTGCTTTGGTCGTTGATGAGTCGCACTCGTTAGGTACTCATGGTAAAAATGGGGCGGGTTTGGTTCAATCTTTAGGGCTGACCAACAAAGTGGATTTTATTACCGTGAGTTTAGCCAAGACATTCGCTTATCGTGCCGGTGCCATTCTTGGTCCTAAACGGCTGTCAGAGACCCTTCCATTTGTCGCTTACCCCGCGATTTTCAGCTCTACCGTGCTGCCACAAGAAGTCATTCGCTTAGAAAAAACGTTAGAGGTAATCAAAAACTCTGATGATAAGCGAGACACCTTATTCAAACGAGTCAAAACGCTCACAACAGGCCTAAAACAAATAGGCTTTAACATTCGTAGCGAGTCACAAATCGTGGCCTTAGAATGCGGTAGCGAAAGAAACACGGAGCATGTGCGTGACTTTCTCGAAGAGCGGAATGTGTTTGGTGCTGTATTTTGTCGCCCTGCAACTGGAAAAAACAAGAACATCATCCGATTCTCAGTGAATGCTGACATGACTTCGCAAGATATAGACCACGTTCTCAGGGTATGCGATGAAGCATTTCATCACCCTGAGTTAGAGTTCATTTAATAATACCGTTCATGTAATCAATAAAGACGATTGAACGAAACGCACTCTACCATGTCGCAATATAAAAGAGCCCAGCATTTAACTGAGCTCTTTCTTGTCGCTTGTTATGTATGAAAAACAGCAAACACCCTTGTAACGATAAACTAAATCCAATGTGCAATTTTATCAAATAATCGGTTCTTGTCCGCCGGCTTAACAATAAAATCAGACATGCCTGAAAGATCCATCTTCTCCAGAGTGACAGGAGAGCTATCCCCCGTATGCGCAATGATAGGCACAGAGGAGAACGCTTTGTTTGCACTTCGGATACGACGAGAGGCTTCAACACCATCCATAATTGGCATCTCGATGTCCATCAGAATTAAATCGATATGATCAGTATCCAAAGCATCCAGTGCCTGCTGACCATTTTCTTTCTGAATAACATCAAAGCCTTGTTTTTCCAACAGCATAGCGGTAAAACGACGTAAGGATTCATTGTCATCGACGACCATAATTGTACGCTTGTTAGTCGTGTTTAACGGTTTTACAGACGTGGAAGATATCGCATAACTAGACTCAAACAGTAGGCGATCAACTGTCGTTTGGGTATTCAAAAGCCACACTTGAGTTTCAACCCAAATAGGTTCAAAAGATACATTGTGGACACGTTTTAGCGGGGAATACTCATACAAATAGACAATTCGAGATTCCGTGAATGACAGTAAAGATTCCATTCTCTCCAGGCAATTCGCTTTTAAATCTAAGCTCTCTATATCAACAAAAATCAAATCGAACTCAAATTGATACTCTTTTCTGTTGAGTGTTGAGGCAACGTCTAGAACCGTTAATTCAAACCCCATAGTGCGAGCTAATTCCCTAACTTTAGCAGTGAGTATGTTTTGTTCGCTCACCATCAACACATTCTTTAATTTTGTCAGCTCACTCTTAATCTCTTTTACTGCGTTCGAAGTAAGCTGCGGGAAAGTCATTGTAAACTGTGTCCACTCATTTATTTCAGACTGGCATTTTATTTCGCCACCAAATGACTTCATGACCTTTTGGCAAAATGGCAAGCCCAAGCCATAGCTTCCCGATTTACCCGTCGTATAGAAGTCTTGGAATATGCGTCGAATAACATCACTTGAAATACCAGAACCGTTATCGGAAACCACTATTTGATTAGCGATATCATCACTTTTTATAGAAACATGAATATGGAACTCTTCTGGGCTACGGTGATGGAACGCATTTTTTAACAAATTGTACATCACATACTTCAATAAAGTATCACTGCCTAAGAAACTGAACTCCCCCTGTATGTCCAGAGATATTGCTTGTCTATCTGACGCACGTTTATAATTAAAACTATCTATCGCATCACCGACCACCGTTTTCGCCGAATGCTTTTTAAAGGTAGAACGGGATACACGGTTTTCATCAATTGAGGTCAACAACAGATCAATGGTTTCGTTGCCTGAATGAATGATATTCATCGCCTCATCACTCACTTCTCGTAGCTGTCTCACTTCTTCATCGCTCAGAACATATTGCCCCTTGTGATTACCAGCTTTTGGATTCGGCAATATAGACTGCATGACATCAATTGAGGTCAATAGGCCACTAAGAGGATTTCGCATCTCGTGCGCAATACCTGCACCAAACGACTTAGCCAAAGACACCTTCGCTTCATGCTCTAGCTGATTACGGAAATAGAATAAATTACCAAACAAGTAAATGAACAAAAAGATAGGCACGTGCGTCCAGTTCATTGTGAGTTCAAGATAAAAGCCCTGCGCCGCCCATGCACCTATTGTAGCAATGCTGATTCCAGCAAAGGTCTGCGCGAACATAACCCTCGTTACATGCACGAGTAAAATATGAAGGAATATGGCGGACATGAACGACATAACCCAAACATTGGACCAATTATTCATTAACAACATGAAGAAAAAGAAGCACGGTAGACAGAGTGTAATTGCCACTTGATAATAGACCGGAAGATATTTTCTCCACTCACACGGGATGTGATTACGATAAATGATCCCGAAGAACAATACAGAGCATAACAAGCGCAACGTTAAGTTTTCATAAGGTTGGGGGAACAGAAACTCCCAAACAATATAATAGATTGGGAAGCCGACAAAACCCATCCAACCAACGAGGGAAAGGTTTGGTTCTGCATACTGATAAACTTTACGAATAGCGTTCATACGAAATTCTTTGCACTCTGGGCCCTGACATTGACTAGTTGTATGGTTGTTTTTATATGGTTCTTATTGAGTATATTATACATCATTCATGATCAGTGAGGTTTCAATCATATAAGTAATAAAACTTTGTACTCGATTAAGCATATTTGGCTCGCAAATATACATGATTTACCCGTTAGGAACACTCACTGACAAAGAACTTAATATCGTCAATTGACACATATATAGCCCAAACACATACACGCTACGCGTCATGCCAACTCTTATGCAACAACTATTTCATGATTGGCACTATCATCTATAAACTCAACCGTCGTCGCTTCACTTTGATCAAATACAAAACCGCACGCTCAGGAAACAAAAAATGCCCCTAAATAGGAGCACTTATGTTACTTACTGTATCAATAAAATTTATTTTAATGCCACTGCATTTCGCCGCTAAGAACCTTAGCACCAAGCTCAAGATCACCTTCAGTTGTCGAAAACTGCGGGTAGGCCTTCTTCATATAACGACTGATATCACCGGATGTTGGGTTGTTTTTACTTTCCAGTGCCTTTTCAATGTCAGCCACGTAATCAATCGTAAATTGAACACCGTTAACGCCAGATGGCATCTTACCAAGGTAATGACCTGGAATTACAACCTCTGGTTCAAGTACCTTCATTCGTTCTAAAGATTGTGCCCATTGATGACGAATCTCTTTCGACTGCGTGTCTGCCATCCATACATGCACTCCGCTATATACCGAAACCCCACCAAACACCGTTTTCTCCGACGGCACCCATAGGTAAGCTTGATGCGTGTTTATTTCTTTCACTTCGATGGTTTCGCCTTCAATACTAATCGTTGTGTCGTTTAATACTGTCGGAACAATCACTTTAGAGGGGGAGTTTTCACCTAAGATTGGCCCCCAATATTCTAGTTTCGCATCTTTAGTTCGTTTGATATGCGCAACTACCGCCTCACTGGCAACAACATCAACACCTGGGAATGCATCCATCAAAGGCTCTAAACCAAAGTAAAAGTCTGGGTCACCACTGCTGATGTAAATCATCGACAATTCTTTACCCGTTGCTTCGATCTGTTCCACCAACTTCTGTCCATCTGCGACACTAAATTGAGCATCGAACAGAACCACTTCCTTTTCACCAGAGACAAGTACTGAGCTTGCTGGGAATATCGCATTTTCACCAGGGTTATAGTGAGTGATGTTTAAATCAGCAGCAGAAGCAAAACTCGATACTGCCGCTGTTGCTAAAAATAGTGCAGTTGTTGAAAAAACGTTTGATGACTTGTTCATTGCTTTATTCCGTAATTAAGAGCTGAAACTATATAGGCTCGTTGAATATGTAACACATCTTATTTGATTAAATTTAGATTAAATAGATATCAAATTAACTTTCACTGTTGCGATTTTCGGACATATACTATGATTAACTCGCTTTCTTTAGATGGTAAAAACAATGGATAAACTTGAGGCCATGAATGTCTTCGTCACAATAGTGGAGCGTGGCAGCTTAAGCGCGGCCGCAGAGCATCTTGAACTATCTCGAACCAAAGTGACACGCTATCTAGGAGAGCTAGAAGGTTGGATGGACACACGCTTGCTTCACAGAACCACTCGCAGCTTGAGCCTAACCAGCGCAGGAAAAGAGACGCTTGAAGTCGCAAGGGAGTTACTTGCCCTTGAGGCATCGTTAGCAGGTATCAGAAATCAAAACCGCCAGCACTTAAAAGGCCAACTGCGTCTTACCGCAAGTTATTCCATTGTCGATAGCTTCTTGATGGACGTAATCAGCCGCTTCATAGCGAATTGGCCAGAGGTAACAATTGATATTGTCTCTACCGATAAAACAGTCAATCTTGTTGAATCGCGTATCGATTTGGCGATTCGTATCACTAACGAACTTACCCCTAATATTGTTGCTAAACATCTAGGTGAATGTCGCTCGGTGATTTGCGCGTCGCCTCAATATCTAAAAGAGAACGGCACCCCAAAAAGTGCGCAAGATTTAGCGCACCACAACTGTTTGTCATTCAGTTACTTTGGTAAGACCGCATGGACGTTTAATGGCCCCAATGGACTCGAATCGGTGCCGATTAAAGGGAATATTAGTGCGAATACATCTGAGGTTCTGCTTTCTGCGACACGAAAAGGTAACGGTATCTGCTTGCTGCCCTTTCCTTCTGTAGAACACTTGATAAAAAATGGTTTGTTGGTTCCGCTGCTCTCTGAATGGAAACCTAAAACGCTCGGTGTACACGCGGTTTATGGGACGCGTAAACAAGTCACACCACTGCTAAGAGCCTTTATCGACCACCTATCTAACGAGATGGAACAGTCGACAAGCTGGTAGGTAACTGCCTTCATTAATAATACTGATATGGAATAAGTATTATTCATTTTACTTATGACACATTAATTCCTATCGTAGTTCACACCATTCAAACTAAGCAAAGATGATAATCGAAATAATGTTGACTCAAATAGGACAATAAAATATGACTGCCATTACTGATTTAGAGGTTCTGTTGAAATCCATGTCACCAGAATTGATTGAAGGGAACTACGTATTTTGCACTGTAAAAGGGGTGCAATCGGATTACTTTCAACTTAACCCGATAGCGACTTTTCGAGAAAAAGAGGGCTTAACTTTAGTTCTCGAAGAATCCGTAGCCACCAAATTCCAGCTAGATTTCGATGGTGTATTTAGCCTCATCACACTATCCGTACACTCTAGCCTCGAAGCTGTCGGATTAACCGCCGCTTTTGCTACTAAGCTTGGATCATATGGCATTAGCGCCAACGTTATTGCAGGCTACTATCACGACCATATTTTTGTGCAAAAAGATAAAGCTGAAACCGCGATGAAAGCGCTACAAGAATTCTCAGATTAAAAATAACGAAACCGTTAGGGGCTAAGTACAAAAAAAGCGACGTAATCTACGTCGCTTTGGGTTATTGCTCACCGCTCTCTAATTGATCAGGCATCAGCTAGCTAGCCAGTTAAGCAAGTTTAAATGTCGCTACTTTGTCACTTAAGCTAGCGGCTTGATTCTTAAGTTCATTCGACTCAGTTAAGCTATCTTGTGAGCCTACGACCAACTGATCGGTCACATCTTTAATAGACGTAATGTTTTGAGTGATTTCACCCGTCACATGAGTTTGCTCTTCAGCTGCAGTCGCGATTTGCGTCGCCATGTCACTAATTAAAGCGACGGCAGTGTTGATTTCTTCTAACGCATGAGAAGCTCTGTCGGCATCTTCCACAGAATGTAATGCCAGCTTAGAGCTGCTCTCCATAAGCTCAACAGCTTGACCCGTTGTACGCTGTAGAATATCAATCGTTGATTTGATTTCTTCTGTTGAAGAGTGTGTGCGCTGTGATAGAACACGTACTTCATCGGCAACCACCGCGAAACCACGCCCCTGCTCACCAGCACGAGCCGCTTCAATCGCAGCGTTCAAAGCAAGTAAATTCGTTTGCTCTGCAATGCCTTGGATTGTCGCTAATACGGTTGAAATCTCTTGAGCGTGCTTGTTTAGCGCACTAATCACATTACCCGCTTCGTTAACTTCATTTGCTAAATTATTGATTGAACCTTTAGTATCAACCACTAACGCGTGGCCATTATTGGTGCTTGTTGCTGAATCTTGTGCCGCTTTTGCGGTTTGCTCTGCATGCGATGCAATTTCTCGTGTTGCGCTGGCCATTTCGGTTACAGCCGTCGCCACCATAGTGATTTCTTGTTGCTGATGATTAAGCTCGCTCACCGAAAGGTTAGCTCGCTGTGCGCTTTGTTCTGATTGGCTATTCAGTTGTTCTGATTGACCACGAATATGCCCAATTAACTGCTGTAAGCTACCAACAAACGTATTGAAATTCTGTGCTAACTCGCCGACTTCATCTTGGTTCTCTACATGAATACGTTGAGTTAAGTCACCACTACCATTCGCAATTTGTGCCAAAGCGTTAGAAACATGATTAAGTGGACGGAATAGAATGGTACATAACAGGTTAAACAGCACCGTACATACAATCACTACAAATAACGTCACTAAAATTTGGCCAATAACAGCATCAAATAACGGTGCAACCAAAGAGTCATGATTAACAACGCTGACGGTAATCAGGCTCGTCCCGTCAATAGAACGCGCGTAAAGAACATAATCGCTTCCGTTCAACTCTATTGTTGTGTTTTTTCCGCTAGCTAGCGCTTTCTGGACATCAGAAAAATCCAATCCAAGTGAACTGATATTCTTATTCAATAGCTTAGTATCAGCGTGTGTGTAAACCGTGCCCTTATCAGTCGCGATAAACATGTAGCCTTCCCCAGGAAGGATCACTTTCTCTAAACTATTTAAAATATCGGTAATTTCAACATCTGCTCCTAGGACAACCTGATCGCCATGCAATTGCATCGCTTTACCTAACGATACAACGTTTGCACCAGTGGCAGCTGCAACCGTTGGGTTATCCATAAACACTTTGCTTGGATTCGCTACCGCATTGGTGTACCAACCCCATTGGCGAGGGTCATCATTACCTGCAGGAAGTACAACTCCGTTCGCGTTCTTTTGCGAACCATCAGGAAACGCTAAGAAGACATTATCAAAGGAGGCTGAGTCACGAACTTGTTTAAGGTGAGTAACCAAACTTTCTTGTTTGGACTCTTTCGACAGAGACGTCAACGCACGCTCTTTAGATAAAATCCAATCCGATACGTACTGGTTATAAGAAGCCGATGTCCCTTCTAAACGTTGCTCAACCTCAGTATCTAATCGTTGCAATGAAGCCCGGAAAGAAAGAGCTTCGACCAAAATCCCCCCCAGGATAATGGCCATGCTGGCAGAGATAGCCAATTTATTTTTAAGCGAGAGTTTCTTTAACATAGGAAACCTATAATTTGTAAGTAAAAACCGAGGCGAACAAATTCGTTGCCAAGACGGTTGCAAGCTGAATATATTTTACGCTTTAAAATAAATTAAAAAAACTAACCAACCAGCTGTATTACCAAGATCTGTGAGCTAGAAATTAGATCTAGATCAACTCACAAACCAGAACGACACACGCTAAAAATAGATGACAATGTTCAGATGATTAAATGCCAAGCCTTTTGCTTCATTGATAATAATCTACTCAACAAAAAAGGCTTTAAAGTAACGAGGCCTCTGATTAACATCCCCCTCCCTGAAGAATGATTCACATTAACGATATGAGTTGAGGTATCACTTAACAACAGCTATCGACTTTTAGCTAAAGTTTGATTGATAAACAATGCGGACAAAATGACCACCAACGCTAACCACGTTGTTGTTTGAACAGACTCATCCGCAAGTAGTACACCAATCAAAACACCCACTGCAGGTACAAGGTAGTTAGTCATCGAAGTGAATACCGCGCCAGCGTTTTTTATACTCATCATATAAAGATAATAAACAACACCTGCACACAGAACTCCTAGGTAAATCAATGAAAACATTGATGATGCTGACGGCTTAACAGTTGTGATTGGGGCTGTTAAAAATGCGATGAACAGTAGTTGAATACTCGCCATACAAAGTACATTTCGAGCAACAACCAGTGGATGCACATCTCGTACACGATTAAGCAAGAGAAGCGCAATAGCGAAACATACGGCTGCAACGATAATTGCAGCAGAACTCACTAAATTAATAGCGCCAGTATTCGATGACAGCTCTGGGGAAAACAAGATCAATAACCCACTAAACCCAACTATGACACTAACGGTGTTCCCTTTACTTATCGTCTCACCTTTAATAAACACAGGTGAAAGTAGTAAAGCGTAAAAAGGCAGTGTGCCCATCAATATAGCCGCGATTGAACTCGTTAGGTTTTGTTGAGCCCAAGGAACCAGAACAAAAGGAATAGCGGCTTCTAGCAACCCAATCAGAGCAAAAAGGCCCCATTGCTTACTCGCACTTTTAATTCCCATTATTTTGCATATAACAATAAGGGTCAGCGCCCCCAGTATTGCTCGAAGCGTCCCTACCCAAACAGGAGAAAAACCCTCAAGAGAAATTTCCTGAAAAACAAACTGTGAGCCCCAAATAAGTCCTATTGCGATTAACGTTAAGTAGTTTTTTAGCATGTTTATATTGCCTAGAAGATTAAATCTCATTGAAAGTACAAGGTTTAATATAATGAAAATTCAATGTTTTACATGACATTCTGTTGACCTATTGAGTTATGTTTTGAACGTTAGAGAGTGTAAAACTTCAAGCAAACTTTAAGTCAATAGGTATTTTAAAAATCACAACCAAGCAAATAAGTACTTATAAATTAGCAACTAATGATAAAATCAAGCCCTATTCCTAACACGCTAATTCATGAAGCAACGTAGCGTTCACCTTACCAATGCATTAATCTCATAAGCTGTTAAGTACTCAGAGTTTTCCTATGTCCCGAAGTCAACGTCTCTTCGACCTGCTCCAATTATTGCGTTGTCATAAATACCCAGTATCTGCCGATCACCTCGCTAAAGAGCTCAACGTGAGTACTCGCACCATTTATCGCGATATCGTGACACTACAAGCGCAGGGCGCTGAAGTTGATGGTGAAGCCGGAGTTGGTTATCAATTGAAACCCACCTTCACTCTCCCACCTATGATGTTCTCAATGGAAGAGTTGGAAGCGCTGCGGCTTGGCGCTGAATGGGTAGCCAAGCAAGCCAATGGGGAATTCAGTAACTCGGCTAGAAATGCCATCGCCAAGATTTCTGCCGTGCTACCTGCTGACCACCAGGCCAAACGCAGTGATGACATTGTGCGTGTTGCTTCAATCATTGAGGTTGCAGAGTTAGCCATCGAACTTTCAGATATCAAGTTAGCAATTAAGCAGCAGAACAAAGCTGAGATTCATTACATAGACGCAAAAGCTAATGTGAGTTTAAGAATCGTTTGGCCAATGTTGATTGGTTTATTCGAACAGCACTATGTTTTGGTCGCTTGGTGTGAAGCGCGAAATGCGTATCGTAATTTCAGGCTAGATAGAATGGCTGAATGGAAAATGCTTGAAGAAAAATATCAGCGTCCGCGTCATGACTTGATCAAAGATTGGCAGAAAATAGAAGGCATTGCAGATAAAGTGATTCGCTACTGACAAAAACTGTCACTGGTACACGCTATATTTCTCTCAACCCAATCGAACTCGATGCAAATCGAATTGACCAGCCTAGGAGCTATTATGTTTACCATTGATTCATTCGTTCTTTATGTCGCAGACATTCATCGCAGCATGGACTTTTACGCCAAAGCATTTGATTGCGAGCCAAAGCTTCTATCACCGACCTTTGCTGCCCTAGACTTTGCAGACAACGTTAAAATCACACTCAAACAGACTGACTTTCTAACACCAGCAAGTACCGTTAAGGGCGGCGGCACTGAGATCTCTATGCCTCTCGCTGACAAAGAGACATTGGGAAACCTCTATGAAACATGGGCAGAAAAAGGGATCCAGTTTGAGCAAGTGCCAGAAGAGTCCGTTTACGGCATCAACTTCCTTGCGGTTGACCCAGACGGACACCGTATCCGCGTCTTCACTTAAATTAATAGGAGCAAGCTGCACTTAGCCGCTTGCTCATCTCATCTCATCAAAAAAGCTTACTAGCCGAAATCTAACGTCAGCAATAATCGAGTCTCGTCAGATGAAGTAACGGGAGAACGATGCACAAGGCCCCCATTTTCATTGCCACTCCAACTCTCTCCTTTCAATAACGCCACATCACCATTCGCCATTTGCTGAATATCAGGTTCATGAGCGTATAGGCCTGAAGCCGAATCTGGCTGTCCGCAGCTACCACGACCAAGCTTCGAACGATCGACCACGTAATTTGGCAACCATTGAGTCGCGACACCATGATAGGTAGTCACTAAGCGGCAAGGTACTTGGTCAACATGGAAACGGGGGCACATCGCTTTATTCAGAACCGCTAGACGCAGCCCTACTTCTTCAAGATCGAACAAACAACAGAACATATCCACCAACTCCGACATGTTTTCTAACAGCGCTTTAGAAGCCGTTCCGTCGGTCGCGAATTCCAATTTCTCATAAGCGTTGTTGGGTGAAAGGCTAATAGACTTACTAAATTTTGGGTTAGACGCGATAAACTCACCGATGGCACCTGTTAAGTCAGCATCAAGTGTACGCTGCCAAATCGTAATATTAATATCGTTTTGATAGATATCTGCCAGTACCGTTGGCTGCTCAGAAACACTAAAGCATGGCTTGTGACTCTCCTGGTCCTTGATACTCACGGCGGAACTAATGTTAAGTGGCTGATTATTATTGGTCGCCAAAGGCTTCGTTAACACGGCATTCATTACGTCATCTCCTTGATACATGCTTATCGTCTTCCTCTTACCAATACGATCGTTAGTTACAGCAAGAGTTGTTTAAGTTATGTTATAACATAACCTAAAATACACAAGTAACTTAGCCGATCATGGTTCCAATAATATGGCAATACTCTACTTTCCTCAGGTAATTTGGTGGATGCTAAACTAAGCTTTTATCGACCTTTCTTTTCCAAAAGATGTGTTAAAGAAGTTCTTTAAGCGAACAGCTCGATAACGTTAAATCTATAAATTAATCAACATGGTGACAACTTATGAAAAAACGAATACCTACGCTCGGTCTTTTTTGCATTCTCATTTCTGCGCCATCTTTTTCAGAAACGGGCTACACGTTAGATCCGAAGTTATCGAACGTTACATTCGCGACCATTAAGAAGCAGTTTGTTGTCGAGCCCGCATCCATAAAACCTCTATCGGGCGGGCTTACAAAAGATGGTCAGTTTTCCATTTTATTAGATTTGAAGACCGTCAACACCGGAGTCTCGATTCGCGACCAGCGACTGAATGAGCTCTACTTTGAATCGATGACTTTCCCTGAAGTGGAGATTTCAGGAAAGGTTGACCCTTCAATGCTATCTGGCAACCCGAAAAATACGACCATCGAAACTGAAGTCACCTTACACGGCGTAACCAAAACCATCGACTTCCCGGTTATGGTTGTTCCGTCTGAAGGTTTTGTTATGGTCAATTCAACATCAACCATCATCGTCAATGGCGCTGATTTTGGGATATCGACTGAGAACCTAAACAAGCTTTCAGCAACTGTCGGCGGGCTAGCGATTTCTGACAAGGTTCCGCTAAACTTCAATCTACTCTTCGATAGATAATGGAATCGCACCTCCCCCTTTTAATTCACCACCGAATAGCATCCAACGATCTCATTCAGTTGGTCTCAGAAGGGGGGCTTTGGTGTTGCAGATGTTAGTCCGAACTCTAAACATTCACTTCGGTATTTGCTTGGAGTTTTATTGAATACTTTTTTAAAAGCATAGATATAAGTGGAATCAGAGGCGTAGCCCAATTCCATAGCAATATCCTGAATAGTTTTGTTTGTGCTTAACAATTTCAACGATAACACTAGCCTAATATTCTGACGCCACAATGAGAACGACATCGAGAACTCTTTTGAGCACAGTCTAGATAATGTTCGCTCTGATGCCCCTACCTTTTTAGCCCACTCTTTTAGTGTAAATGACAGGTCAGGTTGTTCTGTTAACTGAGTAAAAATAGAGAGAAGCCTTTTATCAGTAGGGATCAACAATGGTATTTCGTAGCTATCTGCTACAGAAACTTGATCCCTTAACACCATCAAAAGGTGCGTAATATTAGATTCTGGTTGTGATTGTTTTTTTGTGTCGAACAACAACAGTATTAACTCTTTTATGAATGAGCTTACGAGGCATGATTTAGGCTCTATTCCAAACTGTACAAACTTATCCGGATTAAGATAGATTGCCAAAAAATGCGTATCTGTTACCGCTACAGATTTATGAATTGTGTTGGCCGGTATGTACAACATTGCATTATGAGGCACTACTGCGCACTTTTCACCAATATTGGATTGCAATAACCCCTTCATTGGAAAAACGATTTGATGCCAAGCATGTAAATGGAGATCATCGATATAACCGGAAGGCATCTGAGTTTTTTTGGCTATGAATTGTTTGGCCGGAAATTGTTGTATCAGTTCATTGGCTTGCATTGTTGGCGACTTATCGACATTTAATGCCATATAGTATAAGACGCGCCAGATTTTTTTGATATAGCATTATATTTCTTTCATTAAACTAGAGAAACAAAGATGCATATACACTTCATTATCCATGAACATTTTGAGGCTCCGGGGGCATACGAGACTTGGGCCCAAACACATGGTTACGCGATTAGTTATTCTCGTGTATACCTCGGTGACTCCCTTCCAACTAGTATTGAGGACATTGACTTGTTAATTGTGATGGGAGGACCACAGAACCCACAAACCAGCCTAAAGCAGTGTCATTATTTCGATGCTGACGCAGAACAAGCTCTGATATCAAAAGCAATTAATGCCCGAAAATCAGTATTAGGGGTTTGCTTAGGCTCTCAATTGATAGGTGAGTCGTTAGGAGCCACGTATCAACAAAGTCCTGAACGTGAAATTGGTAAGTTTCCCATCACGTTGACACAAGAAGGACTAACTCATCCTTTATTCGCTCACTTTGATAAGGAACTCAAGGTTGGTCATTGGCACAACGACATGCCAGGGCTCACGCCTGTCGCTAAAGTTATCGCTTACAGTCAGGGCTGCCCAAGACAGATCGTCGCCTACAGTGATTTAGTGTTTGGTTTTCAATGCCATATGGAGTTAACCAAAGCTCTAGTTACAGATCTCATCGACAATGATGACCTGAGCAACTCCAAAGAGCACCGTTTTGTAGAAGATGCAGAAGTTCTATTAAACCATGACTATGATGAGATGAACCAAAAACTGATGACCTTTCTAGATAAGCTAACAGATTACTATCAGCTAAACCCACCGAGCGTTCAACTTTAGTCTAATGAACCATGACTCTTGGCATGCCTAATTAAAACAGTTGCTGAATACCTCCCCTACTGGTGGGCCGTATCTGAACCTAAGCATTCAAACACATGAGCTATTATGCCTGGCTAATGGACGCTTTAGATTCAGATTGGTATGACTAACAGCGTAATGATATTGATAGGAAATCATGTCAGTATTAAGCGTAATACAAAGCCTAAACTGGAAATCAAAGGCATACCAAAAACCTTAACCCGTTGCTAAAACACCTAACGTTGCCAAAGAGAACTTCTTTTCTATGCTGAATAAAAACATTGTGAATCAAGACAGTTTAGCCGGAATGGGTGCGACCCTGATAGGCAATGGAATCGGTAGGTTCGCATACATAGCCTTAATGCCAGCTTTGATCCAAAGCGGCTGGTTTAGCGAAAGTGATGCGTCTTATCTTGGTGTGGCAACGCTTTTGGGATACATATTAGGGGCTCCTGCTGCCAACATATTATTGCGTTACTTTAGCGCAGGTCAGTTGATTCGTGCAGCCATGTTAGTAAGCAGTTTTAGTTATCTTAGCTGTGCAATGCAGGATGCACCTTTATCATGGTTTTATGCTTGGCGCACTTTAGCTGGTGTAGCCGGTGCTATGTTAATGGTTGTCGCCCCACCGGTTATTGTTCGTAAATTCAGCTCCGATGTAAAAACTAGAGTCAGCGGCGTCATATTTTCGGGCATCGGTATCGGCGCGATGTTATCGGGTACATTAATCCCAATACTGATTTATTTCAGCCTAATATCTGCTTGGATCGGAATGGGAGTCATAGCACTAGTAACGACTATGCTCACTTGGAATGCATGGAAAACCCAGCTTAACTCTTCAAAAGCGCACTATATTGATGCGTCTTTCTCGCAACTTTCGAGACCTAAATTAGTGAGCGTATTGCTTATTCTAATCGCGTATACCTTCGACGCCGTTGGGTACCTTCCTCACACCCTGTTTTGGGTCGATTACATTGTACGAGAACTAAACATGTCGTTTACTAGTGGCGGCTTGTTCTGGGCAACCTTCGGGATAGGCGCAGCCATTGGCCCGCTGATTACCGGTATCCTAGGAGATAAGCTCGGCGTTAAAAACTCGCTCTGCATAGCATTTAGTTTAAAAGCACTAGGCGTAGCACTACCGCTATTAAGCTCCCACCCGGTTACCCTTGCTATTTCTTCATTATTGGTTGGTATTTTCACTCCAGGAACCGTAACACTGATATCGACTTACACATTGGAAACCGTGGGTTATGAACTGCACACAAAAGCATGGGCTGGGATGACCCTATCTTTTGCTATATCACAAGGAGTGATTGGCCTGTTAATGGCGTACTATTTGAACCACGCAGCGTCATACAATTTGCTGTTTGCGATTAGTGCGAGCGCTTTAGCGTTGTCTGTGGTTTGTATTTTGTCGACATCAACTCGCCCTACTTCTAAATCAAGGTTTCAATCGGTCAAGTAACTCATTAAATAAGGGACTATCATGCAACTTTACCTCAACGAAACGTCGCCTTTTTCACGCGTCGTAGTAGCAACGGCACTGCTATCACGCAGCTCACCACTATCATTTGTTTGGGTTGACCCATGGAATTCGCCAGAGAACCTAAAAAGAGTCAACCCGTTTTGTCTAATCCCTGCGTTAGAACTTGAAGACGGCACATCGCTCACCGAAAGTTTGTGTATTTGCCAGTACCTCATTGAAATCTATCAACCTCAAACACTACGCCAAGTGACGTTAAGTGATACCAATGAAATGCAACAGTTGGGAACAGCCAAGACATTAATGGAGATAGCGTTTCGAACCGCAGCGATCACTCGCTATTCAGACAACGATAATCCACTTATACAAAGAGGAAAAGAAGGCATTCTTGGTTCATTAAAGCAACTTGACCAAATGATAGAACAACACGGACTAGACGCTCACCTTACAAATAACCTCTCTACTCTGTACCTCCATGTTGCTCTAGATTATGTGAAATTCCGTCATGCTACATTGTTTGGTGAAGTTGATAGCCGCAACATAATCGATTTCATGCGACAGTCTCCCTTTGGGAGCATATTGTCTCAAATCAATATCGACGCTTTAGCTCAAAAGCCCACCTATGAACGATTACTTGTGGCCTGTAGCCATAAAATAACAGGTATTACTAACGTAGAGAAAAGCACAGTTAGAATGGGTTATACTTAGGCTGACATTAATATATTTCCATTAGTGTCACATGTCGTTACATAGCATGAAGCCTTAGTGCTTTACATCTAGGACTGGGTAAAGAACAATCCCAGAGAATAAATCCATAACATAATGTATTTAGAATTATGAGTAACACAGAAAACAAACAATCGAGCCCTCTATTCGAGATTCTTTTTAACGTATTTCTCCCTTCTTTCATCCTAATGAAGTTCAGTGGAGATGAACACCTTGGAACGGGTTTAGCATTACTTGTCGCGCTAGCCTTCCCTATCGCTTATGGTGGTATGGAGCTCATACGTAACAAAAAATTTAACTTCATCGCGGCCCTTGGCTTTGTTAGCGTACTATTAACGGGCGGCATCGGTTTCTTCGAGCTGGACACTCGTTGGTTAGCGTTAAAAGAAGCCCTGATCCCAGGGCTAATAGGTTTAGCGGTTCTTGGATCGACGTTTACTCGATACCCATTTATCCAAAAAGTCATCTTCACGCCTGCGTTACTAAACACTCCTCTGATTGAAGAGCGCTTAAGGCAGTTCGGCAACCAAGCGCAGTTTTACCGTTGTCTGATGACATCAAATTACCTGTTCGCCAGCACTTTCGCATTCTCTTCTGCGATGAACTATTTTCTAGCAACTTGGATTGTAACAAGCCCAACAGGAACACCAGCCTTTAATGAAGAGCTTGGTAAGTTGACACTTTACAGTTACCCAGCGATTGCCATACCAAGCCTTTTAATGATGCTTGGTATTTTCTATTACATCTGGCGCCAAGTTCGCTCCATGACGTCGCTAGAAACAGAACAAATTTTTGTTACTAAATAGTCTAGACACTATTTTCTCACTGTATGACCCAAAGCCCAGCTTATCGCTGGGCTTTCAGTCTCTGTCGCCTCGTTAGGCTGCGGCTTACGATTGGACTTATGAACCAAACGATAAGTTTGAGGTCACATTTCTCGAATAAACTTAGATAACCAAACTTTAAGCGACTACTAATTAAAGGGTTGCAATTAATCGAACTGAAAAGGGTTTTATCATCAATCTTGTTGATTACTTTACAAAACCCTACTCAAGCGTTAACACCATTTCAGTCCCTATTGCTAAGATAGAACAAGCTCGGTGTAAGAATAAGCACCTGCCGTACTCAATAAGGAATATAGAATATGAACAAATCTCAATTAGTTGAACACATCGCTACTTCTGCTGATATCTCAAAAGAGCAAGCGGGTTCAGCGTTAAGTGCTCTCGTTGAAGGTATCTCTGGTACACTAGCTAAAGGTGATGACGTAGCGATACTAGGATTTGGTAGCTTTAAAGTTAACACCCGTGCCGCCCGTACTGGCCGCAACCCACGCACAGGAGAAGAAATTCAAATATCCGCCTCAAAAGCGCCAGCCTTTAAAGCAGGAAAAGCACTAAAAGAGGCGTGTAACCTTTAACGAAGCAAAAAAACAAGGAAATTTACGATGACTACGCCAAAGGAAAAAGCGAAAACCAGTCGCAGTAAGAAAGCAGGCAAGTCAACCAAAGCACCCGCTGAAACGCCTAAAGTCCGTCAACGCATTGAAGTGCTTCTTGAAGAGCGTGAATTAGCCAAACTGTTAGCGTTATAGTTTATTCTACTTTTAATGCCACTGCAGTCTTGCAGTGGCATTATTCGTTAGGAAACAATGCTTATTAACTGGCTAAATGATGCTTATTAAAATCGGGCTACCCCTTTTCTTAACTCATTCAAACTGAACACACTTTGCTCATATTGCTTTTTACTGTCTTCCATTAGAGTGTGCGAAGCTTCTGCTTTACTGTGAATAGAAAGAATATTCTGGTTAATCTCTTCTGATACATTGACTTGCTCTTCAATAGCTACGGCTATCTGATTATTCCTATCAACCACTCCCTGTACTTTTTCACTCAATGAAGTGAGACTTTCTAGGGTTGATTGAATCGTACTTTGAGTGCGCTTCGCTTTTTCAGTACCATTGTTAACGGCAATGACTGACTGGCCACTTCCCGCACATAACTTTTCAATAACAGCTTGGATCTCTGTTGTTGCTTCTTGCGTTTTTTGAGCAAGTACTCTTACCTCATCCGCCACTACCGAGAACCCTCTTCCTGAATCGCCCGCACGTGCGGCTTCTATCGCGGCATTAAGTGCTAACAGATTGGTTTGGTTTGCAATCGCGTTAATCATCTCTATGACGGAACTAATTTGCTGCGTCTCCCTTTCTACAGAAAGTGATATTGTCGATATGTTATCCAATTCATTAGTGAGGTCGACAAAATTTTCTTCGACTTGGTTTAACTCTTTCTGACAAGATAAAAGCTCTTGCTGCGTACTAAAAGTGGAGTCCAACGTACCTTGCGCATTTTGAGAGATTTCACTTGAAGCCGCCTGCATTTCGTTGATAGCAGTAGCTGCCATATCAATTTCTGTCTTTTGGTTTTCCAGATTGTCAGACACAGTAGCGTTCGATTCTGCCGTTTTATTCGCCTGCTTGAGGGTCATTTCGCATGAGTCACTCACCGAAATCCGTATTCTACCCAGTAATGCTTTTGTATATTGCTTCCGCGCTTTCATTCCCAAAGCAATTTCAGATAAATCATCCACTTTACCGAAATAAATATGCTCCATCAGAGGGTTGTTAAATTCCTCTTTTGCTATTTTACAAATACTTTCTAAACGGCGCGTCAAAATATAAATTGAGATTGCCCCCGCCAAAAATAACATGAAGAAACTTTGCAGTACCGTTATGACTTGATTAAGGTGAAGCGCATAAACACCTCCCATTAACCATATCGAAATGAAAGTTTGACGCTGCCAAAGCCTTGTTTTAGGTAATATAAGCTTAAGCGGTGTTTTTCCCTTATTCAAAGTACTATATGCTTTAGCTGCTCGTGCAACATATTCTCTTTTTGGTTTAAACCGAACAGACTGATACTCAACAATCTCATTGTCTTCTTTTAAAGGAGAAGCAAAAGCATCAACCCAATAATAACCGCCACCTTTTCGTTGGTTTTTTACCATACCCATCCAGTTATTTCCTGACTGAATGTGCCCCCACAAGTCCTTAAATGCGGCTTTAGGCATATCACTGTGGCGAACTACATTGTGATACTCACCTATTAGCTCTCCTTCCTTATAGCCTGCAACTTCATTAAAATGGGGGCTTGCATACTTGATTTTGCTAGAAGGGTCCGTCACTGAAATTAAATTATACGAATCGGGGTAATCATACTCTTGCTCTGCCATAAATATTCCCTATTTAAACGAGATAACAGCCAATTTATTGTGCGACCCGTCCATGTCACACTGTGCTAAAATAGAGCGCGATTCACCACCTCACCCTATCAAAAACCACTAGCCATTGATTTGATATGATTTTTCATTGAGTAAAGTAGATATCAGATCAGCCCAAAGGTTACTCAACAAATCCAAACGGCATACTCACTCATATCAATTCAATCTATTTCATATCAATATGAAATAAGGTTAGCTTATGAAAAATAAAACGGGATTGCTCAACATCACATTTCACAAGGTCATAGCGTATCGCCCCAAATATTTCGCTATCTTCAACTTTTATCACTAAAAACTAACAAGATTGTACAATTAAAGTCTAATATAAACTTGAAATAAAAATATCATCTTAAAATGGCTTAACAGATCCCAAAGGTAACCACTTTACCGAGAATAAAGGCACTGTTTTTATCTCGCTAATAATAAGCAAATATACTGGCGTAAAGGTTTTGGTTCTTTTGGCACTCTTATTTATTTCTTAAGCTAACTCCACCTTGCAGTACAACCCACTTCCAAAAACGAAACTTTAGCTTACTGGTTTTCAACTGATATCGCGTTGACGGTTACGTTTGAGAAGCGCATGCTTTTATTTCCGAGCAGGGCCGTTCTTGGTGGCATTAATAACTTAACCCGCCGATAGCTGGTTCTGTGTAACGCATCTAATGAAATGGCAGGTCACATGAATAAAGTTATTATGTTAGTGATGGGGCTGCTTTTCACCAGTCGATTGTTTGCTAGTATCGTGCCTCACGTTAGCCAACTTGAGCATGATGCGCCGATTCTCCTTCGCTCAGCATTGATTGTGGGTGTTGCCGCTTATGTTGTTTGGACAGCGTTCAAATACTTCAAGAAAAACAAAGCCTCTGGTTCAGACCAGCAGTAACGAAACACCACCAAAAATCCTTGGCGTATGTAGCAGATGTCAATTACTTGTCCGAAAAGTATTCGACTAAGATTTCACGTCACTTCCAAGACTCCCGAATTTGCAGCAGTGCGCGGGTTATCTCTTCTTCATACGGGTTATTTTCTGTGATGATGAAACCGTAGTTGGACTTTTATAGCTGATAAAGCAACACCGCTATACCAAGCTTAAGTTTGATAGCTAGAAACTGACATAAACTGGCTCTGTGCTGACGAACACAGCCTCCCATTCTGAGTGATTTTACTCTCTAAGAAGTGAATGTTGCGTCTGATTTTGACCCAATGTGCGCGAACTTCTAGCTCCTGTCCAATCGCTATTGGGTGATGAAAGCGAGACGCTAAACTCACCGTCATCGCCTTGATATCATTCTGAAATAGACAATGTAGCATCGCGCTGTCATGCAGTGTGGTGACAATGCCGCCCTGCATCATGCCATCGTAGCCCTCAGCTTTATCTGTTGGTACAATCTTGGCCTTGGTTTTATATTTAGCTACTGCCTCATGCTTAGTTAAAGTCTCATGCTCGCTAACAGCTTCAAAGCAAATTGGGCTGTCTGAAAAAAAGTTTTGGCTGCATACTTGGCAACGCCGATGGTTGTGAGGAATGAAAACCTTCATACTTACTCTTATTCCTTTTTACCCTTAGATTCCTAGAGATTGATATGGCTCGACCAAAAAAACATCGCCAGTTATGTACCCGTGCGGCTTACTCTTGTTTCAAGCCCAATGGTGTTCCTATGGATGAGCTTCATAAGGAAGAACTGCTGTTAGAAGAATTGGAAGCCTTGCGCTTAGCGGATCAAGAAGGTCTGAGCCAACTTGAAGCCGCCGAGCAAATGCAAGTGTCTCGCCAAACGTTCGGCAACATCATTAAACGTGCACGAGCGAAAGTCGCCAAATGCATCGTCAACGGCCATGCATTAGTCATTCAAAGCTCATAATCCGAAGCTTTAACTTTGTTTATCTCGAGGCTCTCAAATAATATCAATGTGATGGCTCAGTAATCTGATACAGCTTTCGGCTTGGTCCTTCACACACATCTTTGCAATTGCATTCGCGCTCAATATCTAACTGCGCCAATCCTCCACAACTGCCTTTGATTGGCTTGCGCGAAAAAATGACACCTATCGCCATCAATGTAACGACTCCTACAAATCCCAATAGCGTCAACAAAAAAGTCATTTTCGGAACCCTCGAATAGCGCCTAACTGATTAGGGTGTGCCATTGGAATCGAAGCTTGTTTTTTGTGCCTTTTCTCGCCACACGTTTTATTGCTACACCCGCTATTTCTCGACTCACGACCATAATCGAGATCAGTCACTTCCCGTAGATTGTCGAAATCCAAAGCCCCGACTTCTGCCTTACCTCTCGATGCCAAGACTCGAATATCGTTATTGAACAAGTGCGCCAGCATCTTCTTACCAATATAACGAACCACCACAGATTTCACATCGTAAGAACGGAGAACCGAAATCCATTGCTTCTTTTTATTGCAAGAGGTGTCGGAGTCAATCAAAGGAACAATCTGTTTTATCTGTCGTTGTTCATCGACAATCGCGATCTGTGGGGAACGGGCAAAATGGTTGCCGACATGAAGGTCGCGACAAGGTACTGCGTATAACATAGTAACTTCCTGTTATTGATGATCAGGAGTTCAGCATACGCCCCATTATTAGCATATGCCAATAACTATTGTGTGAAAAATTAGATTGCATACCTAGCGTCGTGTGTTTATCTCAACGAGTAATCCACTACGGTATTATTGATTTACAAAATAGAATCAAAACCGCTAAAGAAAAGCACCGAGAAACGATACAATGCTCGAGTTGCGAGAGCACGGCGTAGAATTCCCATTCACAGAAAGCCCATTCACAAAGAGCACTAAAGTAGCCACACATGTCTAAAGAATCCGGTTTCACCACAGAATACACCCTCGATAAGACGTTTTTCGCAGAGTGTTATGATCAAACTAGCCTTCCAACTCAATTTCCAAAAGCCTATTTAAAGGGAATATTGTTTCTTGTTTTTGGTGTGGTTCTATTAGAGTTTGAGCTACTACCGAACGGTTACGTTGGCTGGTTTTTTATTGTTTTGAGTGTGATTGAAGCGTTCAGTGTGTATTGCAAGAGAACCTGGTGGTTATGGCGACAAAGAATAAGCTCTGGTGCTGGCAGCAAAGTCGTGTTTCAAGGTGATGCTAACGGAGTGAGTTACAAAAACCATAAAACCACGAATACTATCGCGTGGAATCAAATCGACGAACTTCAACAAACTGATTTAGGGTTCATCCTTCATATCGGTAAACAGCGCCAGTATGTCAGCAAGTCTTGTTTAAGCGAAGAAGCAATCGCGTTCATGATTGAGCAGCACGAAGCATCAAAGTAAGCCAGTCTTTTTTGCTTAGCTCCCCTTCTAACGCCCTCTAATTTAGGTTTATCAATATATGTGTAAATCAAGATTTGCTTGACGCTGTAGGTGTTCAATGAATATTGGCACCTTTTTCGCTATGTGTTTTCTAGAAGCATAAAAGGCATACAACACTAAGTCTTCAGGTTTGTATTCAAGTTCCGTAACTTCCAGATAGCCAGCATCTATTTCCTCGCGACAGAATTCGGCAGGGAGTATCGCAAACCCCAATCCAGCCAATGCGCCAGCTTTAGCAAGCTGCCCACTGTTGACCTTAAATGCAGATTGCACCCTTTGCGTGATAAGTTCACCTGTTAAGGATTTGAAAACCCAAGGAGTCCCTTTCAATGCGGTAAAACTGTTAATGCAAGGTATGTGTTTCAAATCGGTAATCTTGAAAGGTCTAAGGGATTTTTTCAGAAGTTTAGGGGCCACTACAACAGCACTTGGCCATCGCTTGATCTCCTTGGCTATCCAATTATTGTCTTCGAGCTTCCCTCGGTGAAAACTCAGAATAACGTCAAAGCCGTCCACAAAGTCTTCTTTAGGGCTGATGTTCGTATCACAACACAATGAAATGGAAGGGTGCTGGGTACAAAAAGAAACGACGGCTTGGGCTAACTCCGGTGAATCTGGCATGAGTACATTGAGCTGCCCCATCACCTCACGAGAATGTTGTGTGACCTCTTCAAGCGCATCATTGAGCTTGTCCAACAATGGCTGAGTTCGCAGGTAGAGGTGGTCTCCTGCTTCTGTTGAAGCAATTCGGCGCGTCGTTCTATCAAAAAGTCGAGCATTTAGCTGCTCTTCTAACAACGCGATATGACGACTGACATTTGAGGTCGGCAAACACAGAAACTCCGCAGCTCTCTTAAAGCTATTATTCTCATAAACACAGTGAAAACTCTTAAGCCATTGTTGGTCAATCTTTTCAAGCATTACATCACCCCCTCCTATCTCTCTAGCCCCATTAATCCCATTAAATTGGATTATAAAGCCAATATTAGACACTTTATTACCAATAACAGGCTAATACAATACTAATCACTAGAGCGATTAGAATAAGGTCTCACCATGAGCTGGTTAGAAAAACTGTTAGATAAAAAGAAGTTAATAAGTACACGTAAGACATCAATTCCCGAAGGGGTATGGACCAAATGCCCATCCTGTGATCAGGTCCTTTACCGCATTGCCCTTAAGGAGAACCTAGAGGTGTGCCCTAAATGTGAGCACCACATGCGAATGACAGCACGTCTTCGTTTGGATACATTTTTAGATAAAGGCGAAAGAACTGAGTTAGGCAAACAACATGAGCCGAAAGATTTACTCAATTTTAAAGACAATAAACGCTACACCGAGCGCCTTGCCTTAACCCAAAAAAGTACAGGCGAAAAAGATGCATTAGTCGCAATGCAAGGAGAGTTGCTCGGAATGCCTGTTGTGGCGTGCGCTTTCGAATTTTCTTTTATGGCTGGATCTATGGGATCGGTTGTCGGTGCTCGATTTGTGGACGCCGTCAATCAAGCAATTGCATCAAACTGTGCACTGGTTTGCTTTTCCGCATGTGGTGGTGCCCGTATGCAGGAGTCGCTCATGGCGTTAATGCAAATGGCAAAAACCAGTGCTGCGTTAAAGCGACTATCAGATGCAAAGCTCCCTTATATATCGGTATTAACCGATCAAACCTTTGGCGGTGTCTCGGCCAGTTTAGCAATGCTTGGTGACATAAATATTGGTGAACCCAAAGCGCGAATCGGGTTTGCAGGACGAAGAGTGATTGAACAAACAGTACGAGAAAAATTACCTGACGATTTTCAACAAAGTGAGTTCTTACTAGAACATGGCGCTTTAGATATGATTGTTGATAGACGTGATATGCGTAAACGTGCCGCCAGACTCATCGCGATGATGACCAACACTCAGATTCAAGTTGATCATTAAAAACCTTCCCCTCTAGCTCCCCCTCAAATGACGAACAACAATCTCTTTAGATTAACGACCGAGGGGGAGAACATTCTTTATCACTGAACAGACCCGTACCCAGTTACATTCCATTGGATTGCTTAATTTGCACTAGCTTCTTATGGTTAAAATGCCTATTGTACAAACCATAAAATTATAAAGACTCGCGGCCTTTGCCACAGAGACTCTCCATTTAAAACGAAAAGACTTACTATGAATTTTGATATCAATACACTGAAACACCACCAACTGGTCGAAGATGGTCAATTAGAAGGGTGTTACATTCATCAGCCAGTGCAAGGCAGTCAACCAGATGACAAAGCCGTTTTAGAAGAGCGCCAAGCGCTGGAAAGCCAAGGATATAAGGTGGTTCAGGTTAAAGCGAAAGGCGGAACAACAACGTTTGCCGAGGCTATGCAAGAGCTTGCGAAAAAGACAGGCCACCAGCCTAAATAGTAAGCGACTTGGTAAACCAATATGGTCCCTAGGTTCTATATCGAGAAAGCACCCTACCGACTATTGAGTCAGCAGGGTGCTTTTTTATTTACGGCCTTTTAACTGACTGATCTTGCAAACTTTCCTTACTGACCTAAGTTACTGAGTAAGCTGACTGAACTTCGGCAAGCTCTTCACAAACCTTTGGTGCACATCCATATAGGTTTGCATATAGATTTCATCGATACTGTCACCACTAGGGAAGCTCGATGAGAAGTCGGCATGCTTACGGTCAATCGACAATTTAGCGGCCTCGACAATATGAGCAATGAACATTCGAGGGTCTTCCAAACCGATAGAGATACGCATTGTGGTCGGTTTGATGCCAGCTTCATTGAGTGCCTCATCGCTGAGTTCTGAGTGCGTAGTCAGTGCCGGACACAGCGCCACGGTATTGGTTTGCCCCAAACTCACTTGCATGCCGATTGCGGGCTCAAGCATGTCGAAGAACTGTTTGAACCCATCTCGATTGATTGGCGCACGATCGCCGTTACCTTCCATATCGATAGTAAACAGCGCAGCTGGTAGCCCCAAGTACATGTTGTTCTGGCAGTGTTCATAGTTATCGCTGTCTGGCAAAGCAGGACATGAGACATTGATATCAGGGTGTGCATCAAAGATCTTCGCGAGAGTCAGGGTGTTGATGGTTTTTTGCACCACACGCATCTCATAAGTCTTCATGCCATTGAGCACTTCAAACGCTTTGTCTGCGTCTAAGAACGCGCCTTTGATGTAATACACATTCCAAAACAGCGTTTCGTTCCATGGGATTTTGGCCTCGTCACCGTTAGGTTTGGTGAAAATCACCTCCTCTCCTTTTGGCACAAACATAGTCTCATTGCGACCAATCACAACCCCAGCAGTTGTGATGCCAGAACCCGCCAGTTCTTTTGTGTAAGAGTGAATGACATAATCGGGCCTTTCCATCACATCATCACGTTTCAGTACTGGATGTAATAAAGGCGTGCCCACTGTCGAGTCAACAATCACATCCCAGCCACGAGAGTGACCAGCTTTGCTGATACTAGCAACATCCAACACGTATCCATGCGGGTTACACGGTGACTCTAGGTAGACGTAGATTTTCTTGCCCGCAGCGAGGCGATCTGCGTATTTATCGGCAAGCTCATCAAGTCGCGTCGCAAACTCATCACCGGAGTAACCATCCACCCACTCTACCGCGACATTCAAATTAGAAGGCTTGCCAAACCAATCTTCCAACAACTGGTAAGAACCGCCGTAGATATTACGTGAAGCCAAGACAATGTCTTCATGCCCGAGCAAGTGGCTCAACAACCCATCAATGGCCGCCATCCCTGAGTTGAAGTTCCAAGCTAGATACTCGTTCGCTCTAGAACCAGCCTCAATATCAACCATATGATTAGCCAGTGAGATCGATGTCGGGTTAAGCAGTCGAGAATAGATATCGTGCAGCGGCTCTTTACCGTTGAAGGCGTCTTCAATCCATTCTGTACACGCAAACAAATAGGTCGCGGTGCGCGTAATAACAGGGCTTGCAGAAAAGATAGCAGCAACATTATCGAAGATAGGATACGCACCTTTAGAGGCAAAATTACCATTGTTGGTGGCAATAGACTGGTAAGTGGCACGCATTGGGTTTTGCAGGTTATCGAGGATCTTCGCGATCTGGAATGACAAGAAACGTTTAGCGTTAAACCAAGCGATTCGGTCACTTTTGTCGAGTTCTGAAAGTCCATCAACAGTCAGCGCCCAAAGGTCGTGTGTCTTGGTATTGGCTTGGTACAGCGTTGTAGCCAGTTCAATCAGCGTGATGCCGTAATCACTGTTTGGGTCGATACCAAAATGCTTGGCTTGCTCAATGGCAAGTGCTTCTGCTTGTTCGTGTTTGGTGGTTTTTCGCAGCGGGCTAAGTTGAGTTGAAGTATTCATAGTTCCTAAGTCATTCCATGCTTGTTATTTCTCCTTTAATTTTAGTTTTGGGCAGATGTTAAAAATTGCTATTTGCGAAGTAAGACATACACTTTGAGCAATAATATTGCCAAATAAAATTCAATATTGATGGGATATGCCAATGGATGAGATCGACAAGAAAATACTGGCTGAACTGCAAAGCAACGCCCGCCTGACTAATCAAGAATTGGCCGATCGCGTGGCACTGTCGCCCTCTCCTTGTTTGCGTCGAGTTCGAGCATTAGAGAAACAAGGGATTATTCGCGGCTATCACGCCAGTGTCGACCAAGAAGCGTGCGGGTTGCCTGTGAATGTGTTTGTGTTGGTGAAGCTTGAAAAGCCGACAGAAGAAAACATGCGAGACTTTGAACAGCACATTGAAGTGATTGATGAAGTATTAGAGTGCTTTTTAATGACAGGCAATCACGACTACCTATTGCATGTGGTCAGTGAATCGCTCAAAAGCTACGAGCAGTTCATCCGTAAGCAATTAACTCGCCTGCCTAATATTGCGTCTATTGAATCCAGCTTCGCCTTTGGTCAGGTAAAAACAAAGACCAAGTTGCCAGTGAGGTAAATTCCGCTAGGGCTGAGCATTGTGTAAAGCTATTTTATGAAATACGATAGATATGTAGCGTATCTTGGAATTTCATATCGTGGCTAATACTGTTCGTGACATCAATCAGCAATTTTGGAGTAGCAAACGTGTTCCACACCTGACAATTCGAACCACATATAACAGTACTCAAGGTTACAAAGCCCATAGCCACTCGGAGTTATCAGTTGGGATCATTAAGTCAGGATCGACTTGTTTATCTATGAATGGGGAACATGTCATCCTCAATGAAGATGATATCATTCTGATTGAACCGAGTAAGGTTCACGCTTGCAATCCAGTTGACGGCAAGCCTCGTAGTTACCACATGCTTTATGTCGATAAAGCATGGTGTTGTGAAATGCTTTCAACTTTATATGGATATGAGGTCACTCAATTTATTTGTGACCAAAACCTGTTTACATACAGTGGAACAGAGAAGAGTCTGACAGACTTAATTTGCGAACTGCTAGAGCAGGAATCTCAAGAACTTGTTTTGGAAGTCAATCGTGAAGTGTTAAATCTACTGAGTTTTTTTTGCTCACCATTGACCGTTCGAGAAAATGATGACGAGTTTGCCTATAAGGTAAGAAATTTACTGTTAGAGAATATAGCTAACCCACCATCACTAAATGTTATTTCTCAACAGCTTAAACGACCTAAAGAGTCATTAATCAGAAGTTTCAAACGTCGCTTTGGTATAACTCCCAAATCATTTTTAAATAATACCCGCGTTGAAAAAGCCAAGCTCTTATTGAAATGCGGCATGAATATAGTTGATGTCGCCACAGAAGTTGGTTACTCAGATCAAAGTCAATTACATCGTGCTTTTGTTAACTATACTGCTTCTACACCACGGCAATACCAGCGGGTAACGTCAATTTTCGACAATAATTCCTAGACGAAAAAATCTATAGTTCGATAATAATTTAACTATAGGTAATTATTAATGTTGTTTACTACCCTTTTCCCTGTGGCATTTCCTGCTTTGGCAATAGCCCATTTCGTCGCACTATTAAGCCCTGGTCAAGATTTTTTCCTGATCGTAGCTCATTCAATCCGACATAAACTGCAAGGAAGCCAGTTTATTTGTCTTGGAGTTGCGATGGGAAATGCAGTCTATATCATGATAGCAATACTTGGATGGACGAGTATTCGTGATAATCCAGTGATCTTTTCGGTGGTTGAAGTTTTAGGTGCTATTTACCTACTGTGGATTGGTACAAGGCTACTTAAAAGTAAAAGAAATGAGACTCTCCTTGAAGCAGAGCAAGAAAAAGTCCCTTCTGCAATAAAACAACTATTACTCGGCCTAAATTCAGCACTACTTAACCCTAAGAACGCTTTATTCTATATGAGTCTCATGACGGTCATTCTAGGAAGTGAAGTTACACTAGTTCAGCAAATGTCTTCTGGTGTATGGATGTTTCTTGCTGTTCTTCTTTGGAATTTATTGATTGCTGTGGCAATTGGACAACCTCGTATACAACAATATCTGAAGCGCAGCATACACCTAGTGGAAAGAGGTGCGGGTGTTGTTCTTATCTTTTTCGGCGTAGTACTATTCGTAGACTATCTGCCTGCTTAAAACACAGCATTTTTCGTAAACATATCAGCGTGAATTGTTGACAATGAAATACCCATTTCAACGCAAATCGACCACCGCTAACAGCGGTGGTATTCGATGTTAGGGATGTTAACAGTTATCTGGTGCGTAACAACAGTCCAATCCTCATAACTCAGAAATGTCCATCTTCGCGCAAGCAGAAATAACGAGTTCAGACCAGCCCCATTCCTTGTTAGAGGTGCCAATTAACCAACCTAAACCTTCGAATAATTTTCAGTTCATTCGGGTAATGAAGGTTTGCTCGTCATCGACAAAAGCCACATAGTCGCCGTGGTAGATAAACACCCGACCACGCCCTTCAACGATACACGCCAGCTGTGGGTTCAAATCTTCTTCAAGATCTTTACTTTGATACGTACCGGTATCGGTGATCACACCGCGGAGTGTCGGTAAAAATCCATAGCTGCGCTTGGCTTGATCAATCAGGCTCAATTCACTGGCGGTAGAAAAGTAAGATGGAATTGGACCAGCATCTTCGATAAACATCGGTTTTAGTTCTTCAAAAGCTGTAATCACCAGCCAGTCGATGCCGTTAACGTGATGGATAAACATTGTTTATAAATACCTAGTTTCTCGATAATTCAGATGCGGGGATTCTATCATTATCAAGTACAGAACGTGGGAGAAATTAAGGATCTACAAATAGTCAGATACACACTATCTACAAAGCCTAATACTTGTCGACTTACTCTACGACTAATGTCTAACTGTCTGAGACTGTTTGTTTTTTTTGGTTTGGTATAAGGTACTAGCAACTAAATGTTAATGAGTTTTTAATTATAAGTTGACACATTGTTTGCGCTTCTGCGTGAGTCAATAACGTTTGTTGGAATAACACATCTAGATGTGTGAGCAAAAGGAATCAGAATGAGCAGTACTTTAGAGTCCGTAAATATACGACCAGATAAGCCTCAAACCAATGAGGACGAACTCACTTATGAACAACAACATAAACCAAGATCGGAATTTGAATCCCGCGAACAATATTTAGAGCATGAGTTACAAATCATGGCGCCTAAACGCTGGCGTCCCAATTTGCCGTTTAAAGATTATCGATTTGAGATAGAAGACACCATCCCAGCGATGGCCGCTACCATTGGTAAAGTGGTTATGGTGGGAGCGATAGCAGCCACCTTTGCCGGGGCGCTCGGGCTAAATGAAGGCTTTATTTTAGAAAACGTTCGTTATGAACTACTCATCGCCTCTGTTTTCATCATTCTATTCTCTGGCTTTTTATTACCTACCGCGAACCTCGCCGGTACACACGGCCCACTCATCCCTTTAATTCCAATTGTCGTTGCAGCAGGCGGACACCCTATGGCCTTTGGGTTACTGATTGGCGCTTTTGGCCTCATCTTAGCCATCAGTAAAGGTGGCAGCATGTTGGCCAACCTCACCAGTAAAGGCGTGTGTGGCGGCTTATTGCTCTACCTCGGTTTTGTTGGAACCGCCTCTCAAGTTAAGAAACTGTTCGCTTGGGCTGAGGGAATAGGTATGAGCCATATCGCGTTTGTCGTGATCTTTTGCACCATCATTTTGTACGCTTTATTAGAACATTTCCGCAAACGTTGGTTAGCCGTCCCTCTTAGTTGCTTATTGGGTGGTACGATTGCGTTTGCCATGGGTGCACCATTTGCTTTCCACACTGAGCCAGGCTTACCTAACATGAACCCTATGTATTGGTGGGGAGAAGATACAGGTTGGATGCTAGGCCTACCAACGATTGAACACTTCATGGTGGTATTGCCGTTTGCGATTCTTGCCGTAGCGATGTGGTCACCAGATTTCTTAGGACATCAAGTATTCCAAAAGATCAGCTATCCAGAACGTACCGAAAAAGTACACATGAACATTGACGATACCATGACCACGGCTTCGATTCGTCAAACGTTCGGTTCTCTGCTTGGCGGTACTAACTTTACGTCTTCATGGGGTACTTACATCGTACCGGCGGCGATTGCGAAACGCCCTATACCTGCTGGCGCTTTGCTGACGGCTCTGTTCTGTATCATCGCCGCAGTTTGGGGCTACCCAATGGATCTAGCGATATGGCAACCCGTACTTTGTGTTGCGCTCATTGTTGGGGTATTTGTTCCGTTGCTAGAAGCTGGAATGGAAATGACGCGTGAAGGAAAAACCACGCAATCGGCAGCGATTGTTGTATTTTCTTCAGCGCTCGTTAACCCCGCATTTGGCTGGTCTCTCACCATGCTGTTGGATAACTTAGGCCTGATAGGTTGTAAAGAACGTAGCGGTAAACTGAGTAAAATGAGCCGTTGGGTGTTGCCTGGCATTATGTTTATTGTGCTAAGTGGCGTAATGGCGTTGGTTGGTCTCCTACCAGGAGTACCGGCGATTATCCCAAGTTTTCGTTAACTTCTAAATAAGATTTATTGAATATTTGGCCCTTGCTGTTATTAAGTTTTGGTCAGAATACAAAAGGCCTCGCACGTGCGAGGCCCTAGTTTTATCAATCTAACGGTTACAACGGACCTAGTTCATCGCTTTAACAGTTGAACCGTGAGCTACGGCATTCATGCTACCAAGAGCCATGAATAGCAAGAGTGTGATGTTTAGAATTAAACGTTTCATAGTGTCTCTCTACTTACTTTGGAGGGAACACAGAAAGCGCCCCTCTCAATCAATATAGTCACTATAAAGTGTGAAGCTTTAGACAGGCCAACTGTTAAAAAACGGGGGCAACTTAAATAGAGTTAAATATCGGGTCTGTAAATCTTACGTCGTCAATGATCCAACATTAAACCCAATACATATTAACAACACAATGAAACATCAGTTAAATAAGCTATTTACATACCATTAAAACTCACCTTAGCTGAAAAAATATAAGTACATCATGTGTAACTGATCACATTGCAACATAGCCGATATCAATTACAATGCAAACTTCTTAAAAGTTAACAGAGTGTTCTTTAATGAAAATTGAAAGCGTTAGTATTCAAGGGTTTAGAAACTTTAGCGATGCAAATATTAACTTCAATAAACAAACATTGATTATAGGTAGCAATGACATAGGAAAAACTAACCTAGTCTATGCCATACGGCTTCTACTTGATAAGTCCTTATCTGAAAGAGACATCGAGCCTAGTGAAACGGATTTTCGTATTAGCGATAACGGCGAGCAATCAGATGAAATTTCGATAACTATAAAATTTTCTGACATTAAAGAAGATGCAGCGCTTTCAATTCTTAAAGAGCATGTTTCAGATAGTGAGGAGTCATATTTTGTATACAAAGCATATCGTAATACATTGGATTATAAAATATTTGTTGGTTCTACTATCGAAAATTTAGAAGCTAAGAATTCAAGATTTTATTTACGACATATAAACCTTAAGTACATTCAATCTAGTAGAAATTTAAAATCATTTATTGATAAAGAGAAGAAAAGCCTACTAAAATCAGCTCAAAATAGCAGAACTGACGTAGAAATTGAACACGATGAGAAGCTTTCAAAAAAGATATCTATTGGATTAGAAAATATTAACCAAAGAGTTAGAAAGCTTAATTACGTGAAAGATGCAACACAGTCTGTAAATAATGAATTAACGAACCTTTCTCACCACAACGCCGAATATTCGGTACATTTAGATTCTGGAGCTATAAAAGTAAATCAATTCATCGACAACTTAGAACTAGGGGCGAAGGTATCGGGTTCTAACTTGATGCTAGGAGGAGATGGGAGAAATAATCAGATCCTATTATCATTATGGAAAGCAAAAAGCGAAAGAGAAATAGTTCCCGAACATGAGGTTGTATTTTATTGCATTGAAGAACCTGAAGCTCATTTACATCCGCATCAACAGAGAAAATTAGCAAGTTACCTTTCTGATTCTCTGATTGGTCAATCGATAATTACAAGTCATTCACCTCAAATAGCGTCCAAATTTAGTCCAAACTCTATAATTAGTCTTGTCCCTACTAATAATGGTACTAAGGCTGCAAGTAACGGTTGTTCAGAATTAATCAAAGATACTTTTGTTGGTATGGGTTATCGAATGAGTATTCTTCCTGCCGAGGCATTTTTCGCTAAATGTGTATTATTAGTCGAAGGGCCATCCGAAGTACTTTTCTATAATTCGTTAGCATCAAAAATCGGAGTTGATTTAGACTACAATAACATCTCAATATTGAGCGTAGATGGCGTCGATTTCGGAGTTTACACTCGTATATTAGATGCAATGGGCATAAAGTGGACTCTAAGAACGGATAACGACATTTCAAAAGTTCCTTATAAAGATGAGATGTCATTAGCTGGTATTAATAGAGGTTTATCAATACTAGGATTAAACCATTATGAAAATGTACCACTGGGTACTTCTCATCAAGACACCATTACCAATGGCACATGGCAGAATGCGTCAAATATACTAAACCCAGAAGGAATATTCTTATCTAAAGTAGATTTAGAAAACGACTTATATAGTGAATTGAAGACAGATCTCGATTCCTTTGCCGATTCGGTTGGAACGGCCAATATTGTTTCATACTTACAATCAAAAAAGGCTCTTAGGATGAGTGAGTTTTTGAGAAAAGATAATATCGACTTCGATAGCCTGAGAGCGAAAAATATTGTAAAACCTCTCTTGCTTGCTGAAAAACTGGCGACGGAATAACATATGCTCACTTTCACCGATGAACAAAATGCCGCTATCGTTTTTGATGGTAGCATGGTGCTAACCGCTTGTCCTGGTAGCGGAAAAACTACAGTTATGGTTGAAAAAATAAGAAAGGAGCTAAATCAATTAGCAGACTACAAGGGTATTATTGGTATCACCTTTACTGTTAAAGCAAGTTCAGAGCTAAAGAAGAAATGCAAATCAGATGGCTTTAACACAAAGTCTAGTTTTTTTGGGACAATTGATAGTTTCTGCCTAGTCGAAATAGTTTATCCATTCTTATATAGTATTCATAATAATATACCTAAAAACTTAGATACGATGTCTTATTTTGATCTAAGTGATGATGATAAACTAGGTTTACCAGATCTAAGTATTGCTGGTAACTTAATTACCATCGACAACTTTAAAGGATATTCCGAGGCTATTTACAACCTAATATCTAAAGGTATTTTGTTATTAGAAGCTAATGGTATTATCGCACTCAAAGTTCTTGAATCGTCAAAGTCATGCAGAAGATATATTAAATCTAGATATACAGCCGTATATGTAGATGAATATCAAGATTCCTCTGAGTCACAACATGCATTGTTTCTCTATTTACACTCCCTAGATTTGAAGTGTATCTCTGTCGGCGATATACAGCAGTCTATCTATGCATTTAGAGGAAGTAATCCGAAGTATCTAAATGACCTGATGAATAATGAAAAATTCAAAGCTCTTTCGATTACGATCAATCATAGATGCCATCCTTCTATAATTAATTATGCTAGTAGACTTTATAATGAGAAATGCCATCTATTAGATACAGATGATAATAGGGTAATTTATTGGAACTTGGATGGCACCCCAGCACAGTGTGCGATTACAGTTAATAACTCTATAGAAAAATTGATTGAAAATGACAAAAGTTTGGTTCTCAAGGATATTGCAGTTCTAGTCAGAAATAACTCATCTTTAGATGTAATAAAGAATAACTTCAACTTGCCTTTGCGTATCTACGAGGATGTTAATCTAGCAAAAATTAACTCAACACCTGCGATAATTGCCAACTCATTACTTAGGTTCTACTTTGATCATTCTTCTCTGATTACTGATGTTATGAATACAATACTGAAGAATATTAATGAAAATGACATCAATTTTTCCCTAATTTCAAATAAAATAAGAGACTGTCGAAAAGAGGTTCCTAATAATATTATCCAATATATAAACAGCTTATTTCATCTTCTAAGAATACAGCCATTAAGTAATATTGAAGAAAGGGAAGTATCAAAAATTCTAACTGATGATTACTTGATGAAACAGTACAAACCTATTGATGATAATGAAGTTCAAGTTATGACTCTTCATAAAGCTAAAGGCTTAGAGTTTAAAGTTGTCTACCACTTGGACTTATACGACTGGATTATGCCAAAAAGAGTTTTCATTAAAGGTAATTATGATGTTATCTATGAAAACTATGAACAGTGCTTAAATTTACATTATGTCGGTATAACTAGAGCTATAGAGTGGTGTGTTTTAGTCACAAGTAACTTACGATTTGGGTATCAGGGCAAAGTTGTTAATGGGCAACCCTCTCAGTTTATCTCGTTACCAACATTAGCAAATCTAAGAAGATAGCTTATTTACTTCGATAAATAATCTTCACGAGTAGTTGTGTTGAGCATTCTTCTTTAAGAGTTACAATTAAACTGGTCGCGTGGTTGACTTGATTTTTTCAGCTATGAATTACCCCTACTTCTTAGGCTACAAAAAAGGCCTCGCAATGCGAGGCCTTTGATTTTCTATCTATCAGAAGAGATTAGTCGCGAAGTGCTGCGCCGAATTTCTCTGAAATTGAAGCTACGATAGCATCTACTGAACCAGCGATGTCTGCATCTTCAAGTGTGCGCTCTACAGACTGTAGGCTAAGTGCGATTGCTAGGCTCTTCTTACCTTCTTCAACGCCTTGACCAACGTATACGTCGAACAGTTTAGCGCCTGTTAGGAATTCGCCACCAGCAGCGATACACGCTTCTACGATGTCGCCAGAAGCGACTGCTTCGTCAACAACAACGGCGATATCACGACGGTTTGCAGGGAACTTAGATACGGCTACTGCTTCTGGAAGCACGCGAGTGTTGATAGCTGCCCATTCGATTTCGAATACGATAGTACGGCCGTTAAGACCAAACTTACGCTCTAGTTCTGGGTGAACAGTACCAATGATACCCACTTCTTTGCCGTCTACTACGATAGCCGCAGTTTGACCTGGGTGAAGTGCTGGGTGCTTAGCAGATTTGAAGCTGTATGCGATTTCGTTTGCTGAAAGCTCAAGAACGGCTTCTAGGTCACCTTTAAGATCGAAGAAATCTACAGTGTTAGTTGCAATGTCCCAGTGCTCTTCGCCACGAGTACCAGAGATAACGCCCGCAAGCATCATTTCTTGGCGCATGCCGTTTTCAGCCGTTGCTTCAGGGATGAAACGTAGGCCTGATTCGAATAGACGAACGCGAGACTGTTGACGCTTCTGGTTGTGAACAACTGTGTTTAGAAGACCTTGGATTAGGCCAAGGCGCATCGCTGACATGTCCGCAGAGATTGGGAATGGCAGGATTAGCGGCTCAACACCAGGTACAACAAGTTTTTGCTGTTCTGGTTCTACGAAGCTGTAAGTGATTGCTTCGTGGTAGCCACGGTCTACAAGAAGGTCACGAACGCGCTTAAGCGGTTGGTCAGCTTCTTTGTGGTCATTCATTTTAAGTGCCGCTTTAGGCGCTTGGTTTGGAATGTTATCGTAACCGTAGATACGACCTACTTCTTCAATTAGGTCTTGCTCGATTGCGATATCGAAACGCCAAGATGGAGACGTTGCCGTCCAACCTGCGTCCGTAGTCTCAACTGCACAACCTAGGCGAGTAAGAATTTCCACTACATCTGTAGATGGGATTTCGTGACCTAGTAGGCTGTCTAGCTTAGCGCGACGCAGAGATACTACGTTTGCTTTTGGTAGATCAGCTTCAGATTCGCTACCGTTTACTGGCGCAACTTCACCACCACAGATATCAACTAGAAGCTGTGTTGCACGCTCCATTGCTGCTGCTTGAAGTGTTGAGTCAACACCACGCTCGAAACGTAGAGAAGAATCTGTGTGAAGGCCGTAAGCACGTGCGCGACCACGGATGTGATCCGGTGCGAAGAATGCCGCTTCAAGAAGTACGTCAGTTGTTTCAGTAGTCACACCAGAATCTTGACCGCCAAAGATACCAGCGATTGCTAGTGCTTTGTTTTGGTCTGCGATAACAAGTGTGTTGCTGTTAAGTTCAGCTTCGTTGCCATCTAGAAGTGTTAGCTTTTCGCCCTGCTCTGCTAGACGAACCACGATACCGCCTTCGATCTTAGCAAGATCAAATGCGTGCATTGGTTGGCCTTGCTCTAGCATCACGTAGTTTGTGATGTCTACAACTGGGTCGATTGAACGGATACCACAACGGCGCAGTTTTTCTTGCATCCAGATTGGAGTGTCCGCTTTCACGTTTACGTTCTTAACCACACGGCCAAGGTAACGTGGACAAGCGTCTGTAGCTTTGATTTCAACAGATACTGTGTCTTCAATGCTTGTTGCAACAGTTTCAACTGCTGGCTCTGTAACGTCTGCGCGGTTTAGTACGCCAACTTCACGAGCAAGGCCACGGATGCTGAAGCAGTCTGCGCGGTTTGCTGTTAGGTCTACGTCGATAGTTACGTCGTTAAGCTCAAGAAGCTCACGTACGTCCATACCTAGCGTTGTGCCTTCTGGCAGCTCAAGGATGCCGTCTGACTCTACGTCGATACCTAGCTCAGAGAAAGAACAAAGCATGCCGTGCGATGGAACGCCACGTAGTTTTGCTTTCTTGATTTTGAAGTCACCAGGAAGTACTGCGCCAACGGTTGCTACTGCTACCGTTAGGCCAAGACGACAGTTAGATGCACCACAAACGATGTCTAAAAGCTCTTTATTACCGTCTGCATCAACAGCGCCGATATCAATTTTAGTTACTTGTAGTTTGTCTGCGTCTGGGTGCTGACCGCACTCAACCACTTTACCTACTTTAACGCCGGTGAATTCACCAGCAACAGGTTCTACATCGTCAACTTCCAAACCAGCCATAGTGATTTGGTGAGCTAGCTCTTCGCTGTTAATTGCAGGTTTAACCCACTCGCGTAGCCAAGATTCACTGAATTTCATAGTTTTGACTGCCCCGGATTACTTGAATTGTTTAAGGAAACGAAGGTCGTTCTCGAAGAACGCACGAAGGTCATTTACGCCGTAACGAAGCATCGTTAGACGCTCTACACCCATACCGAATGCAAAACCAGAGTATTTCTCAGGGTCGATGCCAACAGAGCGAAGTACGTTAGGGTGAACCATGCCACAGCCTAGAACTTCTAGCCATTTGCCATCTTTACGTTTCACGTCAACTTCAGCTGAAGGCTCTGTGAACGGGAAGAATGAAGGACGGAAACGCACTTCAACTTCTTCTTCAAAGAAGTTACAAAGGAAATCGTTAAGAATGCCTTTAAGTTGTGCGAAGTTTACGTTCTCATCAACTAACATACCTTCCACTTGGTGGAACATTGGCGTGTGAGTTTGATCGTAGTCGTTACGGTAAACACGACCCGGAGCAATGAAGCGGAATGGCGGTTTGCCGTTTTCCATCGTACGGATTTGAACACCAGAAGTGTGCGTACGTAGCATTAGATCAGGGTTGAAGAAGAAAGTATCGTGATCAGTACGAGCTGGGTGATCGTCTGCGATGTTTAGTGCATCAAAGTTGTGGAATGCATCTTCGATCTCAGGGCCAGACTCAGTGCTAAAGCCAAGCTCACCAAAGAACTGTTCGATACGCTCAACTGTGCGAGTCACTGGGTGAAGACCACCGTTCTCAATGCGACGACCTGGTAGGCTCACATCGATAGTTTCTTCAGCTAGTTTCGCTTCAAGCTCTGCACGTTGTAGTGCGTCTTTGCGAGCTGCGATCGCTTGTTGAACAGCACCTTTCGCTTTGTTGATCTCTTGACCAGCAGTGCGACGCTCTTCAGGTGGAAGTTTACCTAGGCTTTGTAGTTGAAGAGTGAGTTCACCCTTCTTACCTAAATACTGAACTCGCACTTCATCAAGTGCGACTAACGAATCTGCTGTATCAATAGCAGTCGTTGCATTAGCAATGATCTCTTCTAGATGTTGCATCATTTCCTCATCTACCAGTTGGTAGTGTCCGTATCGGATGATTAGTTTTTTAGATAGCTACACATAGTAATCAAACACGCAACTAATGCCAAATTGAATCGCTAAAAGAACAAGTTATTGACTAAAAACACGGCAAATTTAACAGGACATTAATGAGGAGTAGGAAGAAGTGGAACAATTACTGGTGCCACTCCTTAATTTGGAAATGACCTGAAGGCTAGATCTGAATCGAACAAACGCTGTTCTTCCCCGCATCTTTCGCTAAATAAACAGACTCATCAGCCGCTTTAATCAATTCATTCATTGTTTCAAACTCTTGGGTCATTTCAGCCACACCGACACTAATGCTGCCAATCCAAGCTTGGTTCCCAGTTTCGATCTCTAATTCAGACACTTTCTGTCGAGTCGTTTCTGCGATGTGCATGCCCCCATTAAGGTCGGTATCCGGGCAAATCACCAAGAACTCATCGCCCCCTAATCGACACACAATATCATCGTTGCGAAACCTGTTTTTCAGTTCGTTCGCGAGGGTTTGTAACACCAGATCACCAGCATCATGCCCACAAGTGTCATTAATGCGCTTGAAGTGATCGGCATCGATCATAATGCAGACTAAAGGTATGCCAAATTCTTTCGATTCTTGCCAATGCAAAGCTAACTGTTTAAAAGCACAACGACGGTTAGGTAATTTAGTGAGTGAATCGGTTAACGAGAGCTCTTCGAGTTTCTTGTTCGCTCGTTTCAATTCTGCTGTACGTTCCTCGACTTTGTCTTCGAGTACCTGGTTGAACCGTAACAACTGTTTGTTTCGTTCAGAAACTTGTTCGAATAAGCCTTTAAGCGCTGCTAGTAAAGGGATGGTTGAAGAGTCTTGCTGCTTTTCTTGTGCCTCAAAGGCTTGAAGGGGTGTTGCCCCCTCTTCTATCGCGGCCACTTGTCGCGCCATGTTTTGGTCCATGCCAAGGATGTGATAAGCGAGCCAATGGATGAGGAAGTCTAATAGCTGACGTGCTGATGCCTGATCTTCTTCCAATATGAAGGCTTGCATACTGTAGATATCTCGCATAAAAACACGATGCACTTTGATGTGTTCTTCTATGTGTAAATCATAAACTCCGCACCCTCTCATCAAAGATTCTTCTTCTTTAAAGTGAAACTCAGCATAACTTGTGAGATCAAGTAAAGCGATGCTAATGTCTTCGACTGAAATAGTATTCTCAGACAGCAGGTTTCCGTAGTGGTTGATAAAACCAACAAGGTATTGATGTTGTTCGTCTACGACACCAATACCTGTTTCAAAGTTTTTATCCCAATTAAATGAATTCATAAATCCCTTAGGGCCGATACCACCAGCACAATTTGCATGCATATTCGGAGGTTATAGATGCTCGAAAAATACAACTATTTTACCTATAGGGCTATTCGATTATTTGATCCATTTTATAAAAAGACGACTTTGAACATTCTAAATATAATTCATCTTAAATTTGAGACGCTCCCTTTAACAAGAGCGCCCCACGAATCCAACATTAACTTATTTGAAATGCTCACTTTTTGTAAAGACTAAAAATAGTATTCCAACGCCACCTCAACAAAGTCATCCTTGCGAGCAAAGAACAATAAGTCTTCAGCGGTTTCGTTCTCAAACAACCAAGCGTTCAATCGCCACTTGAGGTTATTATTGATGCGGCTCGATGCTTCGAGTTTTGCACTGTAGACATCGCTGTTATCTAAGTCTTGAGTGATGCCCGTTAATACCTCGGTTCCATCTACATCGTTTAAGGCGAAACGCGCACCAAGAAACACATCGTTTTGGCCGATGGTTTGGGCGTTATTGCCTCGACTGTCATACAAGTATTCAGCAATGAAGCCGATGTCCCAATACGACTCTAGCGCCCCAACCCACGTGTATTCAAAGCCTGTCGCCACGCCAGAGTGGTTGTCGTAGCTGTCGCGATAAATGCTTTCTAGCTTCCACAACCAATCGCCAATAATGCCTTGTACATCAAGCCCGAAATGCTGCATTTGTGCGTAGTATGGCTTGAGATTGCTGCCTTCCACACGGTAATAAGGGTCGCGATTTGTGCCGGCTAAATAACTGAAACCGACATTCCAGTCGCCGTACATTTGGCTATAACGTAATGCCACATCAACATGCTTTTCTTCTCTCGAAGATTCGTAAAGCGCATCGTCTGATACAGGTACGGTTGGTCTTAACCGTCCGTCTTCCCCTGCAAAGGTACGCTCACGAAAATACGGCAGTAACATAGCATCGATGGTTCCCCACTCTTTTATCGATGTGAAGTGCACCATAGGCTGACCCAATTTCGATTCACCATCGACCGATTCAATAGCATCGGTTTGGTTTACTACGTCCACTAAGTGCGCCGATTCGGTCACGCCCCAAAACACCTTGCCGACACCCGCTCGCAATTCGTAGTCATCCCAATACGTTAGGTATAAGGCTTCACGAACGTCACCATGGGTTCGCTCGTCGTCTTCACTGTCTAGGCGATAAAATGGCGTAAAGGTAAAGCTGCCATTACCCTTTTCTTGCTCCCAATAAAACTCTGGTTGTAACACCAGTGAGCTTTGCCCTTTATCTTGCCCTTGTAAGCCATCGCTAAAGAACTGCCTGTGTTCAAGGTTAACCTGCCCTGCCAGCTGTGGGGTGACCTGTTCTACGAACTCAGAGCTAAACCCATCTGCCACACATGGCAACGATACCTGCATAAGCCCCATGGTCGCCACCAAAGTGAAAGATAACTGCGTTCCTGTTGACACAATCCTTTTCATATTCTTGCCTTACTTTGCACGTTTAAGTGTGTTTTTTTGAAAATCCTTGTCCTTAAGACCGGTCTGGAACGCTAAATCTGTCGTGGTTAATACCGTACTTTTACCTGTTTGGTGGTTTTGCATCGACATGGTGTGTGCGCGCCAGTATTGGTTTAGGTATTGTTTGTAGTCTGCGAACGACAGGGTTTTCAGCAATGCGCCTTTACGGTCGTAAAACTCAACCTGAACGGGGCGGTAATATTGTTGATCGAGCCATACTTTCTGCTTGGTGTAGCCTGAATTTTTGTCGGTCGGAACTTGCTCTAAAACAAAGGTATCGACACCTTCGATTTTGGCGTCTTTAATGTAGTTGAAGGTGTACTTTTCTAGCTCAAACGAGCTTAAGTCTTCATAAGCAAATTCACTGCCCATGAACGGGCCCGATTTGTTACGTGAAGAGATGCGTTTTACACGCTTCAACGCAGGCAAATATAGCCATTGGTCATCCGATTTAGAGATGTGTGAATGGTTCAAGAAAGCCGTGCCTTTTACGTCACGTGGCTCATCAAAAATGGTCAGCCCTTTGTCGCCATCGTCATTAACCTCTAACGACTTCAATCGCATTAGGCGCGTACTGCTTTCGCCCTGTTTGTTGCGAAGTAGCATTTCCATTGTCGCGACAGAATCCCCCCACCCCATATCGACAGCTTTACGTTGTTCGGCAATTTCTAGGCCTTTCGCTGGGTCTGCTAACGCAGGGAAAGCTGCAAACGCGCTCATTGTTATCAATGACGTTATTAGTGTTTTCTTTGTAATAGAGTGTTTAATGCTTTTCATAAATTTCTCCTTGAGTCAGCCCACCGCAGCAGGCTGACGATTCCTTATTTGGTCGACGTAGACAGTTCGCCAACTGGTTTAGACGGGCTAGATTGATCGACTTTAGATAGCTTTGATTCGTGCTGAGGTTTGTCTGAATAGTGAGTTTGTTTGTCGAAGATCATCAGCAAGCTTGGTAGCAAGATGAAGTCGACCACCAGCGCAATAAAAATCACAATCGCGCTGAGTAAGCCCATGTCGGAATTGAGTCTGAAGCTCGACATCGCCAGTACAGAGAAACCAGCGACGAGCACAACAGTGGTGATCCACAATGCACGGCCAACAGTGTGGAAGGCATAACGAACCGCTTCCTCCGCGGATTTCCCTTCCAATCGTGCGCGTTGGTATTTACTTAAGAAGTGCACTGCATCATCAACCACGATACCCAAAGTAAGGGTGACTACGACCGACAATCCAAGGTTGATCTCACCAGAGATAAGCGCCCACAAACCAAAGCCAATAATTGCAGGGGCAATGTTTGGCACGAGACTGATCATGCCTAAGCGAACCGAGCGCAATGCAAAGATCATCAAACCAGAGATAAGCACTAAGGTGATAGGCAAAGTTGATAGCATGCTCGCCATATTGGTTTCACCGATGTGAGCAAACATCAGAGATGGACTGGATGCGACCACTTCATATTGCGGCGCGTTGGCTGCAAACCATGAGTAGATGCGTTCTTCGAGTTCAACCAGTTCTACGCTGCCTAGGTTATCGACCGTGAGTACCATTTTTATCGATGACTTATCGACGTTGATCTGGTTGTTCAAGTCCAAGCCATAAGGAAGAGACATCTCATAAAGCAGCAGGTATTGCGCAGCTAATTCCCGGTTAAGTGGCAATTGGTAGTAGCTCTCGTCATCGCCATGCATGTTCTTATTCAAACGCATGTAAACATCGGAAAGCGTTGCCACATGGTCGGTTTCAGGTTGTACACGCAGCCAGTCGGTAAAGTCACCAATCGCTTGCAAAAACACAGGATCAGCTATCGCTTGAGACTCGTTGGTTTTCACTGCAATACTGATGGTCGTCATGCCGCTTACAGTGTCTTCCATGAAGTCGGCCGCTTGTCTAAATTCACTTGAGGTATCGAAATACTTCACCGATTCATCATTCACTTTGTTCAAAGGAATTAACGCCGCAGCGCCGACAATCACAAGAGTTGAAACAGGCAGTAGCGCTTTACGGTGAGTCACCACAAAGTCGCCTAGCTTATCCATAAAGGTCACTTTGCTTTGTGCCGCTTCATTCGTTGGTAAAGTTTTAACTGGTAGCAGTTTTAGCAGCGCAGGTAACATAGTCACGGATAGCAAACACGCTATCATTACACCCAATGCCGATAAGTTACCAAAGTCACGCAACACCGGGGAATCCGACATGTTCATCATCAAGAAGCCTATCGCGGTAGTGACAGACGTTATCAAAATCGGCATCGCATTCAGCTTGATGCTGTATTGAATGGCTTGTGTTTTCTCCATCCCGCGTTGCATGGCTTGTCTCATGGTCACAATCACGTGAACACAGTCGGCAACGGCAAGGGTTAATACTAACGTTGGAACGTTGACCGTTGCCGTGCTAAGGAACATCCCTGCCCAGCCAGATAGCCCCATGGTCGCCACAATCGACGAGATAATCACAAGTAAGGTTGCAACCACACTAAAGAATGAGCGCAGCATAAAGGTCAGGAACACCAACACCACCAACAGCATTAATGGCACGAGCGTTGCGCTGTCTTCCTGAGCCGACATCATAAAGGCGTCATTCATGGCAATGATGCCCGCCTTGTGGAACTCGACATTCGGATAATCGGCTTGGTACTTGGCAATCATGGTGTTGATGGCCGCGATCACTTCTTGCACTTCCGCGGTTTCATCCACTTCAGGTAATTGCACGGTCACGTTAACAATAGTCACGTCACCAGACGCTGATACCAACGCATTCTTGAGTAGTGGCTCGTTTAGGGCAATCTGTTTAACTTTGGCGATTCGCTCTGGTGTATGCTCGTACCCTTCATACAACAGATCTTCCACCAAGAGGTCGTCTTCAATGGCTTCGGTGTGCTGATAATTGGCAAGTGAATCGACACGGCTTGAGTACGGAGTCTGCCAAGCATCGACCGTAAGGTTTTGAATTAAGGTGAGGGTTTCCGGGGTGAAGACATTGCCATTTTCAGGCGCGACAACAATCGCTAGGTTGTCGGTTTTCGCAAAGGTGGTTTGGATTTCTTCGAACGCCATCAACTGTTTGTTGGTGCCTTCGAAGAAGATATTGTAGTCTCCTCTGAAGTAGAGGTTCTTTGCCCCTAATGCAGAGAGCATAATGATTGAAAGAACCACCAGCAAAACGATAAACGAACGCTTGGTAGGTATTGAGTACCAACAGTTATTTAGATTCACGTTATCTAAGTTACTGCTATCTGAGCGGCTACGGCTTAGATTAGGGGTTTCTAAAGCGGGCTTCTGGCTGTCATGTTCCATCACAGTCTCCATTTGTGACGATTCGTCATATTTGTGTCATAAAAAATCAGCCAAAGCTGACACAGACACAATTCTTAGTCATACGTTCAAGAAAACCAAAACTACACTTGGTCAATTTTACGTTATGACGAATCGTCAAAAATGGTCATTAATAAACCCACATGAGTGGGCTTAATGGAAGGTTATCGTCCTACTGATTCTAAGTAAGCAATTTCTTCACTGAACAATTCATGCTCTACACGACGCCAGGTTTTTCGGTAATCCCAATCGCTAGAAAGGGGTTGCCAGTTTAGGCCATCTAGAAGCATATTTGCGTTATGTAATACTGAATACGGGTCTTGTAACCGCTTGATACAACGACTGTTTGATGCGTTCTGTGACAAGGCATTTGAACCGAATGCGATTGACCAGTTTGCAAACACGATGGCATCTGAACCCACACCAGAAGAGAACTTTAGGTCACCCGCTTCTACTGCTTGGTTAACCATAGAGTCGGCTTGTTCAATCACCAGCTCTTCCAGTTCGTTCATCTCGGTAACGCGTGCACTAGACGCTTTCTCTAGTACCCACGGGCTTTTCGCCATGATCGCACAAGTTGATAGTACCGGTTCCATGCGAGCATAGATTCGGTAAGCAACGTGTAATGCGACGATCTTTTCGCGTGTGTTGCCTTCAAACTCTCCAGAGCGAGCAAACATCAATGCCTCGGCCTTTAAAGAATGAATACACAAGGCTAAAACCACGTCTTCTTTGCTGCAAAAGTGATTGTATATCGTACCTTTAGAATAACAGCTCGCGGCCGTTAGCTTATCCATCGTGAGGTTTCCGAACCCTTGTTCTCGAACCAGATCTTTTGCTAACAACATCAATTCTACTTCTCGGTCTGCGATAGACTGCTGCTTTTTAGACAACACGCCTTTGCAACCAAAGATACCTTGTTTATCGCCTTTACAACCAAAGCCAAACATAATTTCTCAGTCCACATATGAGCTTAGCCGTTATCTAAGCTTCGCCAGTATTTAAAACACTCCTATCCAATATATTAACACGAATGATAAATTCATGTATCCAACCATTTTGTGACGCTTCGTCATTTCTGACCTATCGTCATAATAGCGCAAATATCGACCATATCAAGATATTTTGTCAATTAGATACAATTAATGAATAGATAAGAAAACAATCAATAATCAGTATAGAGGGAAGATAGGCACGTTCATGAGGGGACAAGACAAAATTTAGAAGCGCATTCGAAAATGCTAATAGACCACGTTACTTTAAGCCTTGGTGCAGAATCAGCCCCAAAAATACGACCGTAGACCTCATCTTTAGCCATCTTTTTACCTAGAATGAATTAGTGTAGGCTTACTTTTTGGGGCAGACTTCTCCTTATGGTTAATATTTGGCTTACTAATGCCGTTTTCTGTTAAGTTGCTATAAATTCAGTTAGGGGTGACTTACAATGGTGGCAACGATTTACCTTTATTGAGAACACTACCTTGAGCGCCAAATATTCTTATTTAGCTTGGCAAGTGAATACTTCTAGCCCAGCAGAAAAGCTTGTTTTATTGATGCTTGCAGACGGTGCTGATGAATGCGGCTACACCAATGTGTGCTTACAATCAGCAGGTCAGCTTTGTGCTCTCTCTACCTTTGGTTTGGCCGACTGCCTTAAATGCTTGGTCGACCAAGGCTTTCTCGATAAACTAAAAGTAGATTATCGAGACAAAAAAGAGATTCACGTTTTCAAAATGCTCATTGAGGAAGCACAAGAACAAGCTCAGGTTGATGTTGAAGCGCAACCGCCCAATAGCATACCCGTGTATTCTACTGCACCAGCACCAGCACCAGCACCTAAGTTTCAACCTGCGCCGGCGCCAATGCAAAATATGCAGCAAGCCCCTCGCCCACAAGGCCGAGGCTCAATGAACAGCAATACTGTTTCGACTCATGATCTCAACGAAGAAGAGATACCATCATGGGCAGAACGTGCATTTAAGTTCTCCGGCTTGTCCGGTGACCATAGTTTAGTATGGAAGAAATTTGTCCTCTGGTATAAAGCCAAAGCCAATGAATTAATGCCATTATCTCGGATTGAATCCAAGCTGCAGTACTGGCTAGTTAACGAGAAGCAAAATGAAAGACAGAACCAGAAAACCTCTCAATATTCAGGAAATGCAGGACAAGCTCAAGGAAATGGGTATCGACAAAAGCTTAGCCCATCTGAACGCTTCAGGCAGCAGCTCATCCAAAAAGGCAAAAAGCCAACCTTCTGAGCCAGCTCCGAAAGTTCAACGTGAAGCTCCAGTAGTACCTGAAGTAATTGAAAATCAAAGTACCGAAGTGAAAGTAGCGGCGGGACAAACTGCGGATTCTGGTGCGTCTCAACAAGTACCTGTTGTTGATCAAGATCCTGCAAAGCTGGAACTAACCGATTGGTGTATTCACGTGTTCGGCTCTTTTTTGAGCGTATATGAAACACAATGGGAATATCAATATGGTAGTGAGCCGAGCGGTAAGTTTATTGAATTTGCTAACTCTGTCGATTCAGACGGCCTAAACCGTGTGCTAATGCACTGCCATGAACGTATTCAACTTGGCAACAGTTGGCCGCCGCAAATGGGTGAGCTTTGGATCCTAAAAGACTCTTTGACTGAAGAGGAATTATTGGATAGCCGTATTCGAGTGTTATCGCGCGGTGGTGTGAACAAGATTGAGAAGTGGTTAATCCAAAACAAGCTGTACGATTTAAAACGCACAGCTGAAAACAAGCTCGATGGCCTGTTCAAGAAATACTACTTAGAAGCGAAACGTTTAGATGAAAAAGGTATGCTTGACACCGAGTTGCCAGATTTCCTTCTTACCGCTAACTCCGTAAAGAACCTAAACGATTTAAAACGAGAAGAGTACGAAAGCAAACACGGTAAAGCAATTAACCCAAGAATTCAGAAGATTCTGAACAGCAAAAAATAGCGCTGATCGCTTAACTTATACCGCTTAAGTCAACAACATTACTATTCTACAGATACAAAAATGCCAGCTATCAAGCTGGCATTTTTTATGAATTCTTACGAACTCTTTAACAAATATCCGTGACCAGCGGTAAGTCCGTCACTGACTGCAAGTAATTACAGCAGGTGGATAGTTGCGTTTAGAGAGAAAACGCCTGAGTCGTCATCTTTCATTTTGAAGTTTTGGTAGCTAGCGCCTACAGATAGTGGGCCAAAAATAAAGTACTCAGCGCCTACACCGTACATGATATCTACATCGTCTTGTTTGAAGCCGTCAGCTTTCAACTCGTATGAATGAAGACCACCTTTCGCGTATATGTGAAGAGGACCGAAATCGATACTTGGTTTGATCGCTAGATATGCCGTGCTCGCATCTAGGTTACTACGAACCGTGTTGCCATATTTTACGCTATCGAAAGAACCTAGATCCCAGTAACCCGCTTCAACACCGATTAATGGCAGAATACCTGTACCCACGTGGATACCCACCGCAGTTTCTTCTTCATTGCCTAATGAGTTTTGACCACCCATTACACCACCATATACCCATGAATCAGCCATTGCTGTTGAAGATGCACCTAGCAGTGCTAGTGCCAATAACGTTTTTTTCATATTCGACCTTTTCGTCCTAATGACCGACCTTAAGTGGTAATAAATTGCCACCAAGTCGCCCTGTATGTATTAACTATTCAATTAGTAATGCAATAAAGCAAGATTTATACCCAAACCTTGCCATTGCGTCTAGCTTTATTCTTTTAGCAAGCATCAATCGCGTTTTTAACACGCTTATCTGACACCGGGTAAGGCGTACCAAGCTGCTGAGCGAAGAAGCTTACACGAAGCTCTTCTATCATCCAACGCACCTCTTTCACGTTTTCTGGAACCGCGATCCCCTTTGGAATCTTATTCAACAGCTCTTTGTAATCGTTCATTACTGACTCAACTTTGATCATGTGTAAGCGATCTTTGTTCGGGTCAATCGGCAGCTTCTCCATGCGGCGTTCTATCGCCTTCATATAGCGTAGAGTATCTGGCAAGCGTTTCCATCCACATTCTGTGGCAAACCCCTTAAAAATCAAACCTTCTACTTGAGCTTTTATGTCAGAAAGTGCGAATGCCATAGAAAGATCAACACGACCTTTCAGCTTTTTACTGATGCTGAATGCCGTGGTTAAGATGGTTTCAACCTGTTGAGCAATCTCAACAACCGTATCACCCAGCTCTGCACGTACGTGTTCTTTCAGTGCTTCAAACTGCTCTGGTTCCCAAACCAAACCGCCCTTCTCTTCAATCAGCTTATCAATACCACAAGCGATACAGTCATCGATAAGATCGAGCACCTGTCCGTATGGGTTAAAGTACAGGCCAAGTTTCGATTTGTTCGGCAGGTTCGAGTGCAAGTATTTGATCGGTGATGGCACGTTCAACAGGATTAAACGACGCTGACCCGATTTCATTGCTGAGATCTGCTCTTGCTCGGTTTCGAACAGTTTGATCTCGACGCTGTCTTTAGTATCCACCAGCGCAGGGAAAGCTTTCACATCGTAGCCACCACGCTTCTGTTGGTAGACTTTTGGTAACTCACCAAAGCTCCACGTATGCAGGTTCTGTTGTTCGATATCATCGTCTGCCACTTTAGAAAGCGTTTCTTGAACCTTGTCTTTCAAGCTCTCTTTCAGCTCATGCAGGTCTTTCTGTTCTTTCAGCTTACGCTTGCGATGATCCACAGCACGGAATGTTACCTTTAAGTGCTCTGGTATCTGGTCTAACTTCCAGTCTTCACGAACTACTTCAACACCTGTCATGCGGCGCAGCTCTTTCTCAAGAGAGTCCAACAGTGGCGCTTCAAGTGGTGTAACGCGAGCTAAGAACGCATCGGCGTAGTTTGGCGCAGGCACAAAGTTACGGCGTAGCGTTTTAGGCAGTGACTTGATTAAACTAATCACCAATTCCTGGCGTAAGCCTGGGATCTGCCAATCAAAACCGTTCTGGTCGATTTGGTTCAAGATAGGCAGCGGAATGTGTACCGTTACACCATCATTGTCGTCGCCCGGCTCAAATTGGTAGCTCAGTTTCAACTTAATACCGTTTTGGTGCCAGAAGTTCGGGTAATCCAAATCAGTAACGTGGCTTGCATCGCCTCGGAACAGCATCGACTTTTCAAAGTTAAGCAGCTCAGGTGTTTTCTGGCTAGTCTTCTTCCACCATGTATCAAAGTGACGGCCTGAAACCGCCTCTTCACCTACACGCTGGTCATAGAAATCGAACAGTTCATCATCGTCGATCAAGATGTCACGACGACGTGATTTATGCTCTAGCTCTTCGACTTCTTGTAGAAGCTTACGGTTCTGCTTGAAGAAGGCGTGTTTGGTTTCCCACTCACCTTCTACTAATGCACTACGCACAAACAACTCACGGCTGACGGTGGCGTCAATCGCTCCGTAGTTCACCAAACGTTTCGGAATGATTGGGATTCCGTAGAGCATCACTTTCTCGTGAGCCATTACTGCCGCTTGCTTCTTCGACCAGTGTGGTTCGCTGTAGCTGCGCTTGATCAGATGTTTAGCCAAAGGTTCAATCCATTCCGGTTGAATCTTCGCGATAACACGACCCCAAAGTTTGGAGGTTTCCACCAGCTCAGCAGACATGATCCATTTAGGTTGTTTCTTAAATAGGCCAGACGCAGGGAAGATATGGAAGCGCGCATTACGAGCACCTTGATATTCATTCTTCTCTTGGTCTTTCATGCCGATGTGCGAAAGCAAACCTGATAGCAGCGACATGTGAATACCATCGTAGCTGCCCGGTTCGTCGTTCAACTTGGTATCCAATTCACGCATTGCTTGGTGAACTTGGAAATATACATCTTGCCATTCACGAATACGTAAATAGTTCAGATAATCTTGTTTACACTGTTTGCGGAACTGGTTACTCGACAGCGCTTTTTGCTGCTGCTTAATGTAATCCCATAGGTTCACAAACGTGATGAAGTCCGACTCTTTATCGAAGAAGCGCTTGTGCTTATCGTCAGACGATTGCTGCTTGTCTGATGGACGCTCACGCGGATCTTGAATCGACAATGCAGACGCAATAACCATCACTTCATGCAGGCAACGGTTGCTTGGCGCTTCAATCACCATACGTGCTAAACGTGGATCGATAGGTAGCTTCGCTAGCTTACGACCAATCGCCGTTAGCTTCTTCTTATCGTCGCCTTGATTCTTGTTTTTGTTCGCGGCGGGCCCGGCTGTCGCGATAGCACCTAGTTCTTCAAGCAGCCTTACACCGTCTTGAATGTTACGCTTATCTGGCGCTTCAACAAATGGGAAGGCTTGAATGTCGCCTAGACCTAAGGCTGTCATCTGAAGGATAACCGATGCTAGGTTCGTACGAAGAATCTCTGGATCGGTAAACTCTGGGCGTGACTCGAAATCTTCCTCAGAGTACAGACGAATACAGATACCTTCCGCAACACGACCACAACGACCTTTACGCTGGTTAGCACTCGCTTGAGATACTGGCTCAATCGGTAGGCGTTGTACTTTAGTTCGGTAGCTGTAGCGGCTGATACGCGCCGTACCCGGGTCGATAACATACTTGATGCCCGGAACGGTTAACGAGGTTTCTGCCACGTTGGTTGCCAGAACGATGCGTCGACCAGTGTGGGACTGGAAGATACGGTTCTGTTCACCCGCCGACAAGCGCGCATACAACGGAACAACCTCTGTATCACGCAGGTTACGCTTACTTAGCGCATCTGCGGTATCACGAATTTCTCGCTCACCGTTCATGAAGATCAAGATATCGCCAGAACCTTCATCACACAACTCATCAACCGCTTCAAAGATGCCTTCGATTTGGTCGCGGTCTGAATCACTTTCATCCCCCCCTAATGGGCGGTAACGCGTATCAACTGGGTAGGTACGGCCAGAAACTTCAATGATAGGCGCATTGTTGAAGTGCTTAGAGAAACGCTCTGGGTCGATGGTTGCCGACGTGATGATCACTTTGAGATCGGGACGCTTCGGTAGCAACTCTTTCAGGTAACCCATGATGAAGTCGATGTTCAGGCTACGTTCGTGCGCTTCATCGATGATGATGGTGTCGTACTGATTTAAAAAACGGTCGTGTTGAATCTCCGCCAGTAGAATACCGTCGGTCATCAATTTGATTTGGGTGTTATCAGAAATCTGATCGTTGAATCGAACCTTATAACCAACAAACTCACCCAGTTGTGTTTCCATCTCTTCAGCAATACGGTTCGCAACCGAACGCGCCGCAAGACGACGAGGCTGAGTGTGACCAATTAAGCCAAAGCGGCCACGGCCAAGTTCAGAACAAATTTTTGGTAACTGAGTGGTTTTACCCGAGCCTGTTTCACCCGCCACGATAACCACTTGGTTTTCAGCAATGGCTTTCGCGATGTCTTCGCGCTTTTGGCTGACAGGGAGAATCTCTGGATATTCAATCGTTGGTTTTTGTGCAGCGCGCTGGGTTGCCGTCATCATCGACTTGGCAATATCTAATGCAATTTCATCGAAAACAACGTGCTTGGATTGTTCGTTCTTAATGCGGCTTGCACCAGAGATGCGCTTACTTAAACGGAAGCGATCGCGCATCATGCACTCATTCAATGCCTTGCGAAGCGAGGCTGGGGTATTTTGAGATGCGCTAGCTTTAGGTGCTTGCTGCTTTGGTTTTTGGTTTTGTTTTGGGTTTTGCTTAACTTGATTTGCAGAGGAATCAGGTGTCGCGTTTGAATTCGCGGCATGGATCTGATTCGCAGTATCGTTGTTTTTGTCTGCTTTTTCCGGAGACGAAGTCACAGCGTGTCCTATTCTTTCTCTTATATAAACTCGCGCGATTGTACCACAAGTATTCAATAAAAAAGCCTGAGGGCTATGTGAAAACTGCGCTAACGTTTAAAAACTCAGCGATTCCACAGCGGCTGTCAGGCTCTTATCTCAGGTCCAATCAGCACCTAAATCAATCGTTAAAACTCATATTGGAAATAAACGGTGTTGTAGTTACTGCCACCTTTGATTCGACCAAACTGAGAGGCGTTTTCAAAGATCGCCGAGCGATGGTGTAATGAATAACCGAACCACAAGTTGTTCAAATCGTTGTTACCAATTAAATCACCCACATTCACATCGAATGAGAAGTCTAGGTAGTTCAACAAGTGACTTGCGGTGTAACCTTTACGATCCATCTCAGAGCCTTCAATGTAGGTAATCGAATCGATGTACGACATACCTTCTGCGACACCAAATCGCCACTGTGTCGGCCAATCAAACGTGTAGTAGGCTTTGATCGCAATGATGTATTCCGTACTCCTAGATTGCACATCTGAACTCCAGTGGTGTGCAATACCCGGCGTTAGGTAGATGTCCAACGGGAAACCAAACACTTCGTCAGTTAAAGGGTGACCATAGAAGAAGGATGTAAGCTGATTGTTGTATTCGTCTTTCTCACCGTTGAAAGTGATGATTTCACCAATGTTCGATGGCGTTGCCCAGCCGTGAGCAACACGCAGATAAGGTGCGTTACTTAGCTCAGGTTTTGGAGCCTTTTCTTTGTCGTTGAAGAAACCAAAGCCAAGGTAGAGTTCACCTTGATAACGGTCTTCCACAATGGAAGAATCGTAAGCATTATCGTCCAATCGAGTCACGCTGGTCGAACCCAATAGATAAAGGTTTGAAAATACATGATAACGCGCTTCTACGCCGACATTGAGGTCAACAGCTGCACCAATGGCTTCATTAGATGCTGAGTAGTATTCGCTATTGAAGTCGGCACTTTTATAACGCAGCGTCGCGCTTGGAGAGAATTCCCAATCGCCCGTTTCATACTTGGCTTTCACACGCAGATTACCGTGGAAGTTGTACTCACTGTCACTCATAATTTCCGTCTCGACAGCCCATTGCTCATCAAGTTGGTAAGTGAATTGAGCACCGAAATCGGCGGTATCGCCCTCAATGGCGTTTTGCTCTGAAGCTGAAATATCAATAAAACGCATACGAGAAATAGCGTTAAATGACCACTTTTCATCTTCGGTTTGGTACAGGTATGCTCCCATTTCTGTTCCGTCAATAAACACGTAATCGTTCTTGAAGAATAACATCGGGACAAATGAATTAACCGACTGGTCGCCACCAGAAGTGTCGTAAGGAATGCTCGCGGTTCGGAACATTGCAGCAATGCCCCATTCTTGCTCTTCCGCAGCCCACGCCACGCTGTTACCTAAAAAAGCGGTACTTAATAAAACCGCCCCATACGAGATGAGCTTCGGTGAAAATTTGTGCTTCATTCTTGTGTAATTACTCTTTGTAATAAATATTGTGTTACTGAATAGACATTTCTTAGTTATTCCGGCTAACTAATTTTAGGTTTGAACAGCAATGACCGTTACAATGAAGGATATTCTCGGTCAAATGAAAGTATTGTGAAAGTTTCAGAATTACAAAACATTATAAACCACTTACCCAGTGATTCCGACCCAGATATCGTTATGGGTGAGGAGTGGTTACCAGAGCGATTGGTCAACACAAAGTTAGACGGTGAACTGCTGTTTCTGGAATTCGATAATGCTCCCGAAGAAAACCAAGGGGACGACGAAGGCCGTGGTTTTGTTGAGCACGAAATTTCGATGATTAGAGAGAAGCTTGAGCAAGTCTTAGACGACCCTTCCGATACCCAGACTAAAGCCGACGCCCTATTAGCGATATTTCTCATGGGTCATGAACTTTCTAGCTCAGAAGTTATCGAAGTCCTTGAGATGGCAGAGTCAGAGGTAGTAGAGCAAGAGGTAATAGAGTCTGAAATTTCAGAATTGGAAACATCGACTCTCGAAGGTAACGAACCTGAAACACCAGAACTCGGCACCTCTGCGCTTGAAACAAAAAAACTCAACGACACACCTCCAACGATTTAGGAACCGTTTTGAAACGCTCGACGACATCATCTCTTCCATTTTTACTTGCTGGCCCGATTTTAAGAAAAACTACGGTAACTGAAGTTGTACTATGGATAGTGACTAGCTCACCGCTTACTGGCACAACCAAACTATTCAATGCAGGACAAGAGGCGCCTTTTTATACGTCGCAACTCGATGAACAAGAATCGATTCAAGTGGGTACACATGCTTGGGTAACCTTGATTCATTTACAAGGTGAGTTTCCAACCAACGTTCCGTTGGAATACCAAATAAAGACTGAGCAAGGTTCGTTAACCGACCTTGCACCTCATTTGGTTTACACAGACAGGCGAACCAACAATGACAGCTCTCGGATCGAATTTAAGATATCGACAACGGCTGACTACATCTTGCATGGCTCTTGTCGCAACCCCCATCACCCAAGTAAAGATAGTCTCGTTGCGGCTGACAACAAAGTCGCACAACAAACGGTGCTTGAGCGACCAGATATATTGATGATGAGCGGAGATCAGATCTATGCCGATCACGTCGCAGGCCCAACGCTTGATGCTATACAACAGGTGATTCAATTACTTGGACTTGCTAGTGAGAATTTGCCAACCGATTCGCAAGCTAGCGATATAAAAAATAGCGAAATGTTGTTTATGAGTGAATATCACTTGTACCGACGCCATCACCTTTTACCGCACCACAAAAGTTCCAATTCTCTACTCGATAAGATATTTCCAAGTCGCGGAGTTCCAATCTTCAGTTCGACTGATTGTGAAAACCACTTGGTCACCTTGTCTGAATTCATTGCTATGTACATACTGGTTTGGTCCCCCACGCTATGGGAATACATCAACCGTGAACGATTAATAGAAAACGATTTCACACAAGGCGGCAATAAATTAACGCCTGCAGAGCAACAAAAATGGCGAGATGAAAGCGTCATCATCGATGATTTCATTGCTGGCTTACCGCAAGTGCAGCGTCTGTTCGCGCATATTCCAACGTACATGATCTTTGACGATCACGATGTGACTGATGATTGGAACCTTACCGTGGGTTGGGAACATGCCGTCGACCAAAACCAGTTCGCGACTCAAGTCATTGGTAACGGCCTTGCGGCTTATTGGATGTGTCAGGGTTGGGGTAACAAACCGGAAAGCTTCGACGAAACGTTTATCGAGCAAGCAAAACAGCTTTTTGTCGATCAACCGCTCATTACTAAACAAACTCATAATAAAGCCGGCAATGCTGTGACTACTCACTCTGTTAGCAACATCGAGCCAGAAAAACATCAAGCCTTTATTGAGATGCTGAGTCGCTTTGAAGAGTGGCATTATACAATAGATACCTCACCCAAACTCATTGTGTTGGATACTCGAACGCGTCGTTGGCGTTCAGAGTCACGCATGAATAAGCCCTCCGGTTTAATGGACTGGGAAGCCTTGATTGAGTTTCAACATCAGTTAATGAATCAAGATAAAGTGGTGATCGTTTCTGCGGCACCGATGTTTGGCGTGAAGTTTATTGAAACGCTGCAAAAGATGATGACCACGCTAGGCAAGCCACTGGTAATTGATGCTGAAAACTGGATGGCTCACCCTGGTAGTGCCAACACGCTGATCAGTATTTTTACGCATACTAAAACACCAACCAACTTTGTCGTTCTTTCTGGCGATGTTCATTACTCTTTTGCTTACGATATAAAGCTAAGATATCGCAGAAACAGTCCGAACATTTACCAAATAACGTGCAGCGGGATCAAAAATCATTTTCCTGGTTCACTGCTTAAATTCTGTGATGCTTGGGACCGGTTGTTATACAGCCCGCGTTCGATTCTTAACTATTTCACCAAGCGTAAACGCTTAAAAATTGAGAAACGAAGTCCAGATAATCAGACCTTTTATCGCCTTTCAAATCGCAGTGCTATTGGTGAGTTAAAGTTAGACAGTGACGGTAAACCACAGTCAATCACGACATTAGGCAGTGATGGTAAAGTCACACGCTTCCCTGAACCGGATTAAACAAGTGTTCCTTATCCCTCGCTTATCCGTAATGTCAGCTTTGAGTAAAGACGCTTGCGATCACGCTCTGTAAACCCAATAGTTATATCTATCAGCGTTGCAAACTCGATATAAACATTCACTGGAGCTCGTTATGTTTAATTCTCTTACATCAATCTTCAAACAATTAATAGAAGGCCAAGACCTAAGCAAAAACCAAGTCGCATCACCCAATCTCGCCATCGCGAGTTTATTATGTGAAGTTGCGGGTGCCGACCACCAGATCGATGAATCGGAAAGAGTGGCTAAGCTTCAGCTTATTCAGCGCTTGCTAGACTTAGATGAGAAGCAAGCAAAGGCGTTACTGGAACAAGCCGAGCCAAAAGTAGAGCAATCGGTATCGCTGTATGATTACACATCTCAACTAAGAGAATTGTCTCAGCAAGTAAGAATCGACTTAATAAAAGCGATGTGGGAAGTAGCGCATGCAGATGGTGAAATAGACCCAATTGAAGACTCTGTGATCCGTAAAACAGCAGAGCTACTCTACGTTGACCACAGTGACTTTATCAAGAGTAAGTTAAGTGTTTTAGGCAAAAATTAGTGCCTGAAATAATGAATTGGAAACTGAAATAAATAAGAAGCGACGGATTAAGAAACCGGTCGCTTTTTTGAATCGGTAAGCTGAAAGCTGGCTAAACAGGGCTGAAAGGAGCTAAAAATTCAGCTACAACATAGTTAATGTGAGTTTCGCAAGATTATAAGCATCAACATAACCCGAGTGCTGACGCCCTTCCCATTCAATGTTCTTAGCTTCTTGAGCGGCTCTGTGACCAATGCGTTTGTCTTTCAATCTATTTTGAACACGATAAAGCGTTGCAATGTTTAAGAACTCGCTGAAAGGAGGTTCAATGCCTTTTTCTTTACACTCGTTGTGTAAGATGAGGTCATCGCGTCCCCACGCTGCGTAAATCTTGTTTGGACCACCAAAGTTCTTGATCATCGACTTGATGACAGACTCTAGCGGGCGGCCTTGCTTTTCAATTTTACGAGGTGTAATGCCCGTTAACTCGGCACAGAACAGAGAGACTTCGTCTTTCTCTGGCTTAACGTAGTATTGTGCGCGCTTCACGATAGTGCCGGATGCTAGGTCAATCTCAGCAAGACCAACTTCAATGATCTCCCCTGTTGTACCTACACCGTCTTCGCTCCAACAGCACATTTCCAAATCGAAACACACCACTCGATTGTGATTCATACGTCGCCTAGTTCTCTCGTCAAAATTTCGTGAAATTGTACATGAGCCCAATAAAGAACTCGACCCCAGTTTCATCAAGTGCTCATTTAGCCTGCAATTGTGACTCGATTTCGGCCATTTGACTTACTGTGGTAGAGCATGCTGTCCGCTTTTTGCATGATCTCTTCAGAGTCCTCACCGCTACGAATGGCAGCACCAATACTTAAAGTACAACTCAGTTGTCGACCTTTATACTCACAATGAGAGTGACTCACTGTGTTTCGAATGCATTCTAAGTAACGATTCAAAGCTTCATGATTCGAAATGCTAGAGATAATACAGAACTCATCACCGCCTAAACGGAACAGACCATCTCCTTGCTTCAGATTGACAGAAATCAGCTTGATAACATGAATAAGTAAAGCATCGCCAGCCGGATGGCCGAATTGGTCATTAATACCTTTAAATTTATCGACATCAAACCCAATCAAACTAAAGGGCTGGTTTCGCTCAATGGCTTTGTCGAGCATTTTATTGAAAGCACGGCGGTTATAAATTTCGGTCAGGCTATCATGATTGGCTAAGAAACGAAGCTCTTCCGTTCTTTCATCAATCATTCGGTATAAACGCTCTTTCTCACGAATTTGTAAATTGACAATATAAGCAAGAAGCAGTGAGATGGTTGTACCAACAAAAGCAATACCCGCCAATACAAGATAACCATTAAAAGAGATGCATGAATCTATCTTGTAATCGACCGTCCATTCTCGGTTAGTCAACGTGATTGTTTTTGTAATATGGTGTCCAGACACACCTTCGTAGCCGTCAGATTCAAATAAAATAGGAGCATCTTCGGATTCAAAGCCGTTATCAGTAACACGTACATAGACGTCTATATCTCCGATTGTTGACGCCAAAAGGTTATCAAAGTAGGCCGTAGTACGAACTATACCAATCACAATCCCTAATAAGTTGTCACTGTGGTCATCAAACACTGGATGGAAAACCAACATCCCCCTTTTCGGCGTATCACTATCTAAACCGTCTTGCAGTAAACGAACTTTGTCTGAAATATTAGCCTCACCCGTCTCTCTGATGTTATCAAGGATCAACTTAAAGCGTTCACGAGAAGAATAAAAACCCAACACATCATTGTTTACTGGGTCATTGGGGTAGATATCGGTCGCAATAAATGCGGGTTCACCACTCAAAACATAACCGTATGTTTTTGGGCCATGTTTAGGAATAGTAAACATTTTGTAGGATGGGTACTTCGCTATCATTTGTGCGGTATGTTCGGCGATATCTTCTGCCGCCACTTTTTGCATCCATTGCAATCCAATCAAGCTTTTCGAACCATTCATAATTTGCTCAGCAAAACGGTCGAATTTATCCCAGCCCCCTGGCTCAGAGGAATAGAAAAAATTAGCACCTGAACCTATATAAGCCACATCATTATCGATAAATGCTTTCAAGCTCAACGTTTGTTGCTTAGCAAAGCTATCCAAGTTCGTATTTAAGGAATTATGTTGATTAATCGCGACTAGAACAAAGCACAATACCATTATCAAAAATGAAACCGAAAAGGCGACTAACGGCAGAGTTCGTTTTTTCAACCCCGTCATAGGGTCGATTGTATGGGGCATACAGTTTCCATTCATATTGATTGATTTGAAAGTATACACTGCCAGAATATTACTCTCTAATTATCTTTGACTTTAACAATGGGACAAAACTAACACTATTTACAAAGTGTGGACATTTACGACGAATAAACCAACAATTCTCGATTAAATTTCAAGCTAACTCGCTAAAAAGCCAATTTATTGAAAACATTTAATAAAGCCCTTAAGCCTTGAACATGCTAGTATCCACCCCATATTTATAGCTTGAAAGAATCTATTTTGCCTTTGCATAAATGAGTTTTCTTTCCAACCTGTATATTCTACAAAACCAGCGAATATACCGTTAAATCAATCTTAAAGAGAAATCACTATGATCGTTGATTTGAACCTAATCCCACAGACGTTTGATATGCTTCACGCAGGCCTAACTGCATCAAGCGTTTTACTACTGTTAATTGCCGTTTCTCGTAAAACCAAAGTGGTTGAGAAAGTCATAGAAAAACCAGTAGAGAAGATCGTTGAAGTTGAAAAGCCAGTTGAAAAAATTGTCGAAGTAGAGAAAGTTGTTGAAGTTGAAAAAGTGATCGAAAAAGTCGTTGAAGTGGAATCTAAGCTGGCGACAGCGCCAACAGATTCAGCAATGCAACTTCTGTCTATCATGCAACAAGAAGCGCGCTTAATCGACTTCCTACAAGAAGACCTAACTTCGTTCTCTGATGAAGAAGTTGGCGCAGCGGCACGTGTTATCCACACTGGCGGCCAAAAAGTATTAGCAGACTACGTAACGCTTTCTCACATCCGTACTGAAGATGAAGAAACGCGCATCACAGTAGCTGAAGGTTTCAACCCGCAAGAGATCCGCCTAACAGGCAATGTAACGGGTAACGCACCATTCAACGGCACACTGGTTCACAAAGGTTGGAAAGCCACTGACATGAACCTACCTAAGCTTGCTGAGAATTACGATACATCTGTGATTGCACCGGCTGAGGTGGAGCTATAATGGAACACCAAAATCATTCTTCATCGCAAGAGCGTTCACAACAACAGCAAGCACCTAAGTTCAGTGTTGGTATAGATCTAGGTACAACACACTGCGTTTTGTCTTTCATCGACACAACCAATGAAGATGCTCGTGTTGAGGTGATGCCAATCCCTCAACTGACGGCTCCAGGTACAGTAGAAACTCGCAGCCAACTTGGCTCGTTCCTATACCAACCGCACGAACATGAAATGAACTCAGGTTCTCGCGTTCTACCTTGGTCTTCTGAGCCTAAAGCACTGGTTGGTGCGATTGCGCGTAACCTTGGCTCAAAAACCCCTATCCGTTTGGTAGCAAGTGCAAAATCTTGGCTATGCCACGGTGGTGTTAACCGTCGTGATGCGTTCCTTCCTGCAGGCAGCCCTGAAGAGGTTGAAAAAGTATCTCCGCTTAAAACTACTGAACTGTACCTTGAGCACCTTAAAGATGCTTGGAACCACGCAAACCCAGAACACAAACTGGCAGACCAAGATGTAACAATCACGGTTCCTGCTTCGTTTGACCCTGCTGCTCGTGACCTAACAGCTGAAGCTGCGCGTAATGTCGGGTTCACTCACCTAACGCTTTTAGAAGAGCCACAAGCGGCTCTTTACAGCTGGATTGATAACAGCAACGACACATGGCGTGACGAAGTAGACGTTGGCGACATCGTGCTTGTTGTTGATATCGGTGGTGGTACTACCGACCTTTCGTTAGTTGAAGTAACACAAGACGACGGCAACCTAAGCTTGAACCGTATCGCAGTAGGTGAACACATCCTACTGGGCGGTGACAACATGGACTTAGCTCTTGCTTACCGCTTGAAGATGAAACTGGCGCAAGACGGCAAAGAGCTAGCACCTTGGCAAGTTCAAGCTATGACTCACGCTTGTCGTGATGCGAAAGAAGCACTGCTAAACGATGGTGAACTTCAATCTGTGCCGATCGTTGTCCCAAGCCGCGGTTCTAAACTGCTTGGCGCGACACTGAAAACAGAACTGACTCAGCAAGAAGTACAACAAACATTGGTTGATGGCTTCTTCCCGAAAGTAGCCGTGACTGAGCATCCAGTACAAAAGACGCGTGGCGCACTGACTCAAATGGGTCTGCCTTACGCTCAAGATGCGGGTATCACTCGTCATATTGCTGCATTTCTTTCTAAGCAAGCCAATGCGCTTTCTGGAAATAGCGAAACGGCTCAACAAGATTTCAACCCGTTTGCAAACATGCCCGGTATGCCAGGCGCAGAAGCACCAGCGGCAGCGGCAGATTTCATCAAACCAACAGCGGTGTTGTTCAATGGTGGTGTTCTAAAATCTAACCTACTTGCTGATCGTCTTTCAGATACGATCAACGAATGGTTGATCAATGCTGATGCAGAATTTGCTAAACAGCTTTCTGGATTGGATTTAGACCTTGCAGTTGCAAGTGGCGCTTCTTACTACGGCGCAGTGCGTCGCGGCCAAGGCGTTCGTATCCGTGGTGGTATCGCTTCTTCTTACTACGTAGGAATCGAAAGCGCCATGCCAGCTATCCCAGGTATGGCTCCGCCAATGGAAGCACTGTGTGTTGCGCCATTTGGTATGGAAGAAGGTTCAAGCGTTCAAGTTCCTAGCCAAGAGTTTGGTTTGGTGATTGGCCAGCCAGTACACTTCCAATTCTTCGGTTCTACGACCCGTCGTGAAGACGTAGCGGGTACGCACCTTGATCATTGGGCACCAGAAGACCTTGATGAACTTCCAGAGATTCAAGTGACACTGCCAGTATCTGAAGGTCGCCGTGAGGGTGAAGTGGTTCCAGTAACCCTAGCCTCTCGTGTTACTGAACTCGGCACGCTTTACCTAGAAGCAATTGCTGCTGATAACGGTCAGAAATGGCACGTAGAGTTTGATGTTCGTGAAGACGCGAATAACGACTCAAACGAACAAGCATAACGAAGCAACGGCACCTTAACGGGTGCCGTTACTTTATCAATGCGATTCCCTAACCCTGTATTAAAAACATTTAAAAGACAATAATAAGACCAAGACTATCAACACACTGGTCATCACTCTGGAAGAATAAGGTTTTGTATGGCATCTCCTCGTTTTTTAGTCGGCATTGACTTAGGCACAACCAACACTGTGGTTGCCTACTGTGAAATCAACGACGACCTACAACATGCTCCCGTTTCTCTTTTCGATATTGATCAACTCATCGGCCCCGGTGAAGTGGTTCGTAAGCCCCTACTTCCATCATTTCGTTACCACCCAGCACAAGGTCAAATCTCCCCTTCTGACCTAACCATGCCTTGGGAAACAAGCCCAGTAAAAGGCGATATCAAGAACGTTATCGTCGGTGAATGGGCGCGTGAATTAGGTGCTAAAGTGGAAGGCCGTCAAGTATCCAGTGCTAAGAGCTGGCTATCGCACCAAGCGGTTGATCGCAGCTCAGACATTCTCCCTTGGGCTGGTGCGAATGATGTCGATAAAGTATCACCCGTTGTCGCGAGTGCGAGCTACCTGAATCACATTCGCCAAGCATGGAATTACCGTAACCCGAGTAACAAACTTGAAGACCAAGATGTAGTAGTAACGGTTCCAGCATCATTCGACGAGACTGCACGCAAGCTGACGCTTGAAGCCGCAGAACTTGCTGGCTTAGGCAAGATTCTATTACTCGAAGAGCCTCAAGCGGTTTGTTACGACTGGTATGCTCGTCACCAGCAAACGGCTGCGGAAGAGCTTCAACAGATCCCGCTGATCTTAGTGTGCGATGTAGGCGGTGGTACCACCGACTTGAGCTTAATTGAAGCCAAATTCGATGCGAATGGTGATGCGGAAAAACAAGGTCATAGCGAGCTAGAACTCGACCGTATCGGCGTTGGCGAACACTTGATGCTCGGTGGTGATAACCTCGATTTAGCGCTTGCTCACCTTGCAGAGCAACGATTCAATCAAAACAAGAAGCTAAACGCCTCTAGCCTAACCAAACTGATTCAACAAACTCGCGCTGCAAAAGAGAGCCTGCTTTCTGCTAATGCACCAGACGATGTAAAGATCACCATGCTGGGCAGCGGTTCAAAACTGCTTGGCGGTACTAAGAGTATTGGCTTAACCAAACAAGAAGTTCATCAAATCGCATTGGAAGGTTTCTTCCCGCTTTCTGAGTTTACAGAAGTGCCAGACAAACGCCGCAGTGCAGTGGTTGAGTTTGGTCTGCCTTACGTGGCTGACCCTGCCGTGAGTAAGCACGTTGCAGAGTTCCTAACAACGCATCAACAAGTGTCGAAAACAGCACTAAAAAACTCTGATTCTATCGAGTTTGACGATACTAAACCTGCTATTCCTGTCGGTGTGCTACTTAATGGTGGTGTGTTCAACAGTGAACTTGTCACAGAACGTATTACTCAGCTTCTAGGTAACTGGAAAGGTTCTCCAATCACAGTATTAGATAACCCTCACCCTGATTGGTCAGTCGCTCTAGGGGCTGTTGCTTTTGGTAAAGCTCGCCGTGGTGCGCAGCTGAAAATCGGTGGCGGTGCTGCTCGTTCTTACTTCTTACATTTACAAGAAAAGAACAAGATGGGCAAAGCACTTTGTCTACTTGCCAAAGGGACTGAAGAAGGCCAAGAAATCCGTTTGAACAGCCGTCGTTTCTCATTGACGCTGGGCGAACCGGTTCGTTTTAACCTACTGACTTCAACACACGATCAAATCGCACACAACACTGCAATCCAAAACGGTGTGATGGTGGATGTGGATGCCGATCTGTTCTCCCCTCTTCCACCTTACATTTCTACCTTGGAAAGTTCGGGGACTGTCGAGCTTCAAGCCAACCAAAAAGAGCGCGTTGAAGTATTGCTCGCTTGTCAGTTGACCGAAGTCGGCACACTTAAAATAGAATGTGTGAGCACTGAAGATGACTCTAAGCGTTGGTTGCTTGAGTTCGAAGTAAGAAACAAGCAAGGTGATGAGTCTGATACCTCTGCACTTCATCCAAGATTAGAAGAGTGTAAGGAATTAATCTCTCGTCTATATAGTGGCAACAAGAAGAGTGCTGAATCGAAAGAGATCAAGACTCTCTCCAAAGACCTTGAGAAACGACTCGGTAAACGTGATGAATGGGACTTCACGACTCTTCGTCATTTGTTCGATAGCTTCTCATTAGGTCGCAAGCGTCGCCGTCGCTCAGAGGCACACGAGAAGAACTGGCTGCGTTTGGCGGGTTACTCGCTGCGTCCTGGCTTTGGTGACCCAACGGACTCATGGCGTATTGAGCAAATTTGGGGACTCTACCAACAAAACATCCAATTCCAAAACCACCAAGGTTGGACGGACTGGTGGGTATTCTGGCGTCGTGTTGCAGGCGGTTTAAACCAAGAACAGCAAGAAACTATCTTGGCTGACATTGCGAAGTACCTTCACCCTGGCGCAATGAAAAACCCGAAGACGGCCAAAGATGCACAAGACAATGGTTATGAAGCCATGGTTCGTTTAGCCGCATCACTTGAGCAACTTGAGGTTGAAGACAAAGTGCTGCTGGCGAGCTGGTTTTTGAGCAAAGCGATTAACCAGAATCAGTTTGAGCAAGCACACTGGTGGGCACTAGGTCGATTAGCATCAAGAACGCCTTTATATGGCAGTCAGCACAGCGTGATTCCTAGAGAGCAAGCGGAGCAATGGTTACCGAAACTACTTGAACAGAACTGGCATAAAGAACAAATGATAGCCTTTGCAGCTGTGATGATTTGTCGTAAGACGGGTGACCGTCAGTTTGATATCTCTGATGACTATCGCAACCAAGTGATTGAGAAACTGAAACAAAGTAAGGTGCCTGAATCTTGGCTAATGCTAGTGAGTGAAGTGACTGAACTTTCTGAGAGCGAGTCTAAGCGTGTATTTGGTGATGCATTGCCAAGCGGATTAAGCCTGATCAATAGCTAGTTTTAAAAACGATGAGCTTGCGTTACTAGTGAAAAAAGAAAAGCCACTTTCGATTCGTTGAAAGTGGCTTTTTTATTGGTGGCTTAAGCCTGGTATGTGTCGTTGATAATCAGTTTTCGAGTTAAGAGCCTCAGCCGTGTTGCAGTTCATCATTGTTAATGTTTCGTTCCAGTTGGGTTGATAGGAAAATCCGTGTTTTCATAAATATCGGACAGTTTTTTCGGTTTCTTATCCTTGGCTCCTTTGGTTGATTGATTATGAGTTTCGCTTAAAAGCCATTCCTCATGCATTTTTGCCGAATCCAAAAACTCTGGATCCTCCATTGCTTCCTTGCGAAGTTTATTTACACGTTCGAGAGTATCCCAAATCATAATACTTCACCTCCACTAAGGCTACACTTCCAATATAGAACTCCCCCCTTTTGATTCAATACTTTCCGATTAAACCATAGTGAATTTGTGATTTACATATCGAAAACGGCTTTATAAGTGCATTGTTTGAACAGAGAGAACTCATTTATTTTTTATTAAAAAATAAATATGGTTATGGTGTTATCTATAAACGCACCACCTAGGAGGTACTGTGTTTTTCAATCAAGGCTATAAATAAAGAAAAATGTATTATTTCAGATTGTAAAGACAATTTTTTGACATTATAGTCAATAGTATGACATTCCATCAGGTGATCATTAATGCCATTTAGTAACATATATAAGTCAAGCTCCAAACATGCCATAAATGATCTAGTTAAAGATATGGATCTATCTTTATGGAAAAGCATGCTCAACAATATTGCAGAAGTGCTTAATGCTCCTGCTGTTGAACTTGTTCTTACTGCTGAAGTAGGATTTCAAAGCATTGCTATGTCCACATCTTCAGGGGTCAAAGCAAAACCAGGGAAGATAATCCCTAAGGACATCAACCTATATTGCAAGAAAGTAATGGACACAAGAGCTAAGTAATGGACACAAGAGCTATGCTCTACGTTCACAACGCTACAGGCCAAGAAGAGTGGAGCGACAATCCAAAACTAACACAGATGGGCTATGTCTCTTATCTTGGGTTACCTATCTTTCACTCCGATGGAAGTATGTTTGCTACGCTTTGTGCTCTAGATACTAAAGAAACATCTTATCAAACTGTCCAGATAAACTTAATGGAAAGCATTCGAGCTTTATTGGAGCGCGAAGTCCATACCGCCGAAAGAGTTAGAAATTTAAAATTCACATCAATTCACGATGAACTAACTCAAGTTTTTAATCGGCGCGGTGTGTTGAATGAATCTCCTAAGATTATTGATAGTGCTTCTGAATATGGCTTAGCAATTGGGTTCATTTATTTTGACATTGATGGTCTGAAATATATCAATGATAACTTCGGGCATAATATTGGTGACCAATATATAAAATGCTTTTCCAATTCACTGAAAAAAAACACTCGCAAGGAAGACATTTGTGGCCGAATTGGAGGTGATGAGTTCGTTCTATTGTGTAGAGATGTATCAGAAACCTCTTTAGAACAAATAGTAACTCGAGTTAAGTCAGATTTTGATAAGTACTTCAACAATTTGGGGATCAATTCTCGGGCTGACTTTAGTCAAGGAACACTAATCTACTCATCGAATCCCCCTCCTATCCATGAATTAATAAAGTTAGCAGATATAAAAATGTATGAAAACAAGATGACTAAACGTTGTGCTAAATTTAAATAAAAAAAGCGAGCTCGATGCTCGCTTTTTATCTGTCGTTTATTCAACACAGGCTTAATCAAATCATGCTGTCATTAAGCTCGGTTGCCGATTTTCACTGTACCGTTTGTTGAAAACCAAAGCGCTTCTGAACGACGGCGGCCGAGTAGAATCGGACCATCATCGTAAAACAAAAAGTTCTTCCAATGCTTCTTAAAAATCGCCCACTTGGTCTCAAGTACATTGTATTTTTCGTAACAAAAATAAACAGTTACGTCATCTTGCCAATCAATGAAGTTTAGGATCTCTTCTGGCATTTCTGGTTCATCTGCTTCCCAATGTGCCATCCAGCTGATCTCTTCATTCCAGTTCGATGCTTTGCTCGGCCAATCTTGCGAGCTTAGCCTTTCTGCATCTGGGCTTTGAGGGCTTACGTTCTCTTTCCAAAACTGAGATGCTCTTGCCTGTGTCATTGGCTTAATCTTTTCCAAGTCTTCCGCTGGCAGTGGCATCGACTGATGAGTGAAAATCCATTTTCTTTGGTATTCGTCCAAAGTTGTATATGACATCAAAATTCCTCAAATTTCGTCTTAGGCTGATGGATTACCATGCCTATCTGTTCTTTCTGATGCAGCGGCGATTAGAGATCGCTTGATATTCGCTGCCTTTAAATTCGTTGTTCGCTTGTTTACTTAAATACGCTTACTGCTAAATACAACTGTAGCTAACTACAACTGCGTCTGAGCATTGCGTCTGTCTTCCCAGTTAGGGTTAACTAACGCGGTCAGTATATGGTCTTCCCATTTACCGTTAATCTGTAGGTAGTCTTTAGCAAAACCTTCTCGAACAAAGCCAAGATGTTCTAATACACCAGCGCTGCGTTCGTTGTGAGGCATGTAGCCCGCCATTAAGCGGTGCATGTTTTGCACATCAAACATATAGTCTTTGGCCATGCTCAAACCTCTTCGCATGTAACCGTGGCCTTGTTCACTTTCAGCCAACGAGTAGCCCACATTACAGGCGTAAAACGGAAAGCGAGACAAGTTACTGAATGATATCGTGCCTAACATTTCGTTTGAGTCGGCATTGATCAATAAACAGTAATAACCAAGCCCCATTTTATGAAGCTCGTTTAGCTTGATCAGTCGCTGCGCCCAACCTTCTCTTTCGAAGAACGCATCTTCTCGAATCGGTTCCCAAGGTTTAAGGTGCTCTCGGTTTGTTTGAAAATACTCACTGATCATGTTCGCATCGTCAATTTGCGCTGTACGTAGAATAAGGTTTCCATCGTGCTTATAAATGCGTTCAGGTGTACTCAGATCTTCCATTCGCTTTCTTATTCCGTTATCTGGTCTTGTTCTAATTTCTTACTCAATACCGTTTGCTTGTTCAATACTACCCACTTACTTAATAACATACCCAAACAGGCTCAATCAGTTCTTTCTAATACCGTAGTCGCGCAGTTTGTTGGCAATTGAGGTGTGAGAAACATTCAAGCGCTTTGCTAACTTACGGCTTGATGGGAACGACTGGTAAAGCTTCTCTAGAATCTGAGATTCATAGTCTTTCATGATCTCATCCAGAGAACCATCTAAGCTTAGGTTTGCCATTCCTGCCGTCATGGTGTCTAGCTGAGGCAAGTGGAATTGCTCAACCGTTAAAGTATCCGAATCCAACTCTGTCAGTGCACGTAGAACCATGTTGTCTAATTGACGAATGTTACCCGGCCATTGGTAATTACCAAGCTGATCAATTAACTCTTGAGTGAGCTTTGGCTTTAGCATACCTAATTGCTGCGCATATTTAGCCACGAACAGCTCTAGCAATGATGCTACGTCATTAGAACGTTCACGCAAAGCTGGAATTGACAGCGTCAGTACATTCAAGCGGTAGAATAAGTCTTCACGGAATGAGCCAGAATCAGCGAGTTCAGAAAGGCGGTGGCGCGTTGAGGCTATAATACGCACATCAGCGTGCATCTCTTCTTCTTCTCCAACACGACGGAACGAACCATCTTGTAGAAAACGAAGCAATTTGATTTGTAGATGTGGGCTCATTTCGCCAATCTCATCTAAAAATACCGTGCCGCCATTCGCTTGTTCGAAAATACCTTTATGACCTTGCTCATGGTTGAATGAACCCGGAGCATGACCAAACAATTCGGTTTCCGCTACGTCATCAGGCATTGATGCACAGCTTAGAATCAAAAATGGGAAAGACGAACGATTTGAGCGGTTATGACACGCTTTTGCCAACATCTCTTTACCTGTACCTGTATCGCCCTCAATTAACAAAGGCTGATCCAGCATCGCCAGTTTCTTAGCTTGACTGATCAAGGCTTTATGGCGATTAGAGACACCAACAAAGTGTTCAAAACCTAAGTTGTTCTGTTCTGGGATTGCATCTGGCGTGTTCGTCTCTTGATTACACGACCGAATCGTCATTACTGCACTCGCCAGTACTGCTTCGTTAACATCGCCACCAAGATAAATAGGCAGAACCTCAATCGAGAAATCTAAACCATCCAACACCACCACTTCACGATGACGAGTGACGTCACCTTCGATCCAACGAGCAAAGTTGAAGCTAGGTACGAATGTCGAAAGCGGCTCGCCGATTACTTCGTCTTCTTGCTTGCCGAATAAGTTCAATGCAGCGTGATTCGCTATATCAACTGACCCTTTAAGGTCAATCGCTATAACGGGGTCTGGTAGATTAGCCAACAGAGCAATTAACTCTGTGTTATGTCTTTCGCTTGGCATAAATTGGATTTTTCGTACATCCTTCACACCAGAAATTCTGCGAATTTCAGCCATAAGTTCACTAAAAGCATCAAAATTGATATCAGGGCAGTTTAGGTAAATAATGCCTTTAACATCAATTTCGATTCCTCTTAAATCAATGCTTTTTGAGGCCAAGATATCGAGCAACTCACGCGTTAAGCCGAGTCTGTCTTCACACAATACTTCAAGACGCACAAATAGTCCTATTATAGGTGTCAGGATAAGTTGACAGTAGTGTGGATTAAGGTCTAAGTTCAGTCAAGAAGAAGAGTAAACATATGTTTACTCTTCGCTCGCATACCACTCAATGTCATACATTTTGTTTCAAAGTCGTATGCACTATTTCAGCGTGATTCGTTTTATTTCAGAAAGGACGGCTTTTCGCATATCTGCCAGTTTTACTTTGCGCTCGTTATGCCAAGGCATTGGGCGAAGTAACGTCATGGCTTTTAAGCCCAATCGAGCGGTTAGGATACCAACACCTAGGCCCTGTCCTGCTCTCGCGGATACTTTGCCAGCAAGATCCATCGAGACAAGATCCATACTCGCGTCTATTGCGAGTTCACTGGCCCCCGCAGCTGCCATATTGATCAACACCAACTTGAATAACTTAATACGCGACCAGTAGCCAAGCTCAATGCCATACACATCAGCAAGCTTGTCTATCATGGTGAAATTGCGCCACGCCACCAGCAACATATCAGCCGCCGCCAATGGACTCACTGCAACCAAAGCCGCCGATTCGGTCGAGAACTTAGTGACGATTTGAGTCGCAACCTTATCTTGTTTGCTCACCACTAGAGCATCGTACATATCCAACACCTCAGCATCGCTGTGTGCTGGGTTAATGCTGTTTCGCCACTTATCGTACGAAGGCGACTCAGCGATAATTCCGCCCTGCTTCGCGATGTTTTCACAGAACGCTTTGCCCTTACCGACACTTTGGCTTTGCAATAGCTCTTCACTCTGCTCTTGCACACTAAAGTGATCTTTAAGTGAGCGCAGTTTCCACAGCTCTTTGCCTATTGCGCCTAAACCCAATGAAGCAATGGCAGCCATAAAGCCTGACCAACCCAACGCAAGCCAGTCAGCCGTTTGAATCGCGGTAATCACCGAATCAATTGCCTGCCATCCAACTAGGCCAGAGAAAGCGACCAATAAACCCGTTCCAAACCACTTCTTCTTTTTGCTCGGTCGAATCACTTGTTCCAATTGCTGCTCAGCTTCACCATCAAGATCGGCTTCCACTTGCGGTGCAACAGGGATAAATTTCTCTTGCTCTGTGAACAGTTGTTGTGCGCCTAAATCCGGGCCAACGTCGCTCTTATCTTGCTCATCAAAAGAGGTTTTCAACGGTTCATTAAAGACCTGCTTTGTTTTTAATTCACTCATTTTGATTACCTCAATTATTTCAACTTGTCGCCAATGAGATACTCTAAAACCTTGTCGACTCTTAGATGTTGGCAAGGCTCATCGGAATATTGCTCCATCGGTCTAAAGCTCGTGAAATCAAACTGGTTGGTTTCCCAATACTGTTTGTTGGGCAACTTACGCGGCACTTCTCCCGGATACATGGTTTGAGGGACATTATCCAAAGTCACACCTTGCAACGCTGGGACATTGTCTGAACCTGACGAGATATAACCCGCGCTGGTCGCTTGAATAGACGCGATACTCATACAACTCATGTCGATGTGTTCAAACGCCGCCTGTTGCCAAGCCGGATGCACCATCTGTTGTAGCAGTGACACCAAGTTCGGATGTTGATCCGGTGTCACGTGGTCAGCCTTAGTGGCTGCAAACAAGATCTTGTCGATCTTCGGTGCAAACAGACGCCTTAAAATATTGCTTCGACCGTACTTAAAGCTCTTAAGTAACTGTTCTAACGCGCCACGCATGTCCATGAAAGAGTCATAGCCCGCATTAAGTGGCTGTAAGCAATCCACCAGTACGATTTGTCTGTCGAACGTCGCGAAGTGATTTTTGTAGAACGCTTTGACGACCTTCTGTTGATACTCTTCATAACGCGCTTTCAGTACCGCATAGTTACTTGTTTTTAAGAACTTACCCTCAGGTGCGATACACGGAAAGAATTGCAGCACAGGCGCGCCTTCAAGCTCACCGGGTAATACGAATCGACCCGGCTGCACCCAGTGCAACCCGTTATCCTTACAAGTGTGAAGATACTGAGTATAGCTATCGGCAATGGCGACCAGTTTCTTTTCGTCCGCTTCTGCTAGCAAGTCAACGTCACCACGCATTGCGTTCCACTGTTGCGAGTAAGTTTCTCTGTCGCCTTTCAATGCGGCAAACTGAGATTGGCTCCAGGTATCGAAGTCCATATCCAGTAACGGCAAATCAAGCAGCCACTCTCCTGGATAATCGACAATATCGAGATAAAGGGTGCTGTTTTTACTCAGTAGCTTTTTCGCGCCCTTCGCAGGCTTATATTTGATGGCTAGACGAATCTCACTGACATCACGCGTTGGCACCGGCCATTCTGGTGGCTGCGCATTCAAAGATTCCATCGCTTCATCGTACGAGAAACGGGGAATCATCATGTTGTGTTGTGGAATACGTTTAGCACCAATAATTCTTCCATCTCTCGCCGAGGCAAGAAGTGGTAAATTTTTGTGGGTAGACGTATAAAGAAGCTGATTAACCAGCGAAGTAATGAATGCTGTCTTGCCCGCACGAGAAAGCCCCGTGACCGCTACTCGAATGTGAGAATCCGTTCCTCTGCTTATAAAGTCACTCATTTCTTGAGTTAGGTGTTTCATTTGAACGACTCCGTTATAAATAGGCTAGCTGCTTAAGATAATAGAGAGGGAAGCCTATGTTCTTTCCCTGTTGGGATAGTTTGTATGCTTTTGCTAATAGTGGAGAGTATGCAATACCCATTCTTAATGCTAGATGAATAAAAGCCCCTGACTACATACATAATCAGGGGCTTTAAATTTTTTCGTTGATGTCTACTAATCGTCTTCTATTAGCTTGTAGATAACAAACAGTGTTATCTCAGAAATCAACCACAATACACATGTTATGGTTACGTATTTGTCGTTAAAGATGCTGATTCCGTGCAAGATCAAATCGTAACCAATGAAACTACCAATCACCACTGCCAAGATAATCTGTAGGATCTGAATAAAACGAGGCATTCCTCTCTCCTATGTTCTTATATCAAACGATATGTTTATCACTATATCATTGATAATAAGACAAAAGTGCAAATAATGCTGCACTTTTGTCTTCAACTTTCTGTCAAGAATTGCAATTCAAACACTGAAGCTAGCGTCTGTTTCGACTTTTTGACTTCAGAAAATTATGCTTTTTCAGCTTCAGCAATTTTCACTTTCCACGTGTCAGGGCCGATCTGGTGCGCGTTCACGCCGTTAGAGTCAACCGCTACTGTTACGGGCATATCTTCAACTTCAAACTCGTAAATCGCTTCCATACCGAGATCTTCAAACGCAACAACGCGTGCTTTTTTAATTGCTTTCGCGACTAAATAAGCTGCACCGCCAACCGCCATTAGATAAACCGCTTTGTGCTCCTTGATTGATTCAACCGTTGCAGGACCACGTTCCGCTTTACCTATCATGCCCATGATGCCAGTTTCGTTTAGCATCATGTCAGTGAACTTATCCATACGTGTTGACGTTGTTGGACCCGCAGGGCCTACCGCTTCATCGCCTACCGCATCAACAGGGCCAACGTAGTAAATGAACTTGCCTTTGAAATCAACGCCAGCTGGAAGGCCTTCGCCGCTTTCGAGCATGCCTTGAATACGTTTATGCGCTGCATCACGACCTGTTAAGATCTTACCTGATAGCAGAACCGTTTCGCCTGTCTTCCACTCTTGTACGTCTTCTTTGGTTACTTCATCAAGGTTAACACGACGTGTGTTTGCGCCCGCTTCCCAAGTGATGTCTGGCCATTCTTCTAGCTTAGGTGGCGTTAGCTCTGCAGGGCCGCTGCCGTCTAGTGTGAAGTGAACGTGACGAGTCGCTGCACAGTTCGGGATTAAGCAAACAGGCTTAGAGGCTGCGTGTGTTGGTGCTGTTTTGATTTTCACATCAACCACAGTCGTTAGGCCGCCAAGGCCTTGAGCACCAATACCCAGTTTGTTTACGCGGTTGAAGATGTCTAAACGAAGCTCTTCTTCAGCGTTCTCTGGACCTTTGTCGATAAGCTCTTGGATATCGATGTGTTCCATAAGAGATTCTTTCGCTAGTACCGCTGCTTTCTCAGCCGTACCGCCGATGCCTATACCAAGCATGCCCGGAGGACACCAGCCTGCGCCCATTGTTGGTAGCGTCTTCTCTACCCACTCTGCAATATCATCAGAAGGGTTCAGCATAACCATCTTGGTTTTGTTCTCAGAACCGCCGCCTTTCGCCGCGATTTGAATTTCAACTTTGTTGCCTGGAACCATATTAATGTGAACAACCGCTGGTGTGTTGTCTTTTGTATTAATACGCTTACCTGCAGGGTCCATTAGGACAGACGCACGCAATGGGTTGTCTGGATTGTTGTAAGCTTGACGAACACCTTCATCAACCATCTGTTGTACTGTTTGATCCGTTTCCCACCTAACATCCATGCCGATGTTCACGAAACAAGTAACAATACCCGTATCCTGACAAATTGGACGATGACCTTCCGCAGACATGCGCGAGTTGATAAGAATCTGAGCGATCGCATCTTTTGCTGCTTGGCTCTCTTCTTTCTCATACGCTTTTTCTAGGGCTTGGACAAAGTCTAAAGGGTGATAATAAGAAATGTACTGAAGTGCGTCAGCGACACTGCTGATCACATCTTGCTTACGAATAACCGTCATTGCATGCCTCTTTATTGTTCTGGTTCCATGTGGGTCCATGGTTTGACTATTTCAGGCCTAATTGGCTTAGCTTTTTATTGTGTTAAGCTGTATTTAGTTGCTTTAGCAATCGCTTGCATAGCTGTAAACTAAACCATTTGTATTACACCGTTCTAATCAAGAACCCATTTTATTTTCAATTTATGATACTCTTGCTTCCTCTCACACGCCATGCAGTGATCGAACTCTTTGTCACAAATTAAACAAATGAATAACAACGAATTTCGCTCTATCCAAATAAAGCCGCTTGAATATCAATCAACTTTAGCTAAACAGCTGTTTTCCCATATTGAGAACCTACCGTGGGCAATGCTATTACGCTCCGCTTCAGAAAACCACGTTGATAGTCGATACGATATTTTAGTTGCTCAACCCATCGCCACCTTCGAGACAATCGGCGTCAAAACGACCGTTAATGTAAACGAAGAACGTAAGGTGTCAGAGTCAGATCCTTTCGAACTACTCGACCAATATCAGCAGCAATTATTGCCTGCAGCCAAAGGCCACCCTGAATTACCATTCGTTGGCGGTGCTTTAGGCTACTTTAGTTACGATTTGGGGCGCAGAGTTGAAACACTTCCGTCTCTTGCAAAGCGCGATATTAACGCACCCGACATGGCGGTTGGTTTGTATGAATGGGCAATAGTGGTTGATCACAAGCTTAAGACAGCGTGTGTGGTTGGACAGAACATCGAGGCGCACTGGAATTGGTTATCTGAGCAGCAAGGCAAATCTCAAACAGAGGAATTTCGCCTAACGACACCGTGGCAATCGAACATGAGTGAACAGAGTTATTCTGACAAGTTCGAGCACGTTCAAGAATACCTGCTCTCTGGCGACTGTTATCAGATTAATTTAGCTCAGCGCTTCAATGCCAAATACCAAGGCAGTGAATGGCTGGCCTATGAAAAGCTTGAACAGTATAACTCAGCCCCCTTCTCCGGTTTTATCCGTTTGACCGAATGCGCAATAATCAGTGTTTCGCCTGAACGATTCTTAGAACTCAATAGTGGCACTATTGAAACAAAACCGATCAAAGGCACACGCCCTCGTTCTGAAGACCCTATAATTGATGATGCCAACGCACAAGACTTAGCAAGTGCCGATAAAGATCAGGCAGAAAACTTGATGATCGTTGACCTGCTTCGTAATGACATTGGTCGAGTAGCAAAACCGGGCACCGTTCATGTACCAAAACTGTTCGACATTGAAAGCTTCCCTGCGGTTCATCATTTAGTAAGCACAATAAGAGCTGACCTTGATGACCAATATTCAGCAACTGCTCTACTGAGAGCTTGCTTCCCTGGTGGTTCGATTACTGGTGCACCTAAAGTTCGCGCAATGCAGATCATTGAAGAGCTAGAGCCTCATCGACGTTCAGCATATTGCGGCAGTATTGGCTACATCAGCCGAAACGGTAGAATGGATACTAGTATTACCATTCGTACGTTAGTGGCAGAGAACAATACCCTTTACGCTTGGGCTGGTGGTGGTGTGGTGTTTGATAGTGATTGTGCATCTGAATACCAAGAGACGCTGGACAAGTTGAGTCGGATCTTGCCCGTGCTCGAAGACAGCTAAGCATCAGTCCAATGTTTGACGACGTTTACCCGTTGGCGTTCAGCAAATAAAGCAAACCCTAGGTTATCCGGTTGTCATCATGACCACTTAGGGTTTTTAGTTTCTTTCTAAATGCATGTTGTCCACGGAATTCACTAGCTCAACTTAAATCACTGTAGTTTTACCTAAATAATAAATAGCTTGACCTAAACAACAGCAGCAGGTGTGGAACCCCACTTCTTAAGCATATCTTTGAGGTCATCCGCTGTGTAGGGTTTACTGAGTATGTCGTCCATACCACACTGAATACAGCGTTCACGCTCTTCCAGTGTTGTGCCCGCAGTCAGTGCCACAATCGACTTGTTATACCCTTTCTCTCTTAAGGTTTGTGTTGCTTCAAAGCCATCCATTACTGGCATTCTGCAGTCCATAAATAAAATGTCGTATTCATTGGTACATGCTAACTCAAGCCCTTCGACACCATTGCTTGCGATCGCAGGCTCTATCTCATACTTACGAAGCATTTGTTGGATGATGACCTGGTTCATCTTAATATCATCAACCACCAGTACTTTTAATAACGACAGTTCGACATCTGACTCGAGATCTTTAGCCTCTCGTTCGCTATTAGGCAATATATCGATAACTTGCAGCGGAATTGCGATAGAAAAAGTCGTTCCTACACCCACGGTACTCGAAACTTTAATATCACCGTGCATCATCGCGACTAACTTGCGACAAATCGCTAACCCCAACCCTGTACCTTCATAGTTTCGGCTACTAGAGTTATCAGCTTGTGTAAAAGGTTCGAAGAGTGTTTCATGAGCAGACTCAGCGATTCCAACCCCAGAATCTTGTACCGAAAAGAAAAATTGATTATGTCGCCATTCTATATCAACACTTACGTGACCTTCTTCAGTAAACTTGATGGCATTACCAATCAGGTTCACAAACAACTGTGTAATGCGCTCCAAATCCCCATTGAAGTGAGTCGGCATATTTTGGGCAACATTGACATTAAATTGCAGTTGTTTCTCAATGGCTCTATTTGTAAAGATGCTGTCGATAGTGTTTCTCAAATCCTTCAACGCAAACTTCTTCGGAATAAGTTCCAACATGCCCGCATTTATTTTACTGTAATCGAGTAGGTCATTAATGATGGTTCTTAGAAACTCACCAGATTGGCTTAGGTTGTTCACTAATTCGCGCTGTGAACTTGTTAATTCGGTATCACTAATCAGTTCCGCACTACCCAACAATCCGTTTAATGGGGTCCTTAACTCGTGGTTTATCATGGCAACAAAATCGCGTGTCGCCCTTTCAGATTCTTCCGCTCGTTGACGTGATTTAATATTGCGGTTAATGGCAAGCTGATGAGCCAACGCACTGCATATAAGGTCGGCCACCAACGATAATTGACTCTCAATAAACTCATAGTCTTGTACAGACAAATTAACTTTAACAATCAGTGCACCAACAATCACCTTCTCGACTTCAAGGGGCACCGTCAGTATATTGCCTTCCCATTGAGGCATCTGTATATCATGTGTTAGCTCGCCAACGGTTTTGTCGCCATAGTCGTACGTTTGAAGTTCTGGGATTAGCTTAGGTGGCAGTATTAAGCGGCTGGCTTCGATAAGGTAACTGTTCATTACATTAGTCGTTAGTTCAGACAACATAACATCATCCAGATCATTACGGAGAAACGCTCGTCCAAAATCAATCAACAGGTTATCGACTTGTTCTTGAAACTCAATACGACGCAAATTCGCTTTAGAGCGCTTCTCTAACTGGCGCAAAGCAAGTTCAAGTTGCTGGTTAGTCTCAAATAGTTCCAGACTTTTTTGCTCCAACAATCTTTCAGCTTCTTTTCTTGCCGCGATCTGTCGCTTAAGTTTCTTTTCTAGCGCGGATGCCAAACTCATATTACTTTTCTACTTTAAGATTAAACCTAACCACACTTTGCTCATCATTTTGAGGTGTCATCTCTATTACAATCGATTCACTATAGTAATCAGCACAACCCTCAATGAGTCCTAAACATACATGCGACATACACCTCGCACTCTTATAATCGAATATAAGCTGCGCTTCTGTAGTCGTTATAAAACTAAATTCTGGTGGCTCAGCATCCGGATAGAGCTTCTTCACTTCTACATGAATATAATGCTCTACGTGTTGGATAAATTGGAAAGTGGTATTGCTGTGCTTAAGGCTGGCTTTATTAGGTATAGAAGCTAACAGGTTCTTAAAGACAGACTGACCAAACACTCGCTGTAAACTGGCAGCATCTATATTGGTTTTTTTACTTAGGTTAATGATGAGCTTCACAAGATTTTTATGGTCGTAACTACCTACAGATGTGTAAATCCCTTCATCTTCTGACATCTCTAAAACTTCTTCCAACAACTCTAATCCAAATTTGTCTTCAACAAGCTCTAAAAATTCGGTGAATATGATTCCTTTCATCGCATGCCTTTTTTTTTATTTCTTTTTAGAATGGGCTACTAAATTATTGTGATCAAATTCTTAAACAAAAAATATACGTTTCATCACCCAATTATATGACATGGATAACGCTTACCAATTTAAATGCACATATTGAGTATGGGGGAATGGTTATTTTTAAGTTGAATTTTGCACTTTTACTATTAACTAATTATCCAAAAGAACAGAGTTCTCTTGTTAAAACTATGGGAAGCAAGGCAAATTTTAGTCAAAGTTGGTAATCTACTCGGTGTTATGCTTATACTTATAATTATAATTATAATTATAATTATCAATATATTGGGTTGATATGAATAGAAAGAACTTCCTTCAGCAATTCCAACTGAATACAGCTGTCGGTTACCACCCTGAGTCTATTGAGCGTGTTGCTCACATAAGCCGGGAACAACTTCGCAAAGCGGCAGTTGTAGTCGGTTTAGTTGATCGCGAAGACGGTTTACATGTAATTTTTACTAAAAGAGCCGCTCATTTAAAGCATCACCCAGGACAAGTGAGCTTCCCTGGCGGAAAACACGAACTTTCCGACCCTTCAATGCAGTTCACAGCACTGAGAGAACTTCACGAGGAAGTAGGAATTCGATCGGATCAAGTTAAAATTGTTGGGCAATTACCAGCATTAAGTACCATTAGTAAATTTTATGTTACGCCAATTGTTGTATTCGTCGATCCCAACTACAAAGCGGTTATAGATGCGAACGAAGTCGCCTCTATTTTTGAGGTACCTGCCACCTATATTTTGGACCAAGCCAAGCTTCATAGTCATACCGTTAATTTAAGAAAAATCAAACACCGTGTTTTTGCCATGCCCTTCCAAGAGCACCTAATTTGGGGCGTTACAGCTCAAATCATTCAGTCATTGCAACAGCACGTAATGCAATAGATCACACTGAAACCACACCTTGTTTAATCTTTGTTAACAAATTCGAGCCTTTCTATGGAACAGATTTATTAATGCAATTTTACGCAAACGTTTATCTGATATAAATCTGTACAAACCACCCCTTCAAATTAGAAAAACTAATAACAGGCATGAGCATAAATCACCTGTGGCACGCTATTTTCGTGATCAAAAATCCGTTTTTCGCATATCATGTGACACGCCGTTTCATTACATGATTTAGATCTACTTTTTACTAAAGAAAATTCTGCAAAATTAGCCCCGACTTATTTCCTGTTCCCAAAAAATGAGTAATTTAACATGAACACAACAACTTCTTCGGTAAGTGCCGTTAAAAATTCAAGCAAGTTTAACTATAAAGATTTTACCTGGTGTTTATCACTATTTGGTACAGCAGTTGGTGCTGGCGTACTGTTCCTTCCAATCAAAGCTGGTGCGGGTGGTTTTTGGCCACTAGTTATCCTAGCTCTAATCGCGGCACCAATGACTTGGTTCGCACACAAATCTCTAGCTCGTTTCGTACTGTCAGCTAAAAACCCTGAAGCCGATATTACAGACACAGTTGAAGAACACTTCGGTAAGACTGGCGCAAACATTATCACTTTCGCTTACTTCTTCGCTATCTACCCGATCGTTCTTATCTACGGTGTTGGTATCACAAACACTGTTGATTCTTTTTTAGTAAACCAAATCGGCATGGAATCTATTCCTCGTCCTCTTCTTTCTGGTGCACTTATCCTTGCTATGACAGCAGGTGTTGTATTCGGTAAAGAGCTGATGCTAAAGGCAACTTCAGCAATGGTTTATCCGCTAGTATTCATCCTATTAGCTCTTTCTTTTTACCTAGTTCCTGAATGGAACACTTCTATGATGGACGTTGAACCTGAGTGGTCAACAATGCCTTCTATCATCTGGCTTGCAATTCCAATCATCGTGTTCTCTTTCAACCACAGTCCAATCATTTCACAGTTCTCTAAAGAGCAACGTCGTGTATACGGTGAAAACGCAGTTAAGAAAACTGACGCTATCACCGGCGGCGCAGCAATGATGCTGATGGGCTTTGTAATGTTCTTTGTATTCTCTGTCGTGCTTTCTCTATCTCCAGAGCAACTAGCAACAGCACAAGCACAGAACATCTCTGTACTTTCTTACCTAGCTAACATTCACGAGTCTCCACTTATCTCTTACATGGGTCCTCTAGTCGCGTTCGCAGCGATTACTTCAAGCTACTTCGGTCACTTCTTAGGTGCTCACGAAGGTCTTGTTGGTCTAATCAAGTCTCGCTCTGACTCTTCAGTAAGCAAGATTGAAAAAGTATCTTTAGCGTTCATCGTTGTTACAACTTGGATTGTTGCAGTCGTTAACCCAAGTATCCTAGGTATGATTGAAACAATGGGTGCTCCAATGATTGCAGCTATCCTGTTCCTAATGCCAGTATTCGCGATGCAAAAAGTACCAGCAATGGCTAAGTACAAAACTTCAACACCTGTACAAATGTTTACAGCTTTATGTGGTCTAGCGGCTATTAGTTCTGTAATCTACGGCGCTCTTTAATCTTAAGCATTTTTTATAAGATGGTATTCATCTTATGTCTCGAGATTAAACACAAATATAATGATAATAAATGAGCCTCCCTACTCCACTTGGGAGGCTCTCTTTTTGAGGTAATCGCTATGATTAGTGTATTTGATATCTTTAAAATCGGTGTTGGTCCATCGAGCTCACATACAGTAGGACCAATGAAAGCGGGTAAAGAGTTTATTGATGACCTACGTTCAATGGGAAAGTTGCGCGACATCACTAAAATCACCGTGGACGTATATGGATCACTATCACTGACAGGGAAAGGTCACCACACAGATATCGCTATCATCATGGGTCTTGCTGGCAATACTCCTGAGAAAGTAGATATTGATTCCATCGCAGGTTTTATGGCTCGCGTAGAAGAAACTGAACGTCTACCTGTTGGTATGCACTGTCATACTGTTTCGTTCCCTAAAGATGGCGGAATGAATTTTCATACTTCGAACCTTTCATTGCATGAAAATGGCATGAGCATTCATGCTTGGGTTGATGACGAAGTAGCATACTCAAAAACATACTACTCAATTGGTGGCGGTTTCATCGTTGACGAAGAGAATTTCGGCAAAGAAGAAGCAAACCCAATCAAAGCACCTTACGAATTCACAACAGCTGAAGAGCTGGTTAATCAATGTAAAGAAAGTGGCCTTTCTATTAGTACACTGGTTATGAAAAACCAAGCGGCTTTCCACTCAGACGAGGAGTCTCGCATTTACTTCTCGAACATCTGGAAAACGATGCGTGAATGTATGGATCGCGGTATGAATACCGAAGGTATCCTGCCTGGTCCATTACGCGTACCTCGCCGCGCTTCAGCACTTCGCCAACAGCTAATTACTTCAGAAAAAACAACTAACGACCCAATGACAGTTGTTGATTGGGTAAATATGTTTGCGATTGCTGTAAACGAAGAAAACGCAGCTGGCGGCCGTGTAGTAACGGCACCAACAAACGGCGCATGTGGCATCATCCCAGCGGTATTGGCTTACTATGATAAGTTCATCCAAACAGTGACAGAAAAAGACTACATCCGTTACTTCGCAGCTTCTGGCGCGATCGGAGGTCTATACAAGCGTAACGCTTCTATCTCTGGCGCTGAAGTTGGCTGTCAGGGTGAAGTTGGTGTGGCATGTTCTATGGCTGCTGCAGGCCTTGCTGAACTTATGGGTGGTAGCCCAGAGCAAGTATGTATGGCGGCAGAAATCGGTATGGAGCACAACCTAGGTCTAACATGTGACCCAGTTGCTGGCCAAGTACAAGTACCATGTATCGAGCGTAACGGTATTGCTGCAGTTAAAGCAATCAACTCAACTCGTATGGCACTTCGTCGCTCTTCTGCTCCGACTGTTTCTCTCGATAAAGTTATCGAAACAATGCTAGAAACCGGTAAAGACATGAACGCTAAATACCGTGAGACTTCTCAAGGTGGTTTGGCAGTTAAGGTAGTTTGTTAATAGCTTTCGAATCAACCTGCTTTTAATGAGCAGATAATAAAAAGGAACGCCGATGCGTTCCTTTTTTTGTATCTAAAGCTTCTGTAGATGAAGCTTGGTGACTGATTGATTCAACCGACCAAATTGGCTTGCTAAATCACTTGTGAAATAAGCAAGAAGCAACCAAATAGCAATGAGAAAAGCATCATTAGTCGGCCACCTTCTGCGCTGTATCTGTCTTCCGCTACTTTCATAAAGCGCTGCTTGTGAACCATCATCAACGGAACGAACACGGCTAAGAACACTAAGATGATGCCGGCGTAATTCAGTACTTGTAAGAATTTGTCAGCAGCAAGCAGAGAACCCGCCAAAGGTAAGATGAAACTAATGCAGTACGTTACCGCGGTATTTTGGTTGAACATGTCCTTATTCTGGTTGAATAAAGACATAGCTACACCAAAGAAAGAGGTCAACAACGCCAAGCCAGTGAAGGTAGACAGAACGTTACCCACCCAAGGAGACTGAGCCTCAAACGCTGCCATCAAGTCTGAGACATTCTTAAAGCTTCTGAATTGCTCTTCATTCAAATTGCCCACGACAGCGAATAACCAGCATAGGTAGCACACTAGTGGAATAAGGGAACCTGCAATCACCATATTTCTTAACTGTGTGTCTGTCGCTTCGTGGTTGTAAGAAACCAAGGTCGGGATCACTACCATAAAACCAAAACTGGTAAACAGAATTGCACTGGTTTTGATTAGGTCAAGATGATCATGACTTGTCACTTGCGACAAGTTAGACACCGTCATTCCCGGAGCCAAAAACACCATGGTTGTTACCAAACTGCCTAGCATCACGAAAAACAACAAACGATTGAGCTTATCGACCACTCCTGTACCACTTGCCACAATCGCACCAGCGATCACTGTGAAACCGATCTGACCATTCGTTGCTGTTATTTCTAAGCCAAAGTTAGACAGTACCTTACTCAGTAGATCACCAGCGCCTAGGATGTAGGCCATTAATAGGCAAATCAGTAACGCATAAAGCAAACCATTGGTGATCAGCTGGCCCTGCTTGCCCAGTGTTTTTCTTGCAATTGAGTTTAATCCTAGACCGCCACCCGCTTTGATGGTCGCTTCTAGAAGTAGTAACGCTGCATAGGTGGTACCGAAGCAAATTAGTACCATCAGCAATGTACCGTACAGCAATCCAAATTGAGCTAATACCATTGGGATCGCAAGCATACCAGCACCGAGAGCGGTACCAGCGATAATTAGGGAGCTACCCATCATTTTAATATTCATTATTTTTAACTTATTTGTTTAGTTTTTATAGGTGTGAGTCTTCGTGCATCAAGTGGATGACAAAGGAATTCAGATAGAAATAAAGTTATAAAACGAATAACAATAGGAGCGATAAGCAGTAAAGAAGCGTGCAGAAACGTTGTCGAACAGGGCGTTCAAAGGGGAGCTTGTCTTAAAAAAGGGAAAACGAGATGCATAAATTTTCGTTAACTGATGTGGCGAACCTTCCGTCGGTTCAATAATCGGTGAGGTAATCTTAAATTTCATGTATGTGTCCAGTAAATCACATTCCATAGCAATTGAAACAGCGTATCCGTTGCTGCCCTTCCTCTAGCATTAGAGACCTTTTTATCTTATCGAATAAGCCTCGAAACACAACGCTATAACCACACTTTTTGCTATTAAATTGAACAAAACAGCTGTTTGAACAAAATTCAACCACCAAACTGCGTAAAACAATAATCATTTATAATAAGAACCAAAGAGAGACGCAATGGTATCTCTTTTTATCCGAACGAAACATTACATCAAGGCGCAGGGCTATATAAACGAGGTGGACTGCTGTTTGGTAAGTGAATCAAATTTAAACGGTTACGCCTTGCCCATTCGACAGTCAATGATGTCGGTGCCGACAAACAAACCAAGGTTGCAATTTCAGCACGTACCGCTTTATGGATAAGCTCTAAACTGCAACGACTCGTCATAATGGCGAACCCCGACTTAGGGTTGGTACCGTTCACGGCCATTGCCCCTATTAGTTTATCCAGTGCGTTATGGCGACCGATATCTTCGCGGCAAAGGACAATTTCACCTTTCGAATTCGCAAACAACGAGGCATGTAAGGCGCCGGATATTTTCGCTGCTTTTTGATGTTCGGCAATTCGACTTCTCAATCCCTGAAAAACCAGTGGACTGGGTGGTAACGACGATGGCAATGGCACTAAATCCGGAAGTGCTTGTTCAAGCGCCTCAACACCGCACAAGCCACAACCTGTGGTTCCAGCCAAGTTACGCCGCTGAGTTTTCATTTCCCAAAAAGCACGATTGCTAATTTCTACTTGTGCGAAATGAGATTCACCATTGCGACCAATCTCTATATCGCGAATTTCATTGAAGCTTTTCACAATACCGGAGCTTAAACTAAAACCGCGCACAAAATCTTCCATGTGTCCGGGCGTGACCATCATAACCGCTTGATTTATCCCATTATAACTGATCGCCAATGCAGATTCGTTTGCCAAAGGAGCATCTACTACCATACTATCGCCCGTAAGCTCTCGATAGCTCATGGCATTGGGCTGTGGAGGCGCTTGATTAAAATCAGGCAGTTCAATATAGGATTGAGTTAAACATCTCATAAAATCACCCGGAAAGACGGTCAGCTTGACGATATCGACTCAGACTGAAAACCTTACTTATTAAATAAATATCACTGGTTAAACAAACATCACTGATTAAACAAGTGTTTTGCCTCAGCAAAACACTGGTCAGTGACTGCCGAATAGGGCTCTTGTTTGCGCTTAAGTAAACCTAAAGGTGAATGCACCACAGCTTTTTCTATCGGTACGATACGCAGTTGTTCATTAAGCTCTTCCAATCCCGAGTTAAGCGGCATAACGGCACAGCAAAGACCGCTGGTGACGGCTTGGATCAGGTGAAAGGTAGAATTACTTTCAATCACAGTCTGCGGAACTAAGCCTTTACTACCAAAGCTCAAATCAATCGAATGACGATAGTGCATACCTTTAGACAAAAGCCCTAAAGGAATGTTATTGAGTGATTCCCACAAGACCTCCGGCTCTGCAAAATCAAAGAACCGGCTGTCATACAAAATACCTAAATCCGTTGAATTCATTTCTATAACGTCAAAGTAAGCCGTATTGATCTGGTCAACGTAACACATACCTAAATCAAGTTGATTACGATTGAGCTGGTCTATGATCTGCTCAGAAGTCATCGATAAAATCTGAAAACGGAGTTCAGGGAACTTTGCGGACAAAGGCTTAATCAGCTGCATAGGGTTTTGACTGGCTAGGGGCACCATGCCAATCCTTAGCGAACCGACCAGTTGACCACGGCAGTTAGCCGCTTCAGCTTGTAAACCGTCATGAGCCGCTAAGACAGTCTTTGCCCAAGCCAATATACGTTCACCCGCTTCGGTAAACCCTTCAAAACGTTGACTTCTTGAAATCAATTCGAGGTCTAACTCTTCTTCTAAACGCCTTATCCTCATCGACAACGTAGGCTGAGTAATATGACAAAGTGTCGCTGCCTGACCAAAGTGTTTCGTTTGATCTAAAGCGATTAAGTACTTAAGTTGTTTTATATCCATGAATGATTAGTAAAACCTTGAAATGAAGCGTTTTCTTCGCGTTCGTCTTACATTAACGGTTCTCTGCGATTGAAAATACCTATCACGGGGAAATGGCTCAATCTGTAAAGCAACAGCTAAAATAAAACGGTATTTTTTGATTTAAATCAAAGTATGCCTAATTTAAATACAGGTCAAATCTAAATTATCTATAGCATGATAGACAACAACTATCATGGAAAGACCAGCAATACTAAGGCTGATCGACGAATCTCTCATGAAATAGAGCCCACATCGCACTGGGTAATAATTTCTATTTATCACTGTGACAAAAGCGAGATTTTCCATATTTACTCGCCATGATAGATTCTATTTATCACTCAGTCGGCAATATCAATTGGACGTATCGCCTCTTAACGACATAACCTTTGATTTAGATCATGGCGAACAATTCGCCAATCCATTTCTAAATATTCAAAGCAGTAAACAGGTATCAATACTAAATCATAAAAACCGTTTTACTCCCGCTTTATTTTTATAATGCGCCTGTTTTACTGGTTCCCTTGTTTATTGCCTTTTCTGTGCGTGAGGAGTGCTGTCGTGAGCCAAAAAGAACAGATAAAAAAATATGAAGGTCCCGCGGGCGGTTGGGGCGCGTTAAAAGCCGTCACTAAGAGTTGGTGGGGCAGCGAAAACGCCATCAAAAACATTCGAACAATGCTTAAAACGAATCAAAACGGTGGTTTTGATTGTCCAGGGTGCGCATGGGGTGAATCCCCACACGGCAGTAAAGTGAACTTCTGTGAGAACGGTGCAAAAGCCGTGAACTGGGAAGCCACAAATCGATTTGTGGATCCTGACTTTTTCGCTGAACACAGCGTAACGTCCTTGTTATCACAAACAGATTACTGGCTGGAATACCAAGGCCGAATAACCCATCCGATGAAGTACGACGCAGCATCCGACCACTATATTCCTATTTCATGGGACGAAGCCTTTTCGCTCATAGCCAAGCATTTGAAGCAACTCGACTCACCACATCAAGCCGAATTTTACACCTCGGGTCGCGCCAGTAATGAAGCAGCATTTTTGTACCAACTCTTCGTTCGTGCGTTTGGAACAAATAACTTCCCAGACTGTTCAAACATGTGCCACGAAGCCAGTGCAATTGGCATGAAAGATACGGTCGGTGTCGGCAAAGGAACCGTGATTTTTGACGACTTTGAACAAGCAGACGCGATCTTTGTGCTCGGGCAAAACCCAGGCACTAACCACCCTCGCATGCTTGAGCCATTGCGTGAAGCGGTAAAACGCGGTGCGCAGGTGATCTGTTTCAACCCATTGAAAGAACGTGGGCTTGAACGCTTCCAAAACCCTCAAGTTCCGATTGAAATGCTAAGCAATGGTTCAAAACCAACCAATACTGCTTACTTAAGACCAGCATTAGGTGGTGATATGGCGGTCTTTCGTGGGATGGCTAAATATTTACTGCAATGGGAACGTGATGCGCTCGCAACGAAAGGAAAAGCCATATTTGATCGTCAATTCATCAACGAACACACCACAGGTATTGATGAATACTTAGCAGAAGTTGATGCGACAACATGGGAGCATATTGCTGAACAATCGGGATTAGCTTTAAGCGAGATAGAAATGGTCGCTGACATGTATCGCCGTTCAGAAAAAGTGATTATGTGCTGGGCTATGGGGTTAACACAACATCGTCATTCGGTACAAACCATCAAAGAAATAGCCAATGTACAATTGTTGCGCGGCAACATCGGTAAGCCCGGCGCTGGGCTATCACCCGTTCGGGGGCATAGTAATGTTCAAGGCGATCGTACAATGGGTATCGATGAAAAACCCTCAAACCAATTGCTTGATAACATTGAACGTCGCTTTAACTTCAATGTCCCACGAGATGCAGGGCACAACACCATACAAGCGATTAAAGCGATGGAGGAAAAACGCTCGAAAGTCTTTATTGGTTTAGGTGGTAATTTTGCGCAAGCCACACCCGATACTCCTCGCACGCATCTAGCGATGCAAAATTGTGACCTAACCGTTCATATCTCAACTAAGCTCAATCGCTCTCACCTTGTTACCGGTCAAGATGCCCTGATTCTGCCATGTTTGGGACGCACGGAAATCGATACACAGGCTAATGGGCCACAAGGCATCACCGTTGAAGATACGTTCAGCATGGTTCATATCTCTTACGGGCAGCTCAAGCCTCGATCAGAACATTTACGTTCTGAGCCAGCCATTATTGCGGGTATTGCTAATGCCACTCTGGGCAGCCATCCAATAGATTGGAATTGGGTCGTTGAAGATTATGGGCATATCCGCGATCTCATTGCAGATACGATTCCAGGCTTTACCGACTTCAATCAGAAGCTGGAAAATCCGGGGGGATTTCATTTAGTTAATCCTGCCGCAAATCGTCAATGGAACACCCACAGCGGTAAAGCGCAATTTGGCTCCAATGAACTGCCAAAACAGCTAATTAATGAAGCGGTTTTGCAAGGTGTTAATAAACCCGATTTGATCTTACAAACCATGCGTTCCCATGATCAATACAACACCACGTTATATGGCTTGAATGATCGGTACCGCGGTATCTTTGGTATGCGTGAGGTTCTGTTTATCAATGAAGCAGATATATCGAAGCTCGGTTTTGAACCGGGTGACAAGGTCGATATGGTGTCACTTTGGGAAGATGGTGTAACGAGAAAAGTGAAAGGGTTTACCTTGGTGGCTTATGACGTTCCACAAGGTCAGGCAGCGGCTTACTATCCTGAAACCAACCCTTTAGTTCCTCTAGACAGTTATGGTGAACGAACGTTTACCCCGACCTCGAAATTTATAGCCATTAGATTAGAAAAATCTGTGTCTGACACCATTCCCCTTGAAACCGTCAGCTAACTTTCAATCAACAACTAACCTTCAACCGACAACTAAAAAAATCCACCTGTTTTAGCAGGTGGATTCTAATGTTTACGCTTCGCCAATATAAATACAACCTGCAGTACAGGTTTCTTTAATTTCAACTTTGCTCAAAAGCGGCAAGTTTGGTTTTAGCTCATTCCAGATCCACTTAGCCAACACTTCACTTGTAGGGTTCTCTAAACCCTTAATGTCGTTGAGGTAGTAATGATCTAAACGGTTGTAAATCGGTTTGAATACCGCTTTAATTTCCGAGAAGTCAATTACCCAGCCTGTATGTGGATCAACTTCACCTTCTACGTACAAGCGAACAAGAAAAGAGTGGCCATGCAAACGACCGCATTTATGCCCTTCTGGCACATGAGGAAGATGGTGGGCAGCTTCAAACATAAACTCTTTGTATAACTCAGTTCTCATTGTGTTTCTCAGGCTAAAAAAATGACACGCAATTTTACGTAAAACCACTACACACTACAAGTTCTATCACCGTTGGACGTCCTTACTCGAGTAAGGATTCCCCCAAAAGCTAATTATGCTGCTTCATAAAATCAATATGCACATTAATGGAAGCTCAACACTAAATTAAAACCTAATTTACATAATAGAAGCGCCACAATCTCGCTACATCACAGAAACAAAACCACAACCACAACCACAACCGGAGTATGGTCACATAATTCACCCTACTCCATAGGTAGTAGAGACTCTAACAAGTAAAGTGTGCGCGTCATTATAATTAAAAAAAACAAACACCTTATGCGCTCAACGATCACCTTTAAAATCCTAGTGGCTCTCGCCATCGTGTTCACTTTTTTGCTAGTAATATCGACCTACTTTCAATATTCGCAGCAAAAGCAGCTTGTTCATTCTGTATTAAGTGAACAGCTCCATGATAAGGCGAGCAACTATTTCGATAGCCTCAATATGATGATGCTGACTGGCACCATGGCACAGAAAGAGACGCTTCGTCAGAAAGCATTGGCACAAGAAGGTATTGAAGATGTTCGCGTATTACGGGCTGATACTGTGAGCAGGCTATACGGCCCTGGAAATGACAACCAAACACCTGTAGATGATATTGATAAACGCGCGCTAGCGGGTGAAACTGTCATCGAGTCATTTTCTGCAGATTGGGGGAAGGGCTTAGTTATCGCCCTACCTATGAAATCGAGCGAAAACTATCGTGGTACCAACTGTGTGGCCTGCCATATGGCACCGGAAGGTGAAGTGTTGGGGGCCATTCGTCTTGAATACAACCTAAATCACGTCAACTCCTTGATCAACACTCAAACGATGGCCGCAATCGGTATTATGGCAGTGATCTCTTTTGCTGGGTTTATTCTAACAATGGGGTTGGTTCGTAAAATTATTGTTCGCCCACTGCAACACACCTCGCGCTTTATGACTCAAGTTAGCAACGACAAAAACTTATCAACTCGTCTACCAGATCAAAGCAAAGATGAAATAGGTACTTTGGCGAACTCTATTAATTCATTTATGGGGACGGTGTCTGACAGCCTAAAACAGGTGCAGAATACATCTCACAAACTGAATGCTTCCGCCACCCAACTAACTAGTGTCGCCCAAATTACAGAGCAAGCCGCCAGTGATCAGCAGAATGAAACCGCTGAAGTACAAAATAATGTGGAAGGGATACAAGCTCAACAAGTCAATGTAGAACAAGCTACTTTAACGGCATCAGACCTTATCAACCATACCGCTGACGTAGCATGCCAAAGTGCCAACCAAGCACACGACGCCAGTAATGAAATAAAGAACTTAGTGGCCAGCATTGAAGAAGTTAAACAGAAAATACTAATGCTCAATGAACAAACTGGAGAAGTGTCTTCGATATTGGGCGTAATTCGGGGCATTGCGGATCAAACAAATTTATTGGCACTTAACGCTGCAATTGAAGCTGCTCGTGCGGGTGAACAGGGTCGTGGCTTTGCGGTGGTCGCTGACGAAGTCCGTCATCTAGCATCACGAACCGCTGAAGCGACAAGTAGTATTGAATCGATTATCCTCCAATTCCAACAAGGCAGCGAAGAATCATTAACCTCTGCCGATCGCGTTTGCGAACAAGCACATCAAAGTTCAACAGATATTGATACGCTGTCCAATGAAATGAACGGTGTTGTGGAAGAGATGAAACAAGTATTAACACACGCTCGAAACATTCAGCAACAGACGCAATCCACCACACTAGCGACCATGGATGTTCAACAAAAAGTCGAAGCTATTACTTCTCATGCCGATAATACCTCACAATCTGCGGCTGAAACCCGCGACATCAGCAATGGCCTAGAAGAACTTTCTGATCACCTTGAATCACTGATTAATCAATTTACTCTATCTAACTCAAGCACCCATTATAAGAACAATTCATAGCACCGCCAAACTGCAGTATTACCATCTAATCCAAAAGTGCTCAGCCATGAGCACTTATGTCTTTGCCCAATATTAGAAAGCAACCTCAGTGCACTGCCACTATCTCCGAAGAATCTACTAACCTAGTTTAATAATAAAATCGAGCCCTCTTCACCCCTTCAGCTTTACTTTAAATAGGCTCTGTTATTAGATCTGCCACAGCAACGCATTATGAGATCGAACAAAAAATAACCCTTCATGGTTTTTCTTGTCTGTAGACACAATATTTCTTTCACCGAACAAGAATAAAGGTTGAAGCTGTCCGTATGACAGGTAATATGTTCAATCGATTTAGAAAGTATATACAACTCAATGTTTCGGCCAATAATTGTTCATTATTTATATTAATTTGAGGCCATGCTAATAACATTGAGTTGAATTTGTCCCTCAATGGAGAATGAAATCAACATGACTTACGCGCCTGTAACAGACGTACTTGGCGGCAAGCTAGCGGTAGACAGTGAAGTAACTGTTCGTGGCTGGATCCGTTCACGTCGTGATTCCAAAGCTGGAATCTCTTTCCTTGCCATTTATGACGGCTCTTGTTTCGACCCGATTCAGGCCGTGGTTCCTAATAATCTTAATAATTACGAAAACGAAGTATTAAAGCTAACGACTGGCTGCTCTGTTGAAGTAACGGGTAAGATTGTTGAGTCTCCTGCGAAAGGTCAAGACTTCGAACTAGCAGCAACTGACGTTAAAGTTGTAGGCTGGGTTGAAGACGCTGACACTTACCCAATGGCTAAGACACGTCACTCTATCGAATACCTTCGTGAAGTTGCTCACCTACGTCCACGTACAAACGTGATTGGCGCAGTAGCACGTGTACGTAACTGTCTATCTCAAGCGATTCACCGTTTCTACCACGAGCAAGGCTTCTTCTGGACTTCTGCTCCGCTTATCACTGCATCTGATGCAGAAGGCGCTGGTGAAATGTTCCGTGTTTCTACGCTAGACATGGAAAACCTACCACGCACTGAAAAAGGCGACGTAGACTTCAACGAAGATTTCTTCGGTAAAGAGACGTTCCTAACAGTATCTGGCCAACTTAATGCTGAAGCTTATGCTTGTGCACTAAGCAAGGTTTACACGTTCGGTCCTACGTTCCGTGCTGAAAACTCAAACACAAGCCGCCACCTAGCCGAGTTCTGGATGGTTGAGCCTGAAGTTGCGTTTGCAGACCTTAACGATGTAGCGAAACTGGCTGAAGACATGCTTAAGTACGTTTTCGCTGCTGTTCTTGAAGAGCGCCGCGACGACCTTGAATTCTTCGCTTCTCGCATCGACAAGCAAGCAATTACTCGTCTAGAGCAATTCGTTGACGCTGACTTCGCACAAGTTGACTACACTGACGCAATCCAAATCCTACTAGACTCTGGTAAGAAATTTGAGTTTGACGTTGAGTGGGGCATCGACATGTCTTCTGAGCATGAGCGTTACCTAGCTGAAGAGCACTTCAAAGCACCTGTTATCGTTAAGAACTACCCGAAAGACATCAAAGCTTTCTACATGCGCTTAAACGACGACGGCAAAACAGTTGCAGCAATGGACGTACTTGCACCAGGCATCGGTGAAATCATCGGTGGTGCACAACGTGAAGAGCGTCTAGACATTCTAGACGAGCGTATGATTGCTATGGGTATCGACCCTGAGCACATGAGCTGGTACCGCGACCTACGTAAATACGGCACAGTGCCACACGCTGGTTTCGGTCTTGGTTTCGAGCGTCTAGTATCTTACGTAACAGGTATGGGCAACGTTCGTGACGTGATTCCATTCCCACGTACACCACGCTCTGCAAACTTCTAATTCGAAACTAATTCGATATTAAAAGTTAAGAACAAATAAAAAACCTCCGCACTTGCGGAGGTTTTTTTATGTTCGGAATAAAACGAGACGACGGTTGCTTCTGCGTACCACCGCCTAAGATTCGTTATTCAAAAGCTAATCAACATCTTGGTCGATAGCGTATTTTATTGCGAGACCGCAGATTGCCATCATAACGAACGGGATAGCCGCAGTAGTGTATTCTGCCCAGGCCATATCAGCGAATGCTTTTGCCAACAATACGTGGCCGAGAATAAGCAGAAGCGCACACACAATCGCGACAATAATCAGCTTAGCTTCGTTTCCCATAGTCATTTTCAACATAACGGTATCTCCAATATTTAATCTACCGTTATTGAATCACAATTATTTACTTTATAAGGCGTACAATTACACTACAAACAACCCGTACAGTTACAATCGCTACCTCTTATTTTAGTACGTCATCTGATGCGCGATCTTACCAAGTAGGATAAGTGCCTGTTCTTTCTCTACAGTGAGTTCATAAGAAAAATTCAATCGAATTGCATTGCCTACTCTGCCTTGCTCACTAAATAAGTCACCCGATGCCACACTGATGTCTTGTGCAATAGCTAATTGATGGAATTGCTGGCTGTCGAAGTCAGGAGAGAAACGAACCCAGACAAAGTAACCACCAGCAGGCTCTTCAATCTTGATGGAATGCGGGAAGTACTGTTTGATGACGCTAATAAAGCGCTCTTTTCTAACCAACAGGTTTTTGCGCAGTTTACGTAGGTGATTATCGTAGCTTTCATGAGTCAAAAAATGTGCAACTCCAAGCTGCACAGGTGCGCTGCTCGACAAGGTAGAAAGAAGTTGAAGCTTTTGAATCGCGTCATTAAAGCGTGTGTTCACGACCCAACCGACACGATAGCCGGGGCACAGGCTTTTCGAATACGAACCACAAAGCAAAACAGAATCGGTATTATCAAAGGCTTTTAATGGCTTAGGTTTGTGCCCCTCATAATAAAGGTCTCCATACACGTCATCTTCAATAATGTAGGCTTCATGCTGCTCCGCAATCTTTACCACAAGGCGCTTCGCCTCTTCAGACAGGCTAGTTCCGGTTGGGTTTTGAAAGGTTGTCATCAGCCAGCACGCTTTTACATCTTGGTTTTTTAAGGCACGTTCAAACTGTTCGATGTTCAATCCATTAATTGGGCAAACATCCACTTCAATCGGGTTAAGCCCTAACCTCTCAACAGCCTGCAAAGCCCCGTAGAATGCAGGCGACTCAATCACCACGTTGTCGCCCGACTTAGTAACCGTTTGTAGGCTTAAATTTAGCGCTTCCATCGCGCCTGACGTAATCACAATATCTTGATGGTTAACCGTTATACCTTGCTGCAGATAACGCTGTGCGATTTGTCTTCTTAGGGACTCGCTTCCAGGTGGCAAGTTGTTAATCACACTGGCGCCGGTCATCTTCCTGCCAGCACTGGCAAGGTTTCGAGTCAAAGTCGGCAATGGGAAAAGGTCAGGGTCTGGGAATGCGGAGCCAAAAGGAATGACACCCTCTGCAGAGCTAGATTTCAAGAACTCGAATAGGCGGTCGTTGATCGCTTTCTTTTCGCGCACGAATGGCAGTTTATAATCAATGCCATCCACTCGTGGCGCTACAAAATAGCCAGACTGAGGCTTAGCGATGATCCAACCCTCACTTTCGAGCAATTGATAAGCTTGTAAGACAGTACTGTTGCTGACGTTATAATTACGGCAACTCACGCGTACAGAAGGAATCTTTTCCCCAGTTCGCCAAGTGTTATTAGCAATCTGAGTTCGAATATCCTTTGCAAGCTCTTCATAACGCGCCATCTAATTGTACTACCTAGAGAAATTCTGTGGGCCCAGATTTTATCACTAACGTTAACAACTATTGCTGCTAACCAAGTGATTACTTCTGATTTCTATAATTGTGTGAAATAGTTCACAGATAACTTTGTAAGCTTTGATAGTTTTGTACTCAAGGCGCGAGCTAAGGTCGCTCTTCGCCTCAATTATTTGATGTAACCCAGAAAACATGCGAGACAATAATGAAAAAAATAGAAGCAGACCAACTAAGTTACAAAGGAAAGTCAAACGGTGTTCATAGTTGGACAACACCGAGTGGACAGCCATATTACTGGCACCCAGACTGGCTCCATATCGCTGAAGATGCGACAGGTTCACATCCAAAGCAGAAACTCGACGTCGATCAAAACCAAGCACCAACTGAAAAACACGCGGTGTCGGCCATTCTTAAGCATTTAAACCAATGGGCTGCAGACAAGCTAGCGTCTCATCCTGAGATTGAAACAGGCTCCATCGAAGCTGAAATCAATCTGAAAAAGTAACAGGGTAAAGTAGATAACGAACCCAATCACTCGCGATTCTAACCCAGTATACAGACTGAATAGCCTCGAACCTCGACCGAGGCTATTCAAGTATCTTCATAAAAATGCAGCAATAACCCACACCTAGCTAACAAATATCCAACACAAACCAGTTTCTTGTATCAATCCACGAAAGCTATCGATAGAATCTCCGGTCTTATTCACGTCAGTTATGCTAATCGTTCGTAATTCTAAAGTCGTGAATCAATGAATGCGTAAATCTAATAAGAATGAGAACAAAGGCTTACGATGGATACTTCAAATTACAATCAATCGCTAACGACTAAGTTATACGTCATTGCTGGCGTGCTGTTTGGCACCTATGGCAGTCGGGTGTGTCCTATGCTCGAGAGCTTAACGACGTTAGAGATTTTCACACAAGTCAGTATTGTGTTTGTCTTATTATGGCTCGCGCGTCGTTACCTATTAGCGCAACATACCTTGGTCAAGCAAGGCCGATTCGCGCAACTCGATACCCTGCTATTTTTTGTTGCAAGTGTGCCTTTCGCGCTCTACTACAACTTAAGCTATGAATTCACCATAGATAGTAATTTGAAGGTGCTGTTTGGAATGAGTCTATTCGGCTTCTTTACCGGAACCATTCTTCAATTGAACGCTAAGCTCAGCCAAATGGATAAAATGGAGACGACTGGACAATTCAACTTCCAACTGGTTGGTGAAAGAAGTTCACTAGTCAAGCAGATGATAGGCTTGGTTATCGTGCTTCTGGTAACACTGACGACTATGTTGACGATGATTGCTGTCAAAGACATCTTCTGGTTAGAACATAACCCTGACCGCTTATTGGATGGCACCGGCAAGATCAGCGTGATCAAAGAGTTTATTTATTTGGCTGTGGTACTGGGTGGCTACGCGATAACCATCATGACGCTTTGGAGTAAGCTAATTAAGCGTATTCTCCTAAGCCAAGAGCACGCATTAAACAAAGTCACCAATGGCGAGCAAGGCGTTCGCTTACCTATTTTCGGCTACAACGAGCTTGGATCAATGGCATCTATGACCAATACCATGCTTGATAGCCTTGAAACCGCGCAAAACGAAGTGAAAACCACACGTGACGTGGCCATTGTGAGCTTATCGGCATTGGCTGAATCTCGAGACAATGAAACGGGCGCACATATCCTAAGAACTCAAGAGTACGTCAAGGTGCTCGCACAAGAGCTCAGCAAATCAGAAACCCACTCAAGCTTGTTAACACCAAACTACATCGAGTTGCTTTACAAATCTGCGCCTTTACACGACGTAGGCAAAGTCGGTGTGCCTGATAGCGTGTTATTGAAGCCGGGCAAATTGACTGACGAAGAGTTTGAGATAATGAAAGGTCACCCCGCGATTGGTGCTGAAGCACTTTCTATTGCAGAAAAGCAGCTAGGAAGTAGCTCTTTCTTAAGAGTCGCAAAGGAGATATCTCTGACTCACCACGAGAAATGGAATGGCAATGGTTATCCTAATCAGTTGTCTGGTGAAGATATCCCGTTATCTGGCCGTTTAATGGCATTGGCCGATGTTTATGATGCGCTCATCTCGAAGCGAGTCTACAAGCCAGCCTTTACTCACGAACAAGCCAAACAGATCATCTTAGAAGGCAATGGGACGCATTTTGATCCGCAAGTTGTCCAAGCTTTTCTAGCTGTTGAACAAGCGTTCGTTTTAATTGCCGCGACCTACAAAGATGGAAAAAATGTAGCCAACGAACTCGAGCGCGAAAGCTTTATTGCTCAACCTGCCTAATCTATTCAAAAACCACTAACTTCTTGCACCCTATGGGTAACCCGTAGGGTGTTTTGTTATCAAATTTCCTCTTTAGTCAATAAATCTGATTGAAATGGATTTTTTTTGGTCTTTCTGTTCACTTCGTATTGTCATAAAAATCCCATACAGGTATAAATACCCATAGATACTATCCCCTCTCAATTGACATGGATGAAGATTATGTTTGAAAAAGTGTTAGCTGCTCCCGCCGATCCTATCCTCGGCCTTACTGAAGAGTTTAAAAAAGACTCTCGTGCAGAGAAAATCAACCTTGGTGTGGGCATCTACAAAAATGAAGATGGTCAAACGCCTGTACTTAAAACAGTAAAGAAAGCAGAAGCTGCACTTCTTGAAAACGAAAAAACCAAATCTTACCTAACAATTGAAGGTACAGCTGAATACGGTTTAGCGGTTCAGAAGCTTCTTTTCGGTTCAGATACTGAGATCGTTACGTCTCAACGCGCTAAAACAGCACAAGCGCCAGGTGGTACAGGTGCACTTCGCGTAGCGGGTGAATTCATCAAACGCCAACTGGGCGATGTGAAAATCTGGATCAGTAACCCAACTTGGGCTAACCACAACGGCGTTTTCGCTGCTGCGGGTATCGAAACGGCTCAATACAGCTACTACAACGCTGAAACTAAAGACAAAGACTTCGCTGGCATGGTTGCTGACCTAGAGAACGCTTCTGAAGGCGATATCGTTCTTCTTCACGGCTGCTGTCACAACCCAACAGGTATCGACCCTACTGCTGATGAATGGGAAGTACTGGCTAAACTGGTTGCTGAGAAGAAACTGCTTCCTCTATTCGATTTTGCTTACCAAGGTTTTGCAAAAGGCGTTGAAGAAGATGCTGCTGGCCTACGTGTTTTTGCTCAATACAACAAAGAGATCCTTGTTGCTAGCTCGTTCTCTAAGAACTTCGGCTTGTACAACGAACGTGTAGGTGCATTCACTCTGGTTGCAGAATCTGCAGACGTAGCAACGACAGCGTTCTCTCAAGTTAAGAGCATTATCCGCTCTATCTACTCTAACCCACCAGCGCACGGCAGTGCTGTCGTTACTCACATCCTTGGTGATGCTGATCTACGTGCTGAATGGGAAGCAGAAGTAGCAGAAATGCGTGACCGTATCCAAGAGATGCGTGAGCTATTCGTAACTACACTGAAATCTGAAGGTGTAGACGCAGACTTCACATTCATCGAACGTCAAAACGGCATGTTCTCGTTCTCTGGCCTAAGCAAAGAGCAAGTAACTCGCCTAAAAGATGAATTCGCTATCTACATTGTTGGTTCTGGCCGTATCAGTGTTGCTGGTATGACTAAGTCAAACATGGGTCCTCTATGTAAAGGTATCGCTGCGGTTCTTTAATCGTAAAGCGAAACCTGTATTTGTAGACCTATAGATATGCAAAAGCCAGCGACTAAGCTGGCTTTTTTGTGTCTGTCTTCTTTATTTATGAGCGGTTAAGACACGTTGTCTTTGCGTTACTAGTTAGTACTCTAGGAAAAACTCCACGCCCAGTTCATTAGTACGTTCACTACGAATCTTACCTTCACCATCTCGATGTTGGTATGACCCACCAATCGCAAACTTGTTGGTCACTAGATAACGTAAACCTAAATGATAGATCTCTTCATCAAACAGATCACTTCGATTCACTTGCACACTCCCGTTGGCAATCCAACGTTTCGCAAAGCCATAGTTAAGCCCAACTTTTACCCCTTGAATGAACTCCGTGTCTGAAGATTCAGTTCGGTTGGTATCATTATCTTCGACCTGACCTTTAGTGATACCAAGCAGGTAGTAAGCAACCACATCTAGATCTTTCTTAATGCCGTAACGGTAACCAACACCCGGCATAAGCGTATCAATTCGAGTTGTGGTGTCATCTGGGTGAATGAAGCGTGCACTGTAGTCGCCCAACAACAACCAACCGCCAGTCATCGCATAACTGCCACCCAATCCAAACGACGAAGCATTGTTATTTCCACCAGCATCTTCATTTAAGCTCCCCGAATACGCCGTGGCATATATATGGTCATAATCAAGAATGGGTACACTATGAGTTTCTGCCCACAAACTTGGAGAAAACATAAAAACGGTAGATACCAAACTAAGCTTCCACTTCGACATTTCTATCATCCTTAAACTAGCACTCCATTAGTTGAAAGATTAGCCTATCCATAAGACTTCAAAAAGGTTTTACCTCACAGATTGATTTGTGACGGCAAATTATTATGAAATGTTGTACCATGAAATCATACGAACTAATGGATGATCATTATGGATGCTGAGTTATTAGAGATTCAAAACTTTCTGGCACAATACCCTCCTTTCACCGATCTCCCTGAAGATATGTTGGCGAAAGTCACCAGTAGTGTGGAAATTTCTTATTATCGCCAAGACACACCTATCATTCACTTTGGTGACCAAATTCACGACCTTTACATCGTGCGAAGCGGTGAGGTTGAGGTGTATCGTCGTAAGGGCGAACTCTATAATCGCCTTGATGAAGGTCACCTATTCGGCCAAATGGGTCTACTCACTAACAACAAAGTTCGCTTCCCTGTTAAAGCAATAGAAGACACTCTGCTCTACTGTGTCCCAGAGGCAATTTTTCAAGAACTTTATGACAACTATGACTCTTTTGCTGATTTTGTCGAAGTGGAAGACAATGCGCGATTACGCCAAGCCAATTCCAATAATAACGATGCTAACGATCTATCGACATCAAAGGTAAAAACGCTGCTCACCGGCGAAGCCCCAATGATAGAGAAAACGTGCACTATCCAACAAGCCGCCACCATGATGGCAGAAGACAACGTCTCTTCCTTACTGATCATCGACCCAGATATTGTTGAAGATGATGAGGACGATTCAACCCCTGTGATCGGTATTATTACCGACCGCGACTTGTGTACACGTGTACTTGCAGAAGGTCTAGAGCCATCAAATGAAGTTTCAAGTGTCATGACGCCAGAAGTTATCTCACTCGACCACAATGCTTACGTATACGAAGCCATGATGACCATGCTTCGCTATAACGTACACCACCTGCCCGTGCTAAAAGATAAGAAGCCAATCGGCATTATCGAAGCGACTGATATCGTACGGTATGAATCTCAAAACTCTCTGCTACTGGTAAGTAGTATCTTCCAACAACAAAGTATTGAAGACCTTAAAGTGCTTTCGGAACAAGTGAAAGATAGCTTTGTACGCTTGGTTAACGAAGATGCCAATGCTCACATGGTCGGCACCGCGATGTCAGTAATTGGGCGTAGCTTCAAACAACGTATTATCGAGTTAGGGGAAGAGCAATTGGGTACGGCGCCCATTCCTTATTGCTTCCTAGCTCTCGGCTCTATGGGGCGTGATGAACAGCTGCTTGTGACCGACCAAGACAACGCCATTATTCTTGATGACACATACGACGAAGCAAAACACGGCAAGTACTTTGAAGAGCTTTCAAAGTTCATTTGTGACGGCTTAGACCAATGTGGTTATGTTTACTGTACCGGTGACATCATGGCAACCAACCCGACTTGGCGTATGACACGTAGAGAATGGGAAGAGTGCTTTGCGGACTGGATTGATGATCCAAATCCGAAAGCCTTACTGAATGCTTCTATCTTCTTCGACTTAGATGGTGTCTACGGCCGTTTGAAATGGGCTGAACAGCTGAACAGTTTCATCGTAAGACGCGCACGCAAGAACAACCGCTTCCTAGCGTGTCTTGCTCGTAACGCACTCAATCGAACACCGCCTCTGGGCTTCTTCAAAGATTTCGTTATGGAAAAAGATGGCCGCCATAACAACTCAATCAACCTTAAGCGTCGCGGTACTGCACCGTTGGCGGATCTGATTCGTGTTCACTCTTTGGCGGTGGCCTCTCGTTCGAAGAACTCATTTGAACGATTAGATGACATTATCGACGCAGGTATTTTGCCAAAAGGCAGAGCACAAGACCTGAAAGATGCCATGGAGTTCATCTCTTTGGTTCGTATTCGCCACCAAGCGCACGATGTCGACAACAACATCGAGCCTGATAACAACATCGAGCCAGAGAACCTGTCTGACTTCGAGCGACGTAACCTAAAGGACGCATTCCAAATCTTAAGTAATGCGCAAAACTTCCTTAAGTTCCGTTACCAAGCTAGCAATAAGTTTAAGTAGGGCCTATGAACAAACTATTTAGATCACCTGCGGTCGATTGGCCTTTTAAATTTGCTCAAAAACTAGAGCGTTCAAAGGATAAGCGTTTAAAGAAGTTCTACAGTGAGCCACTTCCCGATCCAGACACTCCGCTGTCTGAGGTGACCTTTTTAGCTGTGGATTTTGAAACCACAGGCTTAAATTCGGCGAAGGATGGCATTATTACCATTGGACTAGTACCTTTTACACTCAATCGTATTTATCTAAGACAAGCAAGGCATTGGACGCTAAGGCCTAAGCAAAAACTGGAAGAAGAATCTGTCGTTATTCACGGTATCACACACAATGACATCATCGATGCGCCGGACTTAAACGAGGTGCTTGATGAGATTTTGGACGCAATCGCCGGGCATATTCCTGTTGTTCACTACCGCCGTATTGAGCGTGAGTTCTTAGACAACGCGTTGAAAGTAAGGTTAGGAGAAGGTATTGAATTTCCAGTATTAGATACACTAGAAATCGAATCTCAAATTCAGAATAGATTGGTTGGTGGTTTCTGGAATAGACTAAAAGGTAAGAAACCCGCATCAATAAGGCTTGGACAAAGCCGACGTCGCTACCATTTACCAGATTACACCCCACACCACGCTTTGACTGATGCCATTGCAACAGCAGAGTTACTACAAGCGCAGATTGCGCATCATTTTAGCCCTGACATGCCGGTTAAAGATTTCTGGTTATAGCTAGATTTAAATACTGTTTAAATCGTACGTGAAGCGATTAGGCATTAACCATTAGCCATTAGCCGTTTTACACCTTAATACTCATAACGCTCACATCATCTAAATAGTGAGCGTTTTGTTTTTGCGTATTAGGAAAAGCTTACTCCGCTGTCGGACCAACTAATCGCATTTCCCAATCTTCGACTTTGCCGGTTTCAAGGCGACGATCTATAAGTGCTCCCCAAGATTCGACTAAAGGTAGCTCCGCCAATTCTTTAAGATCTTGTTTATCTAAACAACCTGTGAACACCGCTCCCATGATTCGAGTTAACGACCATTCTGGATAAGGTCTTTCACATAGAATGATCTCATCTCCAGCACCGATATCCCCCTCTTCCAATACACGGAAATACCAGCCAGTTCTTAGCGTATCTTGCAGCCTTCTTGCCATATCATTTTGATCGAATCTCACGTTCAGCTTCCAGCACGGCATACGCCCTTGCGAGACTTCCAACAATGTTGAACCAATACGAATCTTATCTTTCAAGCAAATGGAGTGCTCCGTGATGCCGCTTGAGCTTAGGTTCTCGCCAAATGCGCCTGCAGATTGAAAGATGATTTTGTCACCTAACTCTTCCTGCCAAACTGGGTAGTGCTCGCTTGGGTAGATATGAAGGGCTTTTTGAATACCACCGTGAAAGCGAGGGTCGCCTTGTTCATCAGTGGTAAAACCAAGTTCTGTGGCATGCTGACGCTCAGGTGAAATCTGCTTGTTGATGGCACTATTTGCACCGTATGCAAAGGCAACAGTTTTACCAACCAATACGCTATTTACTAAGCCTAACTTCTTCATATCTTTCCCTTTTACCTAAACTTATTTGCTGTTTTATACGAGCTAAAGCCAACTTATTGCTCGCCCAGTGATTTAAATACCGGAACCGCTGCTAATACTTCAATGTGGTTTTCTGTGCTCTTTAAGTAACGCGTTTCGCTGTTCGAAAGCAATAGATGACGCTGATAACCTTCTGTTTTCGGAAACTTAGCCAAGACCGTTTCGAGCGATGTTTCACACTTATTTTGGTTAATACCTTCAATATCGACTTTGAATAGTAGTTGGTTTTCTTTCGATATTTCAACTTGATATCGCATACGCGTGCCCTCTCTACTTCATTCACTCTGCCGGGCATGATAGCCTAGTCTCGCCACGTCAGAATAGGGATATAAAGACACTTAACCATGCTAACCCGCCAAATAGATTCTCACTCCGGAGTCATCACCTCAAATGAGATGATGGTCGCTAACCCGAATTCGCCCGCGTTGGTGAAGACCATCGATATGCCCAAGGGTTACGTCGATGCAATGCACCAACATACATGGCATCAAGTGATCTTCCCGATCAAAGGTCTGCTGCAAACGAAAACCGAGCACTACCAACATCTTGTGCCCCATACCTCGGCTTTGTTTGTGCCTGCAGGGATTCAACATGAATCTATCGCACTCAGCCATACGACGTTTGTCGGCATTTACCTCAATCCAGCCTTTGGTACTAAGTATGAACCTCAAGTACGAACCATTACCCTTACACCGTTTTTAAATGAGTTATTACAGGAAATTCGCAGACAGTGCGAAGGATTTGTGAGTGATGAAGAGGTATCGCGATTGCTTTCGGTATTGCACGATCAGATCATGAAAGACAACGTTCAGACCTATCAATTGTTGCTACCCGAAGACCGACGATTGAAGCTTATATTTGAAGCGCTGACAGAGGCACCAACGTTGGATTTATCGTTGAAGGAATGGGGAGATAAAGTCGGCGCATCAGAGCGAACCTTATCGCGCTTATTCTCAAAAGAGTTCAACACATCATTTCAGTTGTGGCGACAACAAATCCGCCTGATTTACTCGTTGTCTTTGCTCGATGAAGAGCTTTCGATCCAACATATTGCTGACCAAGTTGGCTATCAAAACGACTCATCCTACATCAAAGCATTCAAGGCTTCCTTCAATGTCACCCCGCAGCAGTTTCGCTTAAATGGTCGACGAAGATAATTTTAGCCTCTATATTTTTAGCATCTGTAGAGATAAAAAAAGAGGAGCCCCAGGCTCCTCTCTTTATTGGTTAATATCGAAGTTCGCCTATTGAATTAAGCATATTTCTCTTCAAAATCTTTCATGAAGCTCACCAATGTTTGGACACCTTCCAATGACATTGCATTGTATAGTGATGCTCTCATTCCGCCTACAGCTCTGTGCCCTTTTAGCGACTTCAAACCAGCAGCGTCTGCCAGCTCTAAGAACTTCGCATCTAGCTCAGGTTTCGCTAGTTGGAATGGTACGTTCATTCTTGAACGGTTTGCTGTGTGAACGTCGTTCTTATAGAAATCAGAATCATCAATCGCGTTGTAAAGTAGTGCCGCTTTTTCTTGGTTAACACCTTCCATCGCTTCAACCCCCCCCTGAGCTTTCAGCCATTTGAAGACTAGGCCAGATAGGTACCAAGCGTAAGTTGGTGGTGTGTTAAACATAGAATCTTTTTCAGCAAGCACTTTGTAGTTGAGAATGCTTGGCAATACTTCGTTCGCAAGCTCGAGCAGATCATCACGCACGATAGCGATGCAGATACCCGCAGGGCCAATGTTCTTTTGCGCGCCAGCATAAATAACACCATATTGAGACACATCAATCTTGCGAGACAAGATATTCGATGACATGTCTGCAACGATAGGCTTGTCAGTTTGTGGTAGCTCACTGATCTCAATACCGTCGATGGTTTCATTTGGACAGAAGTGAACATACGCCGCTTCTGGGTCGATTTTCCAATCTTTTGCTGGAATAACAGCCGCTTTACCATCAATCGATGTTTTGGCATTAAATACATCAATTTCACAATACTTACTTGCTTCAGTCACTGCACTTTCGGCCCAGTAACCCGCGTCAATGTAAGTCGCCTTCGTCGCGTCACCTAAAAGGTTTAGAGGCACAGCTGCGAATTGAGCACGAGCGCCCCCCTGACAGAAAAGCACTTTATAGTTGTCTGGAATGTTCAGAAGATCACGTAGGTCTTGCTCCGACTCATCAGCAACTTGAATAAACTGCTTGCTGCGATGGCTGATTTCCATAACGGAAGTCCCTAAACCATTCCAATCAATAAAATCAGCTTGCGCCTGTTTCATTACCGGTTTAGGAAGTGCCGCTGGACCAGCACTAAAATTGAATACGTTATCTAATGTAAGTTCCATGGGGATGATTGCTCCTGCTATCCTGCTAAATAATAACTAAGCAATTAATACCATGTTTTCTCCAACATAAAAACAACAAAAGAGGTCTTAAGACCTCTTTTGTTTCGTACATTATCAAATGTTTAACTTATCCCGCTAGATCACCCACCAGTAATAAGCTCAACTGTTTTTATTGAACAAAAACTGGCATAAGAAGTGCGATTAATGGGATTTCTTGCCCATTTTCAAACACTAGATTTCCATTTTCTAATTCAGCGCTGATTTCATAACCACTATCGGTTTCCTTGATCATTTCCATCACAATCAATTCATCGATACCCTCACGGATGAATGGGTACTCTTCAACCAGTTCATATGAGAAGCTCGAGTGAATATTTCCCGTCAATGCTGGCAGAATTGTCGAAGGGTTATTGCTAATGTTCTCTGTCCCTTCAGGTACGCTCACCAACCAGTTTGATTGAAAATCCCCCTTGCCTAGAGCTAATGACATATTATTCATTGAGAGGTCGAAACCTTTAGCAAACAATATATCGATAAATGGAATGATCTTCGAAACGTCTTCTTGAGTCAAAACAGGACTCGATTGGTAGATCTCAAAAATTTTCTCAAACGACTGACTATCCAGTTTCGACATTTCAAAATCGACGTTTAAGTTATTGACTTGCCCATCATTGGTCTCAAGATTTTCGACACCCAACTTCAAGTTACTGCGCAGTCGCTTAGTCTCTTCATCTAAATGAGATTCAAAGTCGTACTGTGAGTTTTCTATGGTCATGAACGGTTGCATGGTTGAATCTGAAACCAAAAATCGATCTACAGTAAAGCTCTGTGAACCCAGCCAGTAGCCTTGCGCTTGTTGGCCAGAGCCTGTGCCCTTGAGATTTGATAGTGTCGCTTCTTCACCTGTTTCAAAATCAATTTGTACAGAAGGAACAGAAAGCGTGTAATCAACCTGACCTAACACGGTAGCATGGCCAGATAACGTAGACTTAGTGATGGATACAGACGTACCATTTTCACCAGAACCTTGGTGGTTGAACTGGTCCAATTCAAAATTAAAATCTGTATTACCGTTGAGCTCAGTGCTAGTCGTCAGAGTTAGAGGCAAAGTTTCTAAGTTCTCAAGCGTCGACAACGCATTCAGACTCACTAAACCGTGGCTGACCGAACTGTTGACCACGAACTCACTCGGCAGCCCATCAAGCGCTAGTTGCTGCTTCAGGTTATCATCGGTCACTGTTAGACGAGTCTTAACATTAGAAGACAAGTATCCCCTATCATATTCGACTATTTCAGCCAGAATACTTGAATTGTTAAGTTTTGCGACACCATCAGTAATAGCATTCTGCCCAATTTGCCCAACCGCCAGCGGCCAACAAAGTGCCAATGAGATTGCTCCGCCAATTGCACCAATTTTTCTTAACTGTTTCATGAGTTCTCTTCTACGCTAGTCTGTTTTTTTTCAGTCTACCCCATCAGTAGCCAACAAGGAACATTGAGTTAAATCAGTCTATTGCTAGATACCTCAACCCACTCAACAAATTAACGTCTAGCTCTCATCCTTATTCAATAGTTCTTGTTAAGCTAAAAGCATCACTACTACAAAGGTTGAGCTGTGAATCAATACGCTGTTATTTGTTTGGACAATAATCCAGTTAGCATTGAAAGAATACATTCGGAGTTAGCTCCACTGTCTTCGGTATTCGACATTTATACTGCCGAGAACATAGAAGATGCGTATCATGCATTACAAGATATCGGTGACAATCACCAGACAGTTGCCCTAGTTATTACTCATCATCACTCTCATTTTAATGGCGTACAATTTCTTATTGAAATTGAGCAACTGCCTCACAGTAGTATCGCAAGAACAATATTAATCAGTGCTTCGTCAGAGATTCAATCAATTCTGACCGCGGTGAATGAAGGTCGGCTCAATCACTGCCTGACCAAACCAGTTCAAGATCAAGTTCTATTCAAGTCAGCACAAAAAGAACTGACTTCTTTTGTAATCCAATACGACTCCGAAAACCTCCTATTCTACAGCGACACGTTAGACCAACAGCGTCTATTGAGAGCTCACATCGAACAAAAAATTCATTCGTTCCAATCCGGATTTATCCACGATTATCATCAGCTTTCAGATAATGCTTTAGCAGAGCGTGTCGTCAGTGCCTTGCAAGATATATTCTCTATCGAGGATAAAACCAAAGCTATTAGGGAGTACTCGCCGGAACATTTACTTACTGTAGAAGGTGAAGACAATTGCTTTTTATGGTTGATCATTGAAGGTCAAGCAGCGCTCTACAAAAAGGATGAGTTAGGACAACAACGAGAAGTAGTACGACACTCCAAAGGCAATATTGTCGGTGGTATGTCTTTTGTGACTGGTGAACCTTCGTTCTCTACAGCGATAACCCTAACCCAAACACGAGTGATTAAGCTTGATAAAGATAGCTTTGCTCAGGTTATGCACTCAAATAATACCCTACTGCCGTTATTTACCAATCTGCTGTTGCGTCACTTCAATCGACGCTTACAACGAAGCATCACTAATAAGATCAAGCTACAGCAAACGTTGGAGTCACTGGAATCAGCCCACCAGCAATTGATTGAAAAAGAGAAGATGGCGATGCTGGGGCAACTTGTCGCAGGTGTTGCTCATGAGCTGAATAACCCGATTGCAGCGATCTTGCGAAGTATTGAAACTCTGTCGGAGCATCTCGACCATATACTCGAAAATTCATTACTTCCAGAGTCAAATAGAGGTACTGATGTATTAACGTATTCAAAGCTAGCGAAGCCACTATCTACGGCGCAAGAAAGACTGCTTGTAAAACACCTTACATCGACTATCAATGATCGTGCTTTAGCCAAAAAAGCCGTGAGGCTCAACCTAAGTCAAGATTTGACGTTTTTAGACACTCTGAAAGAAGCCCCTATTGCAGGTAAAGAACTACTTAATGACTTAGAGCATTACCACTATGTTGGGAATTCTATTCGCTCCATCCAAGTGTGTAGTAAACGTATTGCCGATATGGTGAAAAGCTTAAAAAGTTATGCCCGCGAAGATAATGAGATTCATCACTACGCGGATATCCATGAAGGGCTTGAAGATACGTTAGTGATTTTTGAAAACCGACTCAAGCATCACAAACTAGAAAAGCACTACGATACAGACTTACCACCTTTGTTATGCCAATCGCTTGCGCTGCAACAAGTGTGGACTAACCTAATCTCCAACGCGCTCGATGCCCTTTCTGGCACTGGTAAAATTACCATTACCACTTCTCGACAGGAAAAAGGCGATGATAGCTTTTTAGTGGTTAGAATATCGGATACTGGGCACGGTATTGCCAAAGAAGACATCAATACTATTTTTACCCCAAACTTCACCACCAAAAAAGAAGGTAACTTTGGTTTAGGGATTGGGTTGTCCATTTCACAACAAATCGTTTCGGCTCATCAAGGATTTATGTTGGTGGAGTCTGAGGTAGGAAGCCATACCACCATGCAAGTGTGGCTTCCGTTCAAACAAAAAGGAGCACCTCATGAATAAGTACCTAATTTTATGTGTCGATGATGAACCAGAAGTTCTCAATAGTGTCCTTCAAGATCTGGCTATGTTTGAAGATAACTTTATCGTTGAAGGTGCTGAATCGGTAGATGAAGCCAAGCAAGTGATTGAAGAAATGGCTCAAGACGGCATTAAACTCGCCTTAATCTTGTGTGACCACATCATGCCAGAAAAAACCGGAATCGACTTTCTCATAGAACTCAACCACCAAGATTCAACTAAGGCTACACGAAAGCTTTTGCTCACAGGGCAAGCAGGCCTTGAAGATACGGTAACGGCTATCAATAATGCGGCACTTGATTTCTATATCTCTAAACCTTGGCAAGGTGATCAACTCAGAGGCACCATTACTCAACAACTTACCGATTTTGTAATCAAAAACGACGAACAACTGTTAAACTGGACTTCCATCTTAGATACAGAACGTATACTCACCTCAATGTCGGATAAACGCACAAGTTTTGGTGAATAGCATTTAGAATTTGATGGTTAGCTTTCAAATTAAAGAGAATAACGCCATAAATATGAGATCTCAGTAGCAGAGTATCACTAAAAGTGATTGTTTTTTATTCGAATAACAAATGATTGGCATTTTTATGGATTACTTTTCCGTGAGTTAGATTAAACTATCTTGATGTTTATGGTTTGCCTGATTTTTCTCAAACCAAAGGAATTAACACTAATAAAGGTTTACGATCGTTATGCGCAAAATACTACTTACTACCGCTATGCTATTGGCTTCTAGTCAAGCGCTAGCTGTCGATGAACAACCACAAGTAATGAGCAACTTCAGCTACGATTACTTCGAAGCACGTATCGGTGCTAGCCCAGTTACATTTGGTGGTGCGTTCAGTAAGTCAATCCATCCGAATGCTCACGCTGTGGCGCGTATCGATTCAGAATTTGAAGGCGATTACGACTCAGCTGTAGGTCTTGGTTTCCACGCACCAATCAACAACTGGGCTGATCTAACAGGTGAAATGCTAGCGCGCATCGTTCAGCCTGAAAATTCAAGCTCTACTGATATCGGTATGGAGATCAACGTTGGTGTTCGTCAATGGCTTGGTCCACAACTAGAGGTTGGTGGTAAAGGTGGTTACGTTTCTATCGATGACAACGATGATTGGACAGGTTCTGTTTACGCACGTTTCCACTCTACTGAACTATTCTCTATCGGTGCTGAAGCGCGTATCAACGACTTCTACGGTGATCAGGTAATGTTCACTACTCGTTTCAAGTTCTAAAACTCAACGAGCCAGCTCCAATGAGCACTTACTTTTCTTATTAGGAAGGTTAAGCCAGAAACAAAAAACCGAGGACATTCCTCGGTTTTTATTTATTTACAGTAATCTTAAGCATATAAGGAGGGTTTCTTTAATGGCAGCTCTTTAATAATTGCTGCTTGCGTGGCTCTTGCAACAGCTTCCAATGGATACCATCAATTGCACCTGCAAATTTCCAAAGTAGTTTTAAGTCAACATCATTTCCGTACGCTTTGCGAACCTTATTAAACACTTCAGGCGCACCCAACTGCATAAACATTGAAACATCATCCACACCAGCCTTTTTCACCATACGTTCTAGTGTAAGTTGCATGTTGGGCAGATCTCTTAACCTGCGGCTCGCTGAAGATTTTTTGAAACTACGTTGCTGTATTGAATTATCGATTGAAGTACGAATAATGCTATCCAATTCAGGATGTTCACATGTAAACAGGTCAGTAATATCGTAATAATTTACCGTTGCTATTGTCTGCTTTTTAACATGGCGATATTTTTCACAATCAAGGTCCGTCAGTTTTTTATCTAATGAATTACCACCTCTAATGAATAAACAACCTCCTGTCAATAAAGCGAACATAGCGTCGTTTTGAAAAAGGCCAAGACCTCCAAACATAGAACGTTTTTGATGTTTGCCAAATTGATTCACGTAGTTAATAAATGCTGTCTCTGTCATTTCCGTTGATCCTTAATCAAATTACCCCGATTAGGTTGATCACCAGACAAGCAGCTTTTTATGCGAAATTTTTAAATCTATCTATTATAGTTAGGTGAATATTATAGTTGCGTTTTCCACCTTTAAATAAATGATACTTTGAAAAGAAAAATAAGTCTGGACCTAGTTCACATCAATCCAATATGCATTCGCTTTAATCATGATTGACATCACAATAAACTATCGAGCTAAGCTTGAATCTTGACGTTCGGTGATACATCGGTTCAAGTTTCTGGAGTTTATATGATCCAATCAGTATTGCCTCGCAGCATCGCGGCTTGTAAAATGGTATGACATACATATGGTTACTTCTTATATGAATCATTTATCGTTTTTCTGGCTACCACAAAATAAGGCTCTTCTCTTAAAGGGTCTGGAATCAGAGTTTGCTCAACTTGTTGGACATTCTATCTCAGCGGGAAAAATAACACTTCCTCCTATCCCTAACGTTGTACTGAAGATTCAAAAGCTGTGTACCCTTGAATCAACGGGGATTAGCGAAGTTGCCGAGTGCTTACTTGAAGACCCAGGCCTCACTGCTATCGTGATTCGTGTCGCTAACTCAGTCGTCTTTAACCGACGCAACATTACTTGCGTCGATATCATGACGGCGGTATCACGTCTTGGCATATTAAGAGTACGAGACATCGTTACTGCACAAGCTATTGAACAACTCAAGCATTCCGTGGATCTAAGTAAAGAGTGTAATCAGTTGTTGGTTCAGAGTGCTTCTGTATCCAAAGAGCTAGGCGCCACTATGGTACTAGTGACTAACGGATTCAAAGCGCTTTCGCCTGTTGAATATCGCTACCTTGAGCACGAGAAATCATTGCTTGTTGGGTTACTGGCCGACATCGGCTTGTTCTGCTTGGTTAATGAATACCACCTCTATCTCGAAAACGGCAACTACCTAGACCATGACATTGCCCTACAGATCTTCCAAGGCCAATGCTCTGCAACCAGTAAACTGGTACTTAATCGTTGGGGTTTTGACAGTGATTTCATCGATGTGTGCAGTAATACAATCAATCAACAAGAAGCACGTGAAGTCTCTTACTTAGATATAGCACGAATCGCAAGCCACTTGCTGATGTTCAGAAATAAGGATGAGAATATCGACGATCACGAGGTTGAGCTGAACGTGACGGGTGCAGAAGTGCTTTATCAGTTAAGCAACTTGAGTAAACATGATTTTAATGCAAAGCTAAACGGCGTTATCAACACTAGCGGCTTCTAGGTCACTAGTAATTGCTAAATAAGTGCACGATGAAGTAAATGCAATGGGGAAAGCATGTTTACAGGGATGATCTTTATATTTGCGCCACTCGTCGTGGGGTATCTGTTTTCTATTTCAAACGCTCAAACGTTAGAATTTATTAACCGCTCAACATCGCGTTTGATCTACGTGATTTTAGCCCTGATGGGCTTAAGCTTAGCTGCGTTAGATAACCTAGGCAGTAACTTGCAAACAATTCTTCTTTATACTGTCACTTTCTTTGTCTGCTTAAGCGTTTGTAACCTAATGGCGCTTCCCGCGATTGATAAGCTACTGCCACTCAAAACGGACAGCAGTAAAAAGAAGCTCCCCCTCTCTTCTATGGCGATGGAGTCGGCTAAGCTGATCTTGGTAGTGGGCTCAGGTCTTATTACAGGTTTAGTACTGCCTATCGGCCTTGACTGGGTAGATACAGCAAGTGAATGGATTTTATTTGTGCTGCTGTTTTTTATTGGCATTCAGCTGCGCAATAGTGGACTCACACTTCGACAGATCTTACTCAATAAACACGGTATGGTCATCGCTGTTACAATCATCATTACCTCAATGTTAGGCGGTGTTATCGCGGCTTACCTATTGGATATTCCACTGTTCAAAGCTTTAGCGATGTCTTCTGGCTTTGGTTGGTACTCTCTGGCCGGTATCTTAATGGGTGACGCGTTTGGCCCTGTCTATGGCGGTGCGTCATTCATGCTAGAGCTATTAAGAGAGTTGGTCGCGTTAGTGTTGATTCCAGTATTGATTCGCAGCTACCCATGTACCTCTATTGGCTATGCGGGTGCAACAGCAATGGACTTCACCTTACCTGTGATTCAAACAACAGGTGGCGTTCGATGCGTTCCTATCGCGATTGTCAGTGGCTTTATATTAAGCTTACTTGTCCCTGTTTTGATGTTGTTCTTTGTATCTCTTGCTAACTAGATCGCAGGAATAGCGTTTGTTTTAGATTAGAATGCGTCTCGAATACCAATGCCCAAGACACCAATACAGTTACCGAAATAAAAAGGCACTAAGTGTCATTGCTCAACAAATAACGTTCACGGTACTCTGTAACGACAAAGTTATAAAAAGAATAAACTCACAAAAGGAACCACTATGAAACGCCTTTGCGTCGCATTACTGCTAGCTACAACTTCTACTTTCTCTTTTGCAGCAGATTCAATGTCTGAGACAAATCAGTGCCAAGCAAAAAAATATGATGCGTACATCGATGCTTCTTTAGGTTGGTATGCTGATCTTGCTGCATTAACTTCTGAGCAATACCCAGAGCTAACAGAAGTAAGTGAGTGGTTCCTAGAAGGTCGTAAGCACCACTTTGAGCTTAGCCGTGCTGCGGTAAATTATTATCTAGTGAATGATTCAAGCAAAGTAGCAACCGCACAGCCTGTTGAAGGTTGGTTGCAACTCGAACAGCATGACATAAAGACGCTCTCAAAACGTGATGATGAGCTTGGCCAAATTGCGAAAACGACGTTCGACGACCGCCAATCAACGCCTCACGCTCAAAACTACGAGTTACGCTCAGCATTTGCAGAACTGCTTAGCCACCCTAAGCAAATCGACACAGCGCTTCAACGTTACAACCAGTCGATTGCTAAGCTGGAAGCAATTAAGTGTAAGTAGCCCCTCACCTAATAGGGTCTTATGAGAAGTTGGATTTCATAATTAAGACGGGACATTGTTCCCGTTTTCGTTTAGATTATTCCGCTCGCGTCAATATTAGAAAAATAACTCGCTTGCTATGGTTACGGAACAAAAAACAGCAGATGTTAGCTTCGACAGTCTTCTACGTATCTTCACGGTACCGGAAGGCCCAGATTCAACACTCACTCAAATTGAAGACAAACTTTCACGAAACCTGAATCAGTTCTTACGTGAACATATTGTGGCTGAAGAAAAGCCGCTACGTGAAATTGAGAAAGATTTTTCAAATGCTCATATCCCAGAGCAACCTGAGTTTGTTTCAGAACATACTGAGCATCTCCTAGATTCTCTCGTGTCTCATTCGGTCCATACGTCGTCGCCAAGTTTTATTGGCCATATGACGTCTGCGTTGCCGTACTTCCTGATGCCGCTTTCTAAAATCATGATTGCGCTAAATCAAAACCTAGTAAAAATAGAGACCTCCAAAGCTTTCACTCCCCTAGAGCGTCAAGTTCTGGGCATGCTACATCGCTTGATCTATCAAGATAATGACCAGTTTTATTCTCGTTGGATGCACAGCGCAAACCACTCTTTAGGTGCGTTTTGCTCTGGTGGTACCATCGCGAACATTACTGCGCTTTGGGTTGCACGTAACAACGCACTAAAAGCGCAAGGTTCGTTCAAAGGTGTGGAAAAAGAGGGCTTGTTTAAAGCCATGAAGCACTACGACTACGAAGGCCTTGCCATCTTAGTCTCTGAACGTGGTCACTACTCTCTGAAAAAAGCTGCAGATGTGCTTGGTATTGGCCAAGAAGGTTTGGTATCGGTTAAAACGGATAACGACAACCGTATTTGCACTGATGACCTGAGATTGAAGATCGAGCAGCTCAAGCAGAACAAGATCAAACCTTTTGCGGTCATTGGTGTGGCAGGAACAACCGAAACCGGTAATATCGACCCGTTAAGGAACATTGCAAAGGTGTGTGCCGAATCCGATTGTCATTTCCACGTTGATGCGGCTTGGGGCGGTGCAACTCTGATGTCTAACAACCATCGTCATCTGCTTGATGGTATTGAACTGGCAGATTCAGTTACGATTGATGCGCATAAACAGCTTTATATACCTATGGGTGCTGGCATGGTTTTGTTTAAGAAGCCAGATGCGATGACGGCGATTGAACACCACGCTCAATATATCCTGCGTAAGGGCTCTAAAGACCTAGGTAGCCATACTCTAGAAGGCTCTCGATCCGGTATGGCGATGCTAGTGTATGCTTCGATGCACATTATTAGTCGACCTGGTTATGAGCTACTTATCGATCAAAGCATCAACAAAGCACGCTACTTCGCCGACCTGATTAAAGAACAAAGCGATTTCGAGTTGGTATCAGAACCAGAGCTTTGCCTACTAACTTATCGCTACATACCTGAATCAGTAAAAGCTGCACTGCTTAAAGCGGAACCAGAACAACGCGTAGCATTGAATGAGTTGCTTAATGAACTCACCAAGTTTATTCAAAAGAAGCAACGTGAAACAGGCAAATCTTTTGTATCTCGAACTCGCTTAAACCCTGAAGTTTGGGCACATCAACCGATCATCGTTTTTCGCGTAGTGTTAGCGAACCCATTAACGGGCAAGGAGATTCTTTCTTCAGTGCTTGAAGAACAGCGTGAAATCTCTAAACTAGCGCCTAACTTAATGGGCAAAATCACTAAACTCACCATGCAAATAAGTGCATAGTCATTCAATTTTAGTTGCATCAAATTGAAAATTTCTTTCTTTTTGATGTAACTAAGCTGTCAGTTCATACTTAAATTGCATTCTTTTTGCTCAAACTCTCTTCCAATTCTGTAGTTTTCTAAAATTTTGTTGAGGTTTGTCATATTCTTAAGCATTCGTGCCGTGTTTTTGTATTAGTAAATAGTATGTTGGGTTTATACTGACTCTACGGTGCTAGTTAGCTTGATATCTATTTGATGCAGCAGTATTTACAATACCGAATATAAGTCTGGTTTTGTCATTACGGATATTTGTTTCAGCCATACCCCCTGGTAAAAGATATTAACTAGCAAGTTGTTCTCTATACCCTTGTGAACACTATGAATACATTAGAAAAAATACAAAAAAACCTGGAAAATTTCAGCAAGTCTGAGCGTAAAGTAGCCGAAGTAATCATGGCTTCCCCTCAAACTGCAATTCATTCTAGCATTGCTACCTTAGCTAAAATGGCTGACGTGAGTGAGCCTACAGTTAACCGTTTCTGTCGTCGTTTAGACACAAAGGGTTTCCCTGACTTCAAACTTCATCTGGCTCAAAGCTTGGCGAACGGTACACCTTACGTGAACCGCAATGTTGAGGAAGATGATGGCCCAGATGCTTATACCCATAAGATTTTCGAATCGACGATGGCCTGTCTGGACGTAGCTAAAAACAGTTTAGATGCGATGCAAGTCAACCGCGCAGTTGACTTGTTGACTCAAGCAAAACGCATTTCGTTCTTCGGACTGGGTGCATCTTCTGCCGTCGCTAAAGATGCTCAAAATAAGTTTATTCGTTTTAATATCCCTATTACGTGTTTCGAAGACATCGTGATGCAACGAATGAGCTGCATTAACTGCAGTGACAACGATGTCATCGTACTTATCTCTCACACTGGCCGTACAAAGAGCCAAGTTGAGATCGCGAACCTAGCTCGTGAAAACGGTGCAACCGTTATTGCTATCACAGCAAAAGATTCTCCTTTAGACAAAGCAAGCTCGCTTTCTATTTGTCTGGATGTTCCAGAAGACACTGACGTTTATATGCCAATGGCAAGCCGCGTTGTCCAAATGACGGTTATTGATGTGTTGGCGACAGGCTTTACGCTTCGTCGTGGCTCTGGTTTCAGAGAGAACCTAAAACGCGTTAAAGAGTCACTGCGTGATTCACGTTACGAGAAGTACTCTCAGTTCTAAACTGCTAAGACAAGAACTGAACACAAGTAGAACTAAAAAGCGGAGCCTAGTGCTCCGTTTTTATTGGTTTTAATAGCGCTTATACGACATTGATAAACTTTATATAATTAGGTAGCCGAACTGTAACCCTTCACAGTCACAAGCGCTCTAATGTAAAACCAGTAACCAATAGCACTTTGCAGCCATATTGATTAAACAGAGACAATGCAGATCCATCTCCAAAAATAACCTTTGATGATGGAGTATCATTCATAGAAAACAACTACAATCTTTTTTATGAACATTATTTGCTCTGATAGGTAAAACCTATTGTATTAAGAGGCAATTCCACCTTTATTTCCCTAATGCATTAAGGCATAGTTGGATTCAAGAATTTTGAGTCATATTCATTTAAGAATAGTTGACGTATTTTAGGTTAACGAGCCTCATCCCGTATTTAGGAGAAATGAAATGTTTGTAGTTATTTTTGGTCGCCCTGCTTGCCCATTTTGTGTTCGCGCAAAAGAGCATGCTGAAACTCTTAAAGCTAAGCGTGATGACTTCAACTATCGTTATGTTGATATTCATGCTGAAGGCATAAGCAAAGCAGACCTAGAAAAAACAGTAGGTAAGCCAGTAGACACTGTGCCACAAATCTTCATCGATCAAGACCACATTGGCGGTTGCACAGAATTTGAAGCATACGCAAAAGAAAACCTAGGTCTTTTCGATTAAGATTCTGTTTAGTTATAACTAGTTTTCTAGCATATTTCACAGCCCGCTATTGTTTGCGGGCTGTTTTATTTCTGACCCAAGCTAAGTAGAAGTAAATTTAAAGTAAAAAGGCAAAATACCGCTTATAATTTATTTATATTTAGATACAATTCACCTCTGTAACTTACCCCTGTGTTCCACGCCAATTATTGAGCGACCACTGTGAATATCGACGTTGTTTTTTTGCTAGAACAAAACCCTATCCTTCTCATCTTTGTTGTTTTGTCGATTGGCCTTGCCATTGGCAAAATTCGGTTTGGTAGCCTCCAACTTGGCAACTCTATAGGTGTACTTATAACTTCCCTGATCATGGGGCACCTTGGTTTTTCCTTTAACGCAGACGCTCTCACCATAGGTTTTATGCTCTTTATCTATTGTGTCGGTATTGAAGCAGGACCAAACTTCTTCGGTATATTCTTCAGAGACGGTAAACATTATCTCATTCTAAGTCTTGTGGTGCTTTCTACCGCGATCGCCTTAACCTATTTCAGCAGCCACTACCTTGGTCTCGGGTTTGGTTTATCTGCAGGTATGATGGCGGGAGCCTTGACTGCAACACCAATCTTAGTAGGAGCTCAAGACGCTCTGAATTCTGGGCTTGCAGAAATACCAAGGAACATGGATTTAGGCCTGATCATTGAAAACCTTTCTGTTGGTTACGCAATGGCTTACTTGGTTGGCTTGATCAGTATGATTATGTTCGCCCGTTTAATTCCAAAGCTTCAGAAAGTAAACCTGCACGATTCAGCAGAGCAAATAGCTCAAGAGCGTGGCCTGGGTTCTTCAGGGCAACGTAAGGTTTATCTTCCAATTATTCGTGCTTACCGTGTGGGACCAGAACTTGTTTCGTGGACAGGCGGTAAGAACCTGCGTGAGCTGGGTATCTATCGTCAAACTGGCTGTTACATCGAGCGTATTCGCCGTAATGGTATTCTTGCCCACCCTGATGGTGATGCCATTCTGCAAGAAGGTGATGAAATTGCTTTGGTTGGTTTCCCAGACAGCCACGCGCGTCTTGACCCGAGTTTTCGTAACGGTAAAGAAGTTTTCGACCGTAACCTTCTTGATCTTCGTATCGTAGAAGAAGAGATCGTCGTTAAGAGTGACAGTATCGCGGGTAAACGACTGTCGGACCTGAATTTGTCTGAGTATGGCTGTTTCTTAAACCGAGTAGTGAGAGCTCAGATTGAGATGCCAATGGACTTAAACATTGTGCTTTCTAAGGGTGATGTATTACAAGTCAGTGGTGAGAAAAGTCGAGTCCATGGCTTAGCGGAGCAAATAGGCTTCATCTCAATCCATAGTCAAATGGCAGACTTGATGGCTTTCTGTAGCTTCTTCATTCTGGGTATTTTATTCGGCTTGATCACAATGACATTTGGTCAGGTTTCATTTGGGTTAGGTAATGCTGTAGGCCTTCTTCTATCAGGTATCATGCTTGGGTTTTTAAGAGCTAACCACCCTACCTTTGGCTACGTTCCTCAAGGGGCGTTAAACATGGTCAAAGATCTTGGCTTGATGTTCTTTATGGTTGGTATTGGCTTAAGTGCTGGTGGAAAGATGTTTGAGCACATAACTCAAGTAGGTCCCCAGGTGATCGGTATCGCTCTCATAGTAAGTGTACTGCCAGTTTTCTTCGCTTACTTAGTTGGCGCTTACGTCTTGAAAATGAACCGTGCTCTGCTGTTTGGAGCCATCATTGGCGCACGAACCTGCGCCCCGGCAATGGACATAGTCAATGGCCACGCTCGCTCAACCATCCCAGCACTAGGTTACGCAGGGACTTACGCGATAGCGAATATTTTGATGACCCTAGCAGGTACTTTTATCATCATTATTAGCTAGCGTTTGAGACTTTAAAGGCAGTCAAGCTTAGATATTTCGAATGCACTAGTCCACTTTGGGTTAGTGCATTTTTTATTACTTCTTCTCTTTCACTTGCTCTTAAATCCCTTCGCATCTCGCAACTCGAATTCCCTATCTGATCTTTACCTCTTTACTCAAACAACAGACAAAAAAATAGGCGCTCAGTGAGCGCCTATTTCATTTGAATCGATTGTTGGAATTAGATGTCAGCTACATCAAATTCAACCGCTGGGTTGACATCAGCTTCGTAATCAACACCTTCAACACCGAAACCAAATAGCTTCAAGAACTCTTCTTTGTACTCTACGTAGTCAGTCAACTCTTTTAGGTTTTCAGTTGTGATTTGAGGCCATAGGTTACGACAATGCTCTTGAATGTCGTCACGAAGTTCTAGGTCATCTAGACGTAGACGGTTCACTTCATCCACTTCTGGCGCGCTGCCGTCTTCTTTGTATAGACGCTGGCTGAACATACGGAAGATCTGTTCCATACAACCTTCGTGAATACCTTCTTCACGCATCTTCTTGAACACCATAGCGATGTAAAGAGGCATAACAGGAATGGCAGAGCTTGCTTGAGTCACAACAGACTTAAGAACAGCAACGTTTGCAGTGCCGCCAGTTTGGCCTAGTTTCTCGTTAAGCGCTGATGCTGCACGATCTAGATCCATCTTAGCTTTACCTAGTGCGCCATCCCAGTAGATTGGCCACGTTAGTTCAGTACCGATGTAGCTGTAAGCAACCGTCTTACAACCGTCAGCTAGAACACCCGCTTCAGAAAGTGCATTGATCCAAAGTTCCCAATCTTCACCGCCCATTACAGTAACAGTGTCTTTGATCTCTTCTTCAGTTGCAGGCTCCACGCTTGCTTCGATGATCGCATCTTTGTTTGTATCTACCGCTGTAGATGTGTACGTTTCGCCGATAGGCTTAAGAGCTGAACGAATGACTTCGCCAGTCTCTGGCATTTTACGCACTGGAGACGCCAGTGAGTACACAACCATATCGATCTGACCTAGATCTTCTTTGATCAAGTCAATTGTTTTCTGTTTTGCTTCGTTAGAGAAAGCATCACCGTTTAGGCTTTTTGAATACAGACCTTCTTCTTTAGCTAGCTTGTCGAACGCTGCCGAGTTATAAAAACCAGCTGTGCCAGGTTTTTTCTCAGTACCGGCTTTCTCGAAGAAAACACCGATAGTTGAAGCGCCGCCACCAAATGCAGCCGCAATACGTGAAGACAAGCCGTAGCCACTTGAAGAACCAACAACTAGTACACGTTTAGGTGCGTTTGCGATTGGGCCTTGAGCTTTTGTGTAAGCTATTTGTTCTTTTACATTAGCTTCACAACCGACTGGATGTGTTGTAGTACAGATGAATCCGCGAATTCGAGGTTTGATGATCATATTCAACTTCCTTAAAAAATCAGGTTAAGGATAAGAGTTTCGTGCGCAAATGGCATCTAATTTCTGTAAAAATGTGGTGAAAATGCAAGTGGTTGGATCACTCAGCTCATATTTGCTGACTAAGTCACCACTTGTTAACGCGTCTATTGCAATTTCTACGACAAAAACAAAAAAGGCACCTTATTAGGTGCCTTTTATCATTTCTTTATCTAAGCAACGCTATTTAGCTTAGGTTTTAACTCTTTTCGCGTCAAAGTTTCACTAAAGTCATGACTGAAGTGGTCAACTTGAATCGCTGTATAGCGTAGTTTATCAGCAGCAACAATTTGGTCGACTTCTTCTTGTGTCAGAACATCAGCAGCAAGTGCTTGAGCCAGTTTATCCGCAAGCAAGCCTTTACGAGCTACTTTGCCCTCTTTCACTGCTTTGAAGATCTTACGCTCCAGAGGCTTGATGCTGTACATCGCATTGAAAGCATTCTCCATAAGGCCAACACTATCATCTTCCTCTTTGCCAATGTAACAAAGGTGAGTCAGACGTTCACGGTGTGCACCTGGAGTCATCAAGCTCTCTGCTAGTTGAACTGTTAGGTTATCACTCGGTTTCTCGAAGTGGTTACCTACAGGGAAAACTAGACCTTTAAGTACTTTACCCACCATCTTGTTCGGGAAGTTTCTGTACGCTTCTTGTAGCGATTTAGCCGCGTTGTGGAAACAGTGTTGAACCGCGTAATGTACGTAGTCTAGGTCAGCTTGTTGACGACCTTCGTCTTCATACTTCTTAAGCGCAGCAGACGCCATGTATAGGTAACTGAGACCATCACCCAAACGTGCAGAGATAAGCTCTTTACGTTTCAGTTCGCCACCTAGCGTCAGCATTGCGAAATCCGCACTGACTGCAAGCGCACGGCTCAAACGAGTCAAATCTTGGTAGTAAGGTTTCGTTGGGCCACTCATGTTCGCTTTAATGAACTTAGAGCCCGTTAATGCAGCCCCAAATGCACCGAACGTGTTCTTAGTCGCGTGTGAGATATGCTTGAACAACAATTTATCGAAATCCTTCGCACCTTGCTTCTCATCAGGGTTCGCTGCTGCTTCCATTTCGCTCAATACGTATGGGTGACAGCGTGTCGCACCTTGACCAAAGATCATCAGGTTACGAGTTAGGATGTTCGCACCTTCTACTGTGATAGCAACAGGAATACCTAAGTAAGGTGCTGCCAAGTAGTTCATTGGGCCATCTTGAATGGCACGACCTGAGTGAATGTCCATTGAATCATTCAGAATAGTACGTGCCATCTCTGTCATGTGATATTTTGCGATAGCCGTTACGATACCCGGCTTTTCTTTCATATCAAGTGAAGTAGTTGTCAGTGTACGAGTCGCTTCTAGTAGATACGTTAAGCCACCAATACGGCCTAAGCTCTCAGCAACACCTTCAAATTTACCAATCGACATACCGAACTGCTTACGAACATAAGCGTACGCACCAGTCGTTTTCGCCGTTAGATGGCCCATCGCCGTGCCAAGTGCCGGTAACGAGATACCACGACCGGCAGACAGACATTCCACCAGCATACGCCAGCCTTTACCTGCATAATCTGCGCCACCGATTAGCCACTCCATTGGGATAAACACATCGTGACCGCGTGTTGGACCATTCATAAATGCAAGACCAAGTGGGTCATGACGTTCACCAATCACAACACCTTCGTGGTCTGCCGGGATTAGCGCACAAGTGATGCCGATGTCTTCTTTGTCGCCAAGTAGTTTCTCAGGATCGTGCAGTTTAAAAGCCAGCCCAAGTACAGTCGCTACTGGTGCTAACGTAATGTAGCGTTTGTTCCAGTTAAGCTTAATACCTAGTGTCTCTTTACCTTCGTGCATTCCCATACACACAGTACCGACATCAGGGATACCGCCCGCATCAGAACCTGCTTCAGGGCCGGTTAATGCGAAACATGGGATATCTGTTCCGTCAGCAAGACGAGGCAGCCAGTAGTCTTTTTGATCTTGAGTACCGTAGTGAGACAGCAGCTCACCAGGACCAAGAGAGTTTGGAACCATTACCGAAACCGCAGTGCTGATACTACGCGTCGCAATCTTAGTTACTATAGTAGAGTTGGCGTGTGCTGAAAATTCACGACCGCCATACTCTTTCGCAATAATAAGAGAAAAGAAACGCTCTTTACGTAAGAAGTTCCACACCTCTTCAGGAAGGTCTCGATCTTCTTTTACAATTTGGTGGTCATCAAGCATAGCGAGCAAGGTTTCAAGCTCATTATCCATGAACGATTGCTCTTCTGCTGTCAGCTGAGGTTTTGGGTATTGGTGCAGCTTAGTGAAATCTGGTTTACCAGAAAACAGCTCTCCGTCCCACCACACGCTACCCGCTTCCATCGCTTCTTTTTCGGTGTTAGATAGTGGTGGTAGTACTTTTTTAAAGAGTTTAAAAGCTGGGTCACTTACCCATTTTTGTCTTAGAGAGCTCATAGTTCAGATCCTTTTGTTCACTATATTGGTTGTGAATATTTCGCTTTTTATTGTTTTATTCTTCTGCTGACATGCCAGCGGCTAAATATGGAATAAGAATATCGACCACTGCCTTAGCATCTATCTTTCTGTCGTAGTCATTTTCTGCAATTTCTACCAGAGCCTGACTTGATGCCATGGTGAATACACAAGCCCCTAAAGTGAAGTGTAATCGCCAAAATAGCTGTTCTTGAGTGAGGTTCGGATTCGCCTTCATTACTGACGTCGTAAATAAAGAAAGTACTTCGCTATAACGAGTTGTAATGAACCAACGCAAGTGCCCTTGCACATCCGTATAGCCTCTGCCGATAAGTAACATAAATCGACTTGTGCCATTAGGCCTAACATCATTAAGGGCTCTTAGTGGTTGCCTTAAAGACTCAAACACATCATTCATAGAATACGTTTCGTCCAAGTTTAAGTTCACCAAAGCGTCTTGCAATGCTGGCATAAATGCCTCTAAATAACGATTGAGAACTGCACGAACCAGAGTTTTCTTATCGCCAAAGTGGTAATTGACCGAAGCTAAATTGACATTGGCTTTACCTGTAATAGTGCGTAAAGAGGTGTCATTGAAACCGTGCTCAGCAAATAAGCCTTCAGCTACATCTAAGATTTTGTCTTTGGTTGTACTTCTTGGTGCCATTTCAATCACTCGTATTAAACAACTGTTTGAAATATACGCCTAGTACATTTATTTAACAAGCAAGCAACATCACATTTTCACAAATTGGTCGTACCAGTTAATAAAACTCAGCACTAACCGCTTGAATCGATGTGTGTTTACAAAAAAAGAAAAAATAATGAATTTTCTTGGAACTGAAATGGAAATGGAAGGTCATAAATTAGGTAGAAAACAGAGTATTTAGAAGTTTAACAGGCCGTCAAACTTGTGCTTCTCACTGCTTTCTTAATTACTGCATTTTCCTTATTAACTCCTAGACTTGTATCCGCCCAAACCACGTTGGTTTGGGCTTTTTTTTGATTTTTAGCACAAAAGATTATGGCTCGATGAAAAAGAAAGCCTCCAAATTGAAGGCTTTCTTCTCTTACTTAACGTTGTTGCGATATTGACTTAACTGATTGTTATTTAAATTAACGGTTACTTAAGCTGCATCGTTTTTGATAAGTTCTCCCAATATCGCGAGATCATTACCAAGGTCAACTGAAGCCCCCATGTCCGTTGTAATTCCTTCTATGATTATGGTTTGAGCATCACCCCCACCATTAATTGGAATAGACAGAGCAATATCTTCACCATCAACCGTCACCTCAATCATACTAAGTAACTCAGCCATTTGAGTTTCATCTTGTGGATCTTCAATGAGATCATTCAGGTCAATTAAATCACCTACGCCACTAGTATAAAGATCAAAGCCTTTAATGATGTCGATACCGTTATCGATCGCAGAGTCTAACCAAGTAAAGATGTTGTCCTCACTATCACCAATCAATAAATCATTGCCAGCAACAGCAAACAGCGGTTCGTTACTCGCAGCACTAATCACGTTATATAGTTGTGGTTCTTCAGTATCAACGGTCACCGTTTCGACCGTGCTTTCAGCGCCACTTGAATCTACAGCGACATAGTCAAACTGAGGGTCATCGGTTACAGTCTCGTTACCTTGAACATAACGCAGCTCCCAGTTACCACCCGAAGATGAAAGCTCCATACCCACAATAGGATTACTTGGTGACGAGTAGCTGAACTCGTAAAGAATCTGCTGGTTTCCTGTATCGCCTTCGTCTTTTTGATATTGCTCGCTAGCCGTTGTCCCGTCAGCAAACGTGTAAATAACTTCAATATGTACGCTGCTGTTGGTATTAAACTCTCCTCCCATACCATCTAATCCAAAGTGAACGACATCAAGCGGGTTGTTGGTAAAGTCGATGATCAAGGTCTCCTGCATGTTCATACCTCTACCATCAGTATCACCAATCCCATAACCAACATGAGGCTGCTCACCTTGATACTGCTTAAGTGGCTTGTCATTATTATCTTCGATAGTTAATGTAATGGTATTGCCGTTGGCTAAGGTGATCAGTCTTTCTGTTGGAGATACCGCCACTCCCCAATTATGGAAGCCATCGACAAGGTCAGGCATGTCCTCAGGATCGCCACTGAAGCCCATTTCAAACAACTCTCCAGCCCCAGCGACAAAACTAATATTATTTGGAACAAACAGCACGCCGTTATCCACATCAGACTGCACTATCTCTCTCGTGACTCCATTTTCATCCGTATAAAGAAGCGTGCCACTGGTTGGTAGAGTATTAATACGAACATTTAAAGGGATCTCATTGTAATCATCTTCTATGTCTGAGATGTAATCTGGCATGCCACCATCTTCAGAGTCGAACAGAATAGGAATAACGGCGTCGTCATCATTGACCACCACAAAGCTCGTTGCTTCAGGAGCATCGTTAACACCATTGATCGTTATTTCGATAACATGTTCAACACCATCAATTGCGGTGACCACATAATTCTCAATAACTGTATCGTCGTCACCTAGGTATTGAACGGCATCATTATCAACCACGTAACTCCACGCCCCCTCAGGTGTGATAGTTAACATACCCAGTGCTAATGCATTGGTAGAACCCACCGGTGTAAACACACCATTAGGCTTAAAGGCCGGCATATCATTAGTATCAACATCGGAAATCGTGAGAGTACCCGACGTCATGAGTTCGTTTGTCTCTAAGTCGACATTCAAGTCTTCGGTCACTTCTCCAGTATCAGAGTCACCTTCACCAACGGTAATTTCAGATGGATCATCCGCACCATTGATGGTAATCGTGACTTCGCTTGTTGTACCGTCAATTGCAGTAACAGTGTAAACCTCGGTAACGAACTCATCGTCGTCAAGGTATTGCACATCATCGTTGTCCACGACGTAAGTCCATGCTCCATCATCGGTTATGGTCAACATACCCAACGCGGTCTCATTGGTCGAACTTTCCGGATTAAACGTTCCGTTGGGCTCAAAAGCCGCGACATCATTGGCATCAACATCTGTAATGGTAAGTGTCCCAGAGGTCATCAAGTTATTGCTTTCTAGATCAACATCTACATCCTCTGTTACTTCTCCCATATCCGAATCGCCTTCACCAACGGTGATTTCCGACGGATCATCCGCACCATTGATGGTAATCGTGACTTCGCTTGTTGTACCGTCAATCGCAGTAACAGTGTAAACCTCGGTAACGAACTCATCGTCATCCAGGTACTGCACAGCATCATTGTTGACGACATAAGTCCATTCTCCATCCGGAGAAATAGTCAACGCTCCCAACGGTGATTGATTCGTCGACCCCTCAGGTTCAAAATCGCCATCAAGCAAGAAGGTCGGAGTTTCATTATCGACATCAGATATTGTGATTTGACCCGATGTCTCGAGCTGATTTGTCAGTTCATCAACGTTAACATCTTCTGTTACGCTTCCCGAGCCATTAGTAGCAACAGCAAGGTCATCTGTACCAATAATAGTTACGTTAATCACTTGTTCTCCCCCATCGGAGGTTTGAACAGTAATGGTATCTTGAATTTCCTCACCTTCAGAGAGTTCGTTGAATGGGCTATTGGCAACAAAGGTCCAAGTGCCATCTTCGTTTATAACAAATAAACCTAGTCCATTTTCCCCTTCTTCTTCTTTGGCCAGAAAAACAACATCTGGTTGGTCGGTAGTCAGAACTCCCCCAGTTTCAATTGGTTCATCTAGCTCAAATTCAAATACATTAGTTTCTCCAGAGACAAGCACCAACGCAATAATGTCAAACAACGCAATACTTTGGGTCTCTGATAACCCTTGCGACTCAAAACCTTCCGTTTCAAAGTTAGTTTGAGCGAGAGTCTCTGCACCAGTTCGTTCTATTCTTCCGCTGTTGGTTAAACTCGAACCTTGCTCACCGGCTCCAGTATCAAATTCTTCTCCTAATTCAGTTGGATCAAACCCTTCTTCGATAGCACGTTGTACTTGAGCGATCGCGTCATCAGTATCTAGCACATTTTGTTGGCCCTGGTTATCTACAAAACGTGCAGAAACACTTGGTACACTCTCTTCACTAGTATCAAAACTGATAATTACGTCGCTAGCGGCTGGTTGTTCGCCCGGAGACAAACGTCTAACTTGGCCTTGAGCGTCGAGCACTACACTCCCGCTAGCAAGACCTAGTATATTTAGGTTGATATTTCCCATATCTAAGTTCCCACTTCCTCTACCCAGAACACCCTCAACGCCGACTTACTCACAGTTCTGCATTATGGCTGTCGCATACAATAAATTTAGTACCGACATTATTGATAATCAACTCACTAAATGAGTGTTGTTATAGCGGTTTTAAAATTAGTCAATAGCAATAGCGACTTACCAATGAAAAAAAACAAACAAACTTCGCATTTTTTGACATATGTCCTAAGCTTCGTTTATACAGTCTGTCTCTCAATGAAGCAGAAAATACTGCTGAGAGAATGGTCAAAACATATAAAAGTAGAAGGAGAGCTACTTTGAAATTGTTTAAACTATCCATCATGTGTTGCTTAATTACTGCAACACCGCTTGCAGCTCAAACTCTAGAACAATCTGTTGCGATCACCTTGGCAACGAATCCAGAGATAAAAAGTATATTCAATGAGTATGTGAGCGTAAAAAAACAAAATGACGCCTCTGGTGGCGCTTATAAGCCTAGTATCGACCTAGATGCAGGTATCGGTTACGAAGGTATAAACCCAGCACCAAATAACGGACCTGATACGGATCTAACCAGAAAGGAAGCGACGATATCCCTAACTCAATTATTATGGGATGGTTCCGCGACTCTATACGACATTGACCGCACCGCCGCTGAAGCCGAATCGGTTCGCTTGCAATTGCTCGCGGACGCCGAAGACAAAGCACTTGAGGTTACCCAAATCTATCTAGATGCAGTAAAAGCTACGGAGGTATTAGCCCTATCGGAAAGTAACCTTGCGATACACAAAAAAATCTATAAAGACATCAAAAAACGAGCTAATTCTGGTATAGGCTCAACGGCAGACGTTTCCCAAGTAGAAGCTAGGATCGCAAAAGCTCACGGTAATTTATTGGCCGCGCAAAATAATTTGATTGATACCCATACCCAATTTAGACGAATTGTGGGTCAAGAACCGCTAGGCTTAGTTTACCCGAGAGCTGATATCTCTATGATTCCTTTGTCACTAACAGACGCCATTGTTGATGCTTTGGATAAGCATCCAGTCATCAAAGTCGCTTCTGCAGATGTTGATTCAGCATATTTCCAATACAAGCAGTCGAAGGGAGTAAATTACCCAACTTTCTCTATTGAAGCTTCTCAATCATGGCGTGATGACGCTGGAGGGGATGAAGGTTCGAGCCAAGAAACTCTGGCAATGTTAAGAATGCGATATAACCTATATAACGGAGGTACTGACAGTGCGAACTCTGAATCGGCAGCTTACCAACTGAATAAAGCCAAAGATCTGAGAGATCGTGCTTACCGCCAAGTAGAGGAGGGCCTTCGCCTATCTTGGAGTGCTTTGGATCTTACGTTACAACAAAAGAACTTCTTATCTGATCACGTAGATTCAGCTTCGGAAACCGTTATCGCTTATGAAAAACAGTACCGAATAGGTAAACGTACTCTGCTTGACTTGCTCAACACTGAGAATGAATTATTTGAAGCCCGTAAAGATTACTTGGATGCCCATTACTCTGAACAGTACGCTAAATATCGTGTAATGAACGCTACCGGTTCTCTATTGAACGCTCTACTGGTCGATATACCAGACGAGTGGACAACGGCCGTGGAGTATTAATGATGAAGACACCTTACTTATTACTTTCTGCTTTAACGATAACGTTATGTGCATGTTCTAACCAAAATGAAGAGACCTACATCGAAACGCCGGAAGCAGAACAGATTTCCGACCTGCAAGACGATGATAACGATGGCGTGGTTAATGCTCGAGACACTTGCCCCGGTACACCTGAAACGTCACTCGTTGACAATGAAGGTTGCGGAGAGACAGTTCGTTCGCAAGACGTCAGACAGTTGAGAATTCTGTTTGCCAATGATTCGTTTGAAGTTAACCCGATCTTCTCTGATCAAATCACGACCATGGCTGAGTTCTTAGAAACCTATCAAAGCGCGTCTATTGAGATTCAAGGTTACGCAAGCAAGGTGGGAGCTAGTGAATACAACTTAGAGTTATCGAAAAAACGCGCTCACCAAGTTGAAGATGAATTGTTATCAAATGGCGTCGACCCGAGTCGAGTGAGAGTTATAGGCTACGGTGAAGAGCGTTTAGAAAAAGATGGCGATGACCCTAAGTCTCACGCACTAAATCGAAAAGTAACGGCGACGGTAGTAGGGCTAAGTGAACAAATCGTCGAGGAGTGGACAATATTTACCACGCTTGAAAAGTAGCGTAACACTCTAGTCTCTAAAGGTTTATGGATTTTGCTTTAGAAGCAACAGCACGAAGCAAGAAAATGCCTGACACAACTAGTTGCTAGAAAAATAATTGCTAGAGAATAAGATAAAAAGCCGTGATAGGGTTACCCTCCACGGCTTTTTTATTTGTTGTCACATGAATCATTGTAATACCCATGTGACTCAGTTCTGGTTACTTGGTGAACCGATTAAATTCCCACTTACTGTTGGTTTGTTTTCGGTAGAGACAGACGCAGTAAGATATAACCCAAAATCGCAGCTGTCGTTGACCCCATCAGGATACCGAGTCGAGCAAACGTATCAAACTCCGCGTTCGTGGGGCCAAACGCCAGTGAAGAGATAAAGATTGACATTGTAAAACCAATACCGCACAACACAGATACTGCGAATATGTTCATAAAGTTCACACCTTCAGGAAGCTTAGCGATACCAAGTTTCACCGCACCCCAGCTAAATGCAAAGATGCCAAGAGGCTTACCAATCAATAAACCCATAGCGATGCCTAAAGGCAACATACTTGTTAAGCTTGAGATTGAGATGCCTTCCAAAGAAATACCTGCATTTGCAAATGCAAAAATTGGCAAGATCGCAAAAGCTACATATGGGTGCAATGCATGCTCTAAATGTTTCAGCGGAGAATGCTCCCCTTTGTTACCTTTCAGCGGGATAGCAAAACCAATAACTACACCTGCCAATGTTGCGTGAACCCCAGACTTCAGTACTGCGAACCAAAGAATTGCCCCAACAATTAGGTACACACTCAGCTTAGTTACATGTTTGTTGTTTAACATGAACAGCACGCCAGTCGCAATAAAGCCAATAGTTAATGCAAGTGTGGATAGGTCGCTTGAATAAAACAGTGCAATAATGACAACAACACCAAGGTCATCAATAATTGCCAACGCAAGTAAGAATACCTTCAAACTTACTGGCACACGGTTGCCTAGTAGAGCCATTATACCCAATGCGAATGCGATATCAGTTGCTGCAGGGATAGCCCAACCTTGTAAGGCTTCTGGGTTACCAGAATTGAATAACACGTAGATAAGTGCAGGAGCTAGCATACCGCCCACGGCTGCGATAGCTGGGAAGATTGCTGTTTCTTTAGACTTTAATGCGCCTTCTAAAAGTTCGCGCTTTACTTCCAAACCGATGAGAAGAAAGAACACGGCCATTAAGCCATCGTTAATCCAGTGAGACATAGACATACCAAGAACGTAACTGTGAAGTACACCTTGGTACATTTCGTTCAGTGGTGAATTTGCTACAAACATTGCGATCGCCGCAGCGATGACTAGTATGATGCCGCCAGCAGATTCCATTTTAAAGAAGTCACGAATGACGTCGGTCATGATTTCGCCCTTATATTTATTATTTAAATAAACGAATAACAAAGAATAGCTATGAGTTTATATCCAAGCTTTAACGATAGATAATCACTTCTTCGGATGTTTAGCTTCGGTTTTTCCTACAAATACTAAACAATACGTCGTAAATTCCATAATGTTAATATGCTCCATTAAATAAGTATAGATGAGATAAACGAAGCTGTATTCACAATTTTTTTAATCCGGACGGAAATGATTCACATAAAAAAAGGCTATCAAATGATAGCCTTAGGTGTTTTTCTAGTAACCGGTTAATTGCATAAAGCCTTTCGCTTCATGGCTGCCACTCGCCATAATTGGTCCTTCCCAATAAGGTATAACAAAAGGCAACCACATATCTCTGCGTTGGATACGTGTCGTAAGGTTGATATCGTACTGTGGCACGTTGATTATCCACTGTAATGGCATTCTTCTGCCATTCAATAACGTCGTGTTCTGCAAAGGCTTAATAGAAATATCAGAATCCGTTAATTGGTAGACTTTGCCTGAACGAGTGGCTAATGTTCCAAACACATAAGGTAACTGTTGGTTATGGCGATAGCGGCTAATACTCAGAGCTGTACCATCATCGAGGTTGAAAACAAACCAGTCCCAGCCTTGTTGCCCGACGCCCAGCAAGCCACTACCCCACTCTTTATGTACCCATGCAGTACCTTTAACTTCCTTGGTAATACCATCTAGGTTCAACACACCATTCAATGATAAAAAGGGCGCACTGAAGTTGTATGACGCGACAGGCAGTAAGTCGTGTTTTTTCTGATACCCATGCTCATCATTGAACACATATGGCCCTTTTGCCACGGTATCCAATTCAAGACTAAATGTATCCGTTTTGACTTGAAGACGACTAGGAAATGGTGTGTTCCCCAGCGAACGCCAGTTCCAGTTATCAATCCAAATTCTAAACGGGCGATTGGTCATTCCAGCTTGACCAATACCACCACGCGCCAAACGCTGCTCCTTCCAGACTTTAGATTCAGAAGAGATCACTACATTTGAAATATAGATCTGTGGACTTTGCCATCCCGAAGCCTCGCGCTCATCTGTTGCGATACGAAAGAAACTCCATTGAACCGAGTATTTTTTACCATCTTCCCCTATTAACGACGCAAAGTAGTGCCACCATTCGTGTTGGAAGTCTGGATGAAATGAGAAATCTCGCGGTAAAGAAACGTCTCTATCTGGCAGCACTGGTTCAAATACATTGAAATGCTCACTGACCAGCACCGAATTGACTTCATTGACTCCCTTTTCACCAGCATCAGCGAAATATGAATAATAGGCCCAAATACCGATAAGAGCACCAAAAAAACTGACTAATAAAAGAGAAGAGACAACTCGGTGTCTTAGTTTAGTAGTACGATTCCGTTGAGACATATTAAAGCGCATCCCTAAGTGATTTCATCGGCGTGTTCCGAATCATTCTCATAACAGGTAAAGCTCCAGCAAGCATTAATGCAGCCATTGCCCACGCAAATGTCACCAAATAATCCCATGGAATCACTTGCAACTCGAGTGACCAACCAAAAGATTGCTTAATAACAATATCAACAATCAAACTCGCTAAAGCCAAACCAAGCGGAACGGCTATCAAAGAGGAAATGAGTCCAAATACAAACAACTGTAAGCTACCAGTTAAAATCAGTTCTTTTGCAGATACACCTAAACACCGTTGTAAAGAAATGTGTCTTTGACGCGACACCTCCCCTGCGACAGTAGCAAAGAAAATCCCGAAAACCGCAATAACTAAAGTGATGTTACCTAATGTGTCGGCAATCGCGAACGTTCTATCAAACACACGCATGGCTTGGCTGTGGATATTGTTATTGTCGAAAATACGTTCAGATCCTAATCGAAATATACTCTCTAGCCGGCTACGTAACCCTACAGAGTTCACATCATCTTCTAATATAACGCCAAGCCCTACATTGCCTCTGCCTGCAAATCCATACAACCAGTTTCGATGTGACATCATCACCTGATGGTAAGGATTGCCATAATCGTAATACACACCAACAACCTGCCAACCGGAACCTAGGCTGTCATAAAGGTCAATGTAGTCCCCAGGACGAATACCCAACTTTAAAGACATCGACTCGCTGATCAACACGCCTCTAGAGTGGTGTAAATGATACCAATAATTTGGAATACCTAACTTAATCGTCAGAGCTTCCAGTTCCCCCTCAGAGGAACCTGTACTCACCATTTGAATACTACCGACAGGTGAAGCGAGATCTTTCTCCCAACGCCACCACACAGAGTCTACTTCAGGTTGTTCTGACAACCAACTACTCATACGAGCAGCAGCATTGTTGGTTGGGTAGATATATAAGTCCGCCGCCAAACGCTGTGTTAACCATTTGTCAGTGGTATCCCTAAAGCTACCAACCATGGTCTCAACACCAATATTTGCCGTTAATGCCAACATAAAAGCCATGGTCGCAACACCACGATAGCTCATGCTTGAGGCAGCGTCAGCGAAGAACCAACGAGCACGAACCCAACGTAAAGAATAAGAGAGACCATTGAATAGCTTCCACATCAAGAAAGGTGTAAACAGAGCGACACTAACCAGCATCAGAGCGATAATAGCAAAGCCGGATTCTTGGGTCTGGGGAGCTTGATATACAGCAACAGCTGCGACACAGAAACCACAGCCAATCAAAGCCTGCCAAGTAAACTCAGTACCAGCAAAACGCATCAATGAAAGCCGCGAGGTCAAACGAATAGGTTGAGACTTAAGCAAACGAACCAACGGCCAAGCGCAAGCTAAAAATGCACCAAGCAATGCCATTAATAAGCTATAGCCACTCCAACGCCAACTCCAGCTTAACGTTAAACCAACATTAGCATCATAAAGGTCGCCCAAACTTGAAGAAACAGCGGGCAACAGTTGGTTAGCTAGCATTACGCCAAATATATTGCCGCATATCCAGCTCAGTAGAACCAAAAGCAACAACTCTAAACAAAGTGCTTTTGTTAACTGCCACCCTGAAACACCGGTTTGTCTTAGAATACCGACTAACGGTTGACGCTGAATAAAAGAGAGCGACATCGCTTGGTAGAAGATAAATAAACCTACCACAAAAGACAGCATACCCATCGCGGTCAGGTTCATGTGAAAAGCACTGGTCAGAGACTCAAGTTCCGCCTTCGAACTACGAGAAATAGTTAATCCATTCGGTAATATATTTTTGAGTCGTTCAAACTTCTCCGTTGGCATGTCTGAGCACGCAATCACCGAAAGCCCTGAACTGCGTTTGAGCATTCTAAGCAAAGAAATATCCGCAATGAGACGAGTGCCGTTGATCTGGTTATTTTGGTCAACGACGATTGGCCCTAACTCAGAGCCATCTATAAGGTGGATATAGTCCCCATTTATCCACTCCATATACTCAGCAAGATCATGGCTAACAAGAATTGGGTATGGTGGCTTCATTAAGTTTAAAGTCGTGAGGTCTTTTAAGGCAGTACCAGGCTGAAGTTGGAGCATAGACACAGGGTCTAAACCAGTCAGCATAAAGTTTGCCCCGTTTTCATCGGTGATACGATGATAGTCAAAAGGAGAGCACTGCTGAAATCCATCACGGCGAAGCTGAATATAAAAACCTTGTGGAATTTTATTGGCGTTGTGTTTTGGTCGAATACGGTAAGGAAGAGGATTTGAAAACAGTCGTTCGCCATGTGTATAGCTTTGTTTGGCATGTTGGTTGATGGCTGTAACACCAACCAGTAGTGAGACGCCAAGGGTTAAACCAAGCCATACCAAGAGAATCTGAAGAGGGTAACGTCGATAGTGACCAAGTAGCGCTTTAACTACGGGCCATAACATGTAATTGCCCTCCTTGCAGACGGATTCGACCATCCATGTGTAGCGCCACTTTTTCACTGTGAGTGACAAGCAACAGTGTACATTCTAATTGACGAGTCAACGAAGTCAGTAAACGCATTACCGCTTCTGCATTGCGCTCATCCAAACTACCCGTTGGCTCATCAGCCAATAGAATCTTTGGTTCCATATACAAAGCTCGTGCAATCGCTGCACGCTGTTGTTGACCACCAGACGCCTCTTCTGGGTAACGTCCAAGTAAAGGCATTAAATCGAGAGCGGATAGGATTTGTCGCCACAAACCTTTATCTTCAGGTAAGCCCTTTAGTTGTCGGCAAAAGCGGATGTTATCGGCTATGTTAAGCGTTGGAAGTAAATTAAATTGCTGAAAGATGTGACCGATATTATTTCTGCGATATGCAGTACGATTGCGCTCAGTCGAATCATGCATATTGAAGTTAGGGAAAGCGATTTCACCAGAATCGGCAAGGTCTAAACCCGCAATAAGATTCAGTAAAGTACTTTTACCAGAACCGCTTTCTCCCATTAAAGCTAGCTGATCACCTTGGTTTAACGTTAACTCTGCACCTTGCAAAACAGGGTGAAACTCCCCCCCATCGACATAGCCTTTACATAGGTCTGACAGCTTTAACATTAAACCGCTCACATTAGTTAGAATTTGGAAGAAGAATCTACACTAATTCCCTGTTAGGAGGAAGTATTTTGAAAGATAGATCACACGCCAATAATAAAGTGATGTGATAGATGCGCTCTACTTCAATTTTCTATTAAATTTTTAATCCATTTCCTTGTTTTTATCCGATAGAGCGAACCGCCCCATTTAATCACCTCTTCAGTTAAGAACAGCAAATACACCCACTCAGGCGTGAACTTCAGATAAATTGCAGCGATCGCTGCCAATGGAATACCGATAACCCACTGAGCAATCAAGTCTTGATAGAGACAAAACTTAACATCCCCTCCAGCTCTCAGTACCCCTACAATGACCGTCATCGGAATTGAGCGAAGCACAATCCCTACGCTTAGAATCAGAATAAATTTTTCCGAAAGAGCTCTGGTTTCCTCAGTCAAAGCGCTAAACGAATTCAGTATTGGTGTTTGCATAAAGTAGAGAAAAATCGCAACAGCAATACTGGTCAAGAAACACAAAATCGTTAAGCCCAAAGCTTGATAGTAAACCGCTTCATTGTGCTTAGCACCAAGTTGATTGCCGACCAAAACCGCAGCCGCATTCGACATGCCAATCAATAGGCTCAATGAGATAGACTCAACCGGCGTCATGACTGACAGTGCAGCCAAGCCTTGAACGCCCGATTGTCCCATGATTGCGTGATAAACAAAAAGACCACCAGCCCAAGCTAAGAAATTAAACGTCGTCGGTAACGATAATTTCAAGAAACGAACCACTTTCTCAACAGTCGCTGCCGCTTTTATATCGCAGAATTTAAAGGCTAATAAATGCTTAGATAAATAAAGGTAACCAAACAAGGTCGCCACCTCAATAGCCCCACTCATTACCGTCGCAATCGCAGCGCCTTTAATTCCAAGAGCAGGAAAGCCCAAATTACCGAAGATCAGCACCCAGTTTAAGAACACATTAGAAAGGATACCAATACCACTAAAGAAAGTACTGAGCCCCGGCTTATGCATCGCTCTCAAGCCAACAGCCATGCTGCTAACACACGATACCGCCAACATGCTAAATGAGGTGATAACGATGTATTCCATACCCAAATTAATGACTTCTTGAGAGTCTGTGGTCACGCCCATGATTTGCGCAGGGAAAGAGACAAAGAAAACAATAGTCAGTAACGCAAACAACGTCGAGACCAACCACGTTAGTGCTGTGCTTTCTCTCACACCTTGTTTGTCGCCCGCTCCCCAATATTGTGCTGTCAACAATGCGCCACCCGTGGTCACACCCACCAACATAATGGTGGTCACGAACATAGCACGGCTTGCGACACCGACTGCGGCAATGTCTGCTTCTCCAAGCTGACCCAACATCAACACATCCACTAACCCTCGGCTTGAAAACATAATGCTCTGCAAAGTGATAGGCAAAGCAATCGCAATAAGCCTACGAACAAAATCACCGCGAGTGTGATGAAGAATGGAAGAGAGCAACATAGAGATACCTAAACGGAACGTATTGATGAATAAAGATAAATATCGCGCTATTATATCAATGTTCGGTTTTTAACCACAGAGATAAATGGAGTAACAATGAAGAAAGTACTGGTTTTAGGCGCTTCTGGATATGTTGGTTCACAACTCCTCCCTCTCCTGCTTGAACAAGGCTACCAAGTCACTGCAGCAGCAAGACATATCGACTACTTAAAAGCGCGAACTGAGCCTCATGAGAATTTGTCACTCAAATATCTCGATCTGGCAGACCAAACGGCAACACAAGCTTTGGTTCCCGACTTTGACCTTATCTTCTTCCTTGTCCACGGGATGGCGGAAGGCCACGACTTCATTGATTACGAACTCAGCTTGGCGCGTAACTTTATTGCAGCGCTTGGGCCGAAGAATCAACACGTTATCTATCTCAGCTCTCTTCAGCCTCAAACCGGTGATTCAGAACACCTTCAAGCGAGAAAGAAAACCGGTGAGTTGCTTCGTAAAGGGCCAGTTCCGATTACCGAGCTTCAAGCAGGCGTCATCATAGGCCCAGGCTCTGCGGCATTCGAGATCATGCGAGACTTCGTTTACAACCTACCAATCATGATTGCGCCAAAATGGGTCGACTCGAAAGCCAACCCTATCGCCTTAAAGAACCTTAATCATTACCTACTCAAACTCGCACAATACACACCAAGTGATAATCAAATCTTTGAGGTGGGCGGTCCAGACATTGTCTCTTACCGCAACCAGTTTGCACATATTGCCAAAACGGCCGATCGACCACTGAGGCTTTGGGCTACATCCCTGCTAACACCTAAAATCGCCTCCTATTGGTTAGGCGTGGTAACTTCTGTCCCTTCAAATATAGGCAGAGCACTTCTTGCAGGTTTAAAGCATGACTTTATTGCTAGTTCGACGACCATAAGAGAAATGTACCCTCAGAAACTTATCTCCTTCGAAAGCATGGTTGAACAAGCCATTCACGCTGAAGGAAATTTCGTTAAAAGTAATGTCTGGGGCTTCGATAAAACCGCGTTCAAACGATGGCAAGCTGGGTATGGCTACTACCCCAAGAAAACCGGTGCAAGTATCAATTCAACTGCATCATTAGAATCACTATGGTATGTCGCACAGCAAATAGGCAGCCCTAAGCAGGGTTACTTCTTTGCTAATGCTCTATGGCGCACACGCGAATGGTTAGATGTTCTGTTCGGTGGCGGTATACCCGTTCGACAAATGCCTGAAGGCCCAAACTTAAAAGTGGGTGACAAAATCGATTCGTGGAAAGTGATCCGTTGCGAAGAGAATCAGTTCTTATCTCTGCTTTTCGGAATGAAGGGCCCAGGTTTAGGGCGACTCGAGATTACCGTTTCTGACCACGGTGATTCTCGCGAGCTGAACATCTCGGCTTGGTGGCATCCAAAGGGCTTTCTAGGATTACTGTATTGGTTTGCGATGATGCCAGCTCACCTGTTTATTTTTAAAGGCATGGTGAAGGCGATTGAGAAGCAGGCACAAGAGCAGATGCGAGATTCGGATGACGGGATGCGAAGAGATTAAAAGCAGGTGCGAGATTCGGGGGACGGGATGCGAAAAGACTAAACAGCAAATTTGCGACACGCGCTATGAGAGGCAAAAAAAAGAGCGGATAATTCCGCTCTTCGTATCCCGAATCCGCTACTAGCCAATAAAGCTAATTGGAATCTCAGCCAATTGATTGCCTTGGTTTGCAGGATAAACGATATATTCACCGTGGTACTTCACCGCAGACTTGTAGTCCGTCACTTTGTGAAGCATAAAACCCGCTTCCATCGCCGCTTGAATAAACTCAGCGTGGTTTCCGCGAACAAACCAGTTCATTGGCTTAACCATCAACTCGCCGTCGAAAGAGTCGTCACACTGTTTGCCACACAAGGCAAATGAGTGCTCACCATCGGTAAAGAATTGGATTTTTCCACCAGTGGTTAGCTCGTCTTCGCTTGATACGCTCCAACCCATCTCGTACATCTTGTCCATAAACGCTTCAACATCGCAGTCTTTTAGCGCTTTCGGCTCCTCGCCTTCAGGGAAAAACTGACCGTAGAAAGCAGAGATACGTTTGAAGGTAAAGGTTAAATCAGAGTTGTTACCCTTTGAGCGCCCCTGCTTTTGCCAGCGAACTAAGTCCGGCACAATCACGCGATCGTAAGATTGAGCCTTAATCGCTTTGGTTACCCAACGAACAAGGTAAAGGTTGTTTGCAATAGGTGCGTCAATCGCTTTACCTGACTTATGCAGAGCGTATAACTCACCTAGCGCATCATTCACTAACTTCTGAATTTCAATATAGTATTTTGACATTATGCCTTCTTTCCTAATGTCCAATATAGTAATGCTGACATTACTGCACACGCAGCCATTACCATAGCCATAGACCCAGCACTGTCACTTGGTAGCATCGCAACGATCGCTCCAACGACAGAGCCAGTACCAAATCTTAATGTTCCCGCAAGCGATGAAGCCGTGCCTGCCATGTTTGGATAACCACTTAGCAATAGACCCATGGAGTTACTGCCAATTGTAGAAATAGTACCGATAAACAGCATCACAAACGGCACAATACCCCAAAGCCCGAGATCCAATGCCCAACCGGCCAGTAAACCCACGCCAGCCAGTAATTGAATGACCAACGCTGTTCTTAGCATGGTATGAGAACCGACCTTTTTAACGATTCGACCATTGATTGTCGTCATTAGAATCATCGCAACAATGTTCAGGCCAAACAGATAACCGAACAGGTCAGGGCGTACGCCATAAATATCAATGTAGACAAAAGAACCCGCGGTTAAGAATGCAAACATCCCAGAGAACGAGAACGCACCCGAGAAAATCAGGCCCATAGCGGTCGGGTTTTTACATAAACGAGCGTAATTGCGGATCGTCGTTTTAAAGCGCAGTGGCTGGCGATTTTCAACAGACAGTGTCTCAGGGATTTTGATTATTACCGCGAGAATCACAATCACCGCAAAAATAGCCAAGACC